>JAXLUJ010000004.1:0-320790 GCA_046329575.1 Chitinophagales bacterium | reverse complement strand
TATGGGGCTTTTTTTATGTTCAATACTTCCGTTTCAGGAATACGTATCCATCTTTCCGGTAAAGTTCTTCCACTCGTTCTGAAAAACTAATACGGCCTAGTAAATTCACTTTAGTAATAAAGTAAACCGGCTTTTCTACCGGACCATAAATTACAAAATTGGGTTCCTGATACCTTTTGTCGGAAAACGGCTGTCTTTCGCCATAAAATAAGTGCGCATAGCTTTTAAACCCTGCCGGTTCGATTTGACAATTTTCAGTACGGTGCGCTTTCAAAAAAGCAACCATCGGCCCTTGGGAATATCGACTGATCCGTGGCATGAATTGCGAAATCGTTGCATTGGTGGCTAAACCTGAAATAATAATCAACAAATACGTTCCCGTTCTTACATGTTTGGTATGCATTAAAACAATTGTGGCGATTAGAGCTGCCAGCGCAATTGCTCCGTATATACATTCAGCCTTGTTCCAGTACACCGGCCCTTTAATGGCTTCTAATGCAAAATCATCATGTAGGTAGGGGGCAATGATGTCCCATCGCAATGCCAAAATTGGTAGCAACATCATAGCCACAAAAAGCAAACCACCCGAAAGAAGCAATGCCAGCGTTTGCCGCCAGGTCCACCGCCAGCGTCCTTCCAGAAGATGATGTAAATAATATGCCGCTAAAAAGGTAATTGGGAAATAACAAAGCGAGGAGTAATGAATAATTTTAGTCTTTACCACAGAAAACACCAGCAATACCACTGCAAATAACACTATCATCCATCTTTTAAAGGAACGTTGGTAGAAAGTATCATCGGTGTTGCGGCGAAATGATTCCAGCGCCAGCGCTGCCGCAGGGAAACACCCCCAAAACAATACAGGAAGGTGATAATAAAACGGACCGCCATGACCGGAATCTTCAGTAGTTAATAATCGCATCTGATACTTCAGAAATTCAGAAAGGAAGGTACTGCCATGCAATTTCCATTCGGGAATGATCCATGTTGCAAGCACACTGCAAACCACCGCCAACCAAAGCAGGAAGTCGGCTAAACTGAAATTCAAACGGCCTTTGTTCCAGATTAACAGAATGGTGATTGTAAGTACGATTAGCCCGAACGCAACCGGTCCTTTTGTAAGAATGGCCAAGCCGGCGGCTAATCCGGATGCTATGAGATACCAGCGATGGTTGGAACGATTGAGCCTTGCGGAAGCAAAATCGTCGGCAATGGATATATGAAAAAGGAAAATGATGCTGATGAAGATGAAGTAGTTGAATACCGGATCGATAATGCCTGATTTAAAGTAAATTTGCGGCAAAAAGGAGCACGCAAAAAGAAGTGCCCATAAAACGCCTAATCTGGAGCTGAAATATTTTCTGCCCACATTAAAAACGGCAATCATGGTGAGCACACCGCAAATGGCATTAGGTAGCCGTGCTGCAAATTCATTCACCCCAAAGCGACTCATACTGAAGGCTTGTAGCCAAATGAAGAACGGCGGTTTTTCGAAAAAGGGTTGATAATTGATTTGGGCAAATCTATAATTATGAGTAATGAGCATTTCGCGTGCTGCTTCGGCAAAATTGATTTCATCCCAGTCGAATAGCAGGCCTGAACCCAAAAAAGGAACAAACATCAAGAGTCCGATTACAATCAGGAAAAACTGCGTAGGGAATTGGGTTAATCGTGTAACCAGTTCTTTCATTGCGGCAATTTAGCAACTAAAATTCCTAAACCGGCTGTTCTTTTCGCCGTAGCAGAAAGATCGTATTGGAAGATACTGTCGATTTTTCAACAAGTTCTATACTAAGATTAAGTTTTTCAGCTGTGGCGCGCAACCTGCTTTCTGAAGTAAAAAACATTTGGCCATGGGCCATTTGATTAAACCCAAAATTAGTAGAAAAGAACTCTGAAAGCCGCGTCATTTGCGTGCCTTTTGTATCCTCACAATCGCCGTCCTTAATCACCAAAACGCCATTAGTGTTCAGGTGTTCTACACATCTGGTGATTACCAATTCCTGTTCTTCGTAAGTAAGATAGTGCAACACATCGTTTATTACAAAAGCATCGGCCATTTCATATTTAAAGTTTACAATGCTTCCGTGAACAAAATTCAAAGCTTCTGTTTTTGAAAAATTGTGATTCGCCATTCCTATCTTCTCTTCATCATAATCTACCCCAATCAAGCGGCGTTCTGAAGAAAGGTAATGCAACATATACGCCATATATCCGAATCCACAGCCCAAGTCAACTATCGTTCCCTTTTTGGGTAGAATGCGATCATAAGTGGTATAGAGTTTTTCGATCTTGATTTTCTGACGGGTGTACCATTCCAGTACCGGGCCTTTGTAGATATAATTGTTGACCAGCCTTCCTTCAAAATATGCCGGAGTTTCCAGTTCTTGCTTTAACTTCTCAAATTCACTTTTAAAATAAGTTGAAATGGCCTTGGTGCGTGCGGCATAACCATTTCCATATTGCACGTCGTTCGGTTTTATTCGCGGGAGATACTTCATGGTCATCGTACCGGGGAACACGTGGAAATCGCCCTTGGGGATCACATCATGATGTCCATGCAGCAATAGCGGAACAATATCGGCCTGAAGTTTTTCTGCCAAATAGAATGCTCCTTTATGGAATCGACCGATTTTTCCATCGGCCGACCGCGTACCTTCCGGGAAGATGACGATGGAATAACCGTCGTTCATAATATCACGAAGCTTATCGGTAGCCGGTTCCGCGCCTTCCATCACCGGGTAATAGTCGGCCAGTTGCACAACCCGCCCAAAAACAGGGGAGTGGTACACCCATTTGTTGGTCAATAGAATCAATTTAGGATGTTGCATCACCGTTGTTAGAATATCGAGAATAGAAGAATGGTTGGCTATGATGATGGCGGGTTTGCTAAAATCCATCAACTCACGGTTGATATACTTCTTCTTTACATAGTAAGGCAGATAAACCGTAATCTTTACGCAAATCTGAATCAATCGATGATAGTGTCTCTTTCTCCGTTTGATGCCGGGCAGGTTCATTGTACGAAAAAGCACAAAGCCAACAATGCCTACCACCAAAGAACCAATTACAAACCACGAATAGGTGATAAAGGTTACCACGAAACGCAGCAAAGTATAAGGGGGCAAACCTTGATCGGCCCGGTGTTGCAGATAGTAATTAAAGAGAAAAGGCTGAACGGTTCGGCCAATGAACAACACACAAACGATGCCGATGATAGAAATAACAGCTATAGAATGCAGTGCCGGATGTTTGGCAAAAATCAGTGCGCCTAAACCCAAAATGGTAGTAACTGCGGCAATAAAAATGGAAACCTTGTGCGCGGCAATATTATCTTTTCCGCTTTTGTACTTTTCCCGCAAGCCGTCGGTTATAAAGATGGCGAAGTCATCGCCCAGGCCAAAAATGAAAGTGGAAAGTATGATATTGATGAGGTTGAAGTGCATACCGGTGAGGCCCATGATTCCGAGTATCCAAATCCAGGAAATTACCATTGGGAGGAACGTAATCAGTGCCAACTCAAAACGGCCATAACTTAACACCAATGCGATGAACACTAAACCAGAGGTATATAATAGAATGGAATTAAAGTCGTTGTAAACATCAGTAAGCAGGCTGCTGGTAATAACTTGCTTATCCAGGATGACGTTTCCTTCTAATCTTGAAATTTGTTCATAAAGCTGGGGTCGCTTCTTCCTTTCAATTTGAACGGCTGTCATAATTGCCTTATAGTTCTTACCATCAATAAGATACTCATCTGCAAATGCACTTCGAAAAGGAGTAAAGGTTTCAAAGTTGGCGACTGTATAATTTCTATTTAGCAATTGCTCGAACGATTGAAATGCAGAAGTCCTGAACCCCAGTTTTGCTCCTTCTTCATGTAATTGCAGCAGCAATTTTTGTTTTTTTGCTTCCGTCCAATAGCGCCTCCATCGTTCAATTTTTGCTTGTTGTTCCTTTTCAGATGGAATAAAACTCACTACCGAAGATAGTCGTTGTATCTGCTGTTTATGGAGCGCTTCCTCAAGCATCCTATTCAGTTCTTCGGCATGCTGCAAAGCTTCTTCCCGGCTAGTACCAGTGCTGGCAATAAAAACAGTTTTTGCAGAATCGCTGTCGAATGAGTTAATCGCCAATTCTGCCCGTTTCATTTCCGCGGTCATGTAATTCAAATTATTGAGGTCAGCATCTACACGCACCTTTTTGATTTGAAAAAGAAAGAAGATCGTGATAACAGCGATTACGGCCACCACATATCCGCTTTTAGGAAATTCGGCAGTGGCCAGTTTCTCGATCCAGAGTGGAGTGGGGTGCTCGCTTTCAGTTGAGGTATCGGGTAAAAAATGCGGTAGAATAATAAGGGTGGTAAAAGCGGCGCCAAGCAGCGAAAGGCCCGCAAAAAGTCCGAAGTCGTTCAACACTTGCGATTTCACCAGCATCAAACTAAAAAATGAACCTACAGTGGTGATGCTGCCTACCGTTAATGGCATCAGCAGGTCGCCTATGGTTTCGGTATTGCTCCGGCAATGGCGGAAATGGATGTAGAAATGAACCGAATAATTAATGGCAATGCCCATTACAATACTTCCCGAAGCCAATGCAATACTGGAAATGGATCCTTTGGTTACTGCGATTATGGCCAGTGCAAACAAACTTCCGAATACCAGTGGGAGCAACATGATAAAAGGAACCCGCTTACGGCGAAAAGCAAACCATATAAATGCCAGTAACGCCAATAAAGTTATGCTTAGTGTAACGATAGTATCCGTCTTTAAACGGCCGGCATTACCGGCGGCAACGGCTGTGCCGCCATAGTAAAGCATTTCCAGATTGGGGTTGAACTGATGAACACGACTTGTAAGCTGATTGAGTTCGCTTATGAGCAGCGCATTCTTTCCGGTTTCATTTGCTGGATATTCCGGCATTACAAATAATAAAACAGCGCGCTGGTCTTTTGTGATGATATGATTGTCGTAGATGGTGTAGTTTTCATCTACCTGTAATCCATTCATTTTCTTTAGTGCCAGATTGGAAATACCGCTGGGATCGTCGGCTATAAATCGTTTCAAAGCCACGCCACTGGCCGAGGCCAGTATTTTATAATTGCGTTCCAAATTCGCAGCTATCGCCTCATTTCCGGTAATGGAATCAATTGATGAATAATCTTTTTCCTCTAAAAACAACGGTAAGTTCTGATGAATAACATCGTAAATGTCTAATACCGATTGATCGTCAATCTGGCTTTTTACCGACTTCACTAACCCACCTTTTTCGCCCTTTGCCTGAGTTAGCGCGCTGTCAACAAAATCGGCAGCAGCTATCAGCATTTCCTGATTAATTGCGCTGTCATTCCATTGTATTCTTACAATTATCCGATCGGCAAAATGAGCGTTCCTTAATAATTCGTTGGTACGGGCAATCTCCTTACCGTTAGGCAACAACTTCGTAACATCTTCTTCAATGTGAACTCTCGTTGCAATTAACACCAATGCGGCAGCAAGAACAGCAGTTAGAAAAAAGAAAAAGGGTCTCCGCTTTTCAAAATACAGATAAAGCGACTGCAGCAGCGATTTCATGAGGATAGTTTTTCGGCGTACACCGACTTTCTTCTTTTTACAAAAATATAGGTGACAACACCCGATATTAGGGCTGAAAAGCCTGCTAATGTTAAGCTTCCCAATATGTATTGCCACAAATTCTTCACAATTCTGGCCGATAGTTCCTGATCGTTGATCTGCATTCTTTCAATAGCGTGCTGCATCCAGTCGTGAATCACTTCCAGAAAATAAAAGCGGCCAAGAACCTCGTCATTGCTGGCACCGTGAAGCCAAAGTCCTCCGGTAACATAACTTCCATATAAAATGAAAGGAATCATTGGTGGAATGCTGATATTCGAACAGATTAGCGCCAATGCCTTGTTCAAACGAAATAAGGCAGTAATGGCATAAACCAACACCATTTGCAGACCCCAAAAGGGCGCAATTCCAAAAAAAACACCGGTAGCAACCGAAAGTGCTTTTACCAATGGCGGTTCGTGGGAACGGATCAGGTGCTCGTTCAGGATTTCACGCAGACTTTTTTTTTGAAAGTAGCGGAAAAAATTACGCGGTTTGATGTACAAGAAGGTGATAAGAACAAGTACTGTGTTTAAAACACTAATGCGTGAAAAATCGCGAAACGGACGAAAATGGGAAACACGCTCTTCGGCAGGAGGGTAATACACTTTCACCGGTACCGATTTTATTCCGATATTCTTCCATGCGGCGCGAACTAATACTTCGATCTCAAATTCATACTTTACAGTTAGAAAATGAGTGCCCTGTAAATCGCGAAGCGGGTAAAGCCGGTAACCGCTTTGGGTATCCGGCATATCAATGCCGGTTTCCAGCCGGAACCAGAAATTGGAGAATTTATTGCCAAAACTGCTCTTTCCGGGCACGGCCGATTGGTCCATATTTCGCGCACCAATGAAAATAGCGTGCTTATCGGTTTGTAAAGCTTTTAGGAAGGTGGGAAGATCGTCGGCAAAATGCTGACCGTCAGAGTCTATTGTAATCGCGAAATCATATCCTTGCTGCCGGGCAAATTCAAATCCCTGCCGCAAAGCCCAGCCTTTTCCTCGGTTTTGAGCATAGCTGTGCAACTTGATTTGAGGAAATTGCGACAGAATGGCCGCCGTATTATCGGTACTTCCATCATTTACCACACAAACCTCTGAGGTGTAACGTAGTACATCCTGAAGCACAGCAGCAATTGTACCTGCATTGTTATAAGTAGGCAGCAATACACAGCAGCGGAGCTGTCGGAAAAGTGGTCTGTAATTCGATTCCGTTTCCATTTTCGGGGGTAAACTTCACAAATTCCTGTGATTGGCCAACGGCGAGTTACTGACGTTGGCATTTTATTTTATGGTTTTTACCGAAAAGCTTATGCCTACTGCAGCGCAAAAATGTATTAGCGTTCTGAAGCACTATAAACTAACCCTCGCATTAGCCGAAAGTGTTACTTCCGGTTTGGCGGCACATGATCTTGCCGGAACAATAGGAACTTCGGAAGTTTTAATGGGCGCTATTGTCTGTTATCACGAAAATGTAAAGTGTGGTTTGTTGAAAGTACCAAAGAAAATGGTTCAAACCTTTACCTGTGAATCGATTGAGGTTACCGAACGCCTGGCTAAAAATCTAAAAAAATGTATCAAGGCCGATGTGTATGCTGCGATTACCGGATTGGCCGCTCCGGGCGCAAGCGAAAGCGCCGAAAAACCTGTGGGTACCATATTCATCTCCGTTTGTTTTGGCAAACAAGTGGTCAATTCAAGATTTCGTTTTTATGGAAGTCCGTTAACGGTCCGGAAAAAGGCAGCCAATGCGTTGTTAGAGGCCGTGGCCAGTGTGGTTTCCCAATGGTTTATCGCACCGCCGCGCTCCACGTAGTATAACCTCCCGATAAATTGTAGAGTTGGTTATATCCGCATTGTGCCAGAATCCGGTAAGCCAAATAACCCCGTAACCCCACCTGACAGTACACTAAGATTTTGCGGTCATTTGGAATTTCAGACAATCTGCCGCGCAACGTATCAACCGGAATGTTTACAGCATGGGGAAGTGCACCTTTGGCAAATTCTGCTGCTGTTCGCACATCCAAAATAAAAAAGTCTGTTGCTGCGATTTCATCCCATTGAACGGTCCTTACTCTTTCGGTAAGTATGTTTTCAGCCACAAAGCCGGCTATATTCACAGGATCTTTGGCCGAGGAATAGGGTGGGGCGTAGGCGTGTTCAAAATCAGTAAGGTCGCTGATATTTCCTTTGTTTTGAATGATGCCCGAAAGCACGTCTAAACGCTTGTCGGCGCCTTCATATCCTACTACCTGCGCTCCCAACATGCTACCCGATGGGGAAAACGCCAGTTGAATGCTCATTTGCTGCGCACCGGGATAATAACCGGCATGTGAGCCGCTGTGGGTTATGGAAACCTGATGGGCCATTCCGGCCGCCTTCAGGTGTTTTGAGGCCATGCCCGCGCTTCCTACGGTAAGATCAAAAACCTTAACTATGGCAGTATTGATGGCGCCCTCGTATTTGAATTGATTTCCCAAAACCACGTTGTTGGCGCAAATGCGGCCCTGCTTGTTGGCAGGCCCGGCTAAATACGTGTTCATCGATTTACCGGTAATCGGATTGGGAAATTCAATCGCATCTCCAACTGCATAAATCGAGGCATCGGAAGTTTGGAGATATTCGTTTACCCAAATGCCTTTTGCTTCGCCAATTCGCAATCCGGCTGCGGCGGCTAATCGCGTATCTGCCCGAACACCAATCGATAGCATCACAACATCTGCCGGAAGCGTTTCTCCACTCTGAAGCATCACCGAAATGGCTCCGTTGGCCTCACTAAATCCACTCACGGCCTGTTCCAATTTTAAATGAACGCCTTTGGCAATTACATGATTTTCTACCATCCTCGCCATTGCTGTATCCAGTGGCGCCAATATCTGATTTCCCATTTCGATGATGGTAACATCCATACCCAAAGCATGTAGGTTTTCAGCCATTTCCAGCCCAATGAAACCGGCGCCTACTACCACCGCCTTACCATTTCTGAATCGATCAACATAAGCTTTGATCAGGTCGGTATCGGCTACGTTGCGCAGGGTGAAAATTCCGGGTAGCGATATGCCGGGAAGCGGTGGCCGAATAGGCTCCGCTCCGGGCGATAAAATCAGTTTATCGTAATGTTCTTCATACTTTTCACCGGTATCCAGGCGCAATGCAGTTACCTTTTTAAGTTTCGGATCAATGGAAAGAATTTCAGTTTTGATTCGTACGTCTATTCGGAATCGTTGGTTGAAACTGGCTGCTGTTTGCACAAACAGTTTCTCACGTTTCTCAATCACCTCTCCAATGTAGTAGGGTAGGCCGCAGTTGGCATACGATATATACGCTCCTTTTTCAAATAATACGATGGCTGCTGCTTCATCCAATCGCCTCAATCGCGCGGCAGCGCTGGCGCCACCGGCCACAGCCCCAATGATGATGTACTTCATGTTTTAAAAAAATTTAAGAACGAAAATATCAGGGTAGCAGCCGTGATTCGGCAACAATTGTTACCGTCCGGAATGATTATGGTCAATTATTATGGCGGTACCCCAAAGCCAACCGGTTGCCGGAATGGAGCAACCGGTTGGCTTTGGGGTCGCGTGCTTTCAGGGTACGGCTTCGCCTCCCGTGCCCCACTTCGTTCCGCACCCACGCCTTCGGCGTGGCCTTGCCGCCCGCTACCGCAACGCCTGGCTGTAGCTACATTTAACTATTTTCATATTTAAAATGTAAGGGCCTTGAATCTATAGCACTTTAATAACGTGAACATCCATATACCAATGAAGAAATTGTATGCAGTCGGCTTAATGATTTGTTGTTTATTCGCCATTCTTTATTTTACCAATAAACATCAAAACAATATGAGCGCTAACTTCTATCAGCTTTCTGCTAAAAGTTTACAAGGCAAAGAAATTTCAATGGAAAGCTACAGGGGGAAAGTAGTGATTGTGGTGAATACCGCCAGTAAATGCGGCCTTACCCCACAATTTGAAGGCCTAGAAAACTTGTATCAGAAGTACAAAGACCGTGGCCTTATTATTCTGGGTTTTCCTTGCAATCAGTTCGCTAATCAAGAACCCGGCGATGAAAAATCTATAGCCGAGGGTTGCGTACTTAACTATGGAGTTACCTTTCAGATGTTCTCTAAAATTGATGTGAACGGCAGCAATACACATCCAATTTTCAAATTTCTTAAAAGTAAATTAGGCGGTTGGTTCACTTCCGGTATCAAATGGAACTTCACCAAATTTTTGATCGACCGTAACGGTAAACCGGTGCAGCGCTATGCGCCAACCACTAAGCCCGAAGAAATGGAAGCGGATATTGTGAAACTGCTTAACGCTTGAGCCAGCGGCCACAGTATGTCTTCTCACCTTTCCTTATTAGTTGAACCGTATAATAACCTGCTGCTAAATCTTCAAACCACAAAGTCATTTGATTCTGGCCAGGCGTTTCGTAAAATTCCTGGCTGTAAACTACAGCGCCCTGCGCATCGGCTATAGCTAATTGCACCACGCCACTGGATGGCGACTCATAACTAAGGTGCAGTTGATTCGCCGTCGGTATCGGGAAGAGTGTCATTCCGGACGTAGGAATATTGCTGATCCCATTAGGATCGTATTCTTTGTAGTAATAATACGCCGCATTGGCGTATAAATCTGGTTTCCATAAATGGCTTACCGTATCAAATCGGCGTGGGATATCAGCAGTTAAATTAAAGTCGGCATCAAAAAACAGGGTATCCATATAAGTAAAGAACCAGCTATTGTTTTGATCGTTGCCGTCTTCCGAAATATAGGCGATTACATCATTATGAAGATTGTAAATATTGGTATATCTCCCTGATTTCATCCACTGCCCGGCGTTCCATAGTTCTTCAGTGGTTTGAACAAGATTATTCCCGGAATATTGATACGAACTTTTGGAATAGTTCTCCCATATCGACGACCCTGCATTCCACGTTTGTCCGGTTTTTAAAGTCAGTTTCCCGGAAGTGTATTGGAAATCGGTTTGCGTATTATTTTTCCAAACGGAAGCTGCCGTATCATAGTATTCCACCAAAGAATGAGTGAGATCACTTCCGGTGTACTGATCATCAAAACGATCTACATTAAACCAATTTCCGTGTACCGAATCCCAATCTTCCCATAAAACAGTTACATGGGAAGCCGGATAAGCATAAGTTGCCCGAAATTTATTTTGAATGCCGCCATGTGAGTTGCCAATCCACGATCTTTTCAAACTTAATTTTCCGCCCGTGAATTCCTGTGAATCCAGTTCGTAAATTTGCCACATCGCACTTGCCGAATCCCAACTCGAGAACGTAGATGATGTTAACTGATTGGAAGCATTATAACGATAAACTTCCTGACGTAAGTTTTGAAGACCATTGATGGCGCCATTCCAGGTTCTTGAAAGAGAAAACGTTTTTAGCGTATCGTTATAATCGCTGGTTTCATCATAAGTGGTTCGCCATGCGCTACCAGTCCATTCCTGTTCTGCCTGAAAAATCACTTGCAATCCTGAACTGAAACGGTAAACATTGCGTGCCATTGGAACCATGCTTCCTCCCGTCAAATCAAAAGTGGTTACGGTATCGTACATGCGGTTTCCTGTTCCATAGCCATATAAAATCGTATCGGCTATTTGATATGCCGAACCATCAAAATTATAATCAGAACTCGCAATCAGGTGTTTGGGATTCGCTCGGGAACTTAAATCCGTTTTTGGATAAGGAAATGGTTTGATGTGGTGCTTTTGGGCGAAACCTAAGCTGGAATAACATAACAAACAGAGCATTATAATGTGTTTCATAATAGGAGGTTTTATATGCATTCAATTTCTAATTTAATAAATCGTTATGGATTTACCGAATCAGTAGAAACGAGAGGTCCTCATCCTAAATAATTAATCTGCCTGCTACCATTTGCGCTCCTTTTTCATATATCTAAAATAAACTCCGGGCCCCATGGAGCAACATTGGTTCAGATAAAATACTTTGCCAATTTCATTTAATTCGTCCAATGCAACTCCATCTGCTCATAACCGGAAAAACTGCTGATCCTGCTGTGAATGCAATTGTCCTGGATTTCGCCAAAAGAATTCCGCATTACTATCCTTTCGAATTAGAAATCATAGACAGCAATCCCGGAAAAACTCAGGATCGCGATAAAATGAAATCAGCAGAAGGCGATCAAATGCTGAAGCGGTTCAAACCTGGCGATTACATCGTATTGCTGGATGAACGTGGGAAGCAGTGGAGCAGCACGGAATTTGCCGATGCCATTACAAATTGGGCGAATCAATCCAAAAAGCGAATAGTATTCGTTATTGGCGGGGCGTTTGGTTTCAGCGATGTGGTGAAGCAGAAATCAGATATACAACTTTCTTTATCAAAAATGACCTTCTCCCATCAAATCGTTCGGGCCTTATTTTTAGAGCAACTTTACCGCGCTTGCACCATCATCCGTGGTGAACCCTATCATCACCGCGGGTAATCAAACCATGGTGCGATGTACAGCGGCGGCTATAGGTTGTAACGACTTATAAAGCGATGTAAATTGTTCGAAGTTCAGTTGCTGATCGGCATCTGATTTGGCAACTGCCGGATTGGGATGCGTTTCAATCAAAAGGCCATCTACGCCCATAGCCACGCAAGCACGCGAAAGGTCAGGCACTCCATATCGGTAGCCGATGGCATGGCTAGGGTCAAGAATCACCGGAAGATTCGTGTGCTCCTTCAACCAGGCCACACCGCAAAGGTCGAGGGTAAATCTGGTCTTAGTCTCGAATGTTCGAATGCCTCGTTCGCAAAGCATGATCTGTTGATTGCCGGCGCTTAGCATAAATTCGGCGGCCTGAACAAATTCCTGCAACGTACTTCCAAATCCGCGCTTCAGTAGCACCGGTTTACCCGATTTGCCACAACGCCTTAAAATGCCCTGATCATACATCGCCTTGGCGCCAATTTGAATAATATCAGCGTACTCGATAACGGCATCTACATGCGTACTATCGCGAACTTCAGTGATGATTTGCAAACCATATTGTTCCCGCATTTTCGCCAATAGTTTCAAACCTTCCAATCCCATTCCCTGGAAGGTGTAAGGACTTGTTCTTGGTTTGAATGCCCCGGCACGCAACACTCTTACACCTAACAACACACACAGTTTGGCGCAGGCTTCTAACTGCTCTTCTGATTCTACGGAACAAGGTCCCGTAATCATAACTGTATTACCTGAACTTCCGCCGATAACAACCTCGCCCATTGCGATTTCGCGCACACCTTGGCGATACTTTTTTGACGCTAATTGAATATCTGAATCCGTTGCAAAACCCTCAGCGCCAATTTTACCAAGCACCTCCGGTAATGTTTTGATTTTGGAGGAAGTTACCAAAACATGCGTGCCGTTTTCTTCAAAATGAATGGCTTCAAATTGTTCAGCATAAATTGCAGCCTGCTGGGCAGAGGTGTTTTGCGGTAAATGTATGATCATGTTTTCGGTAAATTGAAATGTTTGAAATTAGTTGTGAGTGAGATGGTTCAATAGGATACTACCCTTTAAATTGTTGTTCCTGTCAACCACAGGTAGAAATAAAATAACAAATTTATGTTCTTGTATAGTTTGTAACATCTCAGTTACCGAGGCATCGCTTTTTACCGTTACAGGGTTTCTGTTCATAACGTCAGAAGCCTTTATGTTTTGGAAACGGTCATAGTGGCGTAACACGCCGCGCCTGATATCGGCATTGCTGATTACTCCATAAAGCTGGTCATTTTTCACCACCATGGCATAGCCTTGACGGTATTGTTCCACTACTTCAAGAACTACCTTGAAATCATCATCAGGCGAAACTATCGGTAAATCGGTGAGCGGGAGCATAAAATCTGAAACGCAAAATGAAATTTCGGTTTTTGGTATTCTATAAAAACTTAAAAGCCCATGGCCAAAATGCTCATGATTCATGAGGTAGGAACCTGAAACAAATGATTCAATATTGAGCAATCTCAAAATAAACGCCACCTCCTCATTCACCCCGCCATCCACCTGTATTTTTAAACTCGGAAAACGACGATGCACTTCATGAATCCTTGAAAACGTTTCTTTTTGAAATCGTCCTCCACTTTCTCCGGGAACCGTACTCATGAGCATGACGTAATCCCAACCTGCGGCCTGTTCCAGAACATCCAGGCTGGTTTCTGTTTTTAAAGCTATTCCTTTTCGTGTACCCTTTAGCTCGGGAAGTTGGGGATAGCGTAATAATGGTTCCCATTGAAAGCAGATCTGTGCCGGCTGCAGGGTTTTTATAACGTTGAAATACTGCTCCGGATTACTAGTAATCAGATGGACGTCAAGATTGGTTTTGGTTAGTGTTTTGATGTATTGAGCATCAATAAAAACCTGAGGATTGTCTTTACAATCCAGATGCAGCAACTCTACGCCATGGTCATCTAGCAAAGCAATGGTCTCGGCTAAATTACTACTGTTCTTACTATAAACGGAAGCTGAGATTTTCACTGTTGCGAATGTGCGAAAAAAAGGAGAGGAGAAAGCACAAATCCATTAGAATTACATGCCGGTCAATTCCATCATTTCGCGGGCATTGTCAAATGCCATCTGATTATCAGTATTATTAAAGAAAAGGTGATATTTTTTGCACACTGCAGGTAGCTTGGAGGCAAAATACTGTAGTTTTTCTGAAGAATACGGCGAGCGGAATAGAATTGGATTTCCGTGAAGCCTAAGGTAGAATTCGTTGTTGGTTTGTTGAAAGGAAACCTCTAAACCGGGATAATCCATATTGCAGAACGTAAGCTCAGCATTTTTGAATGCTTCGAAAACGTTGGTATTCCACCAGCTTTGGTGCCGGAACTCGATTACGTTTTCGGGATGATGCGGAAGAGCATTCAGAAGATCATCTAAACGATCCTCACTGTAACGAAAAGAAGCAGGGAACTGAAATAAAAAATGGGTCAATTTTTCATGCAGTCCGGAACGGATGAGGTCCTGGAACTCCAAAACTTTTTCCTTCGCCTGATGCATCCTCAAAATGTGGGTGAGGTAGCGACTCATTTTTACAGAAAATTGGAAGTTGGGAGCGGTTGCGGTTCTGCTGCGGATAAGGTCAGCAAGCCGTGGTTGCCGGTAAAACGTTCCGTTGAGTTCCACGGCATTAAACTGGGTGCTGTAAAAAGAAAGCCATTCATTCGGCTGCAACACCGAAGGATAGAAGGTTCCTTTCCAGGCAGGGTAATAATAGCCCGAGCAACCAATACGAATTTCCGCCATCCTACTTTCCTTCCAACGCCTTCACAATGGCTGCGCGTAGCGGACCAAAGCGCCGTATGGCTTCTTTAATTTGCTGATGCGATTTATGAGGATATTGACGGTGAAGGAACTCCACTTCATTTGGGTCGGTGGCATCCACACGAATCCGATCTTGTTGACCTTTGTTTTCTTTGTTATCTGACATACGGTTTTTTCAAGTCAACTAAAAATTCGTTCCTGCAATTCGCTAAAATGAACAACCTCCCTTTGGTAAGAGAGGTTGTTGGTTTCAAAAAACAGGGAGGTTACAATTTCTCCAGTCGTTCTTTTAGCTCTTCGGTGGTAACCGGCTGATAACTGAGCGCGGTGATCGGTACACTTGAAGTGACGGTGTCTTTCATGGCGAGAAACAATTTTTTGTGATCATAACGAATGCCAACTATGGTCACAGGTTCCTTTTGAGGAACATTTGTAAAATGAAAACCTTTTGAAGTTCTGGTGCCATTTAAAACAGACTTCATATTTTTAAACACCAGCTTTACTTCTGTAAATGGAAGATCTGCTTCCTGCTCTTTAATCATACAAACTACTTTGGGTTCCTTACTTTCATAGAACCTATCGCAATTAATCCACCCAAGTTTGGAGGCTGAGAAAAGATATCGTGTTACTTCATCCGCGGTACCGCTGTGATAAATAGTTTCCTTTGAAACTGCATAATAAATTTCAGTGCGCTTACCCTTAGTAAAAACCGACATTTTTCCACCAAAATCGATTGGCATTACGAAATTTACTGGCTTGTTTATGCCTTTCGAACGTCGGGAAATTCGTGATGCTGAAACCGCAGTCATCGCAGCCTCATCCAGCAAACGGTTTCCGGAACTGGCCACAACCACGGGATTTTCAAAAATGCCATCAGGACATACATGAAAACCAATTTCCGTTGTGCCCTGAATGTTCTGCTGTTTTGCGGAGTCGGGATAGATTAGTCTCTTTCGAATGATGTCGAAATAGGTGGCATAAACCCCTTCATAAGTTCTTGTTTTATAAATGATCCGTTCTTCGGGAAGTTGCCAATCCAGTTGTTCTGCATTTACCGGCACGCCATAAAACATTTTCATGTCATTCTTTTTGTCTTTTGCCGGCATAATGATGGCGTAATCGGCCCCTGTTTTTAAGTTGCATGTTTCCCCTTTACTGGAAGCCGTAATATGAAGCATTCCTCCGCTTTCCAAAAGCGCATCGCCGCTTTGCGTAGCTAATCCCGCCAAAAGTATATCCGGCATCCGGTAGTATTCTTTTACTTCTATCGTTACCGGTCCATCAATAGCGGCTCCCGATTTTTCCGAAACAAAGGAATTTGCCTTAAAATGAAGCCGTGTTCCCTGAGCCGCGGCAATTACAGTATCCCGGTTCGAATAAATGCAGAAAACCGAAGGTGGATAGTTCTGCTGCAGCGAGGCAGCACAATCCTGACTTTGATCAGCCACAGGAGTTGCACCATTTACCTTCAATATTTTACTCAGTACAATAGTTGGTTTATTGGAAACATCGCGCGCATTGAAGTGGGATGGAAGCGTAGATTGCGCAGTAAAGCGTTCTGAAGGCAAAGGTTTTATTTCACCCTTATCATCATTATTTGACTTACAGGACGAAAGAAACAGGCATAGTAGTGCAGCAGCATGACGAATTGAAGCCATAGCAAGAGTTTTTACGGTTAATTAATTTGAAAACTGAAAACACTAGTGCCGCTGCAGCAGGCCGGAATAGGCATGATTATAAAACGACGGTGATACTCATTTTATTTTATGGGAACATGAAGAATGAAACTACACGAATGAATTGGATGGCATTTCAAAATAGGAAGAAAAAAAAAGGCCATCTTTTCAGATGGCCTTCTATATTGTTTACGATACTGCTTATTCGAATTTGAGATCTAAAGCAAGACCGCGTAGTTCATGCATCAACACATTGAACGATTCCGGAATTCCCGGTTCCGGTATGTTATCACCCTTAACGATTGCTTCGTAAGCTTTCGCACGGCCATTGATATCATCCGACTTAACAGTAAGTAATTCCTGAAGAATGTTAGACGCGCCGTAAGCTTCAAGGGCCCAAACCTCCATCTCACCAAAACGCTGACCACCGAATTGTGCTTTACCGCCCAATGGCTGCTGAGTGATTAGAGAGTAAGGTCCAATAGAACGGGCGTGCATCTTATCGTCAACCATGTGGCTCAGTTTCAGCATGTAAATCACGCCAACCGTAGTCTGCTGGTCAAAACGCTCACCGGTTTCGCCATCGTATAAATAGGTGGATCCGAATTCTGGTAATCCTGCCTTTTCAACCCACTCAGAAATTTCACCTAATGTAGCACCATCGAAGATTGGGGTGCCAAAGGTCATTCCTAACTTTTGACCGGCCCATCCTAAAACGGTTTCGTAAATCTGACCCAGGTTCATACGCGATGGTACACCAAGTGGATTGAGCACAATATCAACCGGAGTTCCATCTTGCATGAATGGCATGTCTTCAGCCCGTACGATTTTGGCTACAATACCTTTGTTTCCGTGGCGTCCGGCCATTTTATCGCCCACTTTCAATTTACGCTTCTTAGCAATGTAAACTTTTGCCAGTTTCAACACACCGCTAGGCAGTTCATCGCCTATGCTGATGTTAAACTTCTCGCGTTTATATTTTCCGGTTTCTTCGTTTACCCGCAAACCATAGTTGTGAAGAATAGACTTGATTACTTCATTCGTATCGTCATCTTTCGTCCAGCCACTTGGGTCAACATTAGCAAAGTCAAGGTCTTGAATGGCTTTGGCCGTGAACTTGGTTCCTTTTGCCAACCATTCTTCTTTGTACATCGAATAAACACCTGCGGCTGATTTTCCGGCCAGCACGGTCATTAACTTATCGATCAATACACCTTTAATTTCGGCAAGTTTCTTTTCAAAAACTTTATCGAGGTTTTCTAATGCTACCTTCTCTTTAGCTTTAGAGGTTTTGTCCTTTTTAGCACGGCCGAAAAGTTTTTTGCTGATTACTGTACCTTCAATGGAAGGTGGAACTTTCAAAGAAGCATCTTTAACATCGCCTGCCTTATCGCCGAAGATAGCGCGCAACAATTTTTCTTCCGGAGTAGGATCGGTTTCACCTTTTGGAGTGATCTTACCGATCAGAATATCACCTTCTTTAACCTTTGCACCTAAACGGATGATACCATTCTCATCAAGGTCCTTTGTAGCCTCTTCCGATACGTTTGGAATATCCTGGGTTAACTCTTCTTCACCCAGTTTAGTATCACGTACTTCCAATTCAAATTCTTCAATTTGGATAGAAGTGAACACATCATCACGAACAATACGTTCGTTAATTACGATGGCATCCTCGAAATTGTATCCTTTCCAAGGCATGAACGCCACCTTAAGGTTGGAACCTAAAGCTAATTCACCGCCCTGAGTGCTAAAACCTTCACAAAGAATTTGGCCTTTGGAAACCTTTTGCCCCTTCTTAACTATTGGCTTTAAGTTAATGCATGTACTTTGATTGGTTTTCAAGAACTTCTGAAGTTTATAAACTACCAAATCGTCCTTGAAACTTACCAAACGTGCTTCTTCGGTACGTTCGTAACGAACGTGAATTTCGTTGGCATCTACATATTCCACCACACCATTGCCGGTAGCATTAATGAGGTTGCGGGAATCCTGAGCTACTTTGGCTTCCAAACCGGTACCCACAATTGGCGCCTGAGGGCGCAAAAGCGGAACGGCCTGACGTTGCATGTTCGAACCCATGAGGGCGCGGTTGGCATCATCGTGTTCCAGGAATGGAATCAAAGAAGCCGATACGCCCACAATTTGATTGGGCGCCACGTCCATATAGTTTACTTCCTTCGGTTCTAAAATCGGGAAGTCGCCCTGGAAACGGCTTTTTATCTTTTCTGTAAGGAAAGTTCCTGTTTTAGTATCCAGTTCTACCTTAGCCTGAGCGATTTTAGCATCGTCTTCTTCTTCGGCTGAAAGAAACACTGGTCTTCCTTTTACATCCACTTTACCTTCTTTAACCTTGCGGTAAGGGGTTTCAATAAAGCCCATGTCATTCACTTGCGCATGAACGCATAAAGTGGAGATCAAACCGATGTTTGGTCCTTCCGGTGTTTCGATAGTGCACAAACGACCATAGTGACTGTAGTGCACGTCACGAACCTCAAAACCAGCGCGTTCCCTGCTCAAACCACCCGGACCCAATGCCGATACACGGCGTTTGTTAGTGATTTCGGCCAAAGGATTGGTTTGGTCGAGGAATTGCGACAGTTGGGAAGTTCCGAAGAACGAGTTGATTACTGATGATAAGGTACGCGCGTTAATGAGGTCAACCGGAGTAAACACTTCATTATCGCGAACGTTCATACGTTCGCGAATGGTGCGGGCCATACGGGCCAGACCAACTCCGAATTGTGCCGAAAGTTGCTCGCCAACGGTGCGCACACGGCGGTTGCTGAGGTGGTCAATATCATCGATCTCAGCACGTTGATTGCTTAACGCCACCAGATATTTAACAATGAGGATAATATCCTGCTTAGTTAAAACTTTGGTATCGGTCTTAGGGTCTAACCCTAACTTTTTGTTCACTTTATAACGTCCAACTTCACCTAAATCATAACGCTTATCAGAGAAGAAAAGCTTTTCGATGATGCCGCGAGCGGTTTCTTCATCAGGCGGTTCGCTACCGCGAAGTTGCTTATAGATATGATTTAAAGCTTCTACTTCTGAGTTGGAAGTATCTTTTTGAAGGGTATTAAAAATGATAGAGTAATCCTGATCTTGTTTTTCCTTATGAACGAAAACCGCTTTGGTACCTGAACCGGCAATCAGATCGATGTTATCTTCGGTTATGATGGTATCGCGTTCCAGCAATACTTCATTCCGTTCGATTGAAACTACTTCACCGGTATCTTCGTCAACAAAATCCTCCATCCAGGTCCGAAGCACCCTCGCCGCAAGTTTGCGTCCAATGGCTTTTTGAAGTTCCTTTTTGGAAACAGTGATTTCATCGGCCAATTCAAACAATTTCAAAATATCTTTATCTGAATCATATCCAACGGCACGCAGCAACATCGTAACCGGGAACTTTTTCTTCCGGTCGATATAGGCGTACATCACGTTATTGATGTCGGTAGCGAATTCCATCCACGCGCCTTTGAAAGGAATTACCCGTGCGCTATAGATTTTTGTACCGTTCGGGTGATAGCTTTGACCAAAGAACACGCCCGGGCTACGGTGCAATTGACTTACCACCACGCGTTCTGCGCCATTGATGATAAAAGTGCCCTTCGGGGTCATATATGGAATATTTCCTAGAAACACATCCTGCACAATTGTTTTAAAATCAATGTGTTCCGGATCATTACAGGAAAGCTTCAACTTTGCTTTCAGAGGAACGCAGTAGGTTAGGCCGCGTTCAATACATTCGTCAATAGTATAGCGGGGAGGATCAACGAAGTAATCAATAAATTCAAGGACAAAAATATTGCGGGTATCGCTGATAGGGAAGTTTTCCATGAAAACCTGATAAAGGCCTTCCTTAGGACGATTTTCCGCTGTGGTTTCAAGTTGTAAAAACTCTTTATAAGTGGCTAACTGGATGTCGAGAAGATCGGGAGATTCATCTGCCAGATTTATTTTGCCGAAGCTCAAACGTTTAGGATGTTGCTTGCTTTCCGCCATGGAGAAGTGTATTTATATTGTTCGATAAAGTTCTCACGAGCCCGGAATGTATTAGGAGTGAGGGTTTTACGAGTCTAAGCCATTCCGTTTAACTGTTTTTAAAAGTAGCACCTTTAAAAAACAGTTTAAGGCACGCCGGGTTTTTTGCCCAACATGCCTTAAAACTTAGTTCGCTGTAAGTAGATTACTTAATTTCAACTTCAGCTCCTGCTTCTTCCAATTTCTTTTTCAAATCTTCAGCAGTAGCTTTGTCTGCTTTTTCTTTAACTGGTTTTGGAGCGCCATCAACCAGGTCTTTCGCTTCTTTCAAGCCCAGACCAGTCAGATCTTTTACCACTTTAACAACGTTCAATTTCTGAGCACCTGCGCTTTTCAGAATAACGTCGAATTCAGTTTTTTCGGCAGCAGCAGCAGCACCTCCACCTGCAGGACCTGCGGCAACGGCAACTGCAGCAGCAGCTGGTTCGATACCATAGTCGTTTTTCAGAATATTAGCCAGCTCGTTTACATCCTTTACAGTGAGGTTTACAAGCGTTTCAGCAAGATTTTTCAAATCAGCCATTGTTACTTTTTTATTGGTTATTACTTATGAATAAATGTCCGTTGTGGAAGCCCTTTCGGAAAACGGACTGCAAATGTAATCACATTTTGGGAAAATCCAAAGAAAATTTTAAAGACTTTAGAAGGCGTTCTATAAGGCCGAAAGATAACGCTCGGCCTCTAGAGCTGCCATGCAGCCGGTTCCGGCGGCAGTAATAGCCTGCCGATAGACATTGTCTTGCAGATCGCCGCAGGCGAACACGCCGGGAACCTTTGTTTTAGCCGTGCCCGGAATGGTTTTCACATAGCCGGCCTCGTCTAAATCTAAATAGTCCTTAAACGGTTCACTATTAGGTTTATGACCAATAGCCACAAAAAATCCTTTGATCGGAATTTCTACTTTTTCGTTGGTAGAAGTGTTGTGAATACGTACTCCTTCTACACCGGTTTCTCCAAGAACTTCGTCGGTTTGGCTGTTCCAATAGATTTTGATATTCGGAGTTTGCTTTACGCGCTGTTGCATAATGATAGACGCCCTCATCACGTCGCGCCGAACAATCATGTGTACCGTACTGCAGATTTTTGAAAGGTATATGGCTTCCTCACAGGCCGTATCACCGGCCCCAACTAGTGCCACTTCCTGATTTTTGTAAAAAAAACCATCGCATACCGCGCAGGCGCTCACTCCCGAGCCATTTAGGCGTTGTTCGCTTGCCAGGCCTAACCATTTGGCTTCAGCTCCGGTAGCCAGTATTACGCTATCTGCATAAATCTCATTAGTGTCATCAATCCACACCTTCAGGTTTTTAGAGTCACTAAAATCAACTTTGGTAGCCATGCCAAATCGGATGTCGGTTCCAAAACGTTCGGCTTGCTTCTTAAAATCTTCCATCATTTCCGGACCCATGATTCCGTTAGGGTAGCCCGGATAATTTTCTACATCAGTAGTATTCATTAACTGGCCACCCTGTTGCAATCCGGTGTACATCACCGGCTTTAGCCCGGCACGGGCAGCATAAATGGCAGCAGTATATCCGGCCGGGCCGGAACCAATAATCAGGCAGTGTATTTTGTTTGACATGGAGCGCGAAAGTAGTGAAAACCCTTTTTGTGAAGGCGTTATTTTTACGGTCAAATTGAAATGCAAGAAAGATGCTACCAATTGCCTATTTTTCAGTTTCCCAAAACTTTAGGAACTTAGTTAACCACTTATGAAACGTTCATTTACAATCGTATTGTTGCTATTCGCTATTGCGGCAATTGCACAGCCCTCAATTTCCGTTACCAACACTACGGCTAGTATTTGTTTTAATGACGGCACCATTCAGGTTGCAGGAAATGGAGGCACTCCACCGTATACCTTTAGTATTACCAATGGACCTGCTTATCCCAGCATTACTTATCCGATCCAACTGATTACCGGGGTAAGCTTATTTCAAGCAATTCCTGCGGGTACGTATACAGTTCAGGTAACTGATGCGAATGGAGGAGTAGCTCAGACCACCGCAACGGTTTCGGGCTCCTATCAGTTTCCTATTCTGAATTACACTTACAGTGGCAACTGCCTTTCCGCGCAAGGAACTCAAGGTTTACCTCCTTACCAATATGCTATTTCGTCGGTTAGTCAATCTACAGGATTTAGCGCTTATCAAAGCTCACCTGATTTCTGTAATGTTTGTGGAGGTGATTTTTGGCTGCGCATGCGCGATGCATGCGGAAACATTTTTACGACATTGAAAATTACGATTGCTCCGGTTGCACCATCAGTTAGTTTATCGTGTCATAAAGGTCCGGGGAGTGGTCCTGATACACTCATTGCCACCGGCAACTCCGGCGTTCCTCCTTACAACTACAGCTTTACCAATGGCGTAACCCATCTGAGTAATAATAATGGCGTATTTGTTTATCCGAGAAGTTGCAATATGGATACTGTTACAGTAACCGACGCCTGCAATTTAAATTCGAAGAATATTGACGGCTGCAACGACTTTGGATTATATGTAATTTCCAAATGCGGATTTGCCACCATCAATTTTTTCTTTTATGGGGGTGTACCACCATATTCTGTTATAGGAATGGGGCACAACCTTACTACCCATAATCAGGTTTTATCAATAGATAGCCTTTCAGGTGGTATCTATACTTTTACCATAAGTGATTCTTGTGGCCATACTTTTAATTATCAGGCATCCTGCAACAATAGGCAGGTGTTCGGTACTGGTGGTGGACCTCCCATAATAATTACCGGTACCGGTACCGGATCAGGCGGAGGTAGTCATTTCTGCCACTTCGATAGTATCATTTCAATGGAAAACTTAACGCCGGAATGGCAGTTGCCCCTAACGGTTACTTGTACCACCTGCACTCCTTTACAATCAGTAGTTATCAGTTCGCCTTCCCAAT
Source organism: Chitinophagales bacterium (assembly GCA_046329575.1). Lineage (GTDB taxonomy): Bacteria > Bacteroidota > Bacteroidia > Chitinophagales > LD1 > UBA1941. The sequence continues at coordinate 297,250 of JAXLUJ010000004.1, read as the reverse complement.
TACCTGCCGATATGTTCTATCATATTCCGCCGGAAGTACCGCAACTGCTTCACTATACTAATGATTACGGTGTTGACTATTGGGATAGCGTTACGTTACATTCTCCCTATATTACAGCTTTAGTGAATGCCCAATCTTGTAATGATTATCAGGCGGTTACCCAGCCCGATAGCGTTCCGTTTGTTCACTGGGAACTTTATAACAGTAACCATGTTTTATTGCAGCGGGATACCATCGGATATTTTGCAAATTTACCCAACGGTGTTTACACCGTAATCCTTCACCCTGATTCTTCAGGATGTCCGAACGACACTACTCAAATAGTACTACCCAAGCCAGTAGGTTTTTGCTATGTACCCACGCACAATGCGACCTGTGCCAACGTTTATGACATTTTTCAGGGTGGTACAAAATTCAGTGAAAGTTGGAGTTTGCATAGCAATTCAGGCATCGTTTATCCTGAATTTCCGGATAGTAATCTCATCCTGTACAATGATATTCCTCCGGGAATTTATACATATGTTTCAGATAGCGGATGTTCATTCCCTCTAACGTTACCGCCTATAATCACGCCAAAACTCAATGTTACAACTACTGTAAATTGTTTGGGCCAGGCAGTTTTGTATGCTTCTACCATCAATCAGGGAGGCTGTACCAGTAGTTTTGGTTACCGCTATGAATTAGTGAAAAATGGGATGGTTATAGCAGGCAATGCCAGCGGTGTATTTCCACTATCTGATACAGGAGAAGTAGTAGCGCGAATGTTCTATAAATCGCCGTCCAATTTTGGACTCCTTCCGGCAGGTTTTGATAGTATTTGCCCGATTGACACGGTTATTACATACGCTACAAATTCCACGATTCCGTATCTAAAGGCAACTGAAGTAAAGGTTTGCGGACAAAACGCGGCTAATATTCCCTTTCAGATTTTTGGTGGCAGTGTTCCGTACACCTTAGAAATTCAGGGTCAACCGCCTGTTACCATCAATACCAACAGCGGTATTTATCCTGGAATTGTGCCCGGTTTGTACACCATGATTGTGTATGACAGTTGCGGCATCAGCCGAAGTTTTTCGGTAAATGTTCGGGATACATGCGCCACCTCCTGCGGCGTACATGCGGCATTCAATGCATTACCAAACCCGATTTGCAAAGGAAACTCTGTTCACTTAATCAATCAATCTACCAATGCCACCAATTATATTTGGTTGGCGAATGGATTGAATTTGGGAACTCAAAAGGATACGAGTGTAATTTACACTCAGCCGGGAACCTACCTCATAAAACTAAAAGCATTTCTTCAAAATTGTGTAGACAGTGCAGAGCAATTGATAGTGGTAGAAGACAGCATCAAATTTAGTTTGGGTAATGACACGATTTTGTGCGGTAATTTTGCACGAATATTAACAACGCCTTATTCCACTGCACATTGGTCTACAGGTGCAATAGGCAGTCAGATTGTTGCTACCGGCGCCGGCGTTTATTGGGCCGAAGTTGCGGGTGCTTGTAATTCTGTTAGGGATAGTGTTGCATTAACGTTGCACTATTTTCCTGCCTTCGACCTTGGGAACGACACCGTACTTTGTAATCAGGCTACCATTGATTTAAGCGTGCCCGTAGATAGCGCTACATTTATTTGGAGCACTGGTAGCGTTGATTCCAGCATTCATATATCACAGCAACCTCTAAACCCGGTTTTTGTTACGGTAAGACGAAATGGCTGTGTGGTGGTTGATTCCATTCATATAAACTATCAGCAAACGCCTATGCCATTTTCTATCGGTCCGGATTCCTTCTATTGCTCTGCACATACCATTATAGTGAGATCGCCTCAGCAATCGAATTGGTCAACAGGACAAACCGCTGATTCGATAGTGGTGAATACCGCAGGTATGTATTGGGCTGAAGTGTCTAACTTTTGTGGAAGCTTTCGCGATTCCGTTTTTATTGCGGAAGAAAAATTGCCTTCAGGTTTTACAGTGAATAGCAACAAAGATGCGATCTGTGTTTTTGCTCACGATAGTGCTGTGGTTACTGTATCGGTTGATGCCACAAATTCTTCTGTTCATTTTATATGGCCCGGCTTGATTGATACCGGTCACGTTTCATCGCATGTTTTTTATGAGCCTGATACGTTCACTGTAGTTGCCGATAACGGGAGGTGCCGGATAGCCCAAGATGTGATGCTGAAATTGAGGAATTGCGGAACAGAGTGTCTGGAAAAATTTGCGTTACCCAATGCGCTTACGGCCAATGGCGACGGGCTGAACGACACCTTCAATATCATTCCTCTATGCGATATCGATCCATTTCTCATGCGTATCTATAACCGATGGGGCGAATTGGTATTTGAAACGCATAGTGTACATGAGGGATGGGATGGCCGCATTAACAGAAAACAACAGGAGCAGGAGGTACTTTTTTATTACATCTGTATTGGTGTGGCCGGAGTTCCCGATCAAAAGTGTTTTACAGGCACAGTTACTTTGCTCAAATAGCTACATTATATTTTCAAATGATAACCGTCTAATCGGTTATGGTAATAGTACAACAACTTCAGGTCTTCAGAATAGTAATCGCCATCGGCACCTTTCTCTAACGGAGAATTGGCGTGGTACATATTGATATTCCGCAGACCATGTTCAATTACCTTATCTGTTGAAAAACGAACTTCAGGAGAAATCAGAATTTCATTGTTCTTGTTCAATATTTTTAATTGTTCCTTTACTCGATCAACCGCATCCATGAGGTCCTGCGCATTCAGGCGCACATCTTCCAAAGGTGTTCGAACCAATGTAAAAACATCCACATGGTACTTTTTGCGTAGTAGTTCAAACGCGCAGAAACACACCAGATGCGAGGTCAACGCCACATTAAATCTATAGTATTGTTCCACAATTTTATCGCCCAACATTTTGGTGTATTCTTCTTCCCGCTGTTGATCGTCGGTTAGTTTTCCATTGGTCAGAAAGTAATTCCTTACATTAATATGTTGCCCAAGATGATTCCTGCTGTTCCCATCTTCGTCCACTTCATTCCCAATTATATCCATCGGATTTCCGAAAGAAATGGCAAGAGAGGAAGACGCTGAAAGGAATTTCAGTATGAATCTTGCCATTCTATAACTAGTGGAATAGTTGTCGTTCTCCCGAATGAATTTTTCTTTTCCGGTTTCCTTTAAATAATCGTTGATAAGCGATTCCGCTTCAAGAACAAAATGATAGTTGATGATGAGCGGCACCACATAAATTCGTGGAACGGTTTCGTCAGTATAATTTTTGAAATGAAGTTTCTGCGCTTCAATGGCCGTTCCCAGTAATCCAAGTTTGAGTTTAGTTTCCAGTTTCCCCGATCGGGAACGGGTTCCACCCGGGAAAAAAATGGAGTGTGCGCCTCGCCGAATCGCCTCGCGGCTGTACGTCTTAAGGGTTTCCAAATAGATGCCATTCTTCTTACGACGATCTACTTTATAGGCGCCCAAATTGTTCATGAAATAGGAAAGCAATTTGATTGAAAATAAATTCAATCCGGCTCCATAAGTAAAAGCCGGAAGGCCCACCTCATTAAGTACCCAACCCACCATGATGGAGTCCATATTGCTAAAATGTGTAGGCACCACCACAATCGTTCCTTTCTTGGCAAGGTTTCTGATTTTTTCTACATCTCCTGTTATGGGTATCTTTTCGTGAATGGTCTTCGCATTTGCTGAAATTGTTTTGAACCATTTTCCAGGCGCGGCATTCAATATTCTACCGAAGAAAACAGGTAAAATGCCACGTGCTATTCCGAACATTTTGGTGTCGAAAGTTCCGAGTATTTCACGGCTGTAACGTTCCAGAACTGATGCCATGATGGCTTCTTCCTGTTTTCGTTTCTCTTCTTCCGAGGGCGCTGCGTCTAATTGTACGATTTTGCTTTTAATGCCATTCCAGAAGGGACGTTCGTCTTTAGGATCGGCCTTCCAAGGTGTTTGCGTGAGGCGAATCCGCTCCTGATACAGTAATTTTGAAAGTTCCTCCTTTAGTAATTCGGTAGTTGGATACCGATGAAGAATTTTCTCCAGTACTGCCGCCTGCACATCGCTCAAAAAGTTTTCCTTATCGGCTGTGAGTTTAGCGATTGGCCATTGCGAAATATCTTCAATAACCGGAGGTAACGGATACTCCTGAGGACTAAATATTTTATAGCTCATGCGATCGGCAAATTAAACATTAGCGGGCAGATATAGGAGTAAACCATTTCTTATCTGAAATTTTCAGGAATACGTTTCAAGTCTTCGGGTGTATCAATAGAAATACTCTCTGATTCGGTTATAGCCACTGCTATTCGATAACCATTTTCCAACCATCGCAATTGTTCCAGGTTTTCAGAGCGTTCTAATGGACTTGGGGGTAATTTTACTATGCTGAGGAGTGTGTCCCTTTTATAACCGTAAAGCCCAATGTGTTTATAGAAAGAGGTGGGGGCTTCATCCCGAACATAGGGGATAAGGCTACGGCTGAAGTACAACGCCTGCATTTCCCTGTTAAGGGTAACTTTCACTATTGAAGGCTGCTGAAGTAAAAGCAAATCAGAACATGGTTTGGCCAAGGTTCCAATCTGAACTTCAGCATTTTCAAAAATACCGGCCAGTAAGTCGATTTGTTCGGGCTGAATAAAAGGCTCGTCTCCTTGTACATTGAGGATAATGTCGAAATCTTGCCCCAACTGTTCTGCAACCTCAGCGCAACGTTCGGTTCCGTTCAAGTGAGTTGTTGAAGTCATCACCACCTTGCCACCAAAGGAAAGAACTTCATTCCGTATTCTGTCATCATCAGTTGCTACAATCACATCGGCTATTTTTTTCGCCAAACAGGTTTGCTCAAAAACTCTGCGGATCATTGTTTTTCCGGCAATTACAGTCAATGGCTTTCCAGGGAACCGGGTAGAACCAAATCGTGAAGGAATTACGGCAAGAATGCGTGGTTTATCCAAAACGATTCAGAATTATTGGTGAAACCTTCAATTCTTTTGAGTCCTTTTCATATTTATAAAAGCCTTCTCCGCTTTTTACGCCAAGATAGCCGGCAGTAACCATATTTACTAAAAGTGGACAAGGAGCGTACTTCTGATTTCCAAATCCATCATAAAGTACCCGTAAAATTGCCAAACAAACATCTAACCCAATAAAATCGGCAAGTTGCAAAGGGCCCATGGGATGCGCCATTCCTAATTTCATTACTGTATCTATTTCTTTCACACCGGCAACACCTTCATAAAGCGAATAAATCGCTTCATTAATCATAGGCATCAAAATCCGGTTGGCTACGAAACCCGGATAATCATTTACTTCTACCGGTGTTTTTCCTAATTGTTCCGACATATTCATGATCAATTCAGTGGTATCGTCAGACGTAGCATAGCCTCGAATGATTTCTACCAATTTCATTACCGGAACCGGATTCATGAAGTGCATTCCAATTACCTTATCCGGACGTTTGGTTACCGCACCAATCTGAGTGATGGAAATAGAACTGGTATTTGTAGCCAGAATAGTTTCCGGACGGCAGTTTTCATCAAGTTGTTTGAAGATTTTGAGTTTGAGTTCCACATTTTCAGTGGCCGCTTCTACCACCACATCTGCGGTACTACAAGCTATGGATAGATCAGTGGATGTAGTAAGGTTTAATAGGGTATCTTTTTTCTTTTGTTCATCAATTGCACCTTTCACCACCATTCGGTCTAAATTCTTTGTAATAGTAGCAACAGCCTTTTCTAAGGCTTCTTGTTTTACATCAACAAGAATGGTAGAGAATCCGTTCATCGCAAATACATGAGCAATTCCGTTGCCCATGGTTCCTGCGCCAATAACTGTTATGTTTTTCATATAAAAAATGAGGTTGTATTTCTTTAAGGTTGATAACTGATGATAGAATGATATTTCGCAAAACGGCCATTCAGGCCTACCACATAATTTCCGGTAGGAAGTCCATTCAGTTGAATCATGAAATTACAGGTATCAGAAGGAATGGACTGTTGTAATACCACATTCCCAAGTAGGTCCATCACAAAACATTTATTAAAAGTGGACGGAATTTCCCAGTCCATAAAAAGTTCAGCATTGCGCACCGGATTTGGATAAAGTTTTACAGTTTGAACCGACTGCTTGTTTATAGCTAAAGGAAAACAAGCTCTTGGTGCGAGGCTACTATCTGCTTTAGAGGCATCATAAATTCCAAAAGCGTATTGTCCTTTTTGCAAGTGATATACCCGGGCGTAACCGGCCTTGTCGTGTACATTACCTCTCGACCAAATCACTGAGTCAGCAAAATTCCAATTGCTTTGAGCATCGGGGCGATACAGCATCACCAGGCTATCTTCTGTATTCGTTATTAAGGAATTGTCCAGGTAGCCATTATTCGAAGTAGTTCCATTATAATTAAAGATCGCATTCGCCCTGAAGTCATCAGCCCAAATGCCATCCACGTCCCAGTACCGGTAGTCAGACAGATGCAATCCGGGAAATATATTTCCGGAAGCATCAGGCGCCACCCAATGATGTTCTACTCTGATGAGGCTGGAATCAGAACCTTGTTGTGGATACAACAAAAAATGGGCGGTGCCAAAATCAATTGCACCTGAGGTGGCCTTGATTTTCTTCCACTCGCTGGTAACAGCATCACTCAGTTTTTCATCGAAGTCGAGCGCAATATATTGCGGCCAAAATCCGATACTCAATTTCACTTGGGTGCAACTTCCTGAAACTTCCACATTTCTGATTTCGCGATTTCCTAAACTATCGAAGAAGGAAATTTCCAAAGGCACATTCTGAAAATAATGATGCGCATGTTGCAGGCGTTGCCAGATGTTGAGGGTAACTATAAACTGACCATTATTTTCAGAAATGGATTTGTCTTCGATAGAAAAATCAGGAAAACCGCCATCGAAAATCCAATCGGCAAAGAAGTTGTTGATAGCATTGTTCCCAGAGCAATTCACTAAAAAGTCGCGAAGATTCAGGCTGTTTACCTCTATAAACTTGTATTGCTGTAAATAAGCAGTTACGCAGTGGAAAAATACGGAATCACCTAAGTAAGATCGCAAGGTGTGAACACGATCTGCGCCCTTTTCGTAAACAGTTTTGGTGCTATAAGTAAGTTGGGTGGGAACTCCCGACACAGCGTAATACAGGTTGTCTTCTACATGGGCTAAATGTATAACTGTTTCATGTAAGGAGCGTACTTCCTGAAGATATCTCTTTCGGCCGCCAATTGCTTCGTAAAATATGTTTTCACAATATCTGGCCCATCCTTCGTTCAACCACATTTCACCGGCAGAGGCGCATGTAGCCATATCGCCAAACCAATGATGCGAAAGTTCATGGGCCATCAAATTTTCGTAGGTGGTGGAACCATCTACCACCCCTTGCATGTAAGAGATGTTTGTGGCATGTTCCATAGCGCCGGCATTAAAGGGAACCACGCAATATCCAACCCTGTTAAATACGTAAGGGCCAAACTTTTCTTCGAATAAATGAAATGCCTTTTTCAGGTTAACAAAGGAACCTTTCAAATTAGACGTGTCGGCGGCACGGGCTGCGAGCAGCACCGGAACAATTCCATTTTGGGCATGAATCGTATCGTTTAAGCTGCAATAATCGCTTACTGCAACAGAGGCCAGATAGGAGGGGATGGGATCATTCATTCGCCAATGCCAGGTACGTTTCCCATTCCCGTTAGTAACGCTATCAAGCCGTCCATTGCAAAAGGCTGTGCGCGTGGTGTCGGTGGTAACCTCGAACTGAAAGGTACATCGGTCAATAAAATTGTCGAAACACGGAAACCAAACCCTGCCGTAATTATGCGGATCAGCCAAAAAACTGACTCCGATATTAAAAGCGTAAGCAGGAGTCCAATAGAATCCGCCGAAATCGCCACTTTCTTGCAATGGATGGCCGTGATAATAAATGCTTATGGTGGTTTGATTACCCGCATTTAATGCAGTTGGCAGGTCGATAATTAAACTAGTGTCGTTATAATGAAAACTTAGAGCACTACTTTGTTTTACAGAATCTACCTGAAGTTTCAGCAGATCCAACCGTAAATGAGAAATTCCATTAACCTTGGCCTGAACGGTAATATCAGCCCATGCATGAAGAATTTGTTGGTTAAAATCGCTAAAGTCTAACGCCAGTTTAGTATGCACAACATCTAAGGAATCGCTTCGATCTGCAGCAGAAATGCAGAAGGAATGCAAAACCAAAATTGTGATAAGGCTAACTATTTTTTGCACGCGGTGAATGTAGCGATTCGATGCAAAATTTAAACTGTTATGAAAACCGGAAGTGTTTTACCTTCGGGCGGCAATGGGTTGTTGGAGGTTTTGTAAGAAAGCTTTGGTCGTTCCAGTCGTTTCCGTGTACTGCACTTTTATTTTTGCACAGAAAATGGATTCAGTGCAATTACATGAATTCGTTTACACCGGATCGCTGAAGGAAATGCGAAAAGATGAGTTCGCCATTCCGGTGGAGGTTTTCCGTAGCGACTATTTCTCTCGTAATAATATCAATAACCTTCACGATGCTGTTCAGTTAATCAGCGGCATTCAACCCAACATTGATGGTGCCATCGACGGTTCTTCAGATATTGAAATGAACGGTATGGAAGGGCATTACACCTTAATCCTGATCGATAATAACCCCATTTCAGGAGGTAATGCGAGCTTTTACGGATTGTCGGGAATTCCTATTTCTATAATTGACCGCATAGAAGTGATAAAGGGCCCGGCTAGTACGATTTATGGAAGTGATGCCATGGCCGGGGTTATCAATGTAATTACAAAGAACCCCGAAAGGGTTGCCCGTTTTTCGTTAGAAGAAAAGATCACTTCCTATTTAGAAAATAATGCCGAACTATCTTTTCGCGTCCAGGAAAAAAAGGCTTCCGGTTTGTTCAGCGCATCTTCTTTTAATCAAAATAATAGTTGGGATAACGATCATGATGGATTTATGGATATTCCTAAGATCAATCGATTCTCGTTGTTTAGTAAATGGACCTTCTTAAATAAATTCCAAAAGCGATCATCAGTCTACGCCCGTTTTTTACACGAAGATCGGCTGGGAGGCGAACTCGATTTCAAGCCAAAATATGAGGGTACTGACTACATTTACGGTGAACACATTCGCACGAACCGTTTTGAGGTTTTTGGCAATTTTCTGCTACCGGTAAAAATTGACAATCTTTTACTACAACTGGCCTTTACTAATCATACGCAGAAAGCCTTTTATGGATTAGTGCCTTTTAATAATGAAGAAAGAAATGCGCGCATTCAACTTTCGTGGAACAACAAAATAGCCGGGAAAAGTGATTTGTTGGTAGGTGCTGTTTATAAATACAAATGGTACGACGACAATCTTCCTGCCACTTCAGATACCGGAATTGGATGGCAACGATCGCGGCCAATAATGAATCATATGCCGGCGCTTTTTATTCAGGATATGATCGTTTTTGATAATCAGAACGAATTACTTGCTGGTTTGCGCTATGAATATAATTCCTTGTACAAAGGGAATGCTATCATTCCAAGGATCGACTATAAATTTTCCTCATCCAACCGAATGCACTTCTTTAGAATCGGATTAGGAAGCGGTTTTAGGATTCCCAATATTTTTATGGACGATCGGCTGGCTTTTGTGAGCGGAAAGCGCATCATTGCCGGCACTGATCTGAAAACAGAATTGGCCTATGGCAGCACTATGGCCTATCAGGCAAGAATTCAAAAATCGATTACGGCAATTATCGACGTCAAACCATTTGTAACGGTTGTGGTAAATAAAATTGAAGCTGATTATACCTCTGCTCCCGATGCTGTGGTTTATCGCAACGATGGAACTCTTGGGTTAAATTACGGCATTAATTTATCGGCCGACCTTCAATTTCAATTTCCTTTGAAATTATATGCAGCTGCTACGATTCTGCAGAATAAGGAACGGCAGACTGACAATAACCAATCAGAATGGGAAGATGCACTGAACTCGCCTGTATTTAATGCTACTTATACCGTTTCATACACCTGGAAAAGGACAAATCTAAGTGTTGATTGGAATGGGGTTATTAATTCACCCATGAGGATGGTAACCGTTGTAAACGATTTGCGACCATCTTATTCACCATGGTTTTGCATTATGAATCTTCAGCTTTCAAAGAGGTTTAAATTTGGTTTAGAAATTTTTGCAGGTATCAATAACCTGCTAAATGTTAAGCCGAAACAAACCATTCTACGCCCTAATGATCCATTCAACTCTTTTGTGAACGATTTGGATAGCGATCCGCGCCATTTTCGTTTCAATGCCAGTTATATCTATGCACCCAATCAAGGTATAAAAGGATTTTTCGGAATTCGCTATATCTTGAAATAGCTCAACAGCAGTTTTTGTAGATAGCTTTTTTATATTTAACCAAAACTAGTTGAATGAAGCAAATCTTACTTGGCATTGCCGTATTATTAAGCTCCCTTTCATTTTCACAGTCTCATCAAGGCGCTGACCGGGCCGTACTAGATCCTGCCTATGCTCCCTTTTATCATGGAGTGGCTTCAGGCGATCCGCTGCCTGATCGGGTGATTATTTGGACCCGCGTTACCACTACCGATCCTTCTGTAATCGTAGATTGGAAAATGGCTACTGATACGGCCATGAGTAATGTTGTAGCCTCAGGAAGTACCAGTACTGATACCTCAAAAGACTACACGGTTAAAGTGGACGTAAGCGGTTTGTTGCCGGGTAACTGGTATTATTATCAGTTCATAACAGGTGGAAGCGTTTCACCTGTTGGTAGAACGCGCACCGCCCCAACCGGCGATAATGATTCGTTGCGTTTGGCAGTAGTTTCTTGTTCCAACTATCAGGCCGGGTATTTTAATGTGTACAATCACATTTCAAAAAGGAACGACATCGCTGCCGTTCTCCATTTAGGTGATTATATTTATGAGTATCAGGCTAAAGGTTATGGTTATGCCGGTGATAGCTTACGCCGCCACGAACCTGCAAACGAAATTCTGACGTTAGCCGATTACCGTATGCGTCATTCCCAATATAAATTGGATCCCGATCTTCGATTTGTACATCAACAATATCCGTTCATTTGCGTTTGGGATGATCACGAGTCGGCCAATGATTCCTATAAAGATGGCGCCCAAAATCACACTGAGGGTGTGGAAGGGCTTTGGGTTAACCGGAAATCGTATGCTGAGCAAGCTTATTTTGAATGGATACCGATTCGCGAATATCATGCCGGCGATACGATTCACCGCACTTTGCATTATGGCGATCTTGCTGATCTGATAATGCTGGACACTCGCCTGGAGGGCCGCGAACATCAGGCAGATTCTGCATCCGATCCGGTGCTGGCCGATACCAATCGCACCATTATGGGGGCGCATCAATTGGAATGGTTCAAAGGTCAGTTATCATCATCAATGGCCAAATGGAAGATCATCGGGAATCAGGTAATGATTGCTCCGCTATATTTTCTGGGCAACCCGCTAAACCTTGATCAGTGGGATGGCTATCCTGAGGAACGCAAAAAAGTGCTGAATTACATTAAAAATAATGATGTGAAAAATGTGGTGTTCCTAACCGGCGATATTCACACCTCTTGGGGAAACGATGTACCTATTGATCGCCTGCTTTACGATTCAGTAACGCACAATAACAGCGCTGCAGTTGAGTTTGTAACCACCAGCGTTACTTCGCCCGGATTAACCAATGCCAATAACAGTCTTTTCCCAACTATAGTGCAATTCAATCCCCACGTTCGTTTTGCAGAATTAGAGAAGAAGGGATACGTGTTGCTGGATATCAATAAACAACGCACTCAGGGCGATTGGTACAGCATGAGCACAGTTTCCAACAAGAATTACACCGCAACTGTGGCCGGCTCATGGTTTTGCCGCAACAACGAGCCCTGGCTTACTCGGGCATCCCAGCCCACCTCTCCGGTTGTAAATAACGCACCGTTTGCACCCAGGATTAATACAACTGTGGGTGTTAAAGAATTGCCTAAGGAGCTGGTGGTGGTTTCCTGTTTCCCGAATCCTGCCGAAAATACACTGCATTTGCAGTATTATCTGTTTCAGCCATCGGAAGTATCAATTACAGTTAAAGACTTAAATGGCCGAACTGCTCATTTCTGGAAAATTAAAGAACAATCTGGACTTTTAGAGCATCAGTTCGAACTAGATCAACTCAGCACCGGCGCGTACCTGATTGAAGTAAAAGCCAATGGAAATAGTTACGTGCAGCGCTTTATTAAACGCTGATCAATGTAAATAGGCATGTGCAGGAGAAGTTCCATCCAGTACTACGGTGATGTGCTCCTGAAGCGTAGTAGATAGCGACAGGCCTACAAAATCAGAAGCAATGGGAAACAACTTATGTTGCCGGTCAACCAATACTGCGATCTGGACCTTGCAAGGGGAAAATTCCATAATTGGTTTCAACGCATAGTACATGGTTCGGCCGGTATTGGCCACATCATCTACCAGTAAAACCGTTTTTTGATCAAGTGTTTGTGTACCGGTTTCAAGCGCTATGGGTGAACCTGAAGGATCCTTCTTCGAAAGTGATAAGGAGATCAAACTGGTTTTAATAGAACTGATAGCGCGAATCTCCGCTTCCAGCATTCGTGCAAATTCAAATCCGCCTTCTTTTATGCCGATGATCACTATTTCTTTATCCTCAAAATCATCTTCAACAATTTGATGTGCCATCCTTCGAGTTTTCTGTTGTATTGCCGGCCAATCTAAAATCTGGGTTTTCTTCATGGCGGAAAATTAGAAATGTTCATTCGGAATTTCTCAATTTTATCTTTTACTTGTACTATGATCTGGAAAGTGCGGCCAACATTGGAAATGTTGAATGGTTTTGGCGAAAACCACATGGGAACACATCTTGGAATAATCATTACTGAAATCGGCGATGATTTCATCAAGGGAACCATGCCGGTTGATGAACGCACGCGTCAGCCTTTTGGCATCCTGCACGGCGGCGCCTCTTGCGTGCTGGCGGAAACACTCGGAAGTATAGGCGGTAGTTTTTGTTGCGATCCGGCAACCGAAATGGTTGTAGGCCTTGAAATTAATGCGAATCACATTAAATCAGCCCGTAATGGCCTCGTAACCGGTTTGGCCCGGCCCATCCATTTGGGCAAAAGTACGCAGGTTTGGGAAATCCGAATCGAAAATGAAGGGGGCGGACTGGTTTGTATCAGTAGGCTGACTGTTGCTGTAAGAAAACGCTGATCAATTCTTAATTTTGAACTATGAAAGTTGAACAAATTTATACCAACTGCCTGGCCGAAGCGGCTTACTATATTGAATCAGAAGGAGAGGTGGCTATCATCGATCCGCTTCGTGATCCGGCGGTTTATATCGAAAAGGCAAAAGCAGCCAACGCACAAATCCGGTATATATTTGAAACGCATTTTCATGCCGATTTCGTTTCCGGCCATCGCGAATTAGCCGAAAAAACCGGGGCAACAATTGTTTTTGGCCAACCGGCAGAAACGGGTTTTGAAGCGGTGAGAGCGGCAAATGAACAAACCTTCGCACTGGGAAAAATTAAGATCAAAGTGCTGCTCACACCTGGTCATACTCCCGAATCGGCCTGTTTTCTTTTATTAGATGAAAACGATTTGCCGTATTGCATTTTTACTGGCGACACCTTGTTTATCGGCGATGTAGGTCGTCCCGATCTGGCCGTACGTTCAAATCTAACGCAGAATGATTTGGCTGGAATGCTTTATGATTCCATTCATCAAAAAATCATGTCGCTTCCCGATAATGTAATCATCTATCCCGCACACGGCGCCGGTTCCGCCTGCGGCAAAAATATGAGCAAGGAAACTTTCGATACGCTGGGGCATCAAAAACAGGTTAACTACGCGCTCAAGGCCGCTAACCGCGAGGAGTTTATTAGTTTAGTTACTTCCGGGCTCAGCAAACCTCCTGCCTATTTCCCCCAAAATGTGGCTATGAATAAAGTTGGCGCCACCCAAATGGAAAGTGTTTATCAGAATGGCCTGCAACCCTTGTCTGCTGCTTCCTTTCAGCAGCAAATGCACAACGAAAATACCGTAGTGCTCGATACCCGCCCGGCTGCACAATTTTGCAAGGGTTTTGTACCGGGAGCTACCTTTATTGGGCTCGACGGACAATTCGCCCCTTGGCTTGGCGCCGTTATGGATATATCAAAAAACTATTTATTGGTTACAGAACCCGGCCGTGAGCAGGAAACCGTGATGCGTATGGCTCGCATTGGGTTCGATAAAGTGAGCGGTTATCTTGAAGGCGGTTTTCAAACCTGGCTGAATGCCGGTTTGTCCTTTCAAACAATTCCTTCTTACACTCCGTCTGAAATCAAGGCAGAGCTGGAAAATCCGGAAACTCCTGTTTTAGACGTGCGCCGCCCCGGCGAATATGAAAGCGGACACTTGCCACACGCCAAACTACTGCCACTCGATGATATCCGGCAATGGCAATCTACTCCTGAACAAAATAAAGTATGGCACATTCATTGCGCTGGTGGTTATCGGTCCATGATAGCGGCGTCTATTTTATTACAAAATGGATATAGAGTTATTGATGTGGCCGGTGGGTTCGCAGCCATCCGTAAGGCGGGTGTGCCTGTTCTTGAAAATGTTTTAAACTAATAGTAATGAAACGATTCCTCACAACGGCGCTGCTCTTAATTCTCGCGGCTTGTAATTCACTCACTAACGGGCAATCTAAATCGCTTAACGTTAATGATTTTCAAAAGCAACTGATGGCTACGCCAAATGCGCAATTGATTGATGTGCGCACGCCGGAAGAATATGCCGAAAGACATCTTGAAAACGCTTCTAACATTAATTTTAATGCCGATGATTTTATCGATAAAATCGAAAAGCTCGATAAATCACGACCGGTGTTTGTGTACTGCCTCTCCGGCGGGCGAAGCCAAAAGGCAGCGGCCCTCATATCCAAAAAGGGATTTCATGAAGTTTATGAAATGAATGGCGGAATTCTCGCATGGAGCGATGCCAAAAAGCCGTTGATCGAATCCAATCAAACCAAATCTACAGGTCTTACTATGGACAGTTACCTCAAAAATGTCACAAAAGACAAGTTGGTTTTAGTTGATTTCAAAGCGGTTTGGTGTGGTCCATGCAAAATGTTAAAACCTATTGTAGAAAAAACAGAAAAGGCAAATGCGGCAAAATTGGAGTTGTTGACTATCGATGTAGATGAAAATCCCGAACTGGCAAATGAAATGCATATCCGTAGCATTCCGCTACTCATTCTCTACAAACAGGGTAAAGAAGTATGGCGTTCACTAGGTGTAGTAGATCAGCCAACTATTCAGGAACAGATCGATAAAAATTAGTACTTTTTTTTGGGCGCCTGCGGGCTTTGCATGGCTCCGCTAACGCTTCGGTGCTTCGTTTCACTACGCACCGCTCACTTCGTTCGCGCCATTCCAATCCCTGGCGCTATGCTAGGCATTCGTATGAGTTCTTAAATTGGTAATAACCTGAAGGGCGCTAATTTTCTTATTTTAAAACAAAGAAGTAAGCAGCGATGGCGATATACCAATCGCTAAAATGAAAAGGAGCGAGGCAATAGCAATGGCTTTATAGGTCCATTCGATTGCCGGAACATGTTCAGTGCCTTCGCGTACCCACATGGCCACAATCACTTTGAAGTAAAAATAGATGCTGATGATAGAAGTAATCACAGCCAGCAAAACCAAAGGCAAATGTCCGTTTCGGATGGCATCGGTAAACACATAGTATTTTCCAAAAAATCCCGCAAATGGAGGAATGCCCGCCATGCTAAATAATAACATGGTGAGAACGGCTGCTAGTAACGGCGATTTCTTTCCAAACCCGTTAAAGCCTTCAATTTTTTCGGTACCCGAAATACGCGCCACTACAATAGCCACAGCAAAGGCGCCTATTGACGTAAATGCATACGCAGTGGCGTAGAAGAAGAGCGATCCAGGCGTGTTGTTGTTGAGGGTTAGAATAGCAAGCAACATATAACCGGCATGTGCAATGCCCGAAAATGCCAGCATCCGTTTGAACGATTCCTGATTCAATGCCGAAAGGTTGCCAACCAGCATAGTAAGCGCAGCAACTAATCCGATCAGGTAAATGGCCACCGGGAACTGTTGTACAAAACAACCGGCGAATAAGCGGTAAAGTGCAGCCATCGCAGCTACTTTGGCCATTGTGGCCATCATGGCGGTAATCAGGGTAGGAGAGCCTTCATACACATCAGGCGCCCAAAAATGAAAAGGAACCGCCGAAACTTTGAAAAGCAAGGCGATTAAAATCATAATCATGCCCAGAATAAAAAGTTTGTTGGGTTCGTTTTGTGAAGCAAATGCAGCAATTTCCGAAAGGTTGAAGGAACCGCTTACGCCATAAATCAGCGCAATACCAAAAAGCAGAATTCCCGATGCAAACGAACCCATCAAAAAGTACTTCATGGCTGCTTCATTTGAACGCACATCGCGTCTTTTACTGCCTGCCAAAATGTAAAGGGAAATCGACAGAACTTCCAAACCAATAAAAAGCATCGCCATGTTTGAAAAAGAAACAAGCGCAATGGCGCCACAAAGCGTAAATACAATTACCGAAACATAATCACTAAGCTTGGTTTCTTCTGATTTGAAAAAACTACCACTCATAACTACCAGTGCAAACCCCAGGAGCAGCAACAATCCGCTAAACGCAATACTGAAGTTATCGGCCCGCAACATATCATGGTAATACGACGCATTCGTATTCCATTCGGTAAGGTTGAAATAAAAGATCGCAGCAAGCGCCGTAAGCACTACCGATATTACGATCTTACGTAAATTGAAAATTTCAAGAACCAAACAAATCAGCCCAAGAAAAGAGGTATATGTCAATGCTTTCATGAATGCAGCTTATGGTAAAGCATTTTGTAAAATAGATTCCAGCGCCGGTTGCGCTAATGTCATAATCGGTTTAGGATAAATTCCGCAGATAAAGATGGCAAGGGTTAGTATTGAAAATACGGTAAGTTCACTTATGGTGAGGTCGTCAAAGGCCAATGTTCTGGGATGTACCTGCCCCAGCATGCTGCGTTGATACATTCTTAGCATATAAACGGCTCCGAGAATAATGGTAAGCCCCGCTACTAACGAAAGAATAGTGTTGTATTGGAAAACACCATACAGCAACAAAAATTCGCCTATGAAAGCATTGGTTACCGGAAGCGCTACCGACGCCAGCATCACAATCATAAAGGCAGTGGCAAACTTTGGTGCAACACTCCTGATACCGCCTAATTCGTCAATGATCTGGGTTTCTGTTCTTCTCCAAATAATTTCTGCGGCAAAAAAGGCACCCACAACGTTTACGCCATGCGCAATCATTTGCACTACTGCGCCTTGAAATGCTTCAATATTTAGAGCAAATATTCCGGCAGCAATTAAACCTACGTGTGCAAACGATGAATAGGCCAGTAGCCGCTTCATATCGCGCTGCGTAATGGCGATTACTGAACCATATATTATACCAACAACGCTTAACGCAATGAACAATGGAGTCCAGCACTGAACGCCTTCCGGAACCACCGGCAATAACCAACGTAGTAAACCATACAAACCCATTTTCAGCATGATTCCTGCTAACAACATCGTTCCCGCCGTTGGCGCCTCTTTATAAGCATTGGCCTGCCAGGTGTGAAATGGAAATATTGGAATTTTGATGGCGAACGCAAAGAAAATAGCAAGCGCTATTAAGCATTGCTCTTTTCCTGATAAACTTAACGCATACCAATCCTGAATCAGAAAACTACCCGATTGCTGATACAGGTAAATGAATGCTACCAGCATAAACAGCGAGCCGGCAATTGTGTAAACAAAAAACTTGAATATTGCCGTGTTTCGGAAATCTTTGTCGTGGCCTTCGCCCCACAGCAATGCAATAAAATAGATTGGCAACAGCGCCAGTTCCCAGAAAATATAGAATAGAAAACCGTCGGTGGCTAAAAACACCCCGTTTAACGCGAATTGCATCAAAAGAATGAGGGCATAAAACGATCGGCTGCCGGATGGTTGGCGGTCAAAAGTGGAAAGGATAATAATTGGAACTAGAAAATTAGTCAGGGCCATCATCAGAAAGCTCAGACCATCTGCCGCAATGCTAAATGTTATTTTGGGATGAGCTACCCATTCGTGCATGTAGGCCAAAGTAAGGCCTTGGCGTAACTGAAAATAGGCCGCCACAGTCATGGCCAACGTAATCACGCTGAACCCAAAAGCAGCCCGGCTGCTTGCCCGCTCTCCAAAAGCGAAGGTGGCTGCAGCCGCCAACAATGGAAATACTAATAGTAATACTAAGAACATAAGTTAGTTCTTCAACAAATTACGAACGCATTAATAAATAACTAAACACGGCAATAATGCCCACCACCATCATCAACAAATAGAATCCAATATTCCCGCTTTGAATCACTCGTAGTTGTTTACCGGCCTGAATAGATATCCTGCCGGTGAGGTTCACAAGGCCATCTACCACCACCCGGTCCAAAACATCATAGGCCAAGTCTGAAATACGCATCAACGGTGTTACAATAACAGCATTATATAACTCATCAATTCGGTACTTTGCATATACTAAGGCAGCGAAGCCGTTTAACTGACCCTCTTCTGCCGGCAATTGCCGGTTCATGATGTACTTATAGTAGGCATAGCCAATTCCAATAACAGCACCGGCAACTGCCAATGCAACAGGAATTAATACACTGCCGTTGCCTTCTTCAGTTGCTGTAATAGGTAAAGCCGCATTTCCTCCTGCAAAAAGTGGAGATTGGTTCAGGAATTGATCGAACCAGTGGGTAAAGCCAAAGGCTTTAGGTAAACCAATAAAACCTCCAACAACAGAAAGGATGGCGAGTACGATCAGCGGAAAAGTTATCGTAACAGGCGATTCATGCAAATGGTGTTCTTCTTCTTGTGTACCACGGAAATTTTGGAAAAATGTAAGGAACACTAAACGGAACATATAAAAGGCCGTTAAAACAGAGGCCAATGATGCCATGGCCCAAATAATTTTGTTGTGCTCAAAGGCGTGTTCCAAAATTTCGTCTTTCGAAAAAAAGCCTGAAAAAGGCGGTACTCCCGCAATTGCTAAACTCGCCAGCATAAAAGTGATGAATGTTACCGGCATCCACTTTTTTAATCCACCCATCCGGCGAATATCCTGTTGACCATGCATCGCATGAATTACAGAACCACTTCCCAAAAATAAACAAGCCTTAAAAAACGCATGTGTAATCACATGAAAGGCTCCTGTTGAATAAGCGCCAAGGCCCAAGGCTGTAAACATTAAACCAAGCTGGGAAACAGTAGAGTAAGCGAGCACCTTCTTAATATCGTTTTGAAGCACTCCGATAGTAGCCGCAAACAAGGCGGTTGCCACTCCTACAATTGCAATGATGTGCAACACTTCAGGAACCAAACTAAAAAGGAAATTGGTGCGGCAAATCATGAATATTCCCGCTGTAACCATCGTAGCGGCATGTATCAGGGCCGATACAGGTGTTGGACCGGCCATAGCGTCAGGAAGCCAGGTATAAAGCGGCAATTGAGCTGATTTGCCACAAGCGCCAATAAACAAGAATAAAGTGGCCAGAAATAAGACATGATGATCTAAACTGCCCGCAGCGGCGCTCAAACCCGAATAGTTCAGCGTTTTAGCGTAAAATAACAGTAGGAACATTCCGATTAAAAAGAAGAGATCTCCAATTCGGTTCATTACAAACGCCTTCTTTGCAGCGTTGTTATACTCTTGGTTTTTAAACCAAAAGCCAATGAGCAGATAAGAACATAAACCTACGCCTTCCCAACCTATGAACATCACCACCAGGTTATTCCCCATTACCAGTAAAAGCATGAAGAATATGAAAAGATTCAAATAGCTGAAGAAACGTTGGAAGCCGTCATCGTCATGCATATAACCGATGCTGTACACATGTATCAAGAAGCCGATTCCGGTGATGATCATCAGCCAACTGGCGCTTAACTGATCAATCAAAAATCCAAACTCAATATGAAAGTTACCGAAACTGAACCAATCAAAAACTTTGGTTTCAAATGGCTGGGAATTGCCGCTGGCTAATCCCCAAAAATAAGATGCCGAGATTAGGAACGATAGCAAAACACTGAATGAACCAATTCCTCCGGAAACATTTTTAGATAAACGCTTTCCTAAAAAGGCGTTTATCAAAAAACCAAGCAGGGGAAATAAAGCAATGTATAATGGTGTTATCACAGTCTTATTTTTAAAAGGCTACCATTTAAGGCTTTTCAATTCATCAATATCCACCGTATGGATGTTTCGGAAAATAGTAACCAGAATAGCCAACCCTACAGCCACTTCAGCAGCAGCTACGGCCATGATAAAAAAAACAAATACCTGACCGCTGTTGTCGTGATGGTATGTAGAAAATGCAACTAGTAACAAATTCACGGCATTCAGCATTAACTCAATGCACATGAAGATAGTGATGGCATTTCTTCGATAGAGTACACCGAAAACGCCAATCGTAAAAAGAATAGCGCTAACCATTACATAATGGCTAATGTTAATTCCATGATTTTGAAAGATATCCAGTAACATCATTTTACAGCTTCACTTAATTTAATATCATCAGGTCTTTCCCGTTTAATCAGCAACACTACACCAACCATAGCCGACAATAGCAACACTGAAATAAACTCAAAAGGAAAAAAATATTCATCCAAAAGTACCGTACCTAAACTGGCAATGTCTCCAACCGGTCCATTCGACTTCATAGCAGGAATTAGAGGTTGAAATTTGTAGATCAAAGCTGATAACAGCACTCCTAACACTCCTGCACCAATCAATGCTGCAATTTGAGCTATGGCCGGTTTATTTCGTTCTGACTCTTCATTTAAATTCATCAACATCAGCGTAGTTAAAAAGAGAACCATGATGGCCCCGGCATACACAATAATGTGAACAATGAACAGGAATTGTGCGTTCAGAAGCAGGTAATGACCGGCAACTGAAGCAAAGCAAACCAACAGCGATATGGCGCTGAAAATTGGATTGCGGCTGATTACAGTATAGATCGCGCAAATAAAGGCGATGGTTGATAGAGCCCAGAACGAAATGGCATGAATGTTCATCATAAAATCTGCTGCGAATCTTTCATTACTAATTTATCCTTGCCGTAAATAAAACCTTCCCGCATATAATCGGCCGGGGGCATATTTTCAGTTAAAAATATAGCTTCTTTCGGGCAGGCTTCTTCGCACAAACCGCAGAATATGCAACGAAGCATGTTGATCTCGTAAACGGCGGCGTATTTCTCTTCACGATATTTTTTCTCTTCCCCGGGAACGCGCTCAGCGGCAGTCATCGTGATTGCTTCAGCCGGACAGGCCAAGGCGCATAAGCCACACGCCGTACAGCGCTCTGCACCATTCTCGTCGCGCATCAGAATATGGCGGCCGCGATATACCGGACTGAATTCTCGCTTTTCATCCGGATATTGGATGGTTGCCTTTTTACTGAAAAAGTGCTTCAGTGTAATTCCCATTCCCTTAATGATTCCGGGAAGATAAAGCTGCTCGGCAAGTGTCATTTCCTTTCTGGAAACATCTACCTTGCGGCCGCTTAACGATATGGTTGAAAAATCTGTCATTTATAAAGCCCGACAAAAATATATTTAAGACAAGAAGTTGCGAATCATTTTCTCCACAGAATGATTAATCCCGTAAGAATGATGTTGCCGATCGACAACGGAATTAAAATTTTCCAGCCTAAGTTCATCAATTGATCGTAACGAAACCGCGGAACCGTCCATCGAACCCACATGTAGAAAAAGATTCCAAAAAATATTTTTACGAAGAAGGCGAGTACCCCTAAAACATTGGCCACATTCGCGCCGGCAGCATCGTGAACCCAATGCATCCCGGGATAATTATATCCACCAAAAAAGAGAGTGGCAATGATGGCACAAGAAATGAACATGTTCACGTATTCAGCAAACAGGAAAAATCCCAATTTCATCGATGAATACTCCGTGTGATAGCCACCAACCAACTCACTTTCACATTCCGGTAAATCAAATGGAGTACGATTGGTTTCAGCAAATGCACAAATCAGAAATACCAAAAAGGCGATGGGTTGATAAAAAACATTCCAGTTAACCCCTCCAAAACCCCCTTGTTGTTCAGAAATTGTTCGTAAACTGAGCGACCCGGTCATCATCAACACCGCGATAATTGAAAGCCCCATGGCCACTTCATACGAAATCATTTGAGAAGATGCCCGAACCGCACCAAGTAACGAAAACTTATTGTTTGAGGCCCAGCCGCCAATCATGATGCCGTAAACGCCAATAGAAATAACGCCAAACACATACAAAATTGCAATGTTTACGTCTGCAGCCTGCAACACTACTTCATGCCCCATTATAGAAATACTTTTTCCCCATGGGATTACAACGCTGGTCATAAGCGCCGTAGTCATCGCAATTCCCGGGCCCAATATGAACAAAAGTTTATTCGGCGTATTCGGTATAAAATCCTCTTTGGTGAACATCTTCAAACCGTCGGCTAATGGTTGCAATAATCCGCCGGGTCCCGAGCGGTTGGGCCCCAGGCGATCCTGAAAGTATCCTGCCAAAACACGTTCGGCAAAGGTGCTATACAAGGCAATGAGCATTGTAATGGCGAAAACTACCAGAATAATGGCTCCCTTTTCAATGAAAAATAACTCCATGTTATATTACTTACCGTTACTTAAAATTTGTTCTCGCGTTTGAGTGCCGTTCATGCTGATCGCTTTCCGATCTTCCTTCCTGCCAAATAGAAGGGTTTGATCGCCCTCAATCACTACCTGTTCTTTATTCTTCATATATTTTCCCTGATTGATCACACTCCACTTTTCATGCTGGCGAACACCTTCAATGGTCCAATCAGTGGCATTTTTATGTTCAAATCTACAATCATTGCAAATCCAGTTAACTTTTCCGTTTTCATCTGATTCCACTTCATGATATACGTCTTTGCGCGCCGTTACGCGATAAATCTCTTTGCCGAACATCCACAACGTTACCTTTCCGCTGCATTTTGGACAATCTCTGTGAGCATCATAAGGCTTAGTGAACCAAACTCTGCTCATAAAACGGAATGTTTTATCAGTAAGAGCGCCAACCGGACAAACATCAATCATGTTGCCGCTCATATCGTTTGTTACGGCATTTTGAATATAGGTTGAAATCTCGGCCGCGTCGCCACGATTCATCACTCCGTGTTTCCGTTCAGGAGTCAGTTGATCAGCTACATAAGTGCACCGGTAACAAAGTATGCACCGGTTCATGTGCAATTGAATTTTATCTCCAATGTCGATTTTATCGAATGTGCGGCGGCCTTCTATGTAACGGGTGGTTTCAACACCATAATTGTATCCTAAATTTTGAAGATCGCATTCGCCCGCCTGATCACAGATCGGGCAATCGAGCGGGTGGTTAATCAACAGGAATTCCACTACGCCTTTTCGCATGTCCTGTACCTTAGCACTAGTCAGGTTCTTCACTTCCATGCCATCGGCAATTGGCGTACAGCAGCTTGCCTGTAATTTCGGCATCGGATTAGGATTGGCTTCACTTCCTTTCGAAATTTCTACCAAACAAACCCTGCATTTGCCGCCGCTGCCTTTTAATTTGCTGTAATAACACATTGCCGGCGGTACCAGATCTCCGCCAATTTTTCGCGCAGCGTTCAGGATGGTGGTTCCAGGTTCCACCTCCACGGTCACTCCGTCTATCGTAACTTTAGCCATACTACTTATTGAGCAGCGCAAATGTATTCGCCTATTCTAAGTATTCCAAAGTAAATTTCAACATCATGAAGATTTATGTAAAACCTTGCAATTTCGTCGATTATATAGGCAGTAGATGTTCACGCTGTTCAGGATATTATTCCCTTAAGGCAAAAAGAAAGGGAGCCTGAGCTCCCTTAATTATTAACCAAACCTTATTCTACAATTTATCGGTCTTGTCCTTACACGCCTTAGAATGTTCTAAATGCGTTCTTAAGGCAGGCAGGGTGTTATTGGCCCAGTTTTTTATATCTGCATCAGAGGCATCGTTGGCCTCTTTTTCAAATTTTTCTATGGCCTTTTCATGGCCTTCTACCATCTTTTCAGCATAAGCTTTGTCAAAGTCCTTCCCGTCCTTTTTACTTAACATCTCATAGGCTTCTTTTCCTTTTTCAGTAAGTGAAGTAGGCACTGTGATATTCTTTTGGCCAGCAAGCGTTTTCAGTTCTTCCTGATTCTTGGTATGCTCGCTCTCCATCATCTTGCCCAAGGCTTTTACATCCTGTGTAATGCCCTTGGTTTGTGCCAATTTACCTAGTTCAATTTCTTTCAAATTAATTTCAGCAACTTCAACCAAAAAGTCGGCATCCCTACGCATGTCCATATCAGAACCTTTCATGTTTTCCTTATTCAAGTCTTCAGCAGTTTCCTTGGTGTCTTCCTCCTTCGGCTTGTTATTACAAGAACTTACGAAAGGGCCAATGCTGGCTGATAATAGGAGAACAAATGCGATGTTTTTAAACGTTGTCATAAATTGATTTTTTAGTTGAGAATATGCCTCACCTAAAAAATCAAGCCTTCCCGCATTAAAATTTATTCCTCGCATTGAGGCGAAGAAGACATAGATATAGGAAGAAATGCGGAAATTTAACCCACTAAGGCCGTTTTCTGTTCCCGAACCCGTTCATTGTTGAGATATTCATCAAAGGTCATCTCTTTATCTATGATTCCATACGGCGTGATTTCTATCACGCGGTTACAAATGGTTTCCATTAACTCATGGTCTCTGGAAGCCAGAATTACATTTCCTTTAAAATCGTTTAACCCATTGTTCAAAGCGGTTATCGACTCCAGATCCAGGTGATTAGTAGGTTCATCCAGTAAAAGAACGTTGGCTCTAATCAGCATCATTCTCGAAAACATACAGCGCATTTTTTCTCCACCCGAAAGAACGTTGCATTTTTTTAGCACCTCTTCGCCGGAGAACAACATTTTTCCCAGAAACCCTCGTATGAAAGTTTCATCTTTTTCTTCAGGCGAAAAATCACGAAGCCAGTCGATTAGATTGGCATCTTTTCCTTCAAAAAATAGGGTATTGTCGTTTGGAATACTAGCTTGTGAAGTGGTTACACCCCACTGAAAGCTTCCTCCAAAGTCATGATCTGCGCCCGAAAGCACATTCAGCAATGCAGAAATAGCCAAACTATTATCTCCAATCAAGGCTACTTTATCGCCCTTTTTCAACTGAAAAGAAACATTGCTGAAAAGCAGTTCGCCGTTTACCGATTTCGACAAATTCTTAACCTCTAGAATTTCATTGCCGGCTTCGCGCAACATGTTGTTGAAAATAATGCCGGGATACTTTCTGCTAGATGGTTTAATCTCCTCCAAATTGATTTTATCCAACGCTTTCTTTCTGCTGGTGGCCTGCCTTGATTTCGACGCATTAGCTGAAAACCTCCTTATAAAATCCTGAAGTTCCCGGATCCGGTCTTCAGCCTTCTTATTCGCATCAGCCTTTTGACGGGCTGCCAGTTGCGACGATTGATACCAAAACGAATAGTTGCCCGAATAAATGGTCATTTTTCCGAAGTCGATATCAACAACATGGGTACAAACGGCATCGAGGAAGTGACGGTCGTGACTTACTACAAGTATAATACCTTGATAATCGGCCAAAAAATCTTCTAACCAGTTTATGGTTTGAACATCCAAATCATTCGTTGGTTCGTCAAGGAAAAGTATATCAGGATTGCCAAATAAAGCTTGCGCTAACAATACCCGAACTTTCTGATTGCCATCAAGTTCTTTAACCAGTTTATAATGAAGCTCTTCCTTAATTCCCAACTTGCTTAGCAGTTCCGCTGCATTGCTTTCAGCATTCCAGCCATCCATTTCGTTAAACTCATTTTCAAGTTCACCCGCCCGGTTGCCATCCTCATCACTAAAATCTTCTTTAGCATACAACGCTTCCTTCTCTTGCATAATTCCCCAAAGCGTTTTATGACCCATTAAAACCGTTTGCATTACCGGAATTTCGTCATACTCAAAGTGATTTTGTTTTAGTACTGCCACCCGCATTCCTTTGCTAAAAGCGATTTGACCCGTGGTTGGATCGATATCTCCTTGAAGAATCTTTAGAAATGTTGACTTTCCGGCGCCATTCGCGCCGATAATACCATAACAGTTGCCCGAAGTGAACTTTAGGTTCACATCTTCGAACAAAACGCGTTTTCCATATCGAAGCGATAAATTATTTACTGTGATCATATCAAAAAAATGAGGCGCGAAGATAACAAAACGTCATCTCAAAAGTTTACGGAATTCAGCTTTTGAGTGGGCAGATTTGAAGTGAAATGAAACTTCCTGGCATCACACGCGTAAAAACTTCAAACTTTAAAAATGACTTTAACGCGATTGTTTTTTGCCGCTATGGCTATTTTAGGCGTACAGAATTCGTATGCGATTACCGATAATCTAAGCAGCTCGGTAATTGTTTTAGAATGTAATCCAACGCCCCAGAAAACATTACACCTTACTTGCAAAACTGCTGATGCGGCTATAGTGAACGAAAGCCTGATTAATTACGACGTAAAGAATGAATACGGAAAAATTCTGGCAACAGGAACCGGAAATGAGATCGTATTTGACGAACACTCATTAACTTCTGGCTCCGAGTACACCATTAATGTTTTCGCACTGGTTAATGGCGTTGTAGAAGCGCAAACGATCAGTAGAAAAGTGGGATCGCAATAAAGCAACTTTACAAAAATAGTAAGAAGCCCTTCGGGGCTTTTTTATTTACCGGCACCCAAAAAGGCACGAAGTTCACCGGCATCTTCAGTTTTCATCCTTCCGGCAAGAACAAGACGCAGTTCACGCCTGCGCTGTGCGCCTTCGAATTGCGCCTTTTCAACTTCTGTTTCAGGAATTAAAGGAATCGACTTTTTGGGCCGGCCATTACTGTCCAGCGCTACAAAAGTATAATACGCCTCGTTGCAACGATACTTGGTTTGTGTAGGTAAATTTTCAGCCCAAACTTCAATATGGGTTTCCATTGAAGTGCTGAAGACGCGGGTTACTTTTGCCGTAATCGTTACCACATCGCCTAATTTTATCGGATTTTCAAACGAAACATTGTCCACCGAAGCCGTTACAACTACTGCGTTAGAGTGCTTGCCGGCTGCAATAGCCGAAGCAATGTCCATCCAGTGCAAAATTCTACCTCCTCTGAGGTTATGCAAGGCGTTCGTATCATTTGGTAATACGATCTCGGTCATCGTAATTGTCGATTCCTTTGGTGTTTTTCCTGTTGTCATTTGTATGTACTTTTCGGTTGGCAAGATTAGTTCATCACGGCGATATTGCGATTGGCGCGACGCTTTTTTCTTGATTTCGTTTTGAAATTTTCTGAAAGTATGCTGATGTTTCCATCGGTTTCCATCACGGCCAGGTTTACTTCATCTAAATGGGCCACTCCATGTTCCCGGGCTGCTGCCTCCAACTCCTCAATGGTCATTTGCACTTTTTTTAGATTGTCAGTCATGATTTTTCCTTCGTAAATTAACATCACAGCCGGGCCTTGCAATGCCTTTCCAAATGAGGGATAACGGTAGTTCAATTGTTTGAGTAGAAAATTTACAATAAAAAGCGCCAAGGCTGCGGTTAATCCTCCAGGCAGTGTGCTATCACTGCCAACCATTGCATTTTGAACCGAATTGCTTATTAGCAATATAAACACCAGATCAATTATAGAAAGCTGAGCTAATTCTTTTTTCCCAAAAACACGTATCATCAGTAGAATGAAAACGTACACTGCTACTGATTTTCCTGCTATTTCCAATAATCCGGTAATCGTAATTCCCTGTGCCATTAATTGCAGTTTTCTAACCAATATAATAATGCAGCTAATCTCCACACTAATGCAGCCTGGCTGGTATCGCCTTTCTTGTAGCTTGCAACTAGCTGCTTTACCCTGGCCACATTTAGAAAGTCAAGTTTGTTGAAGTCCTGCTCTAATAAAAAACGAAGCGGTCCACCCAGCCATTCCATCTCTCCCGGTGTAACAAATCCTTTTTTGTCTTTGCGGTTGGCTATAGCATCCGGTAGAATTCCACGTAAAGATTCGCGAAGAATGTGCTTGGTTTCGCCTTTCGCACTGATACGATCTTCCGTAGACAATGAAAAAGCGAATTCAATTAATTTGTGATTTAAGAATGGAACGCGGCTTTCCAGCGAAAAAAGCATCGACCTCCGATCTTCAAAATAAAGTATTGGCTGAAGCGTAGCGTGAAAGATAAGGTGATAGAGAAAGTTATCGAACTTATCGTTGAAATGATCTTCTAAACCAAGTGCTACACTTCTGGGTATAACGCTTTTATATTTTGAATATTCTAATTTATAGATACGGTCCTCATTACTTAATGCGGAAATGGCGCTTTTTAGTAAAGTATCGCGTTTCTTAGAGGAAGACCAGTTTTCACGTTGTGCTGCTTGCTGTAACAATTGCCATCCTTTTCCAAATTGGAGATGACGGAAATGAGTACCTATAATACGATAAAACGAATGTAGATATCCTCCCAGATATTCGTCAGCACCTTGACCGTCGTTAACCACAGTTACACCGTTTTTCTTCGCTAACTCCATTACAAAGTATCCTGAAAGATAGGAAGAGCCCCAAAGCGGAACGTCAGATTGATAGGCAAATCGGTGCCAGTTGTCAGCTACATCCTGATGAGTAGGCTGATAATAGTAGGGATCGATAGTGGGGTATTTCTGAACTACTTCTTTTACGAATGGACGTTCATCTACTTTACCTTTTCCTTCAAAATAAATGTTGAAGGCCTTTACCTTAGTTTCCGGGAAAATGGTTCCGAAGGCCGAGGCAATAGCCGAACTATCTAAACCGCCGCTTAAACAAATTCCATTGGCAACGTCGCTTCTGGAATGAAGACGAATCGATTCAAAAAATAGTTCCCGAAATTGTTCGCAGCGCTCACCCCAACTTAGATGATTGAGGCTTTTCTTGTTTGAAGAAACATCCCAGTAACGAGTTAGATTTAGTTTTCCATCGGCATAAATCAGATGGTGTGCAGGAGGAAGCGTTTTTACATTTTTATAGAAAGTTTCATCTTGAAATTCACACCAGCCAAAAGAAAGTCCGCGATCGGCCATCATTAAGTTCAGTTCCTTTGGAAACTCTTCAATTCCGCGAAGCGCCTTCATTTCAGAAGCGAACCACATCCTATTTCCGATATTGAAATAAAGAAAGGGTTTTATGCCAAAACGATCGCGTGAACAAAACAACTGCTTTTTGTTTTTATCCCATAAAGCAAACGCCCACATTCCAATAAATCGAGAAACACAGGACGTACCCCATTCCAGATAGGCCGCGCAGATTACTTCAGTATCACCGGTGGTATGGAAAACATGTCCTTGTGCGGCTAACTCATTCCGAAGTTCAATGTAGTTGTAGATTTCTCCATTAAATACAAGGCTCAACGATCCATACTCAAATGGTTGATTAGAGGCATCACTAAGATCAATAATTTTCAAACGATTTTGACCAATCACCACCGGCCCGTAAGCCAGTGCGTTTGATGCATCGGGCCCACGGTGATGGGTACGCGCAAGCATCCTTCGTACTACTTCCAGATTTGTTTCCGATGATTTGGCGGGATCGATTAGCCCTGCTATTCCACACATATGTAATGTGAAAATAAAAAAGTACGAAGGCAATCCTATTTCTTATAATTGTTGCAGTGAAGCCCATTCAGATTTTTATCGCTGAAAATATCCCTCAGAAGAAGGTAATTTGGTACACGCTCCAACTTATTGCCATCAACAAAAGGGTAGAGGTTATCGCTACGGAATCCCTTCAATGCGATTTGCAGATTGATCAGGAATTTCCGCTGTGCTTACCGTTCTATCAGCTATTGGATAAAATGGATTTTTCAGCCATCCGAAAACTTGCTGGTGAGGACATATGTTTTTATGATGCGAAAGGAAGGCCGGATGAATTGGCATCTATCTTTTATCTTTCGAACTGCCTTCAGGAATATAACTATCCCGATCACGATCATTACGGTCGTTTTCCTTTGGAAGCGAGCTATCAATTTAAGAGTGCAACCCTGCGCACCAATATTGTTCAACAGTTGATTGATCAATTCTGTACCAAGTATCCGGCATTCTCGTATTTGAAGGATCATGTTAGGAAGTCAACCGTATTTTTAAGCCATGACATTGACTTTTTGTATAAGGCGAAAAATGAAGACGGCGCCTATGCTTTGAAAAGTGGAAAATGGTTAAGCATTCCAAAATTGCTCTGGAATCATTATGCCGGAACTCCGGATTGGATGAACATGGAAGACATTCTTAAATTGGAAAACAGCCGGGGCTTTCATTCCACCTTTTTTTGGTTAGTTCAGAAAGATCAGCTGAATGCCGACTACGAAATTTTGGACCCTAACGTGAATAAGTTACTTCGTAGCGTTGAGGCTAAACGTGGTTACAATGGTTTACACAAAAGTATCGGCAACAAAAAGTTTAAAGAAGAACTTCAAAAGTTTCCTCTTTCTTGCATAGGCAACCGGTATCACTTTCTTAAATGCACAATTCCTTCAGCCTGGAAGGACGTCCAGGAATCAGGTTTACATCTGGATTCCTCCTTAGGTTTTGCATCAGATTATGGTTTCCGTAATTCCTATGGATTGCCTTTCGCACCTTTTGATCTGGAACAACAAAAACCATTTTCCTTCATCGAAGTGCCATTGATGCTGATGGACCGCACTTTGTTTAATTCGCGTAAACCGTTGAAAATCATTAAGAATGAAATTTTTGATTGGTTGGATAAAAACTTAGAGAATTGCGTTTTCGCAATAAACTTTCATAACAATTTCTTCAGCGAACTCACCTATGCCGGTTATCGGCAATTTTATACTGAAATGCTGGAATACTTTCGGCATCATCAAATCCAATCTGCTGATCCAAATGCTTTGATTGCTGAATTTGGCTTCACTAAAGGATTTTAGCGGCATATTTTTTTTGTAGCCAACACGCTACAATGCCCTAAAACTTGTCCACACGCGCTTTTTAGAATATTTCTAAATTAGCTAGAGCCTTTGATACTATTAGGTTTGAGCTATCCTAATCAGGGCTGACTGCCTCGTGGAAATTTTATTGCACATTTTTGTTTTTTTATCACTCGGGCGTTTATATTTGCCGCGTCTTTTTTTGACAATACAATGACAATAACGTACGCGATGCCGAGACGAATAAATAGTAATCCTACGCCCTCAAAACCACTTTCCCTCTCTTTTTTCCTGTTGTTGTTTCTGACCGTTTTCCATACTTCTGCTTTTGCAGAAGTTGATAAAGCGCAATGGGCCGATGGAAAAGCATTGTTCAAAAGCAACTGCGCCAGTTGTCACAATCCAAAGGCCGATGGTACAGGTCCTGCACTACAGGGCGTTACAAAACGCTGGGATGGCGATTATAAAGGCAAGAATGGAAATCAGCGTCTTCATGCCTGGATTCATAACTGGAACGAGGCTGTAGCTAGTGGTGATCCGTATGCAGTGGCAATGGCCAATTCCCGTCCGGCTGCAATGAATGTGTTTACTACTCTTAAAGATGAAGATATCGATAAGATTATTCTTTATGTTGAAAATCCGGATGCAGGAGGGGCACCGGTAGTAGCAACTACGCCTGCTGCCGGAGCAGGAAATGCTGGCGAGGCAGAAGGTGGAATCAGCGCTACAACTTATCTGTTCGCTTTATTATTGGTGATTCTGGTTGGCTTATTGATTGCAGTAACGAATCGTTTGGATCGCGTTGTAATGGAATCAAAAGGGTTAACCATCGAAAAACCAAAATGGTGGAAAACCCGGAAGTTCAAGGCCGCAGTTACACTAATTCTAATAGTTGCAGGTTTATTCTGGTTGGCTAACAACGCTATCCGATTGGGCCGCCAGCAAGGCTATCAGCCTACTCAACCCATTCGTTTTTCACACAAGCTGCATGCAGGTACTCACAAAATCGATTGTCAGTATTGCCATACTTCGGCCGGCAAATGGAAAACATCCGGAATTCCTTCATTGAATACATGTATGAATTGCCATAAAAATGTTCAGAAAGGACCGGTTTATGGAACGGAAGAAATTGCTAAAATCTATCAAGCAGTTGGTTGGGACCCGAAACAAATGGCTTATGTACGTCAGCCAAAGCCGGTGGAATGGGTACGTATTCATAATCTTCCTGATCATGTGTATTTCAACCATGCCCAACACGTTGTTGCCGGTAAAGTAGCTTGCCAAACTTGTCACGGTAATGTACAGGAAATGGACGAAGTGAAGCAATTCGCGCCATTGTCTATGGGCTGGTGTGTGAATTGTCACCGTCAAACTGAGGTGCAATTTGCCTCAAACAACTACTACAGCACCTATACCAAGCTCCATGAAGATTTGAAGAACAAAAAAATCGATAAAGTAACAGTTGAAAAGATCGGCGGTACCGAATGCGCCAAGTGTCACTACTAAAACTGGAAATTTAATAACCGCCCGCTATTATTTATAGTCAATATGGAAAAATCATATTTCAAAGGAATTGAAGAGTTGGAAAATGACCCGGCATTCGTAGCTCAATCCCAAAAGGAATTTGCCACGGAATTACCGGTTCTGAATGCAATTGTTGAACCGATTAGTACCAAAGGTACTACCAGTCGCCGCGACTTCTTAAAGATGTTGGGCTTCAGTACAACAGCAGCTGTGATCGCAGCTAGTTGCGAAATGCCGTTGAGAAAATCAATTCCGTATGCTTTGAAACCGGAAGAACTGGTTCCTGGCGTAGCGAATTATTACGCTTCGGTTTTCAATCAGGGTGGGGAAGTAGCTCCGGTATTGGTAAAAACCCGCGAAGGCCGTCCAATTAAAATTGATGGCAATAAGATGTCGGTGTTAGGCGCAAATGGAGGAAGCAATGCACGTGTACAGGCTTCTGTACTTAGCCTTTATGATGGCGCCCGTTATACAGGACCAATGCGCGGTAAAGAGCACATTACCTGGGAAAAGGCCGATGAAGAAATTGGCGCAAAATTAAAGTCGATTAAAGCTTCCGGCGGAAAAATTGTTTTGTTCTCTTCTTCAATCGTTTCTCCTGCTACACAATCTGTAATCGATGATTTTGCTGCGGTATATGGTGTTGAACACATCGTGAACGACGCGGTGTCATATTCCGGAATCCTCGATGCAAACGAAAAAAGCTTTGGCCAACGAACCATTCCGTCTTACCATTTTGACAAAGCAACGGTGATTGTGGGTTTGGGGTGTGACTTTTTGGGATCTTGGCTGTCAGCAGAGGAATTTGCTGCGGATTGGGCCAAAAATCGCAAGCTCAACAAAGGCAAAAAGAATATGTCGCGCCACATTCAAATAGAATCAGCGCTTACTATTACTGGTTCTTGTGCCGACCGTCGAATTCCTGTGAAACCAAGCGAAGAAGCTTTGGCTGCTGCTGATTTAATGAAAGCTGTTTCGGGAGGTTCGGTGTCTAATCCAAAGTTGAAAAAGGTAGCGGATGACCTGATCGCCGCTAAAGGTACTTCTCTCGTAGTAAGCGGATCCAATGATGTGAACGTTCAATTGTGTGTTAATGCTATCAATGAGGCGTTAGGAAACTACGGTAATACAATCAGTTTTGATTCTTCCTATAATACTAAAAAGGGTAACGATAAAGCTGCTTTAGCGTTGGCCGATCGTATCGGTAATGATGTGAAAGCAGTACTGGTATATAATTCTAATCCACTATTAACCCTTCCGAACGCTGATAAATTAGAAGCTGTTTTTAAGAAAGCGGAACTTACTGTATCCTTTAGTGATCGTAAGGATGAAACTTCTGAGGCTTGTCAGTATGTTTGTCCTGATAATCACTGGCTGGAAAGCTGGAATGATGCATCTCCAAAAACTGGAGTTTATAATATTGGTCAGCCTACGATCAATCGTTTGTTCGATACACGTCAGGCTCAGGATACCATGTTGAAATGGGCAGGTCATGAAGGCGACTTCTATTCTTACCTGCGTGAAAGTTGGAGAAAAAATATTTATCCAAAACAGTCGAACACAGTAGGTTTTGATGGCTTTTGGGATATTGCTGTTCACGATGGCGAAGTGGTAATTGGTGGAAATAATAGTGCCTCTTTCAACTCTTCATCTGTGTCTTCTGCCGCTGAAGCAGTTACTTCCACATATTCAGGTATGGGCGATGTGCAGTTGAAACTTTATGAATCTACGAATATTGGTAATGGTTTCTGGGCTGATAATCCATACCTTCAGGAAAATCCGGATGCAATCACTAAAGTAACCTGGGATAACGTAGTAATGGTTCCGGTTTCATGGTACAAGGCAAACAAAGGCAAGGTTACTAACGACCTTGAATTGAAAGATTATACTTTGTTGAAAATCAGCGCAAACGGCCATTCTATTGAATTGCCTGCTGTAGCTGTTCCGGGTCAAGCTGATGGCACTTTCGCAATTGCGGTGGGTTATGGTCGTAAGGTTACAAATCACGAAGAATTGAAAGTAGGTGCGAATGCATATCCGTTAATGGGGATGATGGGCGATAATGCCTCTTTCATTAGTAAAGCTACTGTCGAAATTCTTCCAAAAACTCAAAAACTGGCGATTACACAAACGCATCACAATATCACTCTTGATAGCCTAGGGGGTGTGAAACGTCGTGGTGTTGTTAAAGAAACTACACTTCCGGAGTATCTTAAAAATCCGGCTGCCGGAAATGAAGATCGTGAGAAGATCAAAGAAGAATTAGTTACGCTTTATTACGAACACGAGAAAAAAGGTCACCATTGGACGATGACCATCGATCTCAATTCCTGCACCGGTTGCGGCGCTTGTGTTACAGCTTGTAATATCGAAAACAACATTCCTGTAGTTGGTAAAGATCAGGTAATCCGTAGCCGTGAAATGCACTGGTTGCGTATCGATCGTTACTTTACTTATTCTGAAATGATTCAGGACGGTGCAGATACTTTGGCTCCTGAGAAACTGGACGTGGTTTTCCAGCCAATGCTTTGTCAGCACTGCGATAATGCTCCGTGTGAGAACGTTTGTCCGGTGGCAGCAACCACACACTCTTCCGAAGGTCTGAATCAAATGACCTACAACCGTTGTATTGGCACTCGCTACTGCGCCAATAACTGCCCATATAAAGTTCGCCGGTTTAATTGGTATGATTATCAAGGTGCCGACGCCTTCGACAAACGCGTTGGAAGTATTTGGGCAAATGAAGGGCTGTTAAGTGGCATTACACAACAACTGCAAGAACCTATGACTCGTCTGGTACTGAATCCGGATGTAACCGTTCGTTCCCGTGGTGTTATCGAAAAATGCTCGTTCTGCGTTCAGCGTTTGCAAGACGCAAAACTTACGGCTAAAAAGGATAATCGTCCGCTTAAGGATGGCGAAGCTACTACTGCTTGTCAGGTAGCTTGCTCAACTGGCGCTATCGTTTTTGGCGATAGAAATAACAAAGAAAGCGAAGTGTTTGCAGAAATGAATAACGAAAGGGCTTTTGGCGTAATCGAAGAAATTCATACGATGCCTAATGTCTTGTATCTGACTAAAGTTCGCAACCGCGAAGAAAACGCAAAAGCCTAAAATCAAATTAGCTAACTAGAATTTAGAAATAATGAGTGCATACGAATCAGAATTCCGGGAACCGTTAATCAACGGTGAAAAGAATTATACTTTAATTACCGATGAACTGGTTAGACCCACAGAAAGAACCTACAAAGGTTGGTGGTTGTTACTAATCATTTTTGGGGCTCTTGCAGGTCTATTTGTGTTTTGCCTGGCCTGGACGGTTTATTTCGGCATAGGCACCTGGGGATTGAATAAAACAGTAGACTGGGCTTGGGATATTACCAACTTCGTTTGGTGGATCGGTATCGGTCACGCAGGTACACTAATCTCAGCCATCTTGTTGCTTTTCCGGCAGCGTTTCCGTACCGGTATCAACCGCGCTGCTGAGGCGATGACGATCTTTGCAGTAATTTGTGCCGGTATGTTTCCGGTGTTTCACATGGGTCGTGTTTGGGACGCATTTTTCATTTTCCCGCTACCAAATACACGCGGCCCGCTTTGGGTGAATTTCAACTCACCGCTTCTATGGGACGTGTTCGCGATTTCAACTTACTTTACCGTTTCCTTGTTATTCTGGTATTCAGGTTTGATGCCTGATTTCGCAACTATTCGCGACCGCGCTACCGGAAAATGGAGAAAAGCAATTTATAATGGACTTTCATTTGGCTGGACCGGTACTGCTAAGCAATGGCAACGTTTTGAGTCGTTGTCTTTAGTTCTTGCAGGTTTATCAACGCCGCTCGTTCTTTCGGTACACACCATCGTATCATTTGACTTTGCTACCTCGGTAATCCCCGGATGGCATACAACAATCTTCCCTCCGTACTTCGTTGCCGGTGCGATCTTCTCAGGCTTTGCAATGGTAGAAACCCTGATGTTGATTGTTCGTAAGGTGTTCAAATTGGAGGATTACATTACCATCAACCACATCGAATCGATGAATAAAATCATCGTTCTAACGGGCTCAATCGTAGGTATTGCCTATATCACCGAGATGTTCGTGGCTTGGTACTCTGGTTATTTATATGAACAGTTCGCATTTTACAATCGCGCTTTGGGTAAATACTGGTGGGCTTACACCTGGATGATGAGTTGCAACGTACTTTCTCCGCAATTGTACTGGTTCAAACCTTTCCGTCGGAACCTTTGGGTAACATTCGTATTGTCGATTTTCGTAAATATCGGAATGTGGTTCGAACGTTTCGTGATTATCGTTACTTCTCTTGCCGATGACTTCCTGCCTTCCAGCTGGAACTACTTTACGCCATCGCCGGTTGATATTGGAATCTTTATCGGCTCCATTGGTTTGTTTATGACGTTGTTCCTGTTATTCTGCCGTTTCTTCCCTGTAATTGCAATTGCTGAAGTGAAATCTATATTCCGTACATCTTCAGCCACAGCTAAACGTGAGCGTTCTTTGAAAGAACAAACACAAACCGGCGGTTTTGTAGGTCATACCACTTTCGGGATTTTAGATAAAGACGAGAAATAAGCGTAAAAACTAAAGAAGAGATTAATTATGAGCAATAACTTCATACTTGGCTTGTGGGATCACGAAGAAGTGTTTCTTCACGCTATTGAACATATCCGCCACGACGGGCAAGAAATTTACGAAACCCTGACGCCATTTCCGGTGCATGGTTTGGAAGATGCCTTAGGCTACCGCGCAACTCGTTTGCATACCGCCGGTTTCCTTTTTGGAGCTACAGGAACAACACTTGCGCTATCCTTTATGACATGGGTAATGACTACCAACTATCCATTAAATATTGGTGGAAAGCCATATTGGCCGCTTCCTTCCTTCATCCCAATCACATTCGAATTAACGGTTTTGATGGCCGCTGTGGGTATGGTATTGGTTTATTGCGTACGCAACAAACTGTTCCCTGGCTATGTTCCTAGAATTTTCGAAAAGAGAACAACTGACGATCGCTTTTGTCTGGTATTCGATATAGAAGGAAAATCAGCTGCAGATATCGAAAAAATTAAAGCCATGTGCTCTTCGAATGGTGCGATTGAAGTGAAAAACAGAATTTTTAGCGAAAACGAATCTTTGTAAAAGATGAATAAAATGATTGGAAAAGCAGGAGCGGTGGCAGCAGGTTTATTTATGCTGGCATCATGCTCATTCGATCCGAAAAAGCCGGGTCACATTTACATGCCGGATATGACCTACAGCAATGCTGCTGAAACATATTCAGAAGGTACAATTGCAAATGAAGATGGTATTGTAATGTCAGCTCGCCGGCCTGTAAAAGGTACGATTCCGCGCGGTTGGGTGCCTATGGATGCCCATATTCGCAGCAATGAAATGTATCTGAACTCCTATCTTTCTAAGGAAGTGTTTACACTCGATCCGGCCAAGTGGCAGGAGGAGTATGACAAAGCAGCCAATATTATAAAAGATCCACTGCCTTTTACCGATGATAATATCGCTGCCGGAAAGCACTTGTATGAAATTCACTGTGTGAATTGCCACGGTAAGGAAGGTAATGGACAGGGTAATCTTATCGTTCTTGAAAACGGCCAGGATGGTCCGTATACGGCTGTTCCGCCTGATTACAAAAAGCGCTTACCTGAAATTAAAGACGGCAATATTTTTTATGCGGTAAGTTACGGTAAAGGTATGATGGGACCTTATGGTTACTCACTTAATGTAACTGAACGTTGGCAGGTTATCCACTATATTAAAAGTTTAGCCGGGATAAAAGGCGAAGCTGCAGTTGCAGAAACGAAGACCGAAAACAAAGCCGACTCTAAAGAGGTTAAAAAGGAGGCAAAAAAGAAAGTTTAATAAAGCGAGGTTTCTAACATATTAAGAACAACACAATGGTCGAAAAATTTGAATTTAAAGATAATCTGAAGAAAGTTTTCTATGGCATGATTGCCGCAGGAGTACTTGGAATGGTTGGTGCATTCTTCCTTTTTCCGGATAACCACCATAGCCGTTTCTGGAGCAATATTCTTATCAATACCTATTTCTTTACAGGAATCGGTATTTTCGGAATATTCTTTGTAAGCGCCAATCAACTAGGCTATTCTGGCTGGATTACTTTAGTTAAACGTATTTATTTTTCCCTTTCCGGATTTATTAAAATAGGAGCAATTTTTGGTTTGCTTC
Organism: Chitinophagales bacterium; assembly: GCA_046329575.1. GTDB lineage: Bacteria > Bacteroidota > Bacteroidia > Chitinophagales > LD1 > UBA1941. Next base: position 258,350 of record JAXLUJ010000004.1, on the reverse strand, counting down.
TAGTTGGCGGTATATGGCTTCATTACCATAATCTGTACGACCATTGGGCGGTTTCTGAACATGCCAAAGAACTAGATGGAACCAAACAAACCTTTCTGAATCCTACCTTTTGGACCATACGCGTAATTACGTATTTTGTATTGTGGATTGTTCTTGGCACCATGACCATCAAAGCCATCATGCGCAAAGACATCAACAATCAGCCGGTTTATAAGCGCTCAAAACTGATGGCTGCCTTGTGGATTGTGGTATTTGCAGTTACCGAGTCTTTTGTTAGCTGGGATCTTATTATGAGTACTGATCCTCATTGGTATTCTACGCTTTTCGGATGGTATAATTTTGCAAGCTATGGTTGCGCGGGTTTTGCCTTTGCCATCTTAGCTGTGGTATATCTGAAGTCAAAAGGCTATTTACCTCAGGTTACAGAAAACCACTTGCACGACATGGGTAAGTATATGTTCGCCTTCTCGATTTTTTGGACATATCTATGGTTCAGTCAGTTTATGTTACAGTGGTACGGTAATATTCCAGAGGACACCAACTATTGGGTTAAACGTTTCAATATTCCACTTTTCAAAGTAACTATCTTTCTAGCTCTGGCCTTGAATTTCCTGTCGCCACTGCTTATTTTCCTCAAACGCGGTGCAAAACGGAATTTCAAAGTGGCCGCGTTCATTGCAGTATTGGTGATTATTGGCCACTGGCTCGATTTTTTCAATATGGTAATGCCCGAGCCGAATTTCCCAATGGTTCATGAATCAGCAGAAGAACATCACCACGCTGGAATTAAACCCGCAGGAACCGCATTATATGCTGAAAATAATCACGAAACAGCAACGGTTGCTGATGTTAATGCAGCTAAACCGGAAGCAGTAGCTGTTTCTGATGAGCATAAAGATGGAAAAGAAGGTGAGGCTCGTCCTATGGAAGAAGGTAAAACACCTTCTGAGGCAAAAGGCGAGGAAGGCGAGGAACACGAGGTAATTCAAACCTATGCGGGTTTCGGTATTTTTGAAATACTTATTTTTTCAGGTTTTCTGGGTGCATTCCTTTTGATGTTCTTCACAGAATTGTCGAAAGATGAATTGTTTAACGAAAATGATCCGTATCTGAAGGAAAGTCTTCGTCACCACGTGGAATACGCTTAATATTAACTTGTCGTTTTATAAAATAGAAAGGATTTAACCTAGAGATATATGATAGCATTTATAGCATTCGCAGTTTTAGTTTTATTATTTACAGTATTGGTGTTGGTAGGCCGCGCCAATGAGTTGTCAGAAGTTCTGTCCGGAAAGGCAGATAATTACGACGCCAAAAGTCGTTGGAATGGTATTGCATTATTATCATTCGTGGTATTGCTCTTTATCAGCATTCTATATCAATTAGACTTGTTAGTACCTATCATGATTCCGCGGCCGGCATCCTATCATGGTGAAGCTACTGACCGCTTGTTTTATATTACTTTAGGCTTTATTTCAGTTGTTTTTGTACTAACAAATTTTGCGCTGTTTTTCTTTGCATGGAAATACAATCAGTCTAGAAATAAGCAAGCGTATTTTTATTCTCATAACAACAAATTGGAAGTAGTTTGGACTGCGATACCGGCTGTTGTTTTGGCCGTATTAGTTGTTTTAGGAATGCAAACATGGTTCAAGATTTTCAACGTAGAGGCTCGTGATAAAAATATGATGGTGGTTGAAGTTACCGCTAAACAATTCAATTGGATGGTTCGCTATCCAGGTAAGGACAATAAATTTGGGAAGCGCATTATAGATAAGGAACATATCACTCCAACCAATGAATTGGGTATTGATTGGGATGATCAAAACAGTCATGACGACTTTATGGCCGATAAATTGGTATTGATTAAGGATAAACCAGTTTTAGTAAAATTGGGGGCGTTAGACGTTATCCACTCTTTTTATTTGCCTCATTTCCGTGTAAAAATGGACTGTGTTCCAGGGATTCCCACTCAATTTTACTTTGTACCAAAGTATACCACAGAGGAAATGCGTCAGTATCTGAGCACTAAAGCGTGGTGGAATACTATTAATCCTGAAACTAATCAACCACGTTGGCAAACCTTTAAATATGAATTAGCCTGCACCGAACTTTGTGGCCGTTCACACTACGGAATGCAACGAGAAGTTGTTGTAGTTAAGGACGAAGCAGAATATAAGGAATGGGTTTCTAAGCAAACTTCATACTATGAAAGCACAATTAAACCAGCTGCTGCACCGGCAGAAGCCGCGGCTTCGTCAGAAGAAGTGAAATCAGATACTGCTGCAGTAACAAAAGTGACCGCCCAATTGATTAAAAAATAAGTTAGCCAGAGTTTAAAAAATACAAAAGGAATTATGAGCGCTATAGTAGAATCACATTCAGTAAACGTTGACCACAGCCACGTTCATGGTCATGAGCATCACCATGAGCCATCTTGGCTGGAAACGTACATTTTTAGTACCGATCACAAAACAATTGCGAAGCAATTCCTGATTACAGGTATCTTTTGGGGGATTGTTGGGGGGTTGCTTTCCGTATTTTTCAGAATGCAATTAGGGTGGCCTAACGAGAGTTTTCCTATTCTGGAAACCTTTTTAGGTAAATGGGCCGAAGGAGGGAAGATTAGTAATGAGTTTTATTTGTCGCTTGTTACCATGCACGGTACCATTCTGGTGTTTTTCGTACTTACAGGCGGGCTCTCAGGAACATTCGCAAACCTTCTTATTCCATATCAGATAGGCGCTCGCGATATGGCATCCGGTTTTATTAATATGCTTTCTTATTGGTTCTTTTTCGCCGCATCAGTGGTGATGTTTACCTCCTTTTTTATTCAAACCGGTCCGGCTTCTGGCGGCTGGACGGCTTATCCTCCTTTGAATGGCATGCGTGATCTGGCTATAAATAAGGGGTCTGGATTGGGTTTTGATTTGTGGGCTTTAGCGATGACCTTTTTCATTATATCATCGCTTCTTGGCGGCTTGAATTATGTTGCCACTGTACTTAACCTGCGTACGAAAGGTATGAGCATGATGCGTTTGCCGTTAACAATCTGGGCTTTCATGTTTACTGCGGTGTTGGGTATTTTGTCCTTCCCGGCTCTACTGGCAGGTGTATCTTTATTGGAATTTGACAGGTTGTTGGGAACTTCTTTTTATCTGAATCAAATTATTGTAAACGGAAACCTGCTCGATTACAAAGGTGGTTCACCAATCCTGTTCCAACACCTCTTCTGGTTCTTAGGTCACCCGGAAGTTTACATCATTATTCTCCCAGCTATGGGAATTGTTTCGGAAGTGCTTTCCGTGCATTCCCGGAAACCTATTTTCGGATATCGTGCGATGGTAGTATCTATTATGGCAATCGTAATTATTTCCTTCCTGGTATGGGCGCACCATATGTTCGTAACCGGTTTGAACCCTAATCTGGCAGCCGTTTTCGTATTATTTACTTTATTGATCGCAGTTCCTTCGGCTATTAAAGTATTCAACTGGATTGGTACGATCTGGAGAGGCAGTTTGCGCTTAAACCCTCCGATGTTATTCGCCATAGGTTTTGTTTCTATGTTCATCTCCGGAGGTCTTACCGGCCTGATGTTGGGCAATTCTTCCATAGATATTCAGCTTCATGATACCTACTTTGTAGTGGCCCACTTCCATATCGTAATGGGTGTTGCAGCGTTCTTCGGTATGTTTGCGGGAGTGTATCATTGGTTCCCTCGTTTTTACGGGCGCTTTATGAATGATACACTAGGGTACATTCACTTCTATATCACTTTGATTGGAGGTTATGCAATTTTCTTCCCAATGCATTTTATGACCGGACTGCCACGCCGATACTACACCTTTGGAAATTTTGAGACCTTTAATAATTTCAACTTCCTTACAGAGTTCATCTCTATAGCTGCGATTGTAGTATTCCTTGCACAATTAGTGTTTGTAGTAAACTTCTTTTACAGCATTTTTAAAGGACGCAAAGTAGAAGGTAAGTTAGCAGAGGATGGCCATCATTATGCCAATCCTTGGGAGGGAAATACCTTGGAATGGACCGCTCCTGTTGAACGTATACACGGCAACTGGCCTGGTGAAATTCCATCAGTACACCGCTGGCCATATGACTACAGCGTAAATGGAAGAAATTATACATCGCAATCTACGCCATTAGCACCGGGCGAAGTTGAGCATAAGTAACAACAGTGAAGGTAGTAGGATCATCAACCGCATCTGAAAGTATATTGCTGCAAAAATTGCGCGATTATGCTGCTTTGACTAAGCTACGGCTTAGTATGACAGTGGCATTTTCAGCCATGCTTGGTTATTTATTCGGTTCCGAAATACTCACCATCAATTGGTTTCAGTTTGCATTATTCACGATTGCCGGACTATTGGTTACTTGTTCTTCCAATGCTTTAAATGAAGTGATTGAAAAGGATAGTGACCGATTAATGGATCGTACAATGAATCGTCCTTTACCTATTGGTTCGATGAGTACAGCTGAAGCTATGATTGCAGCAGGGGCTATGGGAATTTTAGGGGTGTTGTTATTGGCATTTGAATTCAACCTCACTGCCGGAGTTTTGGCGGCGGTGTCATTGCTCACCTACGCTTTCATCTATACTCCTATGAAACGTATATCTTCTATAGCTGTATTTATTGGAGCTATCCCGGGGGCTCTTCCCCCTATGATAGGATATGTTTGCGCATGCGCCGGAGGCGAGATCAACTATTTTGTGGCTATAACACTGTTTTCAGTACAATTTCTTTGGCAGTTTCCTCACTTTTGGTCAATTGCCTGGCTTCGATACGAAGATTATCTGAAAGCCGGAATTATGATGCTTCCTTCCGCAACAGGTAAAACACGCTTAAGCGCTATTCACTCAGTGATTTATTGTGCAGGCTTATTGGTGGTTTCTGTTGTACCCTATTTTATGCATTGGACAGGATTCATAAGCACCATGGTGGTTGCCGCATATGGTTTCTATTTTTTATGGCTTAGCTTAGATTTTTATAAAAAGTGTGATGACGCTTCTGCGAAAAAGGTAATGTTTGCTTCATTCGGTTATTTACCGTTGGTGCAGATGGCCTTCGTTTTCGGAAGATATTAACTAGAATATGGTGGGAACAATAGGCAGAACGGATAGCTACATGCAAGAGCTGAAGGAAAATACCGAATATACCGGAATTCATCCTCAGAAGTTTGCATTATGGGTGGCTATGGCTAGTATGACCATGTTCTTCGCCGGATTGACAAGTGCTGTAATCCTAAGAAGAGGCGATTTTCAGGCTTGGGAAAATTTCAGGTTGCCTGGAATTTTCATGGTTAGTACAGCCATTATTATTGCGGTTAGCGTAAGCATGCATGCTTCACTTTTAATGTATCGGAAGGCCAATTTCAAAGCATTTCGTTGGTTGTTATTCAGCGGTCTTGTTTTGGCCGTGGCATTTTTGTTAACACAGATTCAAGGTTGGCGGGTACTCACTCAAATGGGAAAGCCGATTAATGGAAATATTTCAGGCCAGTTTTTGTACTTGATTCCTGGTATGCATGGTCTGCACATTGTTGTTGCATTGTTGGTAACATTGATGGTTCTTATTTTTGCAGTTCGTGCAAGAAAAGATGAATTATATGAGTTAAGGAATATCATCAATCCTAAACGGCAATTGCATATGGAATTGCTGGTAACTTTTTGGCATTATATCGACATCGTTTGGGTGTATCTGTATATCTTTTTTTATTTAAATTACCGGTAAACAACAGCATTTAAAAATTAGACGAATGGCTTCAGCAACTATTGATCATGCCGGCGCGCATGAAAAGAAATCAGAGGTGGAACTCTGGAAAGGCGGACATTCCCCTTTCGGTATTAGTTATGGAAAAATCATGATGTGGTATTTCCTTATTTCGGATACGTTCACCTTTGCGTCGTTTCTGATTACTTATGCCTCATTGCGGTTTACGCAATCAGAAAGCTGGCCAAAGCCGGCAGAAGTGTTCAAATCAATTCCGATCCACGGACTGGATGGCATTTCAGCACCATTGGTATTCGTAAGTTTCATGACCTTTCTTCTTATTGTAAGTTCTTATACCATGGTACGTGCGGTGCAGGAAGGCTATATGATGAATAAATGGGGAGTAGTGAAATTTTTGATCCCCACGATTATGTGTGGCTTAATGTTTTTAGGCTGCCAATATCTGGAATGGACACATTTGATTCATGAAGGAATGACTCCAACAAGTGTTGCTGCTGCAACTAAAGTGCTCAACTTTGGTCAATTGTTCTTTATTATCACAGGTTTTCACGGTCTTCACGTATTAGGTGGGGTGGTGTTACTTATTCTGTTGATGGTAAATACGATGAACGGAACTTACGAACGTCGCGGTCATTACGAAATGGTTGAAAAAATTGGCTTATACTGGCACTTTGTTGACTTGGTTTGGGTATACGTTTTCCTTTGCTTTTACCTATTGTAAACTTTATTTCATAAAAATTAGATTTAATAAAATATTATGTCAGCTGAAAATCATGAAATGCCGGAAGGCCACTTACATTGGTCAGAAAGTGAATATTCTACAGGCCGCTCAGAGGTATGGAAGACCATTTGGATACTTTCTGCCGTAACAGTTGTGGAAGTTATGGCCGCCTTGGCCTATGACCACTTTATGAATGGCGGACCAAAGTGGCCAATCAATCTATTTGTAGCGATCATGTCGGTTATCAAAGTGATCTACATTATGGGAACGTTTATGCACCTTAAGCACGAAACAAAAGGCTTCTTTATGACAGTTGCGTTTTCTTTCAGTTTCTTGATTTGGGCGATTATTGCCTTTTCATATGAAGGAGGAAGTTGGCAACATATGAGAAGTATACTAAACGTATTCTAAAAAAAGGCGGCAGATATCTGCCGCCTTTTTTATTTTCCTATGTAGTTAAATGGACTAATTCGCCGAAGTTCTTCTTTCAACTCTTCTTTCACATCTAAACTGTTCACGAAATCGCGTATGGTTTTTTCTGTGATAACCTGACCACGGGTGAGCTCCTTTAACTTTTCGTAGGGCTTTGGATAGCTTTCTCTCCTTAATACAGTTTGAATGGCCTCTGCTACAATTATCCAGTTTGCAGCGAGATCATCCTTGATTTTTTGCTCATTCAAAATTAATTTGGAAAGACCTTTTTCAATACTATTCGTACTTATCAGAGCATGCGCAAACGGACCTCCCAAATTCCGAAGTACGGTAGAATCAGTTAAGTCGCGCTGCAGTCGTGATATCGGTAGTTTAGAAGCAAAAAACTCCAGCAATGCATTGGCCAGTGCAAGATTACCTTCCGCATTTTCGAAATCGATAGGATTTACTTTATGTGGCATGGCAGAAGAGCCTATTTCTCCATCTTTAAGTTTTTGCTTGAAGTAATCAAAAGAAATGTAAGTCCAGATATCACGGCATAGGTCAATCATTATCGTATGGATGCGCTTCATGGCATCGCATTGCGCAGCAAGAAAATCGTAGTGTTCGATTTGAGTAGTTGGATAACTTCTATTAAGGCTCAGTTCTGACAAAAAATCTTCGGCAAATTGATTCCAATTTACTTCAGGGTAAGCGACAAAATGCGCGTTGAAATTTCCAGTGGCACCTCCAAATTTTGCCGCATGAGGTAAGCGTTTCAATTCTTTCAGTTGAAGATCAAGCCGGGTAGCAAAAACCATCAACTCCTTTCCTAAGGTTGTCGGCGACGCGGGCTGACCATGTGTTCGGGCTAACATGGGAATTGTTTGCCATTGTGAGGCTAATGAGCTTATCGCAGCAATTACATTTTCTATTGAAGGATAATAAACTGCTTCAAGCGCAGCTTTCACTGAAAGCGGAATCGCAGTATTATTGATGTCCTGTGAAGTTAGGCCAAAGTGAATAAACTCGCTGAAATGCTCCAGACCAAGGCGTTGGAATTGCTCTTTCAGGAAGTACTCCACAGCCTTCACATCGTGATTCGTCGTTTTTTCAATAGCCTTTATACATTCAGCATCGGCGTATGAAAAGTTCTCTGAAATTTTTCGAATCTGATTGACTTTTTCTTCCGAAAAATTGGCGAGTTGTGGCAACGGTATTTTAGAGAGCTTAATGAAATATTCGATCTCAACGAATACGCGATACTTGATCAATCCATACTCTGAAAAATAGGACCGAAGTGGTTCTGTTTTGTCAGAGTACCGCCCATCTATTGGAGAGATTGCATTCAGCATTTAAAATATTTGGAGCGAAGTTATAACAAGTGAACGCATTTTTGTTTAGATGTTTTGACTATTGTGTAGCAAGGAGATAATGCATCCAATGTGTGGATAATCTGTTTTTGCGTCCTGTTTTTTGGATATATGTGTGAAGTATCTATATTTGAGCGAAACCTTTTTACGAAACGGAGACAGTATTGTTTCCGTTTTTGTTATCAATACGTGCTCGTTTATGAAGAAACAATTTTACTCGTTATTGTCCGCAGTGGCATTTTTGTTAGTAACAACCTATAGCTCTGCTCAGGTTAATGTGTACTTGGAGGTAGACCCTGTGGATGCCGCGCAGACCGGTGGCGACTGTGGTGATTGCAATGGATCGCCAGATCCAAGTGTTGATTTTCATGTGAAGCATAGTGGCGTAGGAGCTTATAGCGGAACGTATAATTCTTCTTGTACGGATTGTGGATGTGGCTCATATACCCCTTTTTCGCCAACTACAAATTATACTGCGTCCGGTGTGCTTTATACCAATACCATCAACATTGAATTAAATGGTCAGGAAGTAGATGGGTTTGTTTGTGGTGCTGCAGACGGTGATTGCGGAGGTTGGGGTGCGCCAAATGCAGGCTCTAACAATGTTCTCATTAATAGTGTAGGGGCATGTTCTTTTACGGGGAATTATAATAGTGGTCGTACAGGCTGTTCTTCCGATGGAAGTACTAATGATTATAATGCCCGTTGGCGTTTCCGCTATTATTTTGAAAGTGGTTACACAGCTGGTTCAATAGGGTCAAGTCAAACAATTTGTTCGGGTACTGCACCTGCAAGTTTTACCAATGTTATTTCTCCTACAACAAATAATAGTGGAGTGCAGTGGTATTCTAGTACCGATCTGCTCACATGGAATCCTATTGGCGGAGCCAATGGCAATACTTATACATCCGGAACTTTAACTCAAACCACCTATTTTAGAAGAGATGTAACTTTCTGTACCAATTTTTCAGGAGGTACCACAACAGTAAGTTCTAATGTAATAACAATAACGGTGACCCAGCCGGTTGGTGCAGCTGGTGCGATAACCGGAAATACGGCTATATGCGCCGGTGCTACCGGACAGGTTTATTCGATTGCTGCAGTTTCTAATGCCACCACCTACACCTGGAGCGTTCCTGCAGGTGCATCGATTACAAGCGGACAGGGCAGTACGACCATTCAAGTAACTTTTGGTTCAAATTCAGGTAGTGTTTCTGTTGTTCCAAGCAATGGTTGTTTCTCAGGTGCGGCGTCCTCTCTGGCAGTTACAATTCAGAATGCCATTGGCAGTGTGGGAGCAATTTCCGGGCCGGCCACAGTATGTTCCGGTCAGAATAATGTAGTTTACTCTATTGGTTCGGTAACTAATGCCACAACTTACACATGGGCTGTTCCATCCGGCGCTTCAATTCAACTTGGCCAAGGAACAACTTCGGTGACTGTTAATTTTGGATCTTCCACTGGGGGCAGCATAACAGTGCAGCCTTCTAATGCGTGCTTTACTGGTTCTACAGCATCTAAATCGATTACTGTTACTCCGGCTCTTGGGGCTACCGGCACAATCAGCGGGTTAGGTTCGGTATGCGCGGGTCAAACCGGCGTAACCTATACTACAGGAACGGTTACAGCCGCTACAACATATACGTGGACGGTTCCTTCAGGCGCAACCTTTACCGGCCAAGGAACTACTTCCATTACAGTAAATTGGGGAACTGCTACTTCAGGAAATATTACAATGACTCCTAGTAATTCCTGCTTTAGCGGTATTGCAGCTAGTACATCCGTAACGGTTACGCCTAATGTTGGCACCACCGGCGTTATTACAGGTGATACTACAATATGTTATGGAGATAATGGGGTTCCTTATTCTATAAGTCCGGTTTCGGGTGCTACCAACTATTTCTGGACGGTACCTTCGGGAGCCAGCATTTCGGCCGGACAAGGCTCAAATTCTATTTCAGTAAACTACCTGACGGCAAGTAGCGGAGTAATTTCCGTGACACCTTCTAATTCTTGCTTTACCGGCGCTGCCAGTAATTTGAATGTTGTAGTAACACCTCAGTTAGGAACAGCGTCCTCAATTTCGGGTAATAATACGCCATGTTTTGGCGCTACCGAAACCTATTCTTTGCCTGCCGTAACCGGTGCTTCTGATTACCAATGGACGGTTCCTTCAGGAGCCTCTATATCATTAGGGCAAGGAACTAATTCTATTTCCGTAAATCTGGGAACTGCCACTTCGGGATCAATTTCCGTGGTTCCATCTAACGATTGCTTTACCGGATCGGCAGTATCTTTGCCATTAACAATTACGCCCGCTTTAGGTTCCCTTGGCGCAATCAGTGGATCTGATTCAATCTGTTTTGGAGCTAATCCTGTTGGATTTTCAACTTTGCCAATTGCAGGCGCCACACTATATAGTTGGACCGTTCCAGCAGGCGCCAATGTCATCTCCGGACAAGGATCTACATCAATTACTGTTGATTTTGGAACAGCTTTGTCGGGAAATGTGAGCGTTCAGGCTTCCAATGTATGTTTTAATACTTCAACCTCTAAATTTGTAAAAGTTAATCCTATTCCTCAAGGTGGAATCAGCGGTACTGCAACAATTTGCCAAGGTGGAACCGATACCATCGTCTTTAACTTTACCAATGGCACCGCTCCATTCAATGTTACCTATACGGATGGTACAAACGCATTTAATCTTACAGCTATTAATTCGGGATATACAGTTGTTGTAAACCCTGGTTCAACCACAACTTATACGTTACAGCAAATTTCCGATGCAGGTGGTTGTACCCGATCATCTTTATTCAACAGCGCTGCAAAGGTTACTGTAGCGCCTCAACCAACTATTAATTCTGTTTCATCTACTGATGCACTTTGTAACGGAAGTGCAAATGGAACAATTACCATCTCGGCCTCTGGTGGTACGTCACCAATCAGTTATTCTGTGGATAATGGAACAAACTACTCTTTTACAAACAATTTTACCGGATTGCTTGCCGGAAATTATAATGTAGTGATTCGAGATTCACTGGGTTGCAGTGCCGTATATGTTGTGAATCCTGTAGTGATTTCTGAACCAAGCGTGTTAGATGTTGCTGCTGTAGGTTTAAATCCAAGTTGTGCCGGGGTTTCAAATGGTACGATTACGGCCTCGGGAACCGGAGGTACTCCAGGCTACAGCTACTCTCTGAATGGGGGGCCATCACAATTTTCCAACGTTTTCAATTCACAACCCGCCGGCAGTTATTTGGTTACCATCATCGATTCACATGGTTGTCAGGATACGGTATCGGTTAATCTATCTAACAGTTATGTAGTGAATGCCGTTATTGATACACAAGTAAACGTTTCTTGTTTTGGTGGAAATAACGGTTCCGTTACCATACTGTTTACTGGAGGCGTTTCGCCATTATCGTATAGTTTGAATGGTGGTATTGCACAAGCGTTACCAACGTTCACCGGCCTTAGTGCAGGTACTTATACGATTGTTGCGAAAGATGCCAATTCTTGTTCTCAGGTTTTGAATGTTGGAATTTCTCAACCAGCCTTATTATCAGTTCAATTAGATTCTATATCTAACAATTTATGCAATGGTAATAGCAACGGTACAATCTATATCACTCCGGTAGGAGGTACTGCGCCTTATAGTTTTAGTTGGAGCAATGGTACAGGAAATGAGGACCTGACTAACGTAGGGGCGGGCACCTACAACGTAACGGTGTTTGATGCGAATAATTGTACGGCATCAACAGGAGCAAGTGTTTCACAACCACTTCCGTTATTCTTAAGTGTGGCTTCGTTCCACGATGTAAATTGTAAGGGTGATTCTACAGGGGAAATTGATATTACGGCAAATGGCGGGGTTCCACCTTATAAATTTAATTGGAGCACTGGAGATACAACAGAAGACCGCTTTAACCTTGCACCGGGAAATTATGGTGTAACCGTGATAGATGCCAATGGATGTCAAAAATCTCTCACTCAAATTGTTTCCGAACCTGCCAGTGTACTTGCCGCATCTGCCACTTCCGATAGCGTAACATGTTTTGGGGCAGCTAATGGAGCTGTTTCGCTTACCGTTAGCGGCGGGACCACACCTTATTCATACGGTTGGTCAAACGGCGCTACTACACCAAATCTCACTACAATTTCTGGCGGCAACTATAGTGTAACTGTTCGTGATCATAATAACTGCACTGCATTTGTATCTGCCGCTGTTTTTGAACCACAACCAATAACATTAACCTTTGCAATTACAAATTCTCCATGCGCTGGTTCAACAATCGGTGCTGTAGATCTTACCGTGCATGGTGGAACACCTTCATTCAGCTATAACTGGTCGAATGGCGCTACAACCGAAGATCTCGTAAATGTTGGAGGTGGTAATTACCATGTTACTGTTACAGATTCTAAAAATTGTATCAAAGTTGATTCAGCCAGGGTAATTCAGTCGAATAGTGTATTTACCGGAACTTTAGTTACTACTAATATTAGTTGTTTTGGTGCGAATGACGGTAAAGAAGAAGTTTTCACTCAAGGTGGTACTGCACCATTGATTTACCAATGGAGCATTAGCAATATTCCCGGAATTAGTAGCATTACTAACCTCGGCCCCGGTACTTATTCAGTAACTGTTAAAGATGCTAATGGTTGCAGCTTTGTACGATCAGATTCTGTTATTGAACCAGCACTACTAATTGCATCAGCAACCGGCAGTGCCTTAACGTGCAATAACGGAACGAATGGAACGGTAACTTCTACGGTTAGTGGAGGAACGGCGCCTTACAATTACTTATGGTCGAACTTTGCCACCACAGCAAATCTTTCAAATGTTGGAGCCGGTAACTACACTGTTATTGTTACCGATAAGAATGGCTGTACAGCTTCAGCCTCGGCATCGGTAACTTCACCTGCTGCTCTTGGGTTAACGTTCACTGTTCGGGATGTGGCCTGTAAAGGCAGCGCCACCGGCATGGTTCGTGTAACGGCAAGCGGCGGTTCGGGAAGCTACAGTTATAGCTGGACGGGAGGATCTACTTTAGACAGTATTTCGAACGTAGTAGCAGGAAGCTATTCGGTAACTGTAACAGACGGCAATGGTTGTTCGAACTCAGGCACGGCCACAGTAAACGAACCAGCCAATTCCTTGGTGGCCTCTTCATCTCATCAGGATATTTCTTGTAACGGAAAACAGGACGGCCGAATAGATGTAACAGTGAACGGTGGCGGAACGCCATATGTGTTCAACTGGAGCAATGGTGCGTCAACAGAAGATTTGAGCGGTTTGGCAGCGGGCAATTACAGTGTTTCAATCAGTGATGCGAACGGATGTTCGGTTACTCTAAGTGAAACAATTGCTGAACCGGCAGCGATTTCAGCATCAGCAACCGGCAGTGCTTTAACGTGCAATAACGGAACGAATGGAACGGTAACTTCTACGGTTAGTGGAGGAACGGCGCCTTACAATTACTTATGGTCGAACTTTGCTACTACAGCAAATCTTTCAAACGTTGGAGCCGGTAATTACACTGTTATTGTTACCGATAAGAATGGCTGTACGGCATCGGCCTCGGCTTCGGTAACTTCACCGGCTGCTCTTGGGTTAACGTTCACTGTTCGGGATGTGGCCTGTAAAGGCAGCGCCACCGGCATGGTTCGTGTAACGGCAAGCGGCGGTTCGGGAAGCTACAGTTATAGCTGGACGGGAGGATTTACTTTAGACAGTATTTCGAACGTGGTAGCAGGAAGCTATTCGGTAACTGTAACCGACGGCAATGGTTGTTCGAACTCAGGCACGGCCACAGTAAACGAACCAGCCAATTCCTTGGTGGCCTCTTCATCTCATCAGGATATTTCATGTAACGGAAAACAGGACGGCCGAATAGATGTAACAGTGAACGGTGGCGGAACGCCATATGTGTTCAACTGGAGCAATGGTGCGTCTACAGAAGATTTGAGCGGTTTGGCAGCGGGCAATTACAGTGTTTCAATCAGTGATGCGAACGGATGTTCAGTAATTTTGAATGAAACAATTGCTGAACCGGCAGCGATTTCAGCATCAGCAACCGGCAGTGCCTTAACGTGCAATAACGGAACGAATGGAACGGTAACTTCTACGGTTAGTGGAGGAACGGCGCCTTACAATTACTTATGGTCGAACTTTGCCACCACAGCAAATCTTTCAAATGTTGGAGCCGGTAACTACACTGTTATTGTTACCGATAAGAATGGCTGTACAGCTTCAGCCTCGGCATCGGTAACTTCACCTGCTGCTCTTGGGTTAATGTTCACTGTTCGGGATGTGGCCTGTAAAGGCAGCGCCACCGGCATGGTTCGCGTAACGGCAAGCGGAGGTTCGGGAAGCTACAGTTATAGCTGGACGGGAGGATCTACTTTAGACAGTATTTCGAACGTGGTAGCAGGAAGCTATTCGGTAACTGTAACCGACGGCAATGGTTGTTCGAACTCCGGCACGGCCACAGTAAACGAACCAGCCAATTCCTTGGTGGCCTCTTCATCTCATCAGGATATTTCATGTAACGGAAAACAGGACGGCCGAATAGATGTAACAGTGAACGGTGGCGGAACGCCATATGTGTTCAACTGGAGCAATGGTGCGTCAACAGAAGATTTGAGCGGTTTGGCAGCGGGCAATTACAGTGTTTCAATCAGTGATGCGAACGGATGTTCGGTTACTCTAAGTGAAACAATTGCTGAACCGGCAGCGATTTCAGCATCAGCAACCGGCAGTGCTTTAACGTGCAATAACGGAACGAATGGAACGGTAACTTCTACGGTTAGTGGAGGAACGGCGCCTTACAATTACTTATGGTCGAACTTTGCCACCACAGCAAATCTTTCAAATGTTGGAGCCGGTAATTACACTGTTATTGTTACCGATAAGAATGGCTGTACAGCATCGGCCTCGGCTTCGGTAACTTCACCGGCTGCTCTTGGGTTAACGTTCACTGTTCGGGATGTGGCCTGTAAAGGCAGCGCCACCGGCATGGTTCGTGTAACGGCAAGCGGCGGTTCGGGAAGCTACAGTTATAGCTGGACGGGAGGATCTACTTTAGACAGTATTTCGAACGTAGTAGCAGGAAGCTATTCGGTAACTGTAACCGACGGCAATGGTTGTTCGAACTCAGGCACGGCCACAGTAAACGAACCAGCCAATTCCTTGGTGGCCTCTTCATCTCATCAGGATATTTCATGTAACGGAAAACAGGACGGCCGAATAGATGTAACAGTGAACGGTGGCGGAACGCCATATGTGTTCAACTGGAGCAATGGTGCGTCAACAGAAGATTTGAGCGGTTTGGCAGCAGGCAATTACAGTGTTTCAATCAGTGATGCGAACGGATGTTCGGTTACTTTAAGTGAAACAATTGCTGAACCTGCAGCGATTAGCAGCAGTATTGCAGGTACTAATGTTACTTGTCATGGTCAAAACAATGGGGCTGCAAATCTTACTGTTTCGGGAGGCGCAGCGCCACTGACTTTCTTATGGTCTAATTTCAGCGCTTCTGAGGATCTTAATCAAATTGGCGGCGGCTGGTTTACGGTGATTATTACTGATGCAAATGGATGTCAACATCGCGATAGTGTAAATATCATCGAACCTCAGGCAATTAGTGTTACGCATACTGTAAGTCAAATTACCTGTCATAATGCGAATAATGGATCCATTGATCTCACAGTAGCAGGTGGAACCTTACCGTTAACCTATACCTGGTCGAACGGCGCTGCAACTGAGGATATTAATAGTTTGGCCAGTGGCATGTATGGTGTTACTGTTAAAGATTTCAATAATTGTCAGGTGATTGATTCTGCCCAGATTATCAATCCTAGTGTACTATCAATTAATCATTTGGTAACTACACCTCGCTGTAATGCAAGCGGCGATGGCGCTATTAACCTAATCGTTAACGGAGGCACATATCCTTATAGCTATCTGTGGTCGAATGGTTCATCTAATGAGGATTTATCGAATTTGAATGGCGGTGCCTACAAAGTTACTGTTACCGATTCAAAAGGTTGTTCGGCAACTGATTCAATTTTTGTAGTTGAACCTGATGGTATTGTTATCACGTCCATCATCAAAAATGTGACTTGTAACGGCGATAAGGATGGCGTTGTAGATCTTTCAGTTTATTATGGTACACCTCCATACAACTACCAGTGGTATAGCGGTTCACTGGGTGGTACACCTCTTACAATTAATGAAGATTTACGCAATTTGAGTGGTGGTACCTACTGTGTTTCAGTTACTGATAGTAAAGGTTGTCCGGCGTCACTTTGTGCTGATGTTAAAGAAGCCGATTCTTTAAAGATTGTTCTGAACAAAGTAGATGCTTCTTGTCAAAGCAACAGTGGATCGGTTTCAGTTGCAGTAACCGGAGGAGTAGTTCCGTATGAATATCTTTGGAATAATTTCGTTACAACTGCTTCTCAGTCAAATGTAGCCGGCGGACTTTACACAGTTATTGTAACCGACTCCAATGGTTGTCATTTGAACGGAAGTATAACAGTGAATGGACAACCAAATCCAATGTTTACAACAGTATCGGTAAGCAATCCTACCTGCTCTGGAGGTGATAATGGATTTGTGTCGGTAGCTGTGAGTGGTGGAGCTATTCCATATTCTTACAGTTGGAATACCACCGGTCAAACCGGTAATGTGGCAACCAATCTAAGCGATGGTTCCTACATTGTAACCATTACCGATGCCTCAGGATGTCAGGCTGTAGATAGCGGTACCATCAAATCACCAGCTCCAATCAGTATTTCTACTTCAGCATCTGGAACAACCTGTGTGAGCACCAAAAATGGTAAGGTAGTGGTAACTGCGTCAGGAGGTAAAGCTCCGTACCTGTATATTTTGAATGGTATAACGCAGAGCAACGATACATTTGGTCAGCTAACTGCAGGCACGTATACTGTAATTGTTAGAGATGCCAATGGTTGTGAGGGAATGAATACCTTCTCTGTAATTCCGTCGTCTAGTGATAGTGTTGATTTAACGGTAGATGCAGAAGTAGTTTTAAAAGGGCAACAAATTCATTTGAATGCCACTACACATTCTGATACTACAGTAACGGGATTAGTTTGGATGGCATTGGATTCGCTGGATTTCAGTGCATGTGGTGATCCTGCAAATTGCACTAATCCAACGCAATATCCGCAATCCACTCAAACTATTGTTGTTACTATGACGAATGCCCGCGGCTGTTCGGCAAGCGATACCGTTCGAATTGAAGTAAGAACTGAAGCGGCGATCTTTATGCCAACTGCATTTACGCCTAATGGAGACGGATTAAACGATAGGTTCCAATTTGCAATACTTGGCGCCAAGTCGGGCAATATGCAAGTGTTCAATCGTTGGGGTGAAAAAGTTTATGATGATCCGGAACAGCCTAACGGAATCGATCAAAATAAAGCCTACGGTTGGGATGGAACATTCCGAGGCAAACAATGTGAATTTGATACTTATACATATCAGTTAGAGATTACCTATCTCGATGGCCACAAAGAAATGAAGAATGGCACGATCACACTGATGCGATAGCATAAAAAAGCCGGATCTTTTGATCCGGCTTTTTTTTTGAAACGGAGCATCTACACCTTCTTAGTAGCGTGTAGTAAATAAGCTTTAATAAAACCGTCAAGGTCGCCATCCAATACCGGTTGAATATTTGATACTTCATAACCGCTACGGGTATCCTTAATTAGTTTGTAAGGATGTAGCACATAATTGCGGATTTGCGAACCCCACTCAATTTTCAATTTTGTGCCCTCCACTTTGTCGCGCTCCTCATATCGTTTCTCTAGTTCCATTTCATACAATTTCGACTTTAGCATCTGCAACGCTCTTTCGCGATTGTCGTGCTGCGAACGAGTTATCTGACATGTAACTACAATTCCGGTGGGAAGGTGTTTTACCCGCACGGCAGTTTCCACTTTATTTACGTTTTGGCCTCCGGCGCCACTACTTCTAAAGGTATCCCACTCCAGATCAGAGGCAGGCAGGCTAATATCAATAGTATCGTCAATAACAGGATATACGAACACGCTGGCGAAGGAAGTTTGTCTCTTTCCTTGCGCGTTAAAAGGGGAGACGCGCACCAGACGGTGAACCCCGTTTTCGCCTTTTAAGAAACCATAGGCAAATTCACCGGTGATTTCCAGAGATACGGATCTAATACCCGCTACATCATCATCGGTACGTTCTACTTCCTGAATTTTAAAACCGTGCGATTCGGCCCACATCACATACATGCGCATGAGCATGGAAGACCAATCACAACTTTCCGTGCCGCCTGCGCCGGCATTGATTTCTAAAATTGCAGCAAGCGCATCTTCGGGTTGGTCTAATGTTGATTTGAATTCTAACTCATCAGTAGCATCCAATGCCTTTTGAAACTGTAATTTCAAATCGTTTTCTACATCTTCTCCTGCCTCAAAAAATTCCCGTAAAACCTTGGCATCGTCGTATTGACGCATTGCGTTTTCAAAATCATGAATCCAGATTTTATGAAGTTTGATGCCTTTTAGTATTTCTTCAGCCTTTTTGGGATCGTTCCAAAAATCAGGGTGTAATGTGGCTGCCTCATCTTGCTGTACCTTCATTTTCCTTTCTTCTATATTGAGAAAGCGATAAAGGTTATCGAGACGTTCTTTTAATGCCGCTAAATGTTCTTGAGTCACACAAATTAATTAGGCTGCGAAAATAAAAACAAGTAGCGTTCTTATCTGAAAAAGGGCGAAGTAGCTTAAATAATCCAGCGCGCTGGATCAGGAGGTGAACCAGCAAGGTTCGCTTCAACAATATCATTTTCTGGAAAACGGCTCTCCAAAAATCAGAATTCTACTTTATAACTGAAGACCGGGATGATACCTAAGTTTTTTTTGTCTTCAATTTTACCGTTTTCGCGGTTGTATTGCCGCCTGGCAATGTTCTGGCGATTGATGAGGTTCTGAACGTCAACTGCTAACACCCAGGACCATTTTTTTCTGTTCCGCCTAAAGTTCAAACCAAAATCAATACGAAAATAGTCAGGCAATCGCATGCTGTTTTCGTTGGAATGAACATACTCGGTTTGACCGGAAAGTTTTGATGCTTCCAGATCAATCGGCGTATCGCGCATGCCGCCCCTCCAAAGTATTTTGGCATTAACGCCAATACGATTCACTTTTTTTCTTCCAACCACAAATTCCTTTCCGCCTAATGCGTTCATCACGTAGTTGCTATTGAAAACGGTATTACGCCATATGCCATCTGTTGCCTTGTATTTTGAATCGAATAATGATAAAGTATAGAGAAAGTAATAGTTATGTGTGAAAAATTTTTCCATGGTTATTTCGAGTCCATAATTATATCCCTTTCCTTTATTGGATAGCGGGTAATTCACAAATCCTTCGTTTAAATTGATGACTGAAAAGTAGTTGTAATCGCCACTACCTACCGGAACTGAAAAAAGATATTGAGCATATACTTCTGCTTTCAATCTAAAATCTCTCAAAAAGGTGAATTGATACCCTAAAACGGCATGAAATGATCGGGTAAAATCAAGATCGCGATTTTGATGCGGGTCGGGAACCGAGGCGTTTAAGTCACTTTCATAAGTACTAATGGGATCCATTCTGGAATGAAGCCCCAAACCCGCTGTAATCGACATATTCTCCTTCAATCGCCATTCTCCGCTTAATCGTGGTTCCGCGTAAAATTTATGATTGATGCCGCCATAAGTAAAGTGAATTCCGGAAATGATCTGCAACCTATCGCTGAACCGATGTTTCCACTGCCAATAGCCTTCGGCAATAAACGTATTACCCTTCGTATTAATCAATCGCTGCCGCACTTTTTGCGAATTGTTATATAAGTCGTAAAAGAGATTGTAAAACAAATGTTGATAGATTAAACCGGCGCGAACGGTATTTCTGGAATCAATCTTGCGGTTTACATAAGAATGCGTTTTCAGGTTTATGTAGGTAAAACTGCTTTTCTCTATATTAAAGTTTTCGTACAAATTGCTGACGGTATCAGCGGTATATGCATTCTGACTCCCGCTCCAACTCACCACGGTTTTTACGGAAGTTTGATTATCGGCAAACAAGTGAAGATGGGTAAAACCCAGTACCCCTGTTTTCTGCGCCAGGGCTTCTTCAGTTTTATCGGAAAGTGTTTTCCATTTCGAAAACTGGTGGGGAACTTTGGCCCCAAGGCTGCTGATTCCTCCAATTCCAAATATGGTAAATTGGCTTCCCTTCTTAGTTGGAAAATAAAAGTTGAAGCTGAGGTCTTGATATTTGGGAACCTGATTACC
The DNA here is from genome assembly GCA_046329575.1 of Chitinophagales bacterium. Classification (GTDB taxonomy): domain Bacteria; phylum Bacteroidota; class Bacteroidia; order Chitinophagales; family LD1; genus UBA1941. Next base: position 237,760 of record JAXLUJ010000004.1, on the reverse strand, counting down.
ACCAATTTTTAACCCCATCAGATTGAGTATATCAAGGGTGCTGTAACGATAGTTGATCAGATAAGATCCTTTGTACGTTTTGCTGAAAGGCCCTTCGGCTGCGGCTTCTAATCCTAAAATGCCGATTTGAATGGTTTGTTCCCATTTTTGGTTGTTGCCTTTTCTTAAGTTCAGGTCGAACACTCCGCTTATAGCATTCCCGTATTCAGCCGGAAACGCCCCGGAGTAAAAGTCGGTATTGGACAACATATTAGCTGATAGAATGCTCACGCCGCCGCCGGTAGATCCTTCTGAACCCGCAAAGTGGTTAGGATTCGGAATTTCAATTCCTTCCATTCGCCATAATAATCCACGGGGAGAATTGCCGCGCACCACAATGGCATTATTCTCATCGTTTGAAGACACCACACCTGCAAACGACTGCGCCATACGAGCGGGATCATTCAGTGTTCCGGCATAGCGCTTTGTTTCTTCCACCGAAAAAGATCGTGCGCTTACCGTTGCAAATGGGTTGTTTGGTCGTGATTTATCTTTTCCACTTTTTACAACAACTTCATTTAGTTGCGTCACCTTTTCCTGCATTTCAATATTAATAACGGCCTCTTTTCCTGTAGTAATCAGTATTTGATTCACTGAAACTTCTTCATAACCGATATAACTGCATTTCAAGTTTACCCTTCCAGCAGGAATGGCGGTCAACTGAAAATTTCCATTTGCATCGGTTGTTGTGTTAAAAGCTTTATTGCCGGGAAGCAACAATTGCACGTTTACCGCATACAATGGTTGCCGGGAATCTTTATCAATAATCCGCCCACGCAAATTGCCATTATAATCCTGAGCATGCAGGGTTGCTATGGAAATGGTTAAACAAATGCAGTGCAGCAATATATACCTGAAGTAAACTAAACTGCTGCGGCACATTTGCAAGGCGTAGAAAAATTAATAAACAGGGTAGGTGTCAGGATCAGCCTCATTCATGATGCCGTAAACCGTCCGGAATACATCTTCTGCATTTGGTTTACTGAAATAATCGCCATCACTTCCAAAACTTCCTCTATGAGCTTTAGCCGAAATGGTTGCAGGCGGTGCGTCGAGGAATCTGAAAATGTTTTGGTGTTCCATCACTTGCTGATACATATATGAAGTGGCTCCTCCGGGTACATCTTCATCCATAAAAACAATTCTATTGGTTTTTCTTACCGATTCGCCGATTACACCGGTTCGATCAAATGGAAGTAAGGTTTGCACATCAATTAGTTCTACTGAAATGCCCACATCTCCTAAACGCGCAATGGCATCTTCGGCAATTCGGATGCAAGAACCATAGGTAACCAAGGTGAGGTCATTACCTTGGCGAATCACTTCAGCTATTCCGAGAGGCACCGTAAATTCTGAAATATTTTCCGGACATGTTTCCTTCAATCGGTAACCATTGAGGCATTCGATAACCAGTGCCGGGTCATCGCTTTGAAGCAGCGTATTGTACATGCCTGCTGCCTGCACCATGTTTCGCGGCACGCAAACGTGCATGCCTCTTAAAGCGTGAATGATCATGCCCATTGGCGAACCGGTGTGCCAAATTCCCTCTAGGCGATGACCCCGAGTTCGAATAATAACGGGCGCCTTTTGTAGGCCTTTGGTTCGGTATTGCAAAGTAGCAACATCATCGCTCAGTACCTGAAGACCATAAAGCAGATAATCGAGATATTGGATTTCGGCAATTGGACGAATTCCTCGCATGGCAAGGCCCATGGCCTGACCCATAATGGTAGCCTCCCGTATTCCTGTATCGAAGATTCGATGTTTGCCGTGTTTTTCCTGTAAGCCGGCAAAGCCTTGATTCACGTCACCAATATGGCCCACATCTTCACCAAAGGCCACCACATTCGGATACTTTTCAAAAATTTTATCGAATGCCGTATTAAGAATTTCAAAGCCGTTCATAGAACTGCTGACGGTGCTATAAATGGGCTTCACTTCTGCAATTGCCAGGGCATTGAGCGGCGATTCGCTATAGAGGTGAGAACTATAAACGTTTTGGTATTTATTCTTATACGCTGAAAGAGCAGTGCGGAGTTCTTCTACTTCTTGTACTATCTGTTCACGGAAATGCACCAGAATACTATCGGCAGTTTTGATGATATCCTTTCGGATGGGGTCGATGGTTGCACGGAGGTTTTGCACCATTGTAGTTACAAAAGCATCGGAAGTGGCGCTTTCAATCGAATCGAACAAAGTCAAGAATTCCGCTAACTCTTCTTTGATCTTCGAATTAAACTTATTCCAGGCTAGCTTTTTTTCATCATTCGCTTGTTTTTTAGCTTCTGTTTCAACAAGCTGAAGTTGTTCGTGTGTGGCTAATTCGCTTTCAAGAATCCATTCCCGAAATTTCTTAATTCCATCAAAATCTTTTTCCCACTGCAGGCGTTCTGGATTTTTATAACGTTCGTGCGAACCAGAAGTAGAATGGCCTTGAGGCTGGGTTACTTCCGTAATGTGAAACAAAGCAGGCCGATGGGTTTCACGCATTTGCTCAACACCCTTTTTAAATGTAGCTACCAATTTTGGATAGTTCCAGCCTTCACAAACGTAGATGTCAGCGCCTTCGCCATTTTCATTAGTTGCAAATCCGCTCAATACCTCTGAAATGGAAGATTTTGTAGTTTGATATTTTTTGGGAACTGAAATACCGTAGCCATCATCCCATACACACACGGCAAGGGGAACACGCTGAACTCCTGCCGCATTAAAGGTTTCCCAAAAGTGGCCTTCACTGGTAGAAGCATCGCCGATGGATACGAATGATACTTCATTTCCCTGATTTGTAATTTGGCTGAGTTGAGCGGCCAGTTCTGGATTCTCGCGGAATACTTTTGAAGCTAGCGCAATGCCAAGTGATCTCGGCATTTGGGAAGCAGTAGGAGAGGCATCAGCCGTAGTATTATAACGGTCTACGAGATTTAACCAATTACCATGTTCATCCTGAAGAGCCGTTGCAAAATGCGCGTTCATCTGACGCCCTGCCGAGAATGGATCACCATAAGGATCGGCATAGAGTTGGGCAAAAAAATTTTCGACCGTCAGTTCGCCAAGGGCAAGCATCCAGGTTTGATCGCGATAGTAACCACTTCGCCAATCGCCCTTGCGAAAAGCCTTGGCACAGGCGATTTGAGCCAACTCTTTACCATCGCCAAAAATTCCAAATTTCGCCTTGCCGGTAAGCACTTCTTTCCGTCCGATAAGGCTAATTTCGCGTGATAGGACAGCAATGCGATAGTCTTGCAAGACTTCAGCTTTGAAATCTTCCAAAGACATTTTTGAGTCTTTTTTATTTGACAAAGTTACAACACCCATGGGGGTGAAAATACGAAATTGACGTAGAATGGGAGGCTGTTAAATGGAGGAAAATTCTGTCAGAGTGCTATAATATCCGTTGCTCCCGCATACTCTTCTTCATCGTTTGATCCAATCAAAACTAATTTTTGCGACTGCTGAGAAAGTAAATTCCGGTAGCGGACTTTCCATTCCAAATCTAAATTCGCAGTTGGCTCATCCAGAATCAAAATATCGGCTTTGGTGTAACAAGCCAATAATAATTTTAAACGCTGTTTCATTCCCGAAGAAGCATGCCTGACCTGTTTCGCTGGATCTAACTCCAGCCATTCCAACAATAAACTCGGTTCAATTTCTAATGGACGTAAATCGTTATGGAATTCGATAGTTTCCATAACCGTGAGTTCTTCGGGAAGATCAAGATATGGGGCACTAATGGCCACATTTGGCGCCAACTCGGTTACGGGAACGGGTGTACCTGCTTGAGTGAATACTACCGACCCTGACGAAGGCGACATAAAACCGGAAAGTATTTTTAATAGCGTGGACTTCCCTGAGCCATTGGCGCCGGTAATGGCATATTTCGAACCCTGAACAAAGGTTGCTGATAAACTCCTTATTACTTGCTGCTCGCCAAAGGTTTTCGTAACATCAGTGAGTGTAATTTCGAACATGTTTGCTTAGTCTTCAAACTTACTGTTGAAACCTTTCATAATTCCGCGAACGCTATCACGGATGAAAGAAACGATTTCATCTTTTTCCGGGCTATCGCTGATCTCGGTTTCCACTACTTTCATGGCATTCGAAACATTTAGACCACGAACATAAATGATTCGATAGATGTCAAGCAGATGATTAATTTGTTCGGTAGTGAATCCGCGACGACGTAATCCAATGGAATTAACTCCGGCATAACAGGTTGGGTGCCTTGCTGCGCGCACAAAAGGAGGGATATCTTTATTTACGAGGCTACCGCCTGACAGAATCGCGTGACGGCCTACTTTTACGAATTGTTGAATGTTGCAGGCTCCTCCGAGAATGGCATAGTCCTCAATAGTTATATGGCCAGCCAGGTTGGTATTATTGGCTAGGATACAATTACTGCCAATGAAGCAATCGTGCGCTATATGAACGTACGCCATCAGCATCGTATTATTGCCAATGCGGGTGGTTTTGCTTTGTTCGGTGCCACGGTTCACCGTTACAAATTCTCTGATTACCACATTATCGCCAATTTCAACCAGCGTATGCTCGCCTTTATATTTCAAATCTTGAGGAATTGCAGAGATCACCGCCCCGGGAAAAATCTTGCAGTTTTTTCCTATGCGCGCGCCCTCCATGATGGTGACATGCGGACCGATCCAGGTTCCTTCACCAATTTCAACATCCTTGCTGATGAAAACAAAAGGTTCAATTATAGCAGAATCGGCAACTTTAGCGCTTGGATGGATGTAAGAAAATGGTTGGTTCATTTTATTCCGGCTGAAATTTTAATGTTTGGCCGCTAATTTCTTGCGATCCACAATTTGGGCCATAAGCTCGGCCTCGGCTACCAGCTTATTTCCAACATAGGCTGAACCTTTCATTTCTACCAATCCTCTGCGCACAGGCGCCAGAAGCTCTAATTTGAAAAGTATGGTATCGCCTGGTACCACCTTATGCTTGAATTTCGCTTTATCAATTTTCAGAAAATAAGTATCGTAGTCTTCCGGGTTAGAAACTTCGTTCAAAACCAAGATGCCGCCGGTTTGTGCCATTGCTTCGATTTGTAGCACACCCGGCATCACCGGATTCCCGGGAAAATGTCCGTTGAAAAACTCTTCATTGCTCGTTACGTTCTTAAGACCAATAACGGTTTTCTTATCAACATAAATGATCTTGTCGATTAGCAGAAATGGGTAACGGTGCGGAAGAAGTTTTTTAATGCCTTCAGCGTCAACCACCGGCGGAAGATTAGGATCATAAACGGGAGCGTCGGTTTGACGACTCTTTTTAATGAATGCTTTTATTTTTCTGGCGAATTCTACATTAGACTTATGGCCAGGCCTGGTGGCAATGATATTAGCATTGATTGGTGTTCCAATCAATGCCAGATCGCCAACAACATCCAATAGTTTATGACGGGCCGGTTCATTGGGATGATGAAGTTTTACGTTGTTAAGAATTCCTTCTTCCACTACATTGATATCAGGTTTATTGAACAACCGTTGGAGCTTTTCTTTCTGGGAAAGTGTTACCGGTTTATCAACAATCACAATCGCATTATTCACATCACCACCCTTGATCAGGCCGGTGTCATATAGGTATTCCAATTCATGCAAAAAGCAAAATGTTCGAGCCGAACCAATTTCTTTTTTGAAATCGCGAACATTATTCAAACTGGCGTGTTGCTGGCCCAACACATCCGATTTATAATCTACCATGGTGGTTACCCGATAGTGATCACTCGGCATAGCTAAAATTTCTACCCCGTTTTCTTTATCTACAAAACTTAGCGTACTTCTCAGTTCGAACACATCGCGTGGCTCAGCCTGTTCGCGTACGCCCGCCCTTTCCAATGCGGAAATGTATTCGATTGCGCTTCCATCCAGTATCGGAACTTCAGAACCATTTAAGGTGATTAGCACATTGTCGATTTGAAGACCTACCAATGCTGCCATCAAATGCTCAACTGTTGAAACTTTTACTCCATTTTTTTCAAGTGTAGTGCCTCGTTCCACTGAAGTTACCAAATCACAATCAGCAGGTAGGATGGGCTGATCGGGAAGATCAATACGTTGAAATTTAATGCCTTGATTAGGCTCAGCCGGATGAAAAGTAAGCGTAACGGTTTGACCGGTATGTAAACCAATTCCTGTAATGGATACAGGTTCTTTTATTGTTTGTTGAAATGAATTCATCTCGATTAGCTCAAAAGCATTCAAAAGTAGCATTTTTGGCAGAAGTTCAGCCTGATGTGGCACGATTCGTATGACAGCAATAATTTCAGAAATCGCTAAAATGTACTTCAGGTCGCGGCTTGACAGAATTGATACATTTATACAGCAGCCTGTAGCGGCTCAGCATCAAACCTTACGCGAACTTCTCCATAAAGGTCAGGGAACAGTTTTCGGGCGCCAATTTCTTGCCGGAGTAAAAGACTATCAATCATTTCGCCAAATGGTGCCACTACAGGATTATGAATCGCATCAACCTTATTTTGAAAGGATGCGCCGCGGCGAACGCGATGTACTTTGGCCGGGAAGTATCCGTTGGTTTGCCAAATCGAGCGGCACGTCGGGCGCCGCAAGCAAGTTTATTCCTGTTAGTGCTGAAGGCTTAAAAAAATTACACATCGGTACAGGAAAAGATTATCTGAGTTGCTATCTAAGAAATGTACCGCACAGCGTTTTTTTTGAAGGAAAAGGTTTGGTAATGGGTGGAAGTATTTCCATTGATCCAAGTTTCCCAAAAGTATTTTGCGGTGATGTTTCTGCAATTATGATGAAGAATCTGCCAGGCTGGATCCAGCATTTCCGAACGCCAGGGCTGGCGGTGGCTTTGATTGATAGTTGGGAGCGTAAATTAGACGCTATAGCCAAAGAATCGGTAGGGCAAAACATTACAAACCTTAGCGGCGTACCATCTTGGACCTTGCTATTACTGGAACGTGTGCTTCAACTTACGAAATCGAAAGTGATAGCCGAGGTTTGGCCTAACCTGGAATTTTATGCTCACGGTGGCGTAAGCATGAAACCTTATCTTCCAGCGTTTCAACAAAGGATAGGTAAACCGATTCACTACTTAAACATTTACAATGCTTCGGAAGGCTTTTTTGCTTTTCAAGATCAATTGGATGATGATGCGATGTTATTGGATACCGATAATGGAACGTATTACGAATTTATTCCTCTTAAACACACCGATAGTGGTTTAAATGCCATTCCGCTAGAAGACGTAAAACCAGGAATAATTTACGCCATGGTGGTTACAACGAATTGCGGATTGTGGCGTTATCAAATTGGCGATACGGTGGAGTTTGTTTCGGTTCGTCCTTATCGGTTGCGAATAGTTGGAAGAACGCAGCACTTCATTAATGTAGCCGGCGAAGAAGTAATGGTTAGCAATACCGATCAAGCATTGGCGATGACCTGTAACGAACTCCATCTGATGGTAAAGGAATACACTGCTGCACCTAATTTCATTTCGGGAAAAGTCCAATTTCATGAATGGGCCATTGAGTTTGCAACGCCACCCGATGATTTGAAGAAATTTCAGGATTTGCTGGATAAAAATCTCCAGAATGTAAATTCAGATTATGCTGCAAAAAGAACTAATGATCTGATCTTATCCCAACTTCGAGTTCATGTTCTTAGCCACGGAACATTTTATAAATGGCAGGACAGGAACAAACGCCTGGGTGGACAGCAAAAAATCATGCGTCTTTCAAACAATCGAGATTTTTTAGATATCATACTTCACCTGAAATAATAGTGAATTTATAGCGTAATTTGTGATGATGGAGAAATTAATACCTGATGCGGTAAAATTACATGACGCCGATATTCAAGCAATTGTCGACATTTCACCTTATCCTATTGTTGTCCATTTTCAAGGTGAGATCAGATATGTGAACAAGCTGGTTTGGGAAGCGTTGCGCATGGACTCTTCTCTTGACCTTATCGGTAGGAACGTGACTGAGTTTATTCATCCGGAAGACAAGGTGGCTTTAATAGCTGCGATTAAGGATGGCTATAGTAGAAATGACAAGGATACTATTACTGAACTACGATTCATCGATCAACAGGGCGAAATCATTCCTATTCATTCCAGAAGTACCAATGTGGTGTTTAACGGAGAGCTTTGCCGATTGGTTTATCTGTACAATTTCGATAAAGTAAAATTAGTTGAGGAACGCGTTAGAAAGGAACGGGAGGATGAGTTGTTGAATTATCAGCTATTTCAGGAAAAGGTGAATGCCACCTCGCCGGTGTGTATAGCGATTCTTGATATCAATTCCATGCGTACGGTGTACCGCAGTATGGATATGTCGAAATGGTTACTATATGAGCCCAACTCGGTACCGGAATCGTCGTTAGAGCTTATTCATCCTGATTACCGAAAAGAGGCCGCCAATGCAATCAGCGAAGTACGGCATCTGAAAGATGGTGAAGTGTTCACCACATTATTCCCCTTTCTTCAAGGTAATGGCGAAATCCGGTTTTTGTTATCAAGATGTTCGGTATTTCTAAGAGATGCTGCCGGTGTACCGCAACAAATTCTGATTGCCCATAGTGATGTTACCGATTTGAAAAATGTAGAAACCCGATTGGGCGAAAGTGAGGAATCACGCATGGCAATTTTGTATGCTATTCCCGATATGGTGTTTCGTGTGGCCCGTGATGGTACTATAGATGATTATTATCCCAATGAAATGCATCGCGAAATCCTTGGCTCAGTGAATTTTGTAGGGCAAAGTATCAACGCCATTGTACCAGATGAGCATGTGCAAAATGTAGTGGAGCTGATAGCAAAAACCATTGAAACCGGCGAGTTGCAATCGCTGGAATTCGAGCAATGCGAAAGAGATTATACCTTCTATTACGAATTTCGATTCAGCCCATTGAATGAAAAACAAGTGATTGTTATTGTTCGTGACGTTTCAGATATGAAGGCCATTCAAAGGCAACTCGATCTTTCTAATAAAGAACTTTTTAGAAAAAATGAACAATTAGAGCGATACATCACTTCGAATACCGAGCTGGAGAAGTTTGCTTATATCGCCTCTCATGATCTTCGCGAACCGCTTAGAAGTTTAACCGGCTTTGCTCAGCTTTTACAAAGGAGAAACGCCGGATTATTAAGTGCGGAGTCAGAAGATTTTATACAGAATATCATCAACGGTGCGCAAAGAATGAATACGCTCATCAGCGGACTACTCGACTTTTCAAGAGTTAGTACTTCCGGTAAGCCGTTTACCACCGTACAGCTCGATGATCTTCTAAAAAAAGTTCAAACTGATCTGAAAGTAACCATTGAAGAAACGCAAACCTCATTTCTAATTTACGATCTACCTGAAATTTATTGCGATGAGCTTCAATTCAGGCAGCTATTTCAGAATCTGATTAGCAATGCCATCAAGTTTCGTTCTGCACAGCAACCATTGATTCGGATTTCTGCGGAAAGGAGTGGTGACAACTGGCTTTTCAAGGTAGAAGATAATGGCATTGGCATGGACATGAAATACAAAGAGCAAGTGTTTCAGCTTTTTACGCGATTGCATTCTCAGGATAAATACCAGGGTTCCGGTATAGGACTATCCATTTGCCGAAAAATCATGGAAAGGCACAATGGAAAAATTTGGTTAGAATCATCACCTGGAAAGGGTACTTCCGTATTTTTCACCTTTCCGGCATAAATTATACACAGGCATACCGCATTATCCTTTAATATTGCCAAAAATAAGTTATGACCGAATATTCCGGCAATCCCTTTTGGACTGGCGCTTTCCTAATTGCCGTAGTAATAGCCGCTATTTACGGGTTTAATCGTTATGAGGAACATCAACGATACGAGCACATTAATCGATTTGATTATGCGCCAAATCCCAAAATTGATTATTTGTATTACGATCGCGCACTGCTACAGGATTATTTTGAAAATTGCAAACAACTTACTGATTTGGGAAAAACCCTTTGGCTGCGGTCAGGAATTGATGTAACAAAAACCAAGACTGCATTTGGCGAATCTCAATCTATAATCAACAGATATCACGCCCTACAACAGTATAATGCGGTTTTAGAATCGCGGTTGGTAGAATCGAGAGATTTGAAAGAACAAGGTTTAACCGACGAGGTTATTGAAGCAGTGTTGAATAAGGGAGTAACTGCCGGAGCTATTCAGGAAGAGAAAGATAAAATGGCCGCTTACGACTTTCTAAAAGGCAAAAATGTAGGTAAAAGTGCTTCTCAGGCTGAAATTTGGGAAGTTCAAAAGCTACTGAATGCTAATGATTATCCCGTGGTTATTAATGGAACATTTGATCGTATAACAGATAGCTCATTGGTAGATTTTCAAACCAGTAACAATTTGTATCCATCGCATACCTGCAACGACATCACCCTTTTAAAACTGGCCGAATAATTATTTACGTACGGGAAACACCGCGCCTATAATTTTCCCGGTGTGTTGCATTTTCCAGCGAAGCCGAGCCTCGCCTTTAGTGTACATTTTGTGGCGGAACTGAATTTCATGTTCATCACTGCTTCCCGCAACATTCTGAAACATTTGAACAATTTCTTCCGGATTTTCAAACTGCTCCAAGGTTTCTCGTAACCCTGAAATTTCTTTTTCCATTGGTAGTCCCAATTCTTCCAATAGAGGTTTTGATAAAAACACCAGTTTCTTCTCTACATCAATTTCAATATACCCGGTTTGCATCAGCCATTGCAGATTGTTGAACCGTTCTTCCCCTTTATTCAATTCCTTATTAAGATGGAACCGTTCAAATGCAAACATTATTGATGAAATCAACACCTTGCCATCGAACTTCCCTTTAACCAAAAAGTCCTGTGCGCCGTAACGTACCGTTTCCAAACCTACTTTTTCATCAGTAAGACCGGTAAGCACGATTACCAAATTATTAGGGTATTTGTCTAACACTTTTTTGATGGTAGCTAAACCTACACTGTCAGGGAGGTTTAGGTCCATCAACACTATATCGAACTTTTCTCGCGCAAGAAAAGTTTCTGCCGTGGCTAAATTTTCAGCATGGAAAAAATGAAACTTGGGCGACATCGATTCGCCTAAGTAAAATTTTATCAGAAAGGCATCGCCGGCATTGTCTTCTATTACCAGTACTTTGAGTTCATTGTATTCCATAGGTTAATCGTTTGCGAGTTTTACTACTTTGAACCAGAAATTTTCCAGTTGTTGTAACACTCTGGTGAAATCGTCAAAATCAACCGGTTTTAAAATGTAGGCATTTGCGCCTAAATCATAGGCCCGATGTACATCATGATCGGCTTCAGAAGTGGTTACGGCAATCACCGGAATTCGCCTGAGCTTGTCGTTCGCCTTGATCTCTTTCAGAATTTCCAAACCATTCTTTTTGGGTAGATTGAGATCAAGCATGATCAATTCCGGCCTCACTGCATCTATGAAATTACCCTTCTTCATTAGGTAATCCATAACCAGTTCGCCATCGGAAACCACCTGCATGTCGATTTCCACTCCACTTTCCTTTATAGCTTCGCGGGTTAAACGAATGTCTCCTGGATTGTCTTCAACTAATAAAAGGCGGCGAAGTCGTTTTGGTGGAATCTGAATATCCATGAAATGGGTTTTAACTTGATTACATACGAAGGAAAGAAAAAAAAGTTCCGTTGCCGTTCCCAAATTAAAAAACCTCCCTTTTTGAGGGAGGTTTTCACTTTGTCCATATCAAAGTTTCAAAAATCCTAGTTAGCCGGTGTCACTTTCTCGATCATGATTCCGTTTGCGGAAACATTCAGTGACGGATTGCTTTGTGAAGGCAATTGATTGAAAAAATCCTTATAGGTATTTCCGAGGATGGTATATCCACCGGTATTAAGGTCGAAGAAAATGTTATTCAGCAGGTTGATGTTTGAACCTGTTCCAGAATTGCGATAGTAACCCTGGTTTGCAGCTGATGCATTAGAACGGGTAAGTTTTACGCGGTTGAAGTTGAAAACCTGATTGTCAGTATTTCCGCTAAGGTACATGCCATACATGGTATTGTCGCCACCTACATTCAAGGAGTTGTTGGTAATACTGCCGTAGTTGCTGCTGGCACCTTCACAATTGTTCATGGCTAAACCGTAACTTCCGTTTACTGCATTTACCACATTGTTGCTTACAATGATGTTGCCATTAACCTTATCTAAGGCGATAGCTTTGTAATTTTTATTATTCGAAACAGAGCTCACCACGTTATTGCTGATGATCGGAGCCTCTTCGTTATTTAATGAAATGGCACCTTCATATTGGTTGAAGAACAATGTACCGGTGATTGAAGTACGAGTGTCGCTTTGAGCAGCACCACCTTTAAAGAAACCGGTACTTCCGTTATTAATCTCACAATCTTCAACTATAACGTTGTTTTTTGTACCGTTAGCAGTGAAGTAAAGCACAGCGCTATTAGCACCAGTTACTTGCTTATCGGTACCATCCATCACCACATTTTTGAAAGTGATGTTGTTGGCAGCACCATCCACTCGAACTGCATTTCCGGTGTTTCCGGTTTTATTTTCAATGGTCAGATTTTCGAAATGAACATAAGAGGTGTTGTTCAAACCGATAGTATAAGGAGCGTCCGGGGTGTTAGATCCTAATACAACATCTCCGTTATTTCCCTTAGTAGATTCAAAAGTAATTGTATTCTGAGCAGAAGCGCCGGCGATTTCACCAATTTCAATGCGCTCGCTGTATTTACCATCTTCAATCAGAAAATTAACCGCACCGCTAACACCGCCACACTGAAGTGCTTGAATTGCTGCGGCAATGTTTTGATAATCACCGGATTTGCCAATTTTGTACTCACCTGAAAGGGCAGGACAGGTTCCTGCAAAAGCATTCAGGCTTGCTGTAGCTACAAGGGCGGTGAACATTGTTTTTACTGAGGTCATTTTCTTTGATTTTTGATTTTTGAATATGGATCTTCCTGTTCGAAAGCACGGGCAAAATAGGTTGGCTTTTTGCTGTTGTCAACATCCCAAAGTGAAAAAGTTACATGGTGTGTCATAAATAATTGATAATCAATTTGAAAAAATTTAAGCAAATCTGTAACCTTTACCTTTTTACCAATAAAAAAACTGCGCCATCGCCATAATCTTATCAATTCGGCATAGATTTATATCTATAAAACATAAAGATCATGAAGGTTTTCGTTTGTTTAATCCTGTTGGCTTTGGTGCCTTCTGGCAATTCCATCTATAAGTTTTCGGTAACGGATATCAACAATCATACGGTTTCCCTATCGGAATATTCGGGTAAGGTGGTAGTGATAATTAATGTGGCCTCGCATTGTGGCTTTACACCGCAATATGCTTCCATTGAAAAGTTATACCGAAAATACAAAGATCGTGGCTTGGTAGTACTCGGATTCCCTGCAAACAATTTTATGGGCCAAGAACCCGGTAATGATGGTGATATCAAGGCTTTTTGCACCTCAAAATACGATGTTACCTTCCCGATGTTTTCTAAAATATCTGTAAAAGGAAAAGATATGGCTCCGTTATACAAATTTCTTACTTCAAAATCTGAGAACGGTGTAAGTGATTCGAAAGTAAGCTGGAATTTTCAGAAATACTTGATCAACCGTAAAGGAGAAGTAGTGCGTTACTTTTCCCCACCTACAACCGTAGAAGATCCTGAATTTATCAAAGCGGTGGAAGCGGAACTGGAAGGGAAAAACTAAGTACCGGCCGGAAATTTTTTCAACCCGATTATTTCGCGCACTTCTGATACCGTTTTTATGGCGCTGTTTCGTGCCTTTTCAGCGCCTTCCGCCAGGATTCGATTCAGTAAAACTTCATTACCCGTATACTCCGTAATTCTGTCAGATATGGGTTTAAGATAAGCCACCATATCTTCTGCCAACTGTTTCTTCATATCTCCATAGCGAATCGAGCATTGGTTATACTGTTCCTCGAAAAATGAAACGGTTTCCGCACTGCTTACCAGACCAAGAAGCGCAAAGGCATTAAGAATAGCTTCCGGCTTTTCCTGATTCATTTGTGTTGGGCCGCTATCGGTAGTCAGTTTCATGATTTTTTTCCGAATTACATCAGGCGCATCTGATAGATAAATGACGGAATTCTCTCCCTTAGATTTGCTCATTTTTCCCTGGCCGTTAAGACTGGGAACGGAAACCGGATTTTCAGAATAGGTGAATCCGTGAGGTTCTGTAAAATAATTAACACCATAAAGGTAATTAAACCGATTTCCGAAATTTCGGGCCATTTCCAAATGTTGCATTTGGTCTTTCCCAATCGGAACTTTAGCTGCATGATGGATTAGAATGTCGGCGGCCATCAATACCGGGTAAGTAAGCAATCCGGCATTCACATTATCCGGTTGACTTCTTACCTTTTCCTTGAAGGTTGGAACCTTTTCGAGTTCGCCGACATAAGCCAGCATATTGAAGATCAGATATAATTCGATAACCTGTGGTACATCGCTTTGAGCGAACAGCACACATTTTTCAGGATCAAGACCACAGGCCAAATATTCAATCAGCGTCTGTTTTACATTTTGTTGTAAATCAGCCGCCTTTGGATGCGTAGTAAGGGAATGATAATCGGCTATAAAGAAATATCCGGCATATTCATCCTGCATCTTTACAAAACTTTTAACGGCGCCCAGATAATTTCCCAAATGTTGTTTTCCTGTGGGCCGAACGCCGCTAACCGTAATTTCTCGTTTCATAACCATTAATTAAAAAGAAAATGATAGCATACATTGTTCGAATTTTGAGAAGCGAACTGAATCCAATTGTTTAGGTTTGCGAAAATATAAGAATCACAAAGATAATGAAGATCGATAGCGCATTGGTTGACCGTTTGGCGGAACTTTCGAAATTGGAATTTGATGCAAATTCTAAAATTTTGATCCAACAGGACCTACAGAAGATATTGGACATGGTTGATAAACTTACCGAAGTAAATGTTGATGGGATCGCACCATTGATTTATATGAACGAAGAGGAGGCGGTGCTTCGGGAAGATGATGTGCATGGCCAGGTATCAAAGGAAGATGCACTTTTGAATGCCCCACAAAAGGATTCTGATTTCTTCAAGGTTCCGAAAGTTATCAAAAAGTAAGATGAGCAATTCGGTAATTTCAATTTCAAATGTTCGAAAAGAATATTTGCTGGGCAGCCAAATGATTTATGCGCTCAAGGATGTTTCACTTGAAATCAAAAGGAATGAATATGTAGCTTTAATGGGACCCTCAGGTTCCGGCAAATCAACCCTAATGAACATTTTGGGTTGTTTAGACACACCAACTTCTGGCTCTTATCGCTTAAACAATACAGAAGTAGCGCGAATGACGGACGATGAACTGGCTCACGTACGGAATAAGGAGATCGGCTTTGTTTTTCAAACATTCAATCTGTTACCCAGACTGTCGGCCCTGGAAAATGTGGCGTTGCCATTAGTTTATGCAGGGCTTAGTGCTGCTGAACGAAGAGAAAGGACGGAGTACGTGATGGAGCAAGTGGGCTTGGCCGACCGGATGGACCACAAGCCGAACCAGCTTTCCGGCGGTCAGCGCCAGAGGGTAGCTGTTGCGCGAGCCTTAGTAAACAATCCATCCATTATTCTGGCCGATGAACCCACCGGAAATCTTGATACAAAAACATCCTATGAGATCATGGCCTTATTTCAGGAAATTCACAACAAGGGAAATACGGTGATATTGGTAACGCACGAAGAAGATATTGCTCGTCATGCGAGGCGTATTATGGGATTAAGAGACGGTTTAATTGAATACGACAAAGAAAACCAACCTGAAATATTAAAATCTCCGAATTAGTTAGCGCTCCAACTGCTCAGATATTTCAACACCTGATCCTTTTGATTGGGATCTAAATGCGCTTTGGGAGCCATACGCTCTAAAGTTTGTGCCCAACCGTCATAGTCATGCTTATCTACCGGGAAAAGACGATGACATTGTTGGCAAGAAGCCACAAAAATTTCCCGGCCTTTCTTAAGATCGTTCAGATCATATTTATGAGCCAAAGCATTTGCTTCAGTAGGAGCATAGGGCACCAACTTTTCTTCCTTCGGCTTTTCAGAAACCGCACTTTTGGTGCTTTTACAATTGGCTAGAGTCAGGATCATAGCTCCCAGTACAGAGAGCACAAGCAATTTTCTCATCTGTGCGTTTTTGCGAATATAAATAATTATGGAAGTTCAGGTATTTCAAGGATTTCGTAAACTGATTTCCGAATCTTTTTGCTTATCGATTCTAATGGAAGATCGTTCTGATCTTTCCCAAACGGATCTTCAATTTCTTCTGCAATGAATTCTAAACTAGCGAGCACGTAGAAAATGAATACAATTACCGGAATGCAATTATATCCCAATGAAAAGGAAAGAGTGAGCGGGAGCGTCATCACAAAGAAAAAGATAAACTTTTTCATGAAGGAACTGTAGGAATAAGGAATTGGGGTTGATTTGATCCTTTCGCAGGCACCGCAAATATCGGCAAACGACATAAGCTCTGCGTTCAGGAAAAGCAAGTCTTCAGATGAAAATTTACCTGCATTTTTCAATTCGATTGTAACGTCAAATAGCTTTCGGGTAAGGTACATTGGCGCGTGAATTTGCGCGTTAATTTCGCCTCGATTGAAAAGATGGTTATCGTGTAATTTTTCATGACGATGTTCATCTCTGAGGTGGTTCTTCAACAGGATTGGGAAATTGCCAATCATGGTGCCAAAAAACAATCTGGTTTGACGATCTTCAATTGGAAGCATGGCGTGCAACTTTAAGCTTAGATTGCGGCTGCTATTAACCAGCGCGCCCCAAAACTTTCTGCCGTCCCACCATCGTTCATAGGCGGTGTTGGTACGAAAAACCAACAATGTAGAAATTACAAAAGTGAGTAAAGTATGAAGTATCGAAAGATTCTTCAATTTGCTATCAGCGCCCAACTTCAACACATCCAGTTCAATCCAAACCACCACACCAGAATACATACCGATAGTTACCATTAAGGGCAACAATTGCCTAAAGGTGTCCGCCTTATGAAAGCGAAAAATAAAGGTGAACCAATCTTTAGGATTGTAGGAAATCACTTACGAGAACGCGTTAAGACCGGTAACGTCCATGCCGGTAATCAATAAATGAATATCATGTGTACCTTCATAGGTTATCACAGTTTCAAGGTTCATCAAATGGCGCATTATCGGATATTCGCCGGTAATACCCATTCCGCCTAGCATTTGCCTTGCATTTCTTGCAATATCCAATGCAATTTCACAACTATTGCGTTTCGACATACTGATTTGAGCGGGAGTAGCCTTTCCTTCATTTTTTAAAACTCCCAGACGCCAAACTAAAAGCTGAGCTTTCGTAATTTCTGTAATCATTTCGGCCAGTTTTTTCTGTTGCAACTGAAACTGTCCGATGGGCTTGCCAAACTGAATGCGTTCCTTGCTGTAACGCAATGCTGTATCATAGCAGTCTAACGCCGCTCCAATGGCGCCCCAGGCGATACCGTAACGCGCGCTTGATAAGCAACCCAGTGGGCCTTTCAAACCTTCTACGTTAGGAAGTAAGTTCTCTTTAGGAACTTTAACATTATCAAATACCAGTTCGCCGGTACATGATGCGCGGAGGCTCCATTTGCCATGGGTAGTAGGTGTGGTAAACCCTTCCATGCCTCTTTCAACTACCAATCCTCTGATTTTGCCTGTTTCATCTTTTGCCCAAACCACGGCAATATCAGCAAGTGGCGCATTGCTAATCCACATTTTTGCTCCATTCAAAACATAATGAGTGCCGGCATCGCGAAAATTGGTTTCCATACCGCCGGGATTGGAACCGTGGTTCGGTTCGGTAAGGCCGAAACAACCGAACATTTCGCCTTTCGCCAATTTCGGCAGATATTTCATTTTTTGCTCTTCGCTGCCGTACTTATAAATAGGATACATCACCAACGAACCCTGCACACTGGCTGTGGATCGAATACCGGAATCGCAGCGTTCCAGTTCCTGCATAATAATACCGTAGCTGATCTCGTCCAAACCGCCACCTCCATATTTTGAGGGAATATTTGGGCCGAAAGCGCCAATTTCACCAAGTTCCTTAATGATGTGCTTTGGAAATTCAGCTCTTTGAGCATAATCTTCAATAATAGGAGAGAGTTTTTCTTTAACATAAGAACGAACACTTTCCCGAATCAATTTATGTTCAGCGGTCAACAGATCGTCGACCAAATAATAATCATGATGTTGATACAAATCTGACTTCATATTTTTTACGTTTTGCAGCGCGAAAATATAAGAATCAGCTTAATTGTATTTATGCCTTGGTGGATAACGCGGATTGCGATTCGTATTTTAGCAGGAAAGGTTGTTATCATTGTGCTGCACCAGTTACTAACAGCATGAAGAATTTTGGAGGCTTAATGATGATGTTATTGCTGATTTTATCAGCTAATTCTTGCAAACAATGTAAAGATTGTCAGAATGGAGGAACTTGTATTAATGCCAAATGCATTTGCACCGAAAACTATTCCGGCGACCACTGCGAAAAGGATCTATGCGTGGGGGTAGTGTGTAACAACGGCGGAACGTGTAAGGGCGGTTTATGCAAATGTGCGGCCGGATACCAGGGCATCCATTGCGATGAACTGGTTACCGATCTTTTTACCGATTCTTTTCACGTAATTCAAACGGTTGGTTCCAGCACTACCACTTACGAAGCAAAAATCTATGCAAATGGTCCACCCAGTTTATTGCAGCTTAAAATCAAGCCAACCTATCACGGCTTAACTGTTTATGGTACGGTAAAAGCTTATGAAAACACCATCGAAATATTCCATCAATCGCCGGCAGGTTACACGGATGTTTACGGAAGCGGTACGTACAGCGGCGGCGAACTGAATATGCTCATTAACTATGATTCAACCGATGCGGCGCCACCTGTTTCGGTTCGTTTTAAGATGCAGCGGGTTTTCTAAAGACCTGGATACTGTTTCTTCAAATCCTCAAATTTAGGGAGGTGCTTATGATGCCATTTGTTGATTACAACTCCATTCTTTAAAAGCACTAATCCGGGATTAGAACGCATAATGGTCTTTAATGGGGTTTCATCAGCAATGTAAAATGGAAAGTCTAACTGATTTTTCTTTTTGAAAGCATCTGCATTTTCACTACTTAGTCCGTAAAACTCAACACCATTTCTTTTGGCATCGTCAGCAATCTGAACCAAATGATTTTTAAAGCAGCAATCATGTGTGTTGCTTAGCTTCCAAGCAACCACTGCAAGAGAATAGTTTGGCCGATGTAATAGACTATCGGTAATATCTTCTTTATTATCATTAAAAATATACAGGTTGCTGATACGGGCCGGAATGCCTTCTTCTACCACAATGTCCTTTCGGTCTTTATATTCCCAATCTTCAGTGATAGCGGTAAGTTCAGCAGTTTTAAATTCCTTTTCCTCTCCGGTTTTTTTGTTCTTGTAAACAAAGACGTAATCTTTTTTTTCCGGTTTAATTTCACGCCGCATTTCATTCAGATCGTTACCAATGGCATAAGGACGAAAATCGATTATAGGTTCGTTCCATACAAAATTGTACAAGCAGAAAAACAGCGTGGCGATTGCTGTTCCAATAGCCAGTGTATGACGAATCATATTACTGAACACCGGTTGTATTTTTTGATGATATAACGCCACTATAAAGATCATTACTGTAAGCAATACATCCTTATAGAAGGTTTGCCAGGGTTTTAACTTCATAAAATCACCGAAACAGCCGCAATCAGTCACTTTCATTTTGGTAATTTCGAATCCGGAGGTAAAGAACAGAGTCGAATATTTTATGCTTAAAAGAAGAATGGCCAATAGTAAAACCCCGGAAATTAGAAAAGCGCGGCGTGCGGATTTCTTTTCAACTATTACCCCCATGCTGATCATCGAGAAAGTAAGCACAGCGAATGCGAAAAAAGATACGGTTGGGCTGAAGCCAGATAAATAAGTATATCCTGTAAGTAAGAGGAAAAACACATTTAACAATAACATCAGAATAGTAGTAAGGCGCGGCATCCAGCCAATTAAAAGTGCTACCCCCAGCGCGAGTTCGGCAACCAGCATTAAAACAGTTAGTGGCGTAGAAATCGGGTTGAAGAACTCGATATGCATGGCTTCGAAATATTCATGCATCTTATAGCTGGTTCCCATCGGATCGATGGCCTTTACAAATCCCGAAAAGATGAAGAGCGAACCAACGAAATTCTGTAAAAAGGTGATTAACACCGAGCGATTGGCCTTTAAAAGAACTCGTAGTAGTGTTAAGATGGCTGCTGCAATGCCTATAAATAAAAATAGTTTCTGAACTGTCATAGTATCTGATTATATGGCCGAATCGGTAAGTTGAATTAATGCGAAAATGGCATAGTTGATGATATCGCTATAGCCGGCGTCAATGCCTTCGCTAATCAGGGTTTGCCCCTTATTGTCCTCAATTTGCTTGATACGCAAGAGTTTCATTAAAATCAAATCGGTAAAGCTGCTGCTTCGCATGTCGCGCCAGGCCTCGCCATAGTCGTGGTTCTTGGCCATCATCAGGGCTTTCACGGCAGCTACTTTTTCATCAAACAATTGTAGCGCGTATGCTTCGTCTAATTCAACCTGAGCCGTATCAGATATACTAAGTTGAATCAGACCGATAATCGCATAATTTACCAATCCTATGAATTCCGATTCTATACCTTCATCTACTTTTTGTTGGGCGCCTTGTTCAATTGTTTTAATGCGCTGTGCCTTAATGAATAGTTGATCGGTGAGCGAAGAAATCCTCATGATTCTCCAGGAAGTGCCATAGTCATGCGTCTTCTTCTGAAAAATATCTCTGCACTTTGCTATTTGATCGTCGTATTGAGCCGACGTGTTTTTTGAAGTTGTCATCAGTTAGGCAGTAAAAATATAAAACTGAACTTAGGCACCGGTTGTAATGCCAGGTTTTGAGATTTTTTTTAAATCAATACATAATACGATCCAGCCAATTCTCCCCAAAACTGTACGGAAAATAAGCTAAAGACGGAGCAGGCTTCGAAATGTTCAACAGCGCTTTCTTTCCAATAGCAATAGATCCAACTTCGCGGCTCAATTCCATGGCGTAAGCACCATTGATTGTAGCAGCGGCCAGCGCCTCCTCCGGCAATAAATTCAATTTGATACAAGCCATCGCCCAAATCAACTGCATATTACCTGAAGGAGCGGAGCCGGGATTATAATCAGAGGCGATAGCGAGCGGCAAATCCTGCTCTATAATCTTTCGAGCGGGACAGAAAGGTATATTGGAAAAGAACGAACAACCCGGTAGGGCGGTGGCCATAGTATTGCCCATTTTTAAAGCAGAAAGGTCATCATTAGTCAACTCTTCCAAATGATCAACACTTAGAGCACCGCCCTTTACAGCAGCTGCCACGCCTCCGGAAGATGTAAACTGATTGACATGAACCTTGGCCTTTAGTCCGAATTTAGCGCCGGCCTCAATAATCCGACACATTTCATCAACAGTAAAATAATTTCTTTCGCAAAAGCAGTCAATAAAATCAGCCAGTTCTTCATTAGCAATAGTTGGAAGTAGTTCGTTTAATAACATAGACAAATAGCCTTCGCGATTACTTTTGAAATTTTCAGGCAGGGCATGTGCGCCAAGAAATGTAGCCTTAATTGGTATCTTGAATTTTTCTTTAAGCCTTCTAATAACTCGAAGCATTTTCAGTTCGCCATCCATGCTTAAACCATAACCACTTTTTATTTCTATACTACAAGTTCCGGTACTTTTGATTTGCGTTATGCGTTTCTCGGCTTGCTCAAAAAGTTCTAATTCCGACATATTTCGCAAATGATTTGCTGAGTTCAGAATTCCTCCGCCGGCGGCAGCAATTTCTTCATAGGTTTTTCCTTGAATTTTTGCCACGAATTCCTTCTCCCGAGGAGCCGCAAAAACTAAATGGGTATGAGAGTCGCAAAATCCCGGAAGTACCCATTTTCCGGTACAATCAATAATCTCATCCGCTCGTTCCGGTCCGCCAGTTCCCGTTCCAAAATCTTTAATAAGACCATCTTCCATAAGTAACCATGCATTTTCTAAAACGGCCATCTTATTCATTTCCGAACCCTTCAAAAACCGGGTTTCGGTTGGAACCACTCCGGCCAGTCCCTTAATTTGTGTCAGTAATGTTGACTTCATTCATCAACATTACTTAAAAGATTGTAAGGATGAAAGCACGCTGATTAGCACAGAGTGGATTGGATGTGTATTTTTACACCCATGGCAGGTAATAGCTTTGGAAGTGCTTTTAGAATAACAACATTCGGTGAATCGCATGGTCCGGCGATAGGTGTGGTAGTTGACGGATGTCCTGCTGCTTTGGAGATTTCTGTTGATTTCATTCAATCAGAATTGGACCGCCGCAAGCCAGGAACTTCAGTGCTTTCTTCGCCGCGAAAAGAGGCAGACCAGGTTGAGGTTTTAAGCGGATTGTATAAAGGAAAAACTCTTGGATCACCAATCACTCTTTTAATCAGGAATTCAGACGTTAGATCTGTAGATTATGAAAATCTGGAGCACTTGTTTCGGCCATCGCATGCTGATTTTACTTATGAAATGAAGTATGGCTTTCGTGACCATAGGGGAGGAGGCCGTTCCAGCGCCAGAGAAACGGCCGCCCGTGTGGCTGCGGGTGCCATAGCCAAAACTTTACTAAAAAAATTTGGAATTGAGATCGCAGCTTATGTTTCGGCTGTAGGGCATTTACAATTACTTAAAACCTATAATGAGTTAAATCTTCAACTCATAGAAAGTAATGCTGTACGGTGCCCCGATCAGCAAATGGCTGCTGAAATGCAAGAATTAATTGAACAAGTAAAAAGTGAAGGCGATACACTAGGTGGCGTCATTACAACCGTAATTAAAAATGTGCCGATAGGATTGGGAGAACCTGTTTTTGACAAGTTACACGCCGATCTGGGAAAAGCCATGCTTAGCATCAACGCAGTACACGGATTTGAATATGGAAGCGGTTTTGCCGGAGCAGCAATGCGCGGCAGTACTCACAACGACGTTCCCAAAGAAGGAGATTCAGGGAAAATTTACCGGTCGGAACACAACTATTCCGGTGGCATACTGGGGGGAATATCCAACGGCGAAAATATTTATTTCAGAACGGCATTCAAACCGGTGGCTACATTAATGCGCGAACAACAAAGCATTGATAAAAAAGGAGAAAAAGTGACCTTTCAAACTACCGGGCGTCATGATGCCTGTGTTGTACCCAGAGCGGTACCCATTGTAGAAGCCATGGCGGCATTGGTTCTTGCTGACCATCTGCTTCGATCGAAACTGGCTGTTATTTAAAAAGGGCCCGAAGGCCCTAAAGTTATTTTGCAGTGCAGGTATATCCGTTTTTCTCGATATCCTCAATAGTGGCTTTCAGATTGGTTCCGGCGCCTTCCTTACCATTTCGGCAATACTCGGCATCGTAGTTTAAAGTAGTATCTATACCTGCAGTTGTTTTGGTTACAACCTGCTTTTTGCAATCGTAACATTTGTTGCAGGAAGAACCAGCTGCAAGCATCATCAAACAAAAAGCGCCTAATACGAACTTCTTCATCATCGTTGAATTGTGCCGCTAAGAAAGAAAAAATGGCATAAGCCAAAAAGGTTATTTTTACACGCATGCTGAATTTTTACAAATTCCTTACAATTCTACTGCTGATTTCATTTTTTGAACCTATTTCTGCACAAAACAATCGCGATTTCCAGGTTGGATCGGGATTGAATGGTCAAACCTATCTGGTTTCGCAGCAAAACACGGGTAATCGCATTTTGGTTGAAGCTTACTTTAGAACCGGGCCGCTGTACGAATCGGATAGCCTGAATGGCATATCGAAGTTGGTTACAACGGTTATCGATCAACGCGTGCAGAATACGCTTCATAAAACAGGTAGTGATATCCGTTACTTTAGCAAGGTTTATTCTGACCAGATCTATTTCAATTTAGAAGGAAGTCTTCCGCAGTTAGATCAGATACTGCAACTAATTCGAGACCAAATTTGTGATGGAAAGTTTACGGATGACGGGGTAACGGAAGCCATTGAGATCATGAAAGCGGAACACGATTCGGCAATGGCTATGCCCGGGGCTGCGGCTCTTAGAGAAGCGGGGGCTAATTTATGGCAGAAGGATTATAACCGAATGACTCCCTGGGGCAATCATAAAACCTTCCAGAATTTGGGCAGAAATGAATGTGCGCTTTTCTTCAGTAAGTATTTTTTACCGCTGAATAGCTGCATCGCGATCACCGGAAATATCAATCCGGAATCAACGTTGAACAAGGTAACTGAATATTTCAAAAACTTTTCGTCCACTTCATTCAATCCTGAACAAATCGTTCAGGTGATTCAATTTAAACCGGTGGTGAATTATGTGCAATTACTGGATAACTCGAATCCTGCAGCTCAGAACAAAGCTTCTTTGTTTTTTCAGAATCCGGGAGCGCGCCAAGATCGTAACGGCACCTATGCAGCATTCATTTTAGCTCAGGTTATTAACGACCAGAACGGCGTGTTTCAACAGCGGTTAAAAGGAACTCCATTCTATAACCTGCAAGCCCAATACAACTGTGAAAATTTTTTCGGAACCTTTACTATTTCCATCAATTCTACCGGAAAGGATTTTGTTGAAGAATTTCATTTTCTGGAGGATATCCTGAAAACGGTTTCAATTAATAGCTTTTGGAAGGAAGGCGATATTGAAGTGGCAGCAAGAAATATTCGGAACGAAATTGCATCCTATCGGCAAAGCAATCCGCATTGGTTCTTACAGCAAGTTGCACGGTATCGCTTTGCAAATGATGAGCGCTATTTCAGTTCGCTTAGCGATAGTTTACTAAGGGTTTCAAGCCCTTCAATAAACCGCTACATCAACGATTATTTTATTAATCGTTCCGGTATCCGGCTGTTGGAAACCACGGCCGGCGCCTTGCGAAACAACCTTCCTGAGCAACAATATTTTCCATTAGATGCTTCCATAGCCGATATGGAGTTTCATTACGATCAAAATAAAACTGATCTGGAGGGCGATTCCAATAATCAGAATTTACTGCGCCTGATTCAATGGTTAAAGATCAATCCCGACAATCATGTTCAAGTAAATGGATTTTCAGATGAAAGTGAATTCAAGCGGGCCGACGACAAATACATTATGCGTTTTCTCGACTCGATGCCGAGCTTTAAAAAGGTTATGCCGGAAACCATTAAAAAAGGGTATCTGCGAATCGAAATGATGCGCGCTGTAAAAATTGTGAAACTGCTTTACGAAGCCGGTATCGAGGAGCGCCGTCTCAACGGAACCAGTATGGTTTTTTCATCAGATGATGATGAACAGGCAGCGAAAAACAGAAAATGCAGCATTACGATTGAAAAGATCAAACCGCGAACTTCTCTATATGAGTACCATTTCGGGAAGCCGAAAGAATAGTTATAGTTTTAACGATAATTTCAAACCAATTACCGATTGGGCGGTGGTTCCAAAGTTGTTCTGGATCTTAATGTCCGGATCGACCGAAAAGGAAAGTTTGTCGTTCATATTATAGTGGTAAAGGTGGCCATCAACGGTTGCATCAATAATATTCAGTCCATACCAAACTACTGTAAAAATACAAGCGAGATTTAAATAGCGATTGAAATAATCACGGTAAGTTTTTAGTTCCGCTGATCCTGAAATACCTTTATAGGTTCTGTTGGTAGTGGAATTTCCATCCACAGCATCGCGGTAAGCATTTCGAGCCTGGTTAAAATTGGTGGCGGTATAATAAACAGCATAACCTAATCCTGCAAAACCGGCATAAACAATGGGAATCTTCCAGTATTTACGATTGTAACCCTGGCCAAGGCCCGGTAAAATGGCCGACATCCAGGCAGCCCTTCCTGCGCTATGTTTTCTTAATACAGAAGCGCTAATGGTAGTATCTTTAGGCAAACTATCAATTACCGTAGGTTTTGAAGAATCCGCAACAAGGGGAACGGCCTCATACAGCGGTCCGGTCATTCCGGAATCTGGTACTGCAACCGGAACCATTTGTATCGAATCTTTGTTTGTTTCCTGCGCATACATCACAATGCTCATCAACCAACAAGTTATCACTGCAATACATCGTACTGAAAAGCTGTATTTCAACTTTCGCTTCATCTTCAGCATCGTCAGTTTCATACTGCAAGTTTAGCTGGTCAGCAGATCGTGTAAACGCTCCAGATCTTCATCACTGTAAAATTTTATAGCAATTTCGCCTTTCCCTTCGCGTGTTCTTATGATTTGAACACGTGTGGCCAGGGCCGACCCTATGGTATCCTGCATCTTTCTGAGAAAAACATCTGATTCTGATCGCTGAACCGTTTTTTCGGAACGTTTGGGCTTATCGCTCAAGTTGCGCACCATTTCTTCAGTTTGGCGAACACTCAAATTCTTTTCTAATGTTTCTTTAAACGAAGAAAGCAGCGTTGGCAGATGATCGATAGCCAATAATGCTTTTGCATGGCCCATACTAATACGACCTTCTTTTAAAGCCGCTTGAATATCAGGAGGCAAACGAAGCAGCCGCAAGAAATTAGTAACCGTACTTCGGTTTTTCCCTACCCGCTCAGCCAGCTTGTCCTGAGTAATTTCACACTCATCCATTAACCGTTTAAAGTTGATGGCAATTTCGAGTGGGTTTAAGTCTTCCCGCTGTATATTTTCAATTAGGGCAATCTCAATACTTTCCTGATCAGAAGACGATCTTACATAGGCTGGAATTTCATTCTTGCCGGCAATTTTTGAGGCCCTTAAACGGCGCTCGCCAGCTATTAGCTGATACTTATTGTTTTCTACCTTTCTAACGGTTATGGGTTGAATCACTCCATGGATGCGAATGGAGTCGGCAAGTTCTTCTAAACTTTCCTGCTCGAATGTAGACCGTGGTTGAAAAGGATTAACCTCCACTTGCGAAAGAGGTACGTAGATAACTACGCCGGCTTGATTTGCAATAGACGAGGCACCAACTTGCTGTTTGGTACTTCCGCTTTTATCATCGGTGAGTAAGGCTCCTAATCCCCGGCCCAAAACCGTTTTTTTCTTAATGTCGCTCATAAAATCTTTTTATCGCTGCTTAATTCGCACTGAAATCGGTTTCGGTGCTGGTTTCTTTATTGGTGGCCAAAAACTCATCACTGGTTTCGGGAAGGTTTGTGGCATGGTTGCGCTGAAGAATTTCACGTACCAAACTCATGTAATTCAAAGCGCCTTTACTATCGGCATCATACATAATAGCCGGCTTACCAAAACTTGGCGCTTCGCCCAATCTCGTGTTACGGTGTATGAGCGTATCATAAACAATGTTCTCAAAATGCTTTCTAATTTCGTCAACCACCTGATTCGATAAACGCAGCCTTGGATCATACATCGTAAGAAGAATTCCTTCGATTTCCAGATCAGGGTTGAGCCGGGTTTGAACGATTTTGATAGTATTCAAAAGCTTACCCAATCCTTCTAAAGCGAAATATTCGCACTGCACCGGAATAATCACAGAGTCAGAGGCCGTTAGTGCATTTACAGTAATTAAACCAAGTGAAGGCGAACAATCGATAATGATAAAATCATAATCGCTTTTTAGGTCGGCCAGCATTTCTTTGAATATTTTCTCGCGGTTGGGATGATTAATCAATTCAATTTCAGCGCCAACCAAATCAAGGTGCGACGGAAGCAAATACAAATTTGGGGTTTCCGTTTCCAGAATAATATCCTGTGGTTTCACCTCATTAACTAAACATTCATACAAACTTACCTTGATGTTTCGCGGATCGAAACCTACGCCGCTGGTGGCATTGGCTTGTGGATCGGCATCAATAAGTAAAACTTTATAATCCAGCACGCCCAAGCAAGCCGCAATATTAATGGCGCTTGTAGTTTTCCCTACCCCGCCTTTCTGATTCACCAGAGTGATAATTTTTTGCATTCTCTTTTTCATATCCTTCGCCATAGCATTATTGTTAGAACGTTTTGGTTTCACCAATGTTTAGAAGCGTCAGTTCTTTGCCCTTTTCGGCAAATAGGTTTGTGGCGTCCAACTTATTGAGTTTGATTACTTCGAATGTATCGTAATGTACACCTAATACTCTGTTGCATGCCACAAAATTACTGGCAATAACGGCGTCGTGGGCATCCATAGTGTAATTTCCGCCAATAGGGAAAATCGCAAGATTAAGCGGCTTACACAGCATAGGTATTAATTGCATATCCATGGTCAAGGCCGTATCGCCAGAATAGTAAAAACTGGAATTTTCACTTTCTACAACAAAACCAACCGGATTGCCGCCATAACTGCCATCGGGCATAGAACTGCTATGAACAGCAGCAACGCAACGAACACTGCCAAAGGGGAAGTTCCATTTGCCACCCGGATTTAACCCATGAGTGGAAACAACGCCTTGTTTTTGAAGCCATTCGGCTACTTCGAAATTAGAAATCACCATAGCGCCGGTTTGGGCTGAAATAGCCACAGCATCAGCCAAATGATCGAAATGGCCATGGGTCACAAGAATGAAATCAGCCTTTATTGATTTAACATCAATCGATTTTGCTAATGGATTAGGGGAAATAAACGGATCAAACAGCAGTTGCTGTCCGTTTATTTCCACACCAAAACAAGCATGACCGTAATAGGTAATTTGCATCCTAATAATTTCCGCAAATATACTTTGACCGAATGTGGGTAAGCATCGCATTTCTCCACTTTTATACAGAAGTAATGCGGTAGTGTATGTTGAAAACAGCTCTTTTCCTGTGGAAAGTTTAGAAATTTTTGTGGAAAAGGTTGTAGTTGAATTGGGTCATCCAACACTGGTGTAAGGAAATTGCAGCGCTTTTGCCATGCAGTATCATGTAAATTTGCCGCAAATAATCGCATGATGTCAAATGTTTCAGGAATTTGTGCCATTAGCCTGATCCCGGTTAGAAAGGAACCATCACACCGAAGTGAAATGGTTTCCCAGTTGCTTTTTGGCGAAGGTTATGATATTGTTGAAACAAAGGACAGTTGGTTACGAATCCAAATCTGGCATGATGATTATGAAGGATGGATGGATTTAAGCCAGCATCAGCCGCTTTCTGCAAAAGAAACTTCAGTTTTAAAGGATTCAAAAAAAAGTGGAATCGCATTGGAAGTGGTAAATAGTGCGGCTGGTCCAAATCGTTCAATAGCCTTAGTTTCAGGCAGCACACTTCCCGAATTTGATGGGTTGAATTTCAGAATGGCCGGTGAAAAGTTTATATACAATGGGCAGTCCTTTCAGGCGGAACAATTGCTCACTTTACAACCACAAGCTACTCTTGAGCGTTTGGCGCTACGTTATATTCACGCACCATATCTGTGGGGCGGAAGGTCTCCTTTTGGAATAGATTGCTCTGGCTTGGTGCAAATACTTTTTAAGTGTATTGGAAAAAAGCTTCCTCGTGATGCCTATCAACAGGCTGAATTGGGAACTACTTTGAACTTTGTAGAGGAAACACAGCCCGGCGATCTGGCTTTTTTTAATAACAATGAAGGGCGCATCACCCACGTAGGCTTAATTTTAAAGGAAAATCAGATTATTCACGCCTCCGGAAAGGTACGGGTTGACCCCCTTGATCACTTTGGCATTTTCAATCCTGAATCGAAAAAATATTCTCACCAGTTAAAAATTCTTCGCAGGATTCTTTAAACTTTATAAACCACGTCCATATACTGTTTCAAAATATCAGAAACCATACCGCGGAAGGGTAAGCTAGAGGCCATTCCATATACCGGAGCCATACCTTCTTTAGAGCCCGGATGAGCTTTTACATAAGCTACGCTTTCTTTAAGGTCTTTTAAAAACCGTTCGGCCACGCCCGGTTGAGTGTGTCTTAAAGTTAATGCAATATGGAAACAAGGTGGTTTATGTAAGCCATTTAAATTCCAACGTCGTTGACTCATTTGTTCCAGTACCTCGTAAATATTAATCGAATTACTGCCAATGGCCAGAATCCAGATTGAATTCCCGAAAATCTGAAGTTCAGGGATTTCCGCTATACCTTTTCGAATCATTTCTGCCGTCTTCAGTATGGCATCCGTAGCACGCAAATAGCCCTCTTCACCCATGCTTAAAAGAGCGGCCCAGCATGCGGCGCTCAATGCACCCGGCCGGCTTCCTGCAAGGGTAGGGGAGAAATACAGTCCGCCAGGCCATTCAGTTGCGGTGTAATATTGAAAATGGCGTATTTCAGCGTTTCTATAAAGCACTACTGAAGTGCCTTTAGCCGCATATCCGTATTTGTGCGTATCTACACTCATCGAGGTTACTCCCGGTAATCTGAAATCAATTAAAGGAACCGGGTAGCCAAGTTTTTCAGCGAATGGCACCACAAAACCTCCTAAACAAGCATCGGTATGAAATCCGATTCCATGCTCGTATGCAATTTGCGAAAGCGCCGGGATGTCATCGATAACGCCATGTGGAAAGCCTGGCGCTGAACCTACAATACAAATAGTGTTCTTTGTTATGGCTTTGCGCACCAGCTCGGCATCTACTGTAAACCGATCATTTAACGGAATTCGAACTTGCTTAATTCCGAAATAGTGAGAGGCTTTGTCGAATGCTACATGGGCGGAATCCGGCAAAATCATTTCCGGTTGGGTAATGCCCTTTTCTTCTAACGCCTTATCGCGGTAGGTTTTCATAGCTAATAAAATACTCTCTGTTCCTCCTGAACTCACACAGCCTACAATAGTGCTGCCGTCCGGTGTTTTTCCCTGGCCCATCATATCGGCAACCATAGCTATCACTTCCGCCTCAAATTTGGTGGCGCTTGGAAACAAATCACTATGCAACGGATTGCTTTGCGATTGCAAAGCGTAAACTTTGTTCAGGAAATCAATGTGTGCCCTATCGCCATGGTAAATACCTCCCGAAACAAACCCATCTTCCCAGCGGCCGCTTTCCAGTTCGTGCAACTGTTCCATTTCCCGAAGTATGCTTTCTCGATGTACTCCATTTTTGGGAAGTGTTACATACGTTTCGAATTTTCCACGATAGGGTTTCAGTGATTTCTCAATATCGGCCGTGATCTTGTTGTTCTCCTTTTCAATCATTTTTCGCGTTACCGAATTTTTCTTCATTCTTCTTTCAAAAAAACGAGCAACCGGCGCAGGCATCCAACTGAGGTGATTGGCTATAAATTCCACTGACGACATAAATTGATATTTAAGGACAAATCAAACTATTTACCAGGATTGCTCAAGTTGTATCAGCGAGCTAAAGAAATTTGCCGTTGAACGCCAATCGTCCTTTTTCCTCTTGAGATTGTGAATAATTTTTTACGTTAAAAATTTTGCATTGTGCAGGTATAGAAGTTTATTCGTTGTATTAATTCAAAAAAAATCAATACATGAAAAAAGTACTTTTTACTCTTTCTTTTCTAGGCGCTGTTGCTTTCGCAAATGCTCAGGCTTGTGGCGGAACTTCTAGCTGTACGCCAGCTTCTCCAACCGGAACTCCTGGTTTAACTCCAGTGTCGTCTGATCTTCCTTGCGTGCAAAAGGGTGTAGCAGTAAATCAGATTATCAAATTTGAGAACTTTACCAGTTTCAGCGGTCAGAATGTGAACTTCCTTCGCATTGATTCCATCAACAACCTTCCTTCTGGATTATGCTGGAAAACTAACAAAGCCAATAACCAGTATTCTGGTGGCGAAACCGGTTGCATTGAAGTAAACGGAACCTCCAATGCTGCTGTAGGGCAATACAAACTTCGCATCCATATTACAGCAAATATCGGAAGCGGTATGGGAACTAACATTGTGGGCGATGCTGAAACTTTGACCGGTGCTACGGGCGGCGCTCCTTTGCGTTACTACGTACGTGTAATCAACCAAGGTGCAGGCTGCCCGTGTGTTGATACCGTTAACGGCGCTTCGAATTTCTTTGTTGCGTATAATGGCTCTGAGCCAATTTGCGTAAACGGCATCAATAATATTGCTCAGGACATTAATAGCATGACGGTTACTCCAAACCCATTCAGTTCAATTACTACTGTTAATTTCACTTCTGAAAAATCAGCTAACTATACCTTTAAGGCTACCAATTTGGTTGGTGCTGAAGTTTCTGTTAGAACTATCGAAGCTAAAGCTGGTGAAAACAGCGTTAGTTTTGAAAAAGGAAACCTTCCTTCAGGCGTATACTTCCTTTCATTGTCTAATGAAAAAGGCGCCATCACTAAGAAGGTTATTGTAGAATAATCTGCTGATTATAAATTGCTTAAAAGGCTCTGCTCCCGCAGGGCCTTTTTTTATGGGGAAAAATTGGGCGTTTGTTGATAAATTTCTTTCTCAAAAAACGGCGTTTCCCGCTTCTAAGAATTAGTTTTGTGCTTAATTATTTAACTTTTAAAAAGTAAGAATGAAAAAACTACTTTACTCTTTGTGTTTGTTGTTCATCACCAGTCAGGCTATGGCTCAGGCTTGTCCGGGCGTTACAGGCGGCTCATCTACCTGTTCGTTATTACCTTCTCCTCCTGCAGGACGTTTTGCTCCATATGATAGCTTTCCTTGCATTATTCGTGGCCAGGCTTTTGACGGAACCATTCGTTTCAATGTGCCTCATATCATTTTTGCGGCCGGCACTACTGCAACCGTAGAATATATCCGATTTGATACAATCAGTAATCTTCCTTGCGGTTTGTGCTGGACTTCTAATCACGCCAATAACCAATACAATGCTGATGAAGACGGATGTATCAAGGTTAGTGGTATTTCAGGCGACAATGTAGGTACCTACAAATTGAATCTCATCATGCACGCCAAACGTCAGGGCATTGCCACTGAAGATGGACCGGTTTCTGCTGAATTAGCCAATCTGCGCTTTTATGTTGCGGTAATCAATCCTGGCGATGCTTGCCCTGTTCCCAGAGACACTGCCGCTGCTCACTTAAAACAACAATCTGCAGTTTGTCCACTGGGTATCAATGAAACAGAATCAATTACAAAAAATCTGAGCATTGTTCCTAATCCGGTAACTGCAGAAGCACAAGTTTCTTTTGTATCTGAAAAAACCGGTGAGCAACAATTGCATATCTATAACATGGTAGGTCGTGAGGTATTCAATATGAATATTGCTGCAAAAGCAGGTTCCAATCAAGTTACATTCAATCGCGGTAACTTGCCTCAAGGTGTTTACTTCCTAAGTGTGGGAGAAGGACGCAATGTTACTACCAAACGCTTTATTGTTGCAGAATAATAATAAGGGCTATAACTAAGAAAAGGGCGCAGCAGTTGTTGCGCCCTTTTTTTATTTTGTGAAATGACCGTTGTTGATCAATTAGGCGAACAGTTCAAAATCGCTAAACCGCTTAAAAGGGTTATCTCCATAGTGCCATCCCAAACGGAGTTTTTATTAGCTATAGGCTTAAAAGATTTGATTGTTGGCAGAACGCGATTCTGTATACATCCTCACGATGTAACCGGAATCGAGATGGTAGGCGGAACTAAACAATTGAATGTTGAGGCCATTGCGGCATTACGGCCACACCTGATTATCGGTAATAAAGAAGAAAATGATAAAGGGCAGATAGAATGGTTAAAACAACGTTTTCCAGTATGGATGAGCGATATCAAAACAATTGATGATAGCTTGGATATGATGAGCCTATTAGGTGATCTTTTTGGCAAACGAGAGCAGGCCGGCGCTATAATTCAACGTATCCAATTTGAGTTAAAGGAAATTCCACAATATCCTGTTTCTACCGCTTATTTCATCTGGAGAAACCCCTACATGGTTGCGGCTAATAACACATTTATACATTCCATGATGAAGCAGTTTGGCTTTTCAAATGTTTTCTCAGATCACACTCGATATCCGGTAGTAACCCTTGAAGCATTAGCTGAACGTCATCCGGAACTGATTATGTTATCATCTGAGCCGTATCACTTTACTGAAAAACACTTTGAAGAGTTTCAATGTAGAATGCCCGATGCCAGAATAATTATTGTGGATGGAGAGCTCTTCTCCTGGTATGGCTCCCGAATGCTTCCGGCAGCTGATTATTTGAAACGGCTTTATGAAATTACTTCAGGAAACCGTTTCCGGAAGGATTAATGGCAACATTGGCCATCCCTTCTTTTATGATTGTACAAGCCTGAATTGTTTTTGGATCGTTCATAATGCAAACCACATCACCTTCATACAAGAAGAACTGATTATTGCTTAAACCTCCTAAAGATTGCCCTTTGCCACTAAATACCTGTTTTTTATCTCCACTATAAATGGCGATGCTGCGCTCACAGTTATTCCGTAAGTGAATAGCAACTTCCTTTTTAGCTATAGGTGCTGGAGCCGCTGGTTTAACTTCTGTTTCCGTATTCGTTTCCTCGCTCATCGATACATCAGCCGAAGCAATTTGACCGTATGAATTGGTACACATCATTAGCGCAACAGCGCCTATCAAGAATTTCATTTTCATCTTTAGCAATTTTGCAAGTACCAAAGATAAAATGTGAATAATGTGTGGATATATGATTATTCACACGAGGCCTCCTGTACTGTCATTGAAAATAGACAACCGTACTTCCAAAGCCGTATTTGGGATGGTAATCGCTATTAAATGATTTCACAAAACGATTCTTTTTTAGCATCTGATGAATGGCCGTTTTAAGTTTTCCACTGCCATTTCCATGAATGATTCGCAGTTCCCATTTGCCGGCGGCCACAGCGGCGTCCAAAGCCTTCTCGAAAATTTCAAGTTGATGTTCGATAGCATATTGCTCGCCGCGCTTCCCATTTTTGAACTGCGCACTATCCACATGCAAGTCAACCTCTGCTCCGGCCTTTGAAAACTTCACATCATTGGAAGGCGATGCACCTCCGGTCATATAAAGTTTCAAAATATTTACATCAATCTTTTTGCTCATGAGGCACTCTTTTTACCCGCCCGTGAGGCTTGAAGGTTGTTCTTCAATAGTTGGTTATTGGGATCAATCGTTAACCCTTTTTCTCCAGCGGCAATAGCCTTGTCCCAATCATGAAGCATATTGTAAGCGCTACAAATGTTGTTGTATGCTATGGCATTATTTTGATTGAGTTTCAGCGCTTCCTCTGAAGCCTTTACACAGTCAAAAAAGCGTCCATTGTTGTAATATTCCAGACTTAAATTGATATAATTATCGGCTGACGGGTGGTCTTTGCACAGCTTTTCGAATGACGCTAATCGCTCTGACGCAGACGCCGCGAACATTGGACTACTAAGTTGTTGCTTCATCTGGTTTAGGTAAATATGTTGAGGACTGCGCACCAAGCCCGAATCCACATTCTGCATGGCTTCGTTATACCTACCCGCCCTCATCAGCATTTGGGCGTAGTACATATAGGCATTTGGGTTACCGGGAGTCAGCTGAATGGCATATCGATAATTGGACTCTGCATCTTTGAAATTGTTCCTTGCGGTGTTTAATACGCCCAGATTAACATAAATGTAGGAATAGTACGGCCATTCCGCTTTTGCCCGATCGAAATAAATTTGTGCGCTGTCATAACTACCACGACCCATTAAGGCGTTGCCGTAGTTCATTAGACCTCGTGCATTTTTAGGACTTTTAATAGTCACATCTTTCCATAGTGATTCTCCGGAACTCCAAACCTTCACCCGTTCGCGTACACCGTAAACATGTGCGCATAAAAAAAGAATGAAAAAAGTTAGCGAAGCCCGGCTCAACCACTTCCGATTCATCAAATATTTTCTGTAAAAAAGATACACGGCCCAAACGAAGGCCATCGTCAAGCCTATGTATGGAAGAAAAACACGGTGGTCGTTCAATACTTCAGAAAACGGAAAGAAACTGGAAGTTGGGAGAAGTGTAAGATAGAACCAAAGAATTCCATAAGCTATTGGCCGCGAAATTCGTTGCAGACTGGCCTTATAGGCCAAATAAAGAGTAAAAACGATGAAGGCTACTCCAATAACGGCGCGGTCATCAAAACGCTGTGTAATGAGCCCCCAATCCGTATCTGCCGATAAATTGAAAGGGAAAAAATAGTTGTTCACGTAATGTACCATCACGAACGTCTCCGTAATAAGATAGTGCCACCTGTCTGTTCCGCCGGAGGTCCATGTACTTGGGGTTTCGAATTGTGCTAAAGCAAACAACAATATGGCCAAGAGTATTGCAGGAATAACATAAAGCAGTGGCTTGATCCAGGTTTTAGGCTGGTGGAGCTGATTTAGGCCGTGATCACCTTCTATCAGGTAAAGATACAAGAATGCCAAAGGTCCGATCAGAACACCGGGTTCCTTTATGAAAAAAGCGATCATTAAGGTAATAAGGTATAACTGAAATTTGCGGAGTGTGGGAAAATATTGAACAACAAGCAACGAAAGGACGATAAACAAGGTAGATTGAGAATCGGAGCGGGATATGATGTAATTGATGGTTTCCGCATTTGCGGTGTGTAACATAAAAACAGCGACCGCCGCCAGCGATACATACCTGGTAACCTCTTCAGGTAATACCGTTCTGAATATTTTATGAAAGAAGAAGAACAAACAAATTCCGAGCAATAAAAATGACACAAAAATATGTGCATGATAGTAAACCGGCATTGGCTCCGGTTTGCCTCCAATCCAATAATCAAAAGCATTGAGTGCCGTTAATCCCGGGCGATAAGCCTGATTGGCAGGAAGCGAACTGGTGGTAGTGGCGTCAGTAAAGAATTTTGGAATATTATGAATATCCTTTATCCAATAATTTGAAACTATGGTGTGATCGTCATCAAAGTGGAACGGATTATAGAAATGATTCCAGTAAGCAAAAACAACTGCGATTAACAGTAAATATGCGCAGCCCCAAAGCAGCAGTTTCCTTTTCTTATCTTTTGATTCCATTGGTGTAAAAATAGCCGGGCGAATTTATATAGAAATGTTGTGGCGTGGTCATTTTGATACCACTTCAGGTACAAAAAAAATCCCGGCTGCGAGAGCAACCGGGATTTAATGTATTTTGATCAGAAAATTACTTGATCACTTCAGTAACCTGACCGGCGCCTACGGTACGGCCACCTTCGCGGATCGCGAAACGCAGACCTTTTTCCATTGCGATCGGGTAGATCAATTTAACCGACAAAGTGATGTTATCACCTGGCATAACCATCTCAGTTCCCGCAGGAAGTGTGATTTCGCCGGTAACGTCAGTTGTACGGAAGTAGAACTGAGGACGGTAGTTATTGAAGAAAGGCGTGTGACGGCCACCTTCGTCCTTGCTCAATACGTAAACTTCACATTTGAATTCAGTGTGAGGCTGTACTGAACCTGGCTTGCAGATAACCATACCGCGTTTAATTTGTTCTTTTTCGATACCGCGAAGCAACAAACCAACGTTATCTCCGGCTTCCCCTTCGTCAAGAATTTTACGGAACATTTCAACACCTGTGATAGTAGAAGTCATTTTGTCGAAAGAAAGACCAATGATATCAACTGCCTCACCAGATACTGCGCGACCGCGTTCGATACGACCGGTAGCAACCGTACCACGACCGGTAATAGAGAATACGTCCTCTACTGGCATCAGGAATGGCTGATCAACAGCACGTGGAGGAACCGGGATAAAGCTATCCACAGCCGCCATCAGTTCGTCGATTTTCTCAACCCACTGAGCTTCGCCGTTCAAAGCGCCCAGAGCCGAACCTTTAATAACCGGAATATTAGCGCCATCGTATTTGTAGAAGCTCAACAAGTCGCGGATTTCCATTTCACCAAGTTCCAGGAACTCAGGATCGTCAACCAGATCAACTTTGTTCATAAACACTACGATTTGCGGTACACCTACCTGACGAGCCAAAAGGATGTGCTCGCGGGTTTGAGGCATTGGACCATCAGTAGCAGCAACCACCAGAATTGCACCGTCCATTTGGGCAGCACCGGTAACCATGTTTTTGATATAATCCGCGTGACCAGGACAATCTACGTGAGCGTAGTGACGGTTAGCAGTTTGATATTCTACGTGAGCGGTATTGATAGTGATACCACGTTCTTTTTCTTCAGGAGCATTGTCGATTGAAGAATAGTCGCGAACTTCCGCCAAACCTCTCTTCGACAGTACCGTAGTAATAGCGGCAGTCAAAGTGGTTTTACCATGGTCAACGTGACCGATAGTACCGATGTTTACGTGCGGCTTGTCCTTGATAAATTTCTCTTTAGCCATTTCGTTGTTTTTTAATGTTTGTTTTAATGTTTATGTAATTGTATAACTACCATTGAAGTCTGGATCGCTCCAGTGCTTTTTGACGGATTAAGCCGCTTCCATTGCAAAATGGAGCTACCGACTTCTGAGCCGTTGATGAGAATCGAACTCGCGACCTCTTCCTTACCAAGGAAGTGCTCTACCACTGAGCTACAACGGCTTGTTGAGTTCTGGTTGAGGGTGCATTCCCTCTCATCATATTCGAGCGGGAGACGAGGCTCGAACCCGCGACCTACAGCTTGGAAGGCTGTCGCTCTACCAACTGAGCTACTCCCGCTAATATTTTTGCGCTTTAGCGTAAGCGCCAGGTGAATGTGGGCAGAGGAGGATTCGAACCTCCGAACTCGTAAGAGGACAGATTTACAGTCTGTTGTCGTTGGCCACTTGACTATCTGCCCGAAAAGCAAACCCATTTACGGGTTTTGAGCCAGCTGAGGGAGTCGAACCCGCGACCTACTGATTACAAATCAGTTGCTCTACCAACTGAGCTAAGCTGGCTTTTCTTATTGATAATTCCTGAACACCGGTATGTCAAATAACGCACAAAAAAAGTCCCGTTCTTTCAAACGGGACGCAATAATAGAACTAATTTCGTATTTTTCAAAAGTCCTGCAGCTATTTTTCCACAGAAATAAGGGGATATTATTTTCAAATATCGTCTTCCATAGACAC
Source organism: Chitinophagales bacterium (assembly GCA_046329575.1). GTDB lineage: Bacteria > Bacteroidota > Bacteroidia > Chitinophagales > LD1 > UBA1941. The sequence continues at coordinate 198,730 of JAXLUJ010000004.1, read as the reverse complement.
CTCTTCCGCATGCAGTGCATCTTGCCGCCCTTTCCTCACAATATCGGGTTGCAAATCATTCTTGCGATCTTTCGCCTTTTTAATTTGCCTGGCCAGATTTTCCACTACAAGATCAGTACTTTCCTCAAACGTTTTTGATACTTCTGTACCAAAAAGGGTTTTGCCCGGAACGTGTAATTTCACTTCCACTACCTTGTCTCTAATACTCTGATTCGTATCTAATTTCAGGTAAACTTCAGCATCAATAATCTTGTCAGAAAAGGTTTCCAATTTTCCTAACTTTTTCTTGATAAAATCAAGCAGTTGAACAGACGCATCAAAATGCACAGGACGGATTACAATGTTCATACTAAAACTATTTAAAGGTTACAAAATCAATCAATGGTTAAGGTAAAAAGCTTTCCAGTTTTTTCAAATTTTACGTACATCTTTTGCATTTGTTTTCACTTACGCACGCGGGTGAGCCTGTTTGTAAATATTTCGAAGCTTTTCAATTGTATTATGCGTATACACCTGAGTAGCAGCCAGTGAACTGTGGCCAAGCAACTCTTTCACGGCGTTAATATCAGCTCCGTTGTTCATGAGGTGGGTGGCAAAAGTATGCCGTAATACATGCGGACTTTTCTTCTCAATTGTGGTTACCTGACTTAAATACTTTTTAACCAAATTATATAAAGTATGCGGCTTCATTACAGCACCATTTTCCATAATAAAGACGTGAGAACCGGCTGCGGATTGCATTTCCCTTATTTTTATAAAATCTTTTAACTGTTGACCCATATCAGCGGTAATTGGGATGATCCGTTCCTTGTTTCCCTTTCCAAGCACTTTTATCTGCAAGCGGTTAAAATCTATATCCTGAATTGAAAGTCCTAACAATTCAGAGCGTCGTATTCCGGTGGCATAAAGCAGTGCCAGAATGCACTGGTCTCGCCATCCATTAAAATCATCAGTAAACTCGACGTCGCGAAACAATCGCGTCATACCACTATCCTCTACAAATGATGGCAATCGCTTCTTTATTTTCGGGGATTGTATCTTGCCCATTGGGCTTTTGGAGATCACACCTTTCCTGATCAGAAATTTATAGAACGATTTTAAGGTCGAAATCTTCCTGGAAATACTGCGAGCACCCACATCGGTTTGCATTAAGTGCACCATCCAATTCCGGATATGGAAATGAGAAGCTTCGGATATATTTTCAGAGTTAGTTTCTTTCTTGAAGAAATTGCTGAATTGCTCCAAATCGTTTTTGTAGGATAAAAGAGTATGAATGGAGTATCGCTTTTCAAACTCGATAAACGCCAAAAACTCAGAAACTGCACGGCTCATTGCATCTAATTTAAGAGTACTGTCGAAATAGACATTCAACTTATGAACGTGTAGTAATGGATGTGTATTGCCAGTGCTTCGGATGATAGCAGGTTCTGCCCAATTTTTCTTTCTTCGTTATTCTAAATTCTTCTATCTGCGTCCCGACAATGAAACATTACTCCGTGCCTTTCGGCTGATGGCAACTGCAAAGGCCATGACCGAACTGTACGAAGAACGTAAAGATATTTGTTCGAAATATGTTCATGCCACTTCACGTGGACACGAGGCTATTCAACTGGCTGCCGCATTTCACTTAAAAAGTCAGGATTTTGTTTTCCCATACTACCGTGATGATGCCATGTTGTTGGGTATGCAGTTTCGGCCATTCGATTTGATGTTGCAGTTACTAGCAAAAAAGACTGACTATTTTTCCGGAGGACGAACCTATTATTCGCATCCTTCTTCCAATCTTGAAGATCGTCCTAAAATTCCTCATCAAAGTTCCGCAACAGGAATGCAGGTGATCCCGGCAACAGGCACCGCTCAGGGAATTCAGTACCGGGAAGTGAGGAATTTAGACCAACACAAAAGAGGAGAGGAGCCCATTGTACTTTGCTCAATTGGCGATGCTGCAATTACAGAGGGAGAAGTAGCTGAGGCTTTACAAATGGCGGTGCTACATGATTATCCTGTTATTTATATGGTACAGGACAATGAATGGGACATTTCCGCTCATTCTTCTGAGGTTCGAAAAATGGACGCCGATGAGTACGCAAAAGGCTTTAAAGGTCTTCGCACTATTCGCGTTAACGGAAGTGACTTTAATGAATGCTATGATGCCTTGGATAAAGTAATTTCACTGGTTCGAAAAGACAGAAAACCTTATTTGGTACATGCAAAAGTGCCATTATTGAATCACCATACCTCAGGTGTTAGAAAAGAGTGGTACCGGCCGAAAGAGGACTTGTTGCAGGATGCGGCTCGGGATCCTTATCCCGTATTGCGAATGCAAATTAAAGAAAGCAAGATAGCCTCTGAAGAAATGCTTCAGGAAATAGAATCGGAATGCGCAAAACTTGTTCTTTCTGACTTTGAAAAAGCATTAGGTGAACCGGATCCGGAAGCATCAGATTTATTTACTCATGTGTTTGCCGAAAGTGCAATAAAAGAAGAAGCAGGGAATCGCAATCCGGATCATGGAGAAACAGTAGTGATGGTAGATGCAGCGCTTCACGCTGTGGATGAAATCTTGCGCAAACATCCCGAGGCATTGCTTTACGGGCAAGATGTTGGCGGTGAGTTGGGCGGTGTTTTCCGCGAGGCGGCGTTACTAGCTAAAAAGTATGGCTCCCAAAGGGTTTTTAATACCCCAATTATGGAAGCCTACATCATAGGAAGTACGGTGGGAATGAGCGCGGCGAAATGTAAACCAATTGTTGAAGTACAATTTGCTGATTACATTTTCCCTGGAATTAATCAACTTTTTACAGAAGTTTCCAGATCCTGCTATCTGAGTAACGGAAAATGGCCGGTAAGCTGTGTGATACGTGTACCAATTGGCGCATACGGCAGCGGCGGTCCATATCATTCGTCGTCTGTAGAGAGTGTGGTACTTCAATTAAAGGGAATAAAGGTAGCGTACCCATCTAATGCTGCCGATATGAAGGGACTTATGAAGGCAGCTTTTTATGATCCTAATCCGGTGGTTATATTTGAGCACAAAGGTCTTTATTGGAGTAAGGTAAAAGGAACGGATGCTGCAAAATGTGTGGAACCCGATGAGAATTATATTATCCCTCTAGGCAAGGCGCGTATGGCCCTATCGGCGTCAGCCGTTGCCGTGGAATCGGGTGAATCGGTTGTTGTGATTACGTATGGAATGGGTGTGCACTGGGCCCTGAACGCCGCTAAACAACTGGAAGGCCAGGTGGAAATTCTGGATTTACGAACGTTAAACCCTTTGGATATGGACGCCATTTACCAATTAGTTACGAAGCATGGTAAGGTTATGGTTCTTACTGAAGAAACGATTACAAATGGCTTCGCAGAGAGTCTGGCGGGTAGGATTGCGGCCACCTGTTTCGATAAACTTGATGCGCCGGTAAAAATCATGGGGGCAGAAAATATGCCTGCCATTCCGTTGAATGCAAATCTGGAAGGAGAGATGCTTCCGAACTCCACAAAAGTTTTGGCCGCCTTACAAGAACTGCTACAGTACTGATTAGCGGTCGCCTTCTGTGAACTTCAACAGATACGTATCCGGATTAGGCAACTGCCGAACCACAGGAAACTTATCCGGGTTTTTATTAATAGCAGGAATTAAATATTTCGCTGTAGAAGAAAATCCTAGTTGTTCTACCACCACATAATCCACTCCATTTTGCCTGAAAAAATCCAGTACCTCTTTATCGTCTAGTGAAGGCTTATCACCAATACAAGTCCTATCAGCATAATAAATGAACATATCGGCTTTTCGCGCGCTTATCACCGCATCCTTTGGAAGGTTGCTCTTACACCATTTTGCAAGCTCAAAATAGTTCACATAGTTCATAGGCATTGGTTCTTCTGCCTTAGCCGCCAACTGCTCAATAGGAGTAGTATAGAAAAGTACGAACACTAGCAAAAAATAAGGTGAAAAGCTAAAACTTGCTTTATTCAAAACGATGTTGACGAGCTTTACTACAGCCCAAAGCGAAGCCATAGCCGCAAGCGGTATCAACGGCAAGATAAAGCGAATACCGCCCCATACATCGGGCCAAATCAATAATATGGCCAATGTTCCGCCTATGTAGCCCAGAAAAAAAAGACGATAGTCGCGTAAAAAGTAAATACCGGTCAAAGAAAGGCCGATGAGCAACAATCCAATAAGCCACCACGACAATGGTGGTTTTTCAAAGTTCGCCTCCAAACATAACATCGCCCCGGGAATGTCGGTTGATATATATCGCTTGAAATTATTTTCAACTCGTTCCTTAAACGTGGCTGCGGTTAAATTGCCCAATTCCGGTTTGTAGGGATTTACCTGCATCAGTTGCGTCATATGCGAACTGTTGAGGTTTTTATTTCGAAGCCACCACGGGAAAATCAGCAAACCAAATAATCCCATTACTACAGCGGCTTCTTTCCATTTTTTACTAAACAGAAAATACATAACTGCGCCGCCTACCAATGCCACTGCTGTGGTTTTCGTATAGTAGCAGGCTGCCATCAGCAAAACAGCCAACACCAGCCAGGGTCGTTTCATATTCCGCCCTTCATCAGTTGCCTTTACTAAAAAAAAGATGGCCGACATACTTAGAAAGAGAAATGGAATTTCGCTCATCATAATTACCGATGAGCGCAGCAAATGCGCATTCAAGGCCGTGAGTAAGGTTACCACGAAGGCAAATGCTGCGGAATCAGTTAACCGCTTTACAAGAAAATAAAGCAGTAACAAACAAGCATACAACATCAATCCATTGAAAAAATTGATAGTGTCCTGATCATCGGCAATGAATTTGATAATGCCGGCTATAATAACCGGATATCCAGGAGGAAAGTGCGTATGAGGCTCGTGATGAATACTGGTGGCATTGGTAAAGCCTTGCCCGGTGGCTATTCGCTTTCCTAATAAGTAATACGCAAAATTATCACCGTTCAAATCGGGCTTGTGATCAAAAACAGTGCTATAAACAAACCAAAACAAAACGGTAATGATTCCCAGATGGAGCCACTTTACATATTTTTCGAAAGAAAAATTGGAAGTTTCTTTTTGGGAATCAGCCTTGGCTGTTGCCTTATTGGTTTGCTGATGTTTATGTTTTGCCATGGCCGAATTTCTAATAGTTAGGATAATGTAGATACAGCGTTCTTTATCGCTTCAAAGTTCGGCAAAACACCAGGATTGGCGGTTTCTTCGCTGTAAACAATAGATCCGTTTTTATCGATTACAAATGCGGCCCTTTTGGCTACACCTATCATTCCAAAGGCAAAGTCTTTTAAATAAACATCATAAGCTTTGATTACTTCTTTGTTGAAATCCGATAACAGATCGAAATTATAGTGTTGTTCCTTTTTGAATACGGCAAGTGAAAAAGGCATATCAACCGATATTCCTAAAACCGTACAGTTCAGTGTTGAATAAAATGACAAGTTATCGCGCATATTGCAGAGTTGTTCGGTACATACACCAGTAAATGCAGCAGGAAAAAAATGAATAATCACATTGCTTTTTCCCTTGTAATCAGAAAGAGTGATCGGCTTTTTATCTGTATTGTATAAGGTGAAATCAGGTGCAGGTGAACCAACCGGTATTGCCATAAATGAAGTTTAATTTCAGCGAATAAAATCAAAAAATGGTAAACGGTTCATTTCACGTGCTCCATTGGTTTATAGGCCTTGAAAGCCTTGGTGCGGCGTGCCTTTTTCAAAACGCCGTCAAACCTTCTCCGGGTTTCAAAGTAGTAGGTAGTTTCTGTAATCGGCTTATCATTTTTATAATACTTGCGTTCATTTTTTAAATTTTCCGTAAGCTCGTAACTATCGGGGCCGATGGTAATCTTGGTTACTTGCAAATCTTCGCCATTCAATTTCAGTTTTGAGTGTGATTGTTTAAAACTTCGAAACCGCAGATCTTCTTTAATAGCTTCTTCCGTCAGCTTCCGTCGAATAGCACTTTGTGTTGTGAGGTCCTGACTATCTTTCTTTTCTACGGGATCGGTCTTAAATATGGCTTCAAGAAAGGTGGATGACATTTCCGGACGAATTTGTTGCAACAGCGGCGAGAAACAAATCACCGAGTCGGGAGGCAGGGAAGTGGGATTCATTTCGATGAAAATTGGAATTTTTGCATGATCTCCATCTAAACGGTTAATAACTTTGTACCCTTCTATTAGGTATCCGTTTTTGTAGATTAGCGTTATATAATCATTACGATCATTGATCTGGAAGAAAAACTCGCCCTTATCAGTGGTGTGGGTTTGCTTGAAAAATTTACCGTTCTCGTAGGCGCAAACCAATGCGCCTGAAATGGGTTGGAGGCCGGCAAAAACGTTACCATACACCTGAATGTGTTGTGCTCCGGTACTTAGCGTACCTATTACCCCTAAAAATAGGAGCAGCGCTCTTTTCAAAGTCCTAATTTTCATTAACAATGAGAATGCTGCAATTGAAATTTGAGTTACTATCGCAACAATTTTAAATTTACAGCTTTAAAAATAAACGATGAAAAAAATTACGCTGTTTCTTTTTTGCGGTAGCATGTTATTCGCGGTGGCTCAACACCAATCAGGCGAAGGTAGTAAAGACAAAAAATTGGCATCCTTATCGAAACCGAATAAGGCAGGCGGATACGGAGCCGTAATTACAACTGAAAAGGCTGTTTCGCTTGCAGAAGTTGAAACAGAAATGCATAGGTTAAAGAAAGACGAAGCGGAGAACGTAAAAGTGAAAGGCACGGTAATGAGCGTTTGTAAAGCAAAAGGCTGCTGGATGGGCATTGATAATGGCAAAGGCCAGTCGGTTCGCGTTCGTTTCAAAGACTATTCGTTTTTTGTTCCTCGCGATTGTGAAGGCCAAACGGTGTATGCTGTTGGAACCGCTCGTTTTGATACTACTTCAGTAGAAATGTTACGCCACTATGCTGCTGATGCAGGAAAGTCAAAGGCGGAGATTGATGCCATTCAAACACCAACGGTAGAACTGACTTTTGAGGCTTCCGGCGTTCTTTTTGAGAAAAAATAATTGCGCAGACTATTGCAATTGAAAATCTGAATTCTATATTTGCACTCGCTTTTAAAAAAGCAGGCTGATTCTGTAGCTCAGCTGGTAGAGCAATACACTTTTAATGTATGGGTCTCGGGTTCGAATCCCGACAGAATCACTACCTCAGCGCAAACTCAAAAAGTTTGCGCTTTTTTTTACTCTGTTTCGTATAACAACTCCATCATCATCCATTAATTTAAACTCACATGATAAAGAAAAAGGCGCCTGATAGCGCCTTTTCTTTTATAGATCAAACTTTATCCCCTGAGCGAGCGGAACTGCCGTTCCATAATTTATAGTGTTGGTTTGACGCCGCATATACGCTTTCCAGGCATCACTGCCACTTTCGCGGCCGCCCCCGGTTTCCTTTTCGCCGCCAAACGCACCGCCAATTTCAGCACCACTCGTTCCGATATTTACGTTCGCAATACCACAATCACTTCCCGCCGCAGAAAGGAATAATTCGGCCTCTCGCATATTGGTAGTCATTATGGAAGAACTCAACCCCTGAACTACGCCATTTTGCATCGCAATAGCTTCATGAAGGTGTTTGTACTTCATCAGATAAAGTATAGGCGCAAATGTTTCGTGCTGAACGATCTCCATCTCGTTTTTAGCTTCAATAATGCATGGCTTCACATAACACCCGCTGCTAAAGTTTTTGCCTTTCAATATGCCGCCTTCTACAAAAACCTTTCCGCCCTGATGTTTAGCTGCATCAATAGCTGAAAGATATTGATCTACGGCACCTTTGTCGATCAATGGACCAACATGATTTTTTTCGTTCAAAGGATCGCCTATCTTAAGTTGCCCATACGCCTTAGCCATGCGCTTTTTCACTTCTTCGTAGCGGCTTTCATGAATAATCAAACGGCGTGTAGTAGTGCAGCGTTGGCCACACGTTCCCACCGCTCCAAATACCGCCGCCACTAACGACGAGTCCAAATCGGCATCCGGAGTAATGATGATAGCGTTGTTACCACCCAATTCCAACAAACTGCGGCCCAATCGGCCTGCTACTACCTCTGCTACGCGTTTACCCATTCTGGTAGAACCTGTGGCCGAAATCAACGGTATATTTTTATCTGCAGCCATCAGCTCACCAATCTTGTAATCGCCAATTACCAAACAGGAAATCCCTTCCGGCAATCGATTTCGCTTTAATACCCGAGCCACAATATGTTGGCATGCTATACCGCATAACGGCGTTTTTTCTGAAGGCTTCCATATACAAACATCACCGCAAACCCACGCCAGCATGCTGTTCCAGCTCCAAACCGCAACAGGAAAATTAAATGCACTGATAATACCAACCACACCCATCGGATGCCATTGTTCGTACATTCTGTGATTTGGCCGTTCGCTGTGCATGGTTAAACCATGAAGTTGACGTGAAAGACCCACCGCAAAGTCACAGATATCGATCATTTCCTGAACTTCGCCTAACCCTTCCTGCAAACTTTTACCCATTTCATAACTAACCAATTTGCCGAGAGGTTCCTTAAAAGCCCGAAGTTCTTCGCCAATTTGCCGCACTATTTCACCACGCTTAGGAGCAGGCATCATCCGCCATTCCGGAAAGGCGCGCACCGCTGCTTGAACAGCCTCATGATATTGCTTTTCAGTAATAGCCCGAACACTTCCAATCTTTTTCCCATCTACCGGTGAAAAAGATTCGATCAGTTCCCCCTTTCCGCCTAACCATTTTAAGCCGGTACTCCAACCCGGATTTTCCGCCTTAATGTTCAGCGATTTCAGCACATTTTTGATCATACCATAAAATTTGAAATACGATACTACAAAATTTAAAGGCAGTATATATCTGAAATAGCGATTAGTAATCCACAATAAAGAAAGTCATATTACATTATCTGCTTCCGATTTTTATTAATTTCCATCTATGGTTTACAGGCTAATTATACTTGGTGCCTTCCTGATGTGTTTGGGATCGTTATCGGCCCAATTTTCGAAAGGTGACAAAATGATTGGCGGGTCAATCGGTTTCCAGTATAGAACAATTCCGAAGGAAGACTTTTCACAGTTCGTGATTGGACTTTCACCTACTATTGGGTTTTTCGCTTCGCGCCATGTTGTTGCCGGACCGCAATTGACCATTAATTATCAGGAAACACATTCTTCGAACAATTCTTTCAGCTCATTGTTTTCCATAGGAATTGGTCCATTTTTGAGGTATTATGGTAGAATTGGTGACAGAGTAAACTTTTTTGTTCACGCATCGCCTGCTTTGGGTTGGTCGGCTGAACGATACACTACAGACAACCATCAACCTTATTTAAAGATATTTCAGGTACAATGGGAAGCAGGTCCGGGAATTGCGATTTTACTGAATAAGAATGTAGCTCTTGAGCCATCGGTTTTTTACAAGGGTGTTTACCGTAATACTGCTATTGCAAATACGCTGGTTTCTTCGAATAAAACGGTGGAACACGGTGTAGTTTTCAATATTGGACTGCAAGTGTTTTTGGTGAAAAATAAAAAAGGAGAGTAGTAATGTTAGAAGAGGAACGCGATGACAATTTCGGCGAAATGATGGATCTGATCAGGCGATATGAAGAAGCGGAGGAGCACAATCAGCCCTTACTTCTGGAAGAAGAAGCGTATGAACGCATTGTTGAATTCTATCTGGAAAACAGAGAATACAAAAGGGCGCTTCATGTAGCGGAATGTGCTTTGGAGATTTACCCTTACGCTGTGGAGCTCTGGATTCAGAAAGCTGCAATTTTGACTGAACAAAACAAATTTGATGAAGCTCTGGAGTTATTAAAGCATGCAGAAAGCCTCGATCGTAATGAAGTGCCCATTTACTTGCTGAGGGCTGATATTTATCTTGCACAAGGTAAACACAGCCATGCGCTAGAAATGGTAGAAGACGGTTTGGAAATTGCTTCCGACCCGGAAGATCAGGCTGATTTACTTTTGGAACGCGCCGATGTGTATGAGGACATGGGGCTTTACCTGAAAGTAATCGAATCGTTGAAAGAGGTTTTGAAGCTGATGCCATTGAATGAAGAAGCGTTAAGCAGAATTTGGTTTACCGCTGAACTCACCGAAACTTTTGAAGACAGCCGCATCTTTCATCAGCAACACGTAGATGAAAATCCTTACAGCCAGTTAGGTTGGTTTAATTTGGGTCACGCCTTTTTGGGCTTGAAACGATACGACGATGCCATCGAAGCACTTAGCTACGCTATTGCCATTGACGAAAATTTTGAAGCAGCTTATGTAATGATGGGTGATGCTTATGCTGAGCAATTGAAACATCAGGAGGCGCTGGAGTGCTTTTTAGATGCCCTGAAATTGGCTAAACCCAACAAAGAAACATTTTGTAAGACGGGGGAATGTTATGCGCAAATTGGCGATTATCATAAAGCCCGCATTTATTTCAGAAAGGCCATAGCCATTGACCCATCCTATGATGATGCCTTCTTTTTGGTTGGGGAAACCTATCGCGCTGAAGAGAATTTTGAAAAGGCGGTTCAAGCCTATAGCCGTGCGGTAAAGATTGCGCCAGACAATCTGGAATATTTGAATGCATTAGGTGATGCCTATATCATGAACGAACAGGTGGAGGAAGCCGTTCGGATTTTTGAACAAGTTATTTTGTTAGATCAAAAAATCAAACAACACTACATTAATCTCGCTACTGCCTATTATGGAATGGAAAACTTTTCTGCTTGTATGGATACTATGCGCGAAGGCATCCGACAATTTCCTGAAGATGCAGATTTGTATTACATCCAATTTGTATTCTATCATCAAATCAAAAACAGGCATGAGGCCATGCTGTCTTTAGAACGGGCGCTGCTACTGGATTTCAGTCAACATCCAATCATTTTCGAAATGGAGCCGGAATTGCTGAATGATCCTACCGTAACACAAATCATTGAACAATATCGGTCATGAAATCATACGGAAACATGCTGCTGATCGCGATGCCTATTTTTCTGGCATTGATTATTGTGGAACAACTTTGGGGATGGTTTAAACATAAAGAGAAGCCACACTTAGTGGATACGATAAGTAGCATTGCTTCCGGGATGACCAACATTTTGAAATCCACTTTAGGATTGACGATTGTCATTATCAGTTATCCGTGGTTACTGCAACACCTTTCACTAATCCATTGGAACCTATCCAGCTTTTGGCCCTATGTGATTACATTCATCTTTTTTGATTTCACCGGGTATTGGGAACATCGGCTGAACCATCGCGTCAACTTTTTCTGGAATCATCATATCATCCACCACAGCAGCGAAGAGTATAACTTACCATGTGCACTCCGGCAGCAAATTTCGGTTTTTACAAACCTACTTACAATCGTAACGTTACCGTTAGCTGTATTGGGTATTCCGGCTGAAGTGTTGGCAGTGGTTGGGCCCATCCATCTTTTCGCGCAATTTTGGTATCACACGCGCTACATCGGGAAACTTGGATTTTTGGAGTATTTTTTGGTAACTCCATCGCATCATCGCGTTCATCATGCCATGAATGATGTTTACATGGACAAAAACTATGGCCAAATCTTTATTTTTTGGGACAAGTGGTTTGGAACTTTTCAGGAAGAACGGGAAAACGAAATTCCAATTTATGGAATGCGAAGACCAGCCGGAACCTGGAATCCTTTCTTCATCAATTTCAAACATTTGTTTTTGCTGATAAAGGATAGTTATCGAACCCGTAGCATCAGGGATAAGTTCAAAGTATGGCTGATGCCTACTGGCTGGAGGCCTTCTGATGTGGCAACTTCATATCCGGTTTTTACATTAGAAAAGGCAGAGCAAGTGAGGAAATATCGGCCGTCTTATTCCATAAACTTTGAGATGTTCAGCATCATCCATGGCACCGTTATTTTTTTATTGCTGTGCTTTCTTTTTTCCAGATTTGGAGAAATTGGAAGGGAAGAAATGCTGCTTTATGGTCTATTTCTATTGATGGAAATTTTTGGTTTCACATCGTTCCTGGATAAAAAATGGTATGGCTGGGGGATGATGCTGGCTTGTGCCCTGGCGGGCAGTTTTTACGTTTTATATACAGGAAATTGGTTTGGTTTGAATAGCATTTTGCCGTATGGAAATTGGATGGTAGGCGGGTATCTGATCGGTTCTGTCACCATCGCCGCCTTGCTGATGCGGTCTTTGCCGAACGCCATACTTCACAGTGAATCTTAAGCAAAAAAAAGGCCTTCTTTCGAAGACCTTTTTAGTTATTTAGAATGCTTTTCTTCATGCTTTTCCTGATGCTCCTTGTTGGCACCTTCTTCGTGATGACATTTTGATTTATCGCCACCCTGACAGCAGGCTTTTCCGTTACCATTAGCTGAAGCGCCTTCGGCATGGCCAGCGCAACAAGCACCCTTTTGTCCTGACTTTTCAGGGCATTTTTTCTTGCAATTGTGATTATCGTGATCAAAAGCAGAAGCTGTTCCGGCAACCAAAGCGCCAATCAAGAACAGTGAGAAGATTTTTTTCATGATTATTTGTTTTTTGTAAACGTATGTATTATTCAGGAAGCGTGCCAATTACAGTTACGCCGCCTTTTACTTTTTGCCTTAAATTAACATCTATTTTTGTTCCAACAGGAAGGAAAAGATCCACTCTGGAACCAAACTTGATGAATCCAAATTCGTTGGCTTGCTCAATAGAATCACCTTCTTCCACATAGTATCGGATCTTTCTTGCCAGCTTCCCTGCGATTTGCCGAATTAGTATTTCTATTCCCTCTTCATTTTCGATCACCACCGTATTTCTTTCATTCTTCTCACTGCTCTTTGGATGCCAGGCCACAAGGTATTTACCGGGATGATATTTCTGGTAGGTAACCGTACCGGTAACAGGGCTTCTGTTTACATGTACATTGGCCGGTGACATAAAAATAGAAACCTGAATGCGCTTATCTTTGAAATATTCACCTTCATTGGTGTGCTCAATCACCACTACCTTGCCATCGGCAGGAGCAATAATATGATTATCGCCTTTGCTAAAGGTGCGATGCGGAATCCGGAAAAAGGAAACAAAAGCAAGCAGCAATACAGTAGAAACCAATGCCAGTATAACTGAAAGCGCGGCACTTTTTAACAGAATCGCCAGCGGCAAATTAATAAGCACCAGCACTATGCCGGTAACTATTATGGTTGTATGCCCCTCGCGGTGAATACTAACTTTCTTTCTAATCATGACTATGGAGGTTAAGGGACTGCGAATTTATGATTTGCAATTCAATAATTAAAATTTAAGAAATTGTATTGCAAATAACACATTGTCTATCTCATCAATAAGCCATATCGTAATGGCGGAAAACGGAATGGCAAGCAGGATGGCATCCACGCGATCAAGAAAGCCGCCGTGCCCGGGTAAAATACTACCAGAGTCCTTAATGCCAATACTTCTTTTGAGCAACGACTCTGCCAGATCGCCAAAGGTGGCAAATACCACTGTTATCGCCGCCAGAACTGACCATTGAATACCGGAATAGGCAGTTGGTTTGAAGTTAAACCTGGCGGATAGAAAACCAAGAATAACCGGGTAAAACCAGGCCAGAATCAAGGTTAAAATGAGGCCACAAACCGATCCTTCCACTGTTTTTTTGGGCGACACCCTTTCGAACAACTTGTGCCGGCCTACCAATGAACCGCAGATATAGCACATAGAGTCGTAGAACCAGATCAAAAAAAGAAGTGCCAATGCAAAAAGCTCGCCTTTATCGAAGTAAATCTTATTTAGTAACATAATAGGTACCAACAGATAAATTACTGCAGCCAGATTCCAGGCAATATTCTGAAAAGGATTTTCGGATCTGGAAAACAGTTCGATAACAAAGTAGATGGCTAGAATTACGGGTAGCAGTACGCCCAAATCAGCCAGTATATAACGCTGAGAGAGTAAAAACGATAAAGCATAGGCCAGGCCACAAAGGGCTAATGTGATTCTTCTGTACTTTTTGGCAAAACCGCCATCGGCATGCCTAATACCCCCACTTATACCATAGAACTCATGAATACTTCCTAATAGCGTTATCAAGATAACAATACCAAAAGTGTATTTGCTGTAAAGCATTGCTGCTATAAAAAGTGAGGCTACCGTCAAACCGGTAGCTGCCCGAATCAGGAATGTTTTCATAATTGTTCTGGACCTTGAATATAGACCGTTTTTTTTGCGAGCAACCAAAGGCACAAACACATTAGAATTCCCGCAGGAACACAAATCAGGAAGGAATCGTAAAATGAATCCTTTCCGGATTGGTAGAGCCAGCCCTTCGTAATGGCCAATTTACCTGAAATGGTTACGAAATTATTGAGAAAGTGAGCCACCACCGATGGCCACAAACTTTGCGTAAAGAAACATATAAAGCCGAGTATGATCCCCATCCACCAGATGGCAAGAAAATTATTGAATTGACCATGAAACAAGCTAAAGCACAGCGCACTGGTTACAATTGCCGCTGAAGGTGACATGCTTTTCAAAAAGCTCTGCTGTAAAGTGCCTCTGAAAAACGATTCTTCAGCAATTGCAGGTAAGAGCGCCACAAAAAGAATCAGTAAAAAGTACCGGAATCCATCTGCCTTTTGAAACAGACTGTCCATTAGATCGTCGTTAAGACTTTGTCCATTCTTAAGCCAGGTTAAACTTTCCGGTAAAGGAATCGCAGTAAACGCTTCCACTAAAAGCGGTATGAAAAGTGCAGTAAAAAGCATTAAAGCCAAACTAATATTTAACTGGCGAAGGCTAGGCAGATGGTTCCATAGCGCACTTTGAAAATAGGATTGCCGTTGCAGCCAATAGAAAGCGAAAGAAGGCAATAAAAATGCCCCAACTGCCATGATAATGGATTGCGACATCAGAAAAGCCACGAAATGCAAAAGGTCGCCTTGCCGTAAAAGTACAGCCATATCTGTTACACCAAATGTTGCCTTTAAAATCCCGAACACCATAAACATCATTATTGAGGCGCACAGGGCAACCAAAAGGAATATCATGGATAACGACAGGAAAAAGTGCGCTGATTTTGGCAGAAAAGCGTTGTTCAGAACGGCACTTAAACGGTCACGGTAAGCGTTCAGCATTCCGCAAATAAAGCAGTAATTAGAGAATGGATTAAGCGATCTGTGATAAATAGGCTTCTATTTCTTCCAGCTTCTGTAAAGGTAAACGCGCCAGTTTTTTATTGATATCAATTGCCTTTTCGCGCTGCCGGATAGCATTTAAAGGATGGTCGTTCCGGTTATCTAGAAGATCATCAGGAAACCATTCGAAAAGATCGTTCGGTGTACAGTTTAAGAGAATACATAACCGCTCGATGTGGTCAAGTCGCATTTGATCCACTTTCGCGTTTTTATACTTATGTGCTGTAAAAGAAACAAAGCCATTTGCCGTTAGGAATTTATACGGTTGTTCTACGCCTCTGGCTTTAAATATTCGCTTTAAATTCAGTTTCAGCATATCAAAATTTTCACTCAAAACTACAAACTGCACTTTTCTTGATTGCTGTTATTTATTGACTTTTGTTGATAAAATTAAACAGAACACAAAGTGGATGTTGATAAACGAAAAGTAGCCCGCTGAAAGCGCAAACTTCACATTCAAAAACTCAAACTGAAATTACAAAAAGTCAAAATGCCTGTGCACAGGAGATACCTGGTGTGATTCCAATCGAATTAAAAACAGGAATTGATTATCAATAGAATAGAAAAAACATTAGGGCTTCAGATTAAAGCCGCGTAAAACTTTCGAAACCCATCTGCAAACGGCAATAAGATACCTCCCAGTTGAAAAATTCAACTGGCAATACAGTCAGGCAAGGCAATGCCCAACTACAAGTTACAAGGTTTTATCCTCGTTATTCAGCTTCATTCTGAAAGCTTCCTGATCTTTTACAAACTGCTTTCGAATAGCATCGAAACGGTCGGTTCCGCCTGAATGGGGGAGAGGGACCTTTTCAGTAATCAGGTTAAATTTCACGTCCGGAATCAATTCCCTGATCCGGTGAAGTTCACTGTCATACAGCACTTCTTCTTCCGTTGTGAGCGTAATAATCATGGCGTTCGTGTTTTTGATGTTCCCGGTGGTACAAGAACATGTAAGTCAATATTAAAGAATAAAGTTTCAAACCACAATTTTGAATTGCGAAAACTTTTAAATTTTAGATAGGTTTGGATATGCTTCGTTACTCTGCTGATTGGCGTACGTTAGCCAATGTGGCCCTTTATTTTATTCTGGCCATACTGCCCTGGCTTTTTTGGAAAGAACTTTCGATTATGGCCATAGTGCTTTTGGTTATAGCCAATTGTCTGCAATCGTTTATCTGCGCCACCATTGTTCACAACACTATTCATGTGCCTATCTTCAAAAAGAGATGGATGAACAAGGCCTTTCAGGTTATTCTTTCGTTCTGTTACGGCCATTCTACCAGTGCTTATGTTCCGGGACATAATTTTAGTCATCATCGCTACACGCAGGCACCTCAGGACGCGATACGTACCTCCAAGGCTCGATTCCGGTGGAATATTCTGAACCAACTGCTGTTCTTTTATCTGATGAGCGGCGATATATTGAAGGGGGAATTGCGCTTTGCATCAAAAATGAGAAAGGAACGCCCGGAATGGTTTCAACAATATCTTCTGGAAATGATAGCCGTAAATGCTGTGAAAATCGGCCTGCTCTTCCTCAATTGGAAATGTTTTCTACTGTTTATTTTTATTCCTCATCAATATGCTGCGTGGGGAATTGTGGGCACCAACTATTTTCAACACGACGGTTGCGACGAAAACGACCCATATAATCACAGCCGTAATTTTACCGGTTCATTTTTGAATTGGCTTCTCTTCAATAATGGTTATCACGGCGCGCATCATATGAAACCCAACCTTCATTGGAGTTTATATCCCGAATTTCACCGAACTCAGTTGAAACCGCATCTCCATCCGGCCCTTGACAGAACTTCATTATTAACTTATTTATTTGAAACGCACATTTATCCCGGAAAGCGAATGAACTACTTGGGTCAACCCGTAGTGCTGCCACCTGATATCCCTGATGAGGATTGGGTAAACGGTATTCAAACCGAAAAATATACTGATGACATCGGCGCTGTGAATTAGCGCTTTCCTCAAAAAAATCAGCTACCGATACCTGATAATTACACGCAATCAGGCTATCGGTAACTGTTGTAAATTTAATCTTGTTCGGCCTCCATCGCGGCATCATTTATACTTTCAGAAATTTCGGTAAGCATTTGATCTGCATTTTCCTCTTCTTCCAAAGTGGTATCCAGAAGGTCTGCGGCCTGATGTTTGCCCATGACCTCAGCTAGTTCACAAAGACTTCCATAGGCTGCAATCTCGTAATGCTCTATTTTTTGCGACCCGATGATAAGTGCGGCATCGCGTACCGGCCCTTGCTCGAACGATTGAATGATGTCATCGCCTTCAGCAATCAACCCCTGCATGGCCTTGCAGGTTTTCATTTCCCGATCGATGCCGAGCATTGCAAACACTTGTTCAATTCTCTTTGCCTGTTCCTGGGTTTCTTCTAAATGATTTTTGATTGCTTCTTTTAGTTCCGATGAAGATGCGGCTTCCACGATTTTTGGAAGCGCCTTAAGCAATTGCTTCTCGGCTGAGTAGATATCCTTCAATTCTTCTGTAAAAATCTTCATCAGCCCATTTTTAGATGATTGTCCCGAAACTCCTTCTGCTGCCGGGGTAGCAGTATTTTCAGCATTGCCGGTTTTTGAAACGGATGCGTTGCTTTTCGAACCTGCCACACTTCTGCCCGAACCGGTCTTAGCGGTTGTACTTTTTTTCATAGTTCTATTATTGAGATTTTAAAAAAGAAGTTGTGGCAAGGCCACAACTTCCACTTTGTTTATCGATTTGAACCTCCACTTCTGCTACGGCCGCTTCCCGAGGAAGAGGAGCGTGAATGTCCTCCGCGTGACCCGGATGAAGAAGGTGAAGAACTACGTCCTGAACGGCTTGACGATGAACGTGAGCCGCCGGAATTACTCCGGCTTCCGCTGCGGGAACCTGAACCGGAACCCGACCGGCTGGAGCCTGAAGCATTCCGGCCTGATGACCGGCTGCTGCTGCCACGGCTATTACCTGAGAAACTTCCACTACGGCTGCCTCCAGACGAACTGACTGAAGAACTACGGCCACGGCTACTTGAATTTGACGATCTGCTACCGCCTGAAGAACGCCCCGATCCTGAACGCGACGAACTTGAACTACGGGATCCGCCTGAACGATTACTACCCGAACTATTTCCTGATCGAGACGAGGATCCCGAAGAACGGAAGGAACTACCGCGATTTGAACCACCTGAAGAAGAACGTCTGCCTGAATTACTGCGAGAACCGGAGCTACTTGAAGAACTACCCCCTCTTGAAGAACCACTGCCGCTGCGGCTTCCACTACGAGATGATGAACTTCCGGAACGAGAGTTTCCGGAGCCTGAGGCTCTTCGTGTTCTTATTGAACCACGCCGCGATTGTGAACGTTGATCGTAACGATCGTTGTCGTGGTGACCTTCCTCATACTCATCCTGATCATCATCTTCCATATCGTCTTCATCAAATTCGTCATACTCATCATCATCGCCTTCATCATACTCGTCGTATTCCTGATCGTCATCGTCATAATCGTCCTGATCCTCATCATACTCATCGTATTCCTGGTCATCGTCATCATCATCATCATCATCTTCTTCTTCTTCTTCAAAACGACCCATTTCATCGCGATGACGGGATTGACCACCACCATTGGCAGCAAATAAAATCATCGCGTCCACTTTCCCGGATTCTGATTCGGGAAGATCATTTTTGATTTCTTTCTCAGTTTTCATTTTATAAAGTTTAAAAAAGTTATTCGCGCAGAATTGCGCATACCTTTATTAAAAAATGATTCCGTGGTAATACTTAAAGGAAAAATGTACAGATGAAGTTGTAGTCATGATGTATTTCGTTACACAATAATCTTTTACAGCAATTCCTGTTTTTACCATACTTGAATTCAACTGATATGCGACTTTTTTTTTGTAGAAAGGTCGCCACAAGTCCTTAATCTTCCCCAACATCATAAACGATTTGGCGTATTATTGTGCATGAAATTGTTGCTTTGCATCAACAGCTTATCAGAATTTCCGGAAGTGCACCGCCAAATACAAATGGACAATGGTGCAGGTGAAACGCCTCCTTTTTTAAGCACCGGTGTTTACGCCAATCATGAAATTACTATCTGTGAAACCGGATATGGAATTTTCCAATCTACTTATAAGATCACAAAGGCGCTCTGCCGGGAGCGGTTTCATCTGGCACTTAAATTTGGCCGTTGTAAAAGTTATCATCCGGAAATTGAAGTAGGTACTGTGGTTAACGTGATAAAAGACAAGCCTGGCGATTTAGGATATTATCAGGATGGTTCATTTATTGATTACTATGAAAGTAGATTGCTAGACGCTTCGGCATTTCCACATTTCAGAAATAGTTTTCTTAACATGAACAACAGCTACATGAATGTTTTTTTGCCAATTCGAAAAGTTGTTGCTGTTACTATGAATTCCTCTGATAAACATAAAGTGCCGGCATTGCGCGAACGCTATAAGGCAGATATAGAAACTGATGATGGCCTTGGCTTTGTGTATGCTTGTATGAGTGAGCGCCAGCCGTTCTATCAATTGCAAGTGGTTCAGCAGAATCTTGTAACTGAAGAATCAGACGAAATAAAGGCCAAATTGATGGCTGACCAACATTTATTATCGATCCTTCAAAAACTTTAATATGCTGCTCCATATTAACCCCGATAATATTGACGACCGCCTCATTAATCAGGTAGTAAAAGTTCTGGAAAATGGAGGTTTAATCATTTACCCAACCGATACGGTTTACACACTTGGTTGTGCGCTCCATCACCGCGAAGCATACGAGAAATTGTGCAGGTTAAAACAAACTAAACCAAACAAGGCAAATTTTTCGATGGTATGCTATGATCTCAAGCACATTTCCGACTTTACACTTTCTTTAAGCAACGTTGCATTTAAATATATGAAACGCGCGCTTCCGGGCCCCTACACCTTTATCTTGAATGCGAACCATACAATCGCAAAAATTTATGGTTACAATAAAAAAACCGTTGGCATAAGGGTTCCCGATCATCCGATATGCAGGGCAATTGTAGATGCTTTAGGAGCACCAATATTATCTGCTTCCATAAAAAATGACGATTCCATTCTGGAATACATTACGGATCCTGATGAGATTTACGAACTTTTCGAAAAGGATGTTGATCTTGTAATTGATGGCGGAGTAGGAGGAAACGTAGCATCAACTATCATCAATTTCACCGGTGAAGAACCGGAACTGGTGCGCGAGGGAAAGGGGGAGTTTTTTTAACGAAGCAATGTTACATTACCTTCTTGCCGTAAAATTTCATTTGTTGAAATTTCTTTGATCTCGAGATAATACACATACACACCAATAGGCTGTTTTACATTTTTGTAAGTTCCATCCCATCCGTCCCCGTCTCCAGGCTGGTCATAAATCAGTTCGCCCCACCGATTGTAAATCCGGAAGTTGAGGATCTGGAAATTCCCATTCGTGAGTATTCTGAAATAATCATTTCGGCCATCGCTGTTAGGGGTAAACGCAGTTGGTATGGCAAACTTCGGCGGATTGGCAACGGTGTCCTGAACGGTAATAAATATTGAATCAACCGCCACACATCCAGAGGTATCGATACCGGTGGCTACAAAGTAGCGACTGGTTTTTGGCTGGGCCGTGGCTTGTGTTTTATCATATTGCGAAATATAAGCAAGAGGACGCCACGTTACCGACCGGAATGTATCCACTGATTGAAGCATTATTTCTGCTGAATCGCCTGCCAAAAGTGGTAAGGAAGCGCTTGTAGTTAGTTTAAGCGATGGGGAATGGATAGTTAAGGTGAAGGAGCCTGTAATACTATCACAACCGTATTGCGATTTAAGGATATCGGTGAAAGCGGTATCTCTTGTGTATATTTTACCAAAAACGGAAGCTCTGAAACAACTATCGACGTGCTGTGAGATGTTTGTGTTTCCTACCACACGAAGGTCAGTAAAGATGATTAAACTATCGCAGCCTGCGGTTGTTCGCAACGTATCAAAATAAAGGAGCTGACTGCTGTAAGTATGCCCATTCACGGTGTAGGAATTTCCCGGCAAAATGCAAACACCATTAAATACCGTATCGGGAACAGCAGGGGTAATTGTAATATTTACGGTACTTATAACACTATCGCAGCCCAAAAACGTACGTATAGTATCTGTTAGAACGGCAGAAGTATTATAAGTACTTCCATTATAAGTAATGGGCTTACAACTCGAAAAATTCTGAACCGGCGAGTTGACTGTAACCACCCGAAGGTCGGTGGAAAGGATAGTATCGCAACCACCGCCTATAGCAGGAATGGTATCGATATAAAACCCAGAAGTAGTTTGATTACTTCCACCGGCAAAATAGGCTTGTCCATTAGTTATGCAAACTTGTTTCGACCTATTGGCATAAGATCCAATGGAAATAGCCACGATATGAATAACACTATCACAACCACCCACGCTCTTCAAAGTATCGCGTACTGTAGTATTCCCAAAATAATCTACTCCATTGTAAGTCACCTTTCCGCAACCTGAAAGTGGGATATTCTGAGTTAAAGGCGCTATAACCACGATAGTGGTGGTAACCACGCTGTCGCAACCAACAAAATTGGCTAGCGTATCAACATACACACCGGCAGTTGTATAACTGTGGCTGCCTATAGAATAGTTGCTTCCCTGACATATAGTGTTGGTTTGACTTTTTGAAGAGGGTTGGCGAACAACGATTGTAACAGCATAAATAATGCTATCGCACAAACCCACACTTTTTAGAGTGTCAGCGAAGACCGCTCCCGACGTATAAGTTGTACCGCGATAGCGCACCTGTTTGCAACTATCTAAAGTGACAGGCAGATTTTGAACGGTAATCACGTTTAGGTTGGTAACCAAAATGCTGTCGCATCCATTCGCGGCGGGCATGGTATCGCGATAGAGGCCCGTGGCATTGTAAACATGTCCATTTACAGTAACTGACTGCCCAGAACAAAGTTGAACCTTTTGAGTATCGCGTACAGTAAAAGGCGCCGGCGCATTTCGCATGGATAGCAACCATGTGCCGTTGGCCACATTATTGGGCAACCCGGGTGTTTCGAAAGTACTACCCGTTAGAGCAGAACCTACGGTCCAGTTGGCCAGATTTGCAGGATTGTTATCTACCGTATTCTGATTGGCATAAGCCACGCCAACGCCAGAGGCTGAAAAAAACACACTGCAACTGGCTGGTAAATTCAAATCGCCGTATCCTACTGAAAAATAGGAAGTGGTTAAATTAGATGGTGCTACCGTATGAAATGCATCGCCTGCATTTCGTAAACCAACCACACTTGACCAACTGGCGTATATCGTTCCCGAATAAAAATTAGTAGTTACGTAAGCTGCACTGGAAGTACTTGGTGTAATGGTATCCTTTTCAATAACCGAACCGTTGTTGTATGGTATTACGTAAACGCCATCGCCATTGGCATCTGATACATCATCGGGTAGTGTGATTCTTACATTTTTATCGCCTTGATTGTACAACAAAATGATTGAACCGAAGCGCACATTTTGCCATTGCGGAATATTTTTGAAACGAATGCAACCGGGAGCAATGCCCTGATTGCTGCCGCTACCATGCCAACCATTGTTATCATCAACAATCCAATTGCGCAGATCAAGCGAAGTATCGGTACATGTTTTTGTTCCGGCAACAACAAACTCCACGAATTCACGCGAACCGGCATCACCTTGCGACATCTCGTTTATAACCAGTCCCTGAGAAAATCCTGCGACTGAAACACAGCAAATCGCGAAAAACAGTAATCGTTTCATCATTTATAGTCAAAAAGAGAGGTAAAAGTAGTTATTGGTTGCAACTTCAACCAAAACTATTACCAACATAAAAGCGAAGTTCCCAGGTAAAAAAGAAAAGCAAAAACCGCTTACTTTTTTTCTTCTTCATTACCACCGGCCACTTGCGCTGTATCAACCTGACCTTCAGCAGGTTGCATTGCATCTGCTTCAGGTTGTTCGGCAGGTGTGGCATTAGCTGGCAATGGCTCGCCGGCAACGAAAGTGAAAGTTGCAGATTCCTGACCTTCGTTAGTTACATAAACGAACTTATCCTTGGTGAGTTCTGTAATTTTATACGTAACCGTTTTTCCACTTTCATCAGTTGCGGTCATGATTTTTTCGTCCTTATCTAACGACCATTTGCCTTTGTTTGAACGACCACCAAAATTCGCTTCATAAGTTCCATCCGCTTTGTAAGTAAGACGGAAGTTGGCTTTCATACGAGCAATCATATCGTCGAAAAAGGCTTTTGCCTCTTGAGGAACTTCTTTACTCAATTTTACATCTTCAATCTTCCAGGTGCGCAGCAACAAATCCCGTTTCTTATTGCAAGAAGTAAGCGTTGCCGTAAGCAACAAAAAACACAATATACGTGTAACGTTATTTTTCATCATTTTCTATTTAGCGCGCAAACGTAAGAAAATACGGGAATCCATATCGAATTACTTGACCGAAAAACCACTACTTCCGGTTTTCCAGTTTCTTTAACCGCCTTTCCATTGAGAATAGAAAAAATACTATCCCCAGAAAAATAATAGTAAGTACCGCAACAACAACATATATTTTCAAATCAGACCGGAAGAACTCACCGGCAGGTGAAGATTGAGCAAAAAGCGAAGGGTGAATCAGGCTGAAGCACAACAAAAGCATAGCAGCCTGCTTTTTTATTGGGAATTCAAATTTCTTAAACATGGGAGGTAAATTTATAAGACCTTTGCGGATTGATACTGTTGCATGGCGCCGATATTTTTCAACATGTCGGCCGTCATTTGTTCCAAATTAAACATTGGTTCCCAACCCCAGTCATTACGCGCATAACGGTCGTCAATACTATGCGGCCAACTCTCGGCTATTTGCTGCCTGAAATCGGGTTCATAGCTTATCTCAAAATCTGGGATATGCTTTTTAATTGTTGCGACCAAATCGCGCGGAGCGAAACTAAGCGCGGAAAAATTATATGACGATCTGATACGTATCTTATCTGCTGGTGCCTCCATCAATTGAACGGTGCCGCGAATGGCATCGGGCATATACATCATAGGAAGGGTAGTTCCTTCCTTCAGAAAGCAGGTGTATCTTTTCGTTTTAACAGCTTCAAAGAAAATATCAACAGCATAATCTGTTGTTCCTCCTCCCGCAGCCGTTTTATAGCTGATTAAACCGGGATATCGAACCGAGCGAACATCAAGACCCTTTTTTTGAAAATAATAATCGCACCAACGCTCACCCGCCTGCTTGCTGATGCCATAGATAGTATTGGGCTCCATCACGGTGTATTGTGGAGTGTCAACTTGCGGTGTAGTTGGGCCAAAAACAGCAATAGTTGAAGGAAAAAAAACTTTACGAAGTTGATTATCGACACTCACATTGAGAATGTTTCGCAGGCTTTTCATATTCACCCGCCAAGCCAGTTCCGGGTTCTTTTCGCCTGTAGCAGAAAGAATGGCTGCCAGATGATAAATTTGCGTTACTTTATTCTTCCTAACCGCATCAACCAAACTTGGTTTGTGAAGGGCATCTAACCGCATAAAAGGGCCTGTTTCTAGTAATTCTCCCGACGCTTCTTTCAAATCGGTTGCTATAACTGTTTTATGAATTTTTCGCAGCGCCAGTACCAGTTCGCTGCCGATTTGACCACATGCCCCGGTTACGAGTATCGTATCGGAATCCATTTTTGTTTTGATTTTACGCCAAACCTATTGCAATTCGGCATTCTTCCAAAAAAGAAAATCCGCTAACGTCGATTTCTTTCGGGTGAACATCTTAGTGCCTTTTCGCCATTCGTTTATTTTAGCGCCAAATTTTTTTAAGATGCTTCGTAGTATTTGTTTCGTTTTCATGTTATTGGCTTCAATTTTTTTTACATCATGCAAGAATAATCAGGCCGGCGAAGCCATCTCTGCCGATTTTGAAAAGCAAATGCAGGAAAAACTGGTGAACGCCAAGGAGGGCGATGTAATAGAACTACCCGAAGGAACATTCAATTTATCGCGCCCGCTCATTTTAGATGGAATTGGTAACATCACTATACGGGGAAAAGGAATGGAAAAAACCATCCTCAACTTTAAAGGTCAAAAAGATGGGGCAGAAGGGCTTCGAATCACAGCAAACGGAATTGTACTTGAAGATTTTGCAATTAAGGATGCCAAAGGCGATTGTATTAAGATTCAGGATGCTACCAATGTAACTATCCGTCGTGTAAAAAGCGGATGGACGGCAGTTCATTCTACTTCAAACGGATCGTATGGCCTGTATCCTGTAGCCAGCACCAATGTGCTGATTGAAGACTGCGAGGTTTATGGATCATCTGATGCCGGTATTTATGTTGGCCAATCGAAAAATATTATTGTAAGAAGAAATAAAGTGCATGACAATGTTGCCGGTATCGAAATTGAAAACTGTACCGATTCCGAGGTTTATGAGAATTCAAGCTATAATAACACCGGCGGTATTCTTGTGTTTGACCTTCCTGATTTGTCAATAAAGAACGGAATGCGTTGCCGCGTACACAACAACAAACTTTATGATAACAATACCGGAAATTTTGGACCAAAAGGAACTGCAGTTTCGGAGATTCCGGCAGGAACGGGCCTGATAGTAATGGCTACCAATCAGTGTGAAATTTATGCCAACGATATCACCAACCACAACTCGGTAAGCGCAGCCGTAGTAAGCTATCTGATTATGCGCAAACCTTTCAAAGATTCTATTTATGATCCTTATTGCGGTGGAATTTCTATTCACGATAACAAGATCACTCGTGGAACTGGAAGTGTTGATAAAAGTGTAGCGCTCGGAAAATTGATGAGTGCTGTTTTTGGTGATAAAATTCCGGATGTGATTTTCGACGGCAGCATTAATCCGGCATATCGGAATACCAATGGCTCAGTTAAGGAAGAACAACGCATTTGTATTAAGAACAATGGCGATATTCATTTTGCCAATATGGATTGGGAGCACAATGCCAAAAACATCAGTACCGATCTTTCGGCATTCGATTGTGCCATTGCAGGATGGAATGAAGTGAAGATCAATCAGTAATCCGTTTCTTTCCACCGTTAATTTTTTTTGACGAAAAAATTAACGGTCTGATATTACTTTGCACCGCAGTTTTTCTGCATATCATTTAAAAAATAACAATATGGCTTTTACACTTCCTGCACTACCTTACGCATTCAATGCTTTGGAACCTCACATTGATGCCCGCACTATGGAAATCCACCATGGCAAACATCATAATGCCTACGTCACCAATCTAAACGCCGCCATTGCCGGTACGGAATGGGAATCAAAATCATTAGAAGAAATTCTAAAGAATATTTCCAAAGCCCCTGCTGCAATACGCAACAATGGTGGCGGCCATTGGAATCACGATCTTTTCTGGAAAGTTTTGGGACCAAACGGCGGTGGCGCTCCAACTGGCAAATTGGCCGATGCCATTACCAACGATCTTGGCGGATTAGAAAAGTTTAAAGAGGATTTCACCAAGGCTGCAACAACTCGTTTTGGCTCGGGATGGGCCTGGTTATGTGTAGGTGCCGATAAAAAATTGGCGATTTGCTCTACACCAAATCAGGACAATCCTTTAATGGATGTTTCGGAATGTAAAGGCACGCCTGTTTTAGGCTTGGATGTGTGGGAGCACGCCTATTATCTGAATTACCAAAACCGCCGGCCTGATTACATTTCAGCCTTCTTTAATGTTATTAATTGGGAAGAAGTAGGCCGCCGTTTTGAGGCGGCATTATAGGATTAAGCGCCATTCCACAAGGCTTGAATAATTTTAAGCGCGTTCGCATGATTCGAAAATCCATTTTGAAGCACGCGATCGCGCTTTTTTATTTCTTCATCGGTAAAGTCAGTTTTCATCATATCGATGATTAAACGCTGCGTAGCTGCTGGATTATCTTCCACCACACACAGCGATTCCAAACCGGTATTGTTTACCATTTTGGAGTTTACCAAACAGAACCTGCCGCGGTAAAGCGAGTTCAGCAATTTGAGCTTGATGCCGGTGTTCTGAAAGGTGCTCAGCAAGTTAACTTGCGCCTCGGCGATTAGCGATGTGATATCCTCAAAGGTTGGATTCTCTTTGAGCGTGATGTTGGGATGTTTAGCTATTTCTTTGCGAAGCGCGTCTGATGGGTTTTTGCCGGCAAAAACAAAACGCACATTCATTCCCGCAGCTACTTTCTTCACTAAAAATAGTGCGGCCTGGTTATTTTCTACCACGCTCAAATTACCATGATAAAGCACAAAATCACCTCTTCCGGCCTTAGAGGTTACCAATTCGTTGGAATGAAAAGCTGAAACAAATTCAATATGCTCGTAATACTGACGCAGGTATTCATAGTCGCTTCTACTTATCGCAAAAATACGGTTGGCATACTTCAATTCTTCCTCAAACTTCTTCAAACGTTTCGATTCGATATTGAAATAATATTTGATAAGATAATTTCGTTCCGCTTCTTTCAAACTTTTGTAGTAATCCCATTCAATGTTATGCATCCTCACCGCCTTGATTTTGTTGCGTAGCATGGGATGCGAAAGATAAAAGCACGTATGCAATCCTTCAAAAATTATGGGATGCTCATCAGCAGCCAGATTTTCCAGCAATTCATCGGACTGTCTTGAACCCACTATATAAGGTACCGATGTATAGATAGCCTTATAGAATTTTTTTCGTTCGTAGTAATTTACCGATTCACAAATTTTTTCCAATTCAGGAGTTTTCTCCCTCCCATAATGGAAGGCATGCAAATGCACTTTCACGCCTAAATCGTGAAGCGCCTTGATTTTGTAGTACACATCAATGATTCCACCATAATCAGGTGGATAGGGAATGTTAAATGCAACAATGTGCACATGTTTATTCAAAGAGCCGTTCATAAAGGCGCACTAGTTTTACTGATTCCTGCTGCCAATTCAATTGCAGCCGGCAAAGCAAAGCGTTTTCCTGTAATTTCAGGTAGCGATTTCGATTGTTTTGCAACTCTTTGATTGCCGTTACTATACCTTCCGTTTCGCAAGTATTCAGCAAGATGGCCACTTCCCATTGCTCATTAATTCGGCTGTATTCCGGAAAATTCATACTGATTTGAGGCATGCCACAGTGAATATAGTCCATGAACTTGTTCGCTAATGAAAAGTAATAACTACGACCTCGGTTCTCAAGTAAGTTGATTCCAATAGCGGCCGTATTCGTAAATTCGCGCAACGCGCTTGGTTCCAACATTCCTAAAAATTGAACTTTACCTTCTAATTGAAGTTGGGTTACTTGATTTCGAAGTGGTATAGAAAGATCACCTTCTCCCGCTATTAGTAACTTGCCATCCACCTTTGCCATTGCTTCTATTAAAAATTCCAAACCACGGCCTTCGTTCAGTGCCCCTTGATAAATAATAACATCCGAAAATTGAACCGGATCAGTTTGCCGAAGTACCGGAAGGTTTCGGATTACGGCCACTTCCTTATGATATTTCCGGCGGAAAACTTCAGCAATACTTTCGGTAACGGTGTAAATCAGATCGCATTGTGGTAAGAAAAATGCCTCTGTTTTTTGCCATATCCATTTAGTAAACGGTCGGTCGATTACCTCCGGCACTTCCGGAAAGTATTCATGAGCATCGTAGATAAGCTTTGATCGTTTCAAAACAGCGGCAACAAAGCAAGCAGCTATCGTATCGAGATCAATCGCACCAATGCCGTCAGCATTTCTAAAAATTAAAAACCATAACAACCGCAGTTGATATTCGATATAAAACAGTTTGCCTTTATTAATGAAACATCGCAGGCGATGTTGTTTAAAAGGCAAATTGATCAACGATTTTGAAGAAGGAAGTTTTCTGCCTACTAATGTAATATCAAAACCAGCTTCAGCTAACGATGAACAGATACGATGCATGCGCTGATCGTGGTTCAAATCGTTGGTAACACAAAATACAAGGCGTTTCTTCATTTTGTCTTTGTTAGAATTCCTTGGTCATTTCGTTGCACTAAACCTCCGTCGATTAACCACTGGACTACTTCTTCCACTCGTGATGCGGGAAAACCCAATTGATTAAAAATGTCAACCATAGTTACCGGCTGTTCCAGTAGATTTAAAATTGCTGCTGAAATCTGGTCAACATCGTCACCTTGTAAAGACGTCTTTCGTTTATTTACACAAATATCGCAGACACCGCAATCATCAGCATTAGCTTCTCCAAAATAGGCTACCAGCATCTTACTGCGGCACACGGTTGTGTTTTCCAGATAGCGAATCACAGCGTCCACACGAGTTCTGAAATCTAATCCACGCTCTTCAATAAAAGTTCGGTTTATATTTAAGTCTTTCAGAGGTATTCTATCCTGAAGCATCCGAAGTTGCGGCTTTTCCCTGCGGGGTTGGTAGCTGATGATCTGGATAGAATCGAGATACATCAACTGTTGCTCCAGCATCTCCGGATCTTCTTTCAATCGGGTAGATAGGGCCGCAATATCAATAGGAACTTCGTTTTCGAATACTCCGGGACTGGTGCGAAGAATCATTTTTACCAGTGCTTCAAACTTTCTGTTTTCTACTTGAAATTTATACAGCATTTCCTTATCAGCCGTCATTCGGATAGCTGCCCTGGTTTGAAAACCTTCATTAGCGAAGAGCAGTTCTTCCGATTCCAGCAAACGAAGCGCATGCAACACTTTAAGCGTATTGAGATTGTTTTTTTTACAGAATTCGCCGAGCTCAAAATCATATTCTCTAAAAGCGCCATCGTAATGCGGAATTCGCAGGAAATTACAAATGGCTTCATAAATCGTTCTCACCTCGTTGTAAGTAGGAAATTCATCTCTGCTTTTATCTTTCAGTGTTTGAATGTCGCCTTGATGTGCAAGCATCACCGAATACGCTTTTTTTCCATCGCGGCCGGCTCGGCCAGCTTCCTGAAAATAGGCTTCCAAACTTTCCGTCGGCTCAAGATGAACAACAGTTCTTACATCCGGTTTGTCGATTCCCATTCCAAAAGCATTCGTACAAACTACTTCCCTGATTTTATTAGTAATCCATGCCGTTTGAATGGCAGCACGCATTTCAGCAGATAATCCTGCATGGTAGTAATCGGCAGCAATTGCGTTCTTTCGCAGCAATTCTGCTACTTCCCGGGTACGTTTTCTGTTTCGCACATAAACCAGTCCGCTTCCATTCACCTTACGCAAAATTTGCAGCAGTTGAGGTATCTTATTTTCAGTATTTCGCAAAACATAGCAAAGGTTCGATCGAACAAAACTTTGTTGAAATCGTGCAGCTGATTTCATTTGCAGCTTGTCCAAAATATCGTTCGCCACTTTGGGTGTTGCAGTAGCCGTTAGTGCAACAATGGGCACTGTTGGTAAAATCTCCCGGAGTGCTGCGATTTGCAGATAAGCCGGACGAAAATCATATCCCCATTGTGAAATACAATGGGCCTCATCTACCACTATCAGGGAAACATTCATGCGCGCCACCCGTTCTTTAAAATCCGCTGTGCGCAATCGCTCCGGCGATAAGTACAGGAACTTAACATTTCCATAGATGCAATTATCAAGAGTGGTATCGATTTGACGAGCAGGCATGCCGGTGTGCACCGCCACTGCCTGAATTCCACGCTGCATCAGGTTACTCACCTGATCTTTCATAAGTGCAATTAACGGCGTAATCACCAGGCAAAGTCCGTCGCGCATCAGTGCCGGAACCTGAAAACAAATGGACTTGCCACCACCAGTTGGCAATAGCGCCAAGGTGTCACTTCCTTTCAGAACCGATTGAATGATTTCTTCTTGTAGCGGTCTAAAAGTTTGGTGCTTCCAATATTGCTGCAGTATTTCAACAGGAAGCTTCATCATCACGAAGTTAAAATGGATCCATCCTTCATAGTTACCATTCTATCGGCCATTTGAGCCAAATCACGGTTATGCGTTACAATAATGAAGGTTTGCCCCAGTTGTAGGCGTAAATCGAAAAACAACTGATGCAAGGCGGCTGCATTGTCGGAATCTAAATTTCCGGAAGGTTCATCGGCCAGTACTATAGAAGGAGAGTTGATGAGTGCCCGGGCAACGGCAATACGCTGTTGTTCTCCACCCGAAAGTTCGGCCGGTTTATGATCGGCCCGTGCAGTAAGATTCAGCATTGCAAGAAGTTCCATTGCCTTTTTTGTTGCATCGTACTTATTTGTACCGGCAATGAAAGCCGGCATACAAATATTCTCCAGAGCAGTGAATTCAGGCAGCAGATGATGAAACTGAAAAATGAAGCCTAATTTTTTATTGCGAAAGGCGGCCAACTTTTTCATTGTCATATGCCGGATCATTTCTCCATCAATCTGGAGCGTACCGGAGTCGGCCGAGTCCAAAGTGCCCATGATCTGCAGTAAAGTACTTTTGCCTGCTCCGGATGCACCCACAATACTGATTACTTCACCTTTCTGAACCGAAAGGGAAACCTGATGAAGTACATGCAGATTGCAGTAACTTTTTGAAATGTTCTCAGCAGAAAGGATCATAGGGCAAAGAAACGAATTGCTTCGGTAGTTGAAAGGGCAGCGCCTTTCGTATTAGGCGTTGGCTACGCGGGCCAGATATTTTTCGATATCGCGACCTTCCTGACTATTTGGGTAGTTGTCACGAATTTTCTCATAAACCTGCCTGGCTTCAGCATTTTTCTTTTGGTATTCGTAAAACATGCCCAATTTCAAAAGATAGTAGGGAGTGAATTGCTCATTGTTAGCGGCATCGGCTGCTTTTTGATAAAATTTCACTGCATCATCCGTTTTCTTTTCCTCTGCTGCTGCATCGCCCAGAACATTATATTTTTCGGCACTCAGAATAGGATCACTGGAGCTGAAATCGTTCATATAGGATACCGCTTTCGCAAAGTCTTTTTTGTTGTAATAACACAAGCCGATGTAGTAATTACACAAGTTGGCGGCCTTGGTCATTCCGTATTTCTTCTGTACATCCAAAAATCCTTTAAAGCCCATATTACCATTCAATGCAAGATCAAATGAATCTTTATTGAAATAGATTTCGGCCATAAACATTTCACGTTGCGCTTTTTTATTGCGCTCCGGAAGCCACTTTACAAATATGAAAACTACAGCTACAATCAGAACGGCTAATACGCCGCCGCCAATAGCCACTTTTTGTTTATTTTCTTCAAACCAATCTTCGGTCTTGTGCCAGATGTCGCGGGTGTCCACGATCTCATCGTTAACCTGTTCAATTTCCTGATCTTCGTTCGCTGCCATTTTTTGCTTAGTAAAAATGATTAATTATGAATTATTCGTTAAGGAAAGGGTAGTTAGCATCCGTATAAATATCTTTCAGAAGTTCAGAATCAGCCGGGAAAGGCGATTCTTCGGCAAACTTTACACAGGCTTCAATTTCTTGCTCCACCCGTTCTGTAATGGCCTGAACTTCTTTCTCAGAAGCATATTTCTTTTTAAGTATTGTGTCCAGAGTAGTTTCAATAGGATCCTGCTTTTTGTAACTCTCTACTTCTTCTTTGGTTCTATATTTCTGCGGATCGCTCATGCTATGACCTTTATAACGGTAGGTCCTGATCTCAAGAAAAGTTGGACCATCGCCTTTACGTGCACGCTCGGCGGCGCGGCCAATAGCATCATGAACGGTTTCACATTTCATTCCATCAACCGATTCTGAAGGCATCTCATAGGCTTCGCCCAGAGTAGCAATTTTGGTAACATTGGAAGAACGGCTAACAGAAGTTCCCATAGCATATCCGTTATTTTCGCATACGAAAATCACCGGAAGCTTCCACATCATAGCCATGTTAAAAGTTTCGTGCAAAATGCCTTGACGAGCGGCGCCATCCCCAAAAAAGCAGATGGTTACATTATCCTTTTCGTTATACTGATCGGCAAACGCAATTCCTGCACCAAGACCAATCTGCGCTCCCACAATACCATGCCCTCCAAAAAAATTATGTTCCTTGGAAAAGAAGTGCATTGAGCCGCCCTTTCCTTTAGTACAACCGGTTTCTTTCCCATAAAGTTCAGCCATAGCGGCATTGCAGGAAATACCTTTGGCTATAGCTAAAGCGTGATCGCGATAGGCCGTAATCACGCGATCATCGCCGCGCAGGGCACTCATCATTCCGGCTGCCACTGCTTCCTGACCAATATATAAATGGCAGAAACCGCGAATTTTTTGCTCGCCATACAACATTCCTGCACGCTCTTCAAACCGACGCAATTTGAGCATCAGTTCGTACCACATCAGGTAGGTGTCCTTATTAATTTTAGGTATAGCCATAGCCTTTGAAAAGGTGTGCAAACATAGAAAAGTATGAGCGAAAAGCAAGGATTCGCTATTCTGCTTATTAACAATATGGACTTAACGCTTACATGCTGTCCTTTTGCCTCAACATTTCCGGAAACGAAATGCCTTTTGCCAACGCATTTACTGCACGAATAATGCGATTGGTTCTTGTAGGGATGGTTTTAGCACTATCAATCCATTTGCTGTAGTATTTTTGGTGCGATCCGGGAAGTTGGTCGAAGGCTTGTTTCGCTTTCGGATCGTCTTCTAAACAAACCATAAAATCGGTATTGAACTCAAATTCGCTGTGGTCGGCACTTATCTCTACCTTTACAAAATCACCTTTTTTCTTACCTAAATTCTTTCGCAATGTTGCATTAAAGGGTAAGATAAATGTGCCATCGCCCATCGGTATTAAGGCTAATTGCTTCACCGCTACGGCATCAATCGAACCTTTTATCCTGAACGACTTCTTGATTCCAGCATTCAGACTATCAGCATGTTGCGCGGAGATTTCTATATAAGTCCAACCGGTTTTTTCGCCCATCTTTCCGAACTTCTTTAATTGCGCTGGAAAGGAAACAGAGGCTGTTTTGTTCATGGTGCTAAAATAAACTACTTCCTTTCAATATTCTCAAGCCGATTGTTAGCAGGTTAACGCCTTTCCCGCTTAGTCGATTTTCATATATTCGCGCAAAAATTTTCGGCTATGAAAAACGCAATTTTTACCCTGATTTTTGCCGTAATGGCCTCATCCGGAATCTTCGCACAGGGTGCAGTTCCTGGAAATGATTTGGTGGTTTATGGTATCGATTTCACCAAAGCAAAGTTTATTGGCCCTGAAGGGTTTAGTAATCCAACCGATTTGAAAGAACGCTTTTTTGAAGGATGGAACATGTTGCTGGTGAATGAGCGGGATAAATACCCCGTTGGACCCGCCTTCCGTAAGGTAAATGTTCGGTATGAATTTGATGCGGTTCGTGAGAAAAATGCAACAGTTGACCCTGCCAAACTGGTAACTTATAATTCCAGCGATGCCGTAGATCTTACTCCGGCCGATTTGCAGCGCATGGTAAGTGGTTACAAAAAAAGTGGCTCAACAGGACCAGGTTTGGTTTTTGTTGTTCAGGCTTTTGACAAAGTTTCGGAAGTTGCCACCGTGCATCTGGTGTTCTTCGACCTTGCTACCGGAAAACTAATCACTACCAGAAAAATGACCGCTGCTCCGGGAGGTTTTGGGGTGAAAAATTACTGGGCAAGTTGTTTTGCGAAGATTTTAGACAAGGCGAAAAAAGAGTATCCTACCTGGTCGAAATAGTTTCGGATTACCGGTAAGAAGTGAATCAAATGTAGTTTATGATTGGAATTGGCGACGCGCCGTTGCAACTGGATCAGATTGCAGCAATACTATTTAAGGGAGAAAAAATTTCGGTAACCCAGCAAACGCTTGAGGAAGCCGACCGCAATTTTCATTTTTTGAAAGAATTTTCGGGAAGTGATAAGGTGATTTATGGGATCAACACCGGTTTCGGCCCAATGGCGCAGTATAAGATTCCGTACTCCGACCGGCTATCGTTGCAATACAATCTCATTAGAAGTCATGCCTCAGGAAGCGGAAAACCAATTGCCGAAGTGTATTGCAAGGCCATGCTGATTGATCGGCTGAATACTTTTGCCTGTTGCAAAAGTGGTATTCATCCCGACCTTTTGCTTCTTCTGGCCGAAATGGTGAACCGCGATATCATACCGGTAATTTATGAGCATGGTGGGGTAGGAGCCAGTGGCGATTTGGTTCAGTTGGCGCATATGGCTTTGGCAGTAATCGGCGAGGGAGAAGTTTTTTATAAGGGTGCTATTTGTAAAGCGCTGGAAGTTTTTGAAACCGAGAAATTGACCCCGTTTGCCATTCGTCTTCGCGAAGGCCTTGCCATGATGAACGGAACTTCGTGTATGACCGGAATAGGTTTGGTTAATCTCATTAAAGCGAAACAATTATTGGACCTTAGCATCCGGCTTTCCATTACCATTAATGAAATGTTTGAAGCCTATGACGACCATATATCGGAGCCGCTGAATCGGGTAAAATTGCATAAAGGGCAAAATGCAGTGGCAAAACGCATGCGCGAATTGATTAGCAATAGTAAGCTAATGCGCAATCGTCAGGAACACTTATACAGGGAAACGGAGGAAACGCATTTCAAAGAAAAGGTTCAGGAATATTATTCCCTTCGTTGCATGCCTCAGATTTTAGGCCCTGTTTTCGATACCATACTGCAGGCAGAAAAGGTTGTAGTAGATGAACTAAATTCGGTGAGCGATAACCCGGTAGTGGACCATATCGAAAAGAATATTTACCATGGAGGAAACTTCCATGGCGATTATGTTGGGCTGGAAATGGATAAGCTCAAAATTGCAATCACTAAACTATCGATGCTGGCCGATCGCCAGTTGAACTATTTACTTAACGATAAACTGAACGGAAAGCTACCGCCGTTTATCAATACACTTACTATTGGTTTAAATTTTGGAATACAGGGAATTCAATATACTGCAACTTCCAGTGTAGCTGAGAATCAGGCCCTGTCTACGCCAGTTTATGTGCACAGCATTCCCAGCAATAACGATAATCAGGACATTGTGAGTATGGGAAGCAATGCAGCGCTGATGTGTGCTAAAGTTATTCAAAACTCATTTGAAGTTTTGGCCGTGCATGGGCTAGCCATTGCTGAGGCCATTGATTACTTAGGGGTGGCTGAACATCTCTCTCCTGAATTGTTTAAACTGTACGCTAAAATCAGGTCTTGTACCGCCCGGATTGATGCCGATAGGCCAGCCTATCAAGATCTGAGATTAATTGGCAGTATGTTACAAACCTTAAATTAATATAATGAAAGTAGCACTGGTTACAGGTGGATCAAGAGGAATAGGCAGAGCAGTAGCTTTAAAACTGGCGGCAGCAGGTAATTATGTTTTGATCAATTACCAGAGGAATGAAGAAGAAGCTAAAAAGACGCTTGGCGCAATTAAAAACGCCGGAGGCGAGGGCGAATTGCTTCAGTTTGACGTGTCGTCAAAAGAAGATATTGAAAAAAAATTAGGCGGTTGGATTGAAGCGAATAAAGAAAAGCCGATTGATATTCTAGTGAATAATGCCGGCATCAGAAAAGATAATCTGCTGATGATGATGCCAGAAGAAGATTGGACAACTGTACTGAAGACTAATCTTGATTCGTTTTTTCACATTAACCGATTAATTGTTCCCTTGATGCTTTTTAAGAAATGGGGGCGAATTGTAAACGTGGTCTCACTTTCAGGGGTGAAAGGTTTACCCGGTCAAACTAATTATTCTGCATCCAAAGCCGGGGTAATAGGCGCTTCTAAAGCCTTGGCGCAAGAGATTGGCCGCAGAGGAATTACGGTAAATTGTGTGGCTCCCGGTTTCATCAAAACAGAGATGACCGAAGGAATTGACCCCACGCCCTATCGAAATGTGATTCCCTTGCAACGCTTTGGCGAAGCCGAAGAAGTAGCTGCCGTGGTAGCATTTCTGGCCTCGCCCGATGCCAGTTACGTAACCGGAGAAGTAATTCATGTAAACGGAGGACTACATACATAATCATGAACAGAGTTGTTATCACAGGAATGGGGATTTGGTCGTGCATTGGAAGCAATGTAGATGAAGTTGCCGTTTCCTTGCGCGAAGGAAAATCTGGATTAATTCTGGATCAGGCGCGAAAGGAATTTGGCTATCGTTCCGGCCTTACCGGTTTTGTACCAAAGCCTGAGCTAAAATCGTTGCTCGACCGAAGGGCTCGTTTGATGCTGGGCGAACAAGGTGAATATGCGTTTATGGCCACCACCGAGGCATTAAAAATGGCAGGAATTGATCAGGATTACCTCGATCATCAGGAAACCGGCATCATTTACGGGAATGATTCCACAGCTCAAGCCGTAGTGGAATCAACTGATATTATACGCGAGAAAAAGAACACCATGTTTGCCGGCAGCGGTGCGGTTTTCCAAACCATGAACAGCACTGTGAACATGAATCTGGCAACAATCTTCAAACTAAAGGGTATTAATTTCACCATTAGTTCAGCTTGTGCTTCCGGTTCTCATTCCATTGGAATGGCCTATATGCTAATCAAACACGGCTATCAGGAAAGAATTGTTTGCGGTGGCGCTCAGGAAACAAACATCTATAGCATGCAAACGTTTGATGCTCTTTCCGCTTTTTCGGTACGCGAAGATAATCCAAGTAAGGCATCAAGACCTTTTGACCGCGATCGCGATGGCCTTATACCAAGCGGCGGGGCAGCTACGTTATATATTGAATCGTTGGACTCAGCTCAAAAACGCGGTGCCAAAATCCTTGGTGAAATTGTGGGCTATGGGTTTTCTTCAAATGGCGGCCATATCTCGAACCCAACCGTTGATGGTCCGGTTCGATCGCTGATGCTGGCGCTTTCTGATGCCGATATGAAAGCCGATAAAATTGATTACATCAACGCACATGCTACCAGCACACCGCAAGGAGACGCCAGTGAGGCGCAAGCTATAAATGCGGTGTTCGGCGCATACAAACCTTATGTTAGCAGCACTAAAGGAATGACCGGTCACGAATGCTGGATGGCCGGAGCCAGTGAGATTGTATATTCCATGCTGATGGCACAACATGGCTTTGTGGCGCCCAATATCAATTTTGAAAATCCTGACGAATACTCCGCCAAACTCAATATTGCCGAGGTTGCGAAATCAAAAAAGATTGGTGTATTTTTGTCGAACTCTTTCGGATTTGGCGGAACAAATTCATCCCTGATCGTCCGCAAATGGAAATAACACACTATCAACGTATCACGCTATGAGCAACGAAGAAATCACAGAACGGATCAATACTTTCATTTCAGAAGAATTTGAAGTGGACCGCTCTTCCATTACCCCTGAAGCCTCGCTGAAAGATACTCTGGGGTTAGATAGTCTTGATTATGTTGATCTGGTTGTTCTCATTGAAGGCAATTTCGGATTTAAAGTAAAACAAGAAGACTTTCAACAATTGCGTACCTTCAACGACTTTTACAATTATGTAATTGACAAGGTGGCGGTAAAGCAATAATCTTTACAGAGGAATGATTTCTGCTAATGTTTAAAAGCTATTTAGCTTTGCATTACAATATTTTCAGATGATTAAATTGAGTTTGCCTGAAGTACAACAGCCTCGTGTGGTTATTGTAGGCTGCGGTTTCGCAGGTTTGGCACTGGCAAGAGGTCTTCGAAATGCAGCTTGTCAGGTAGTTTTGCTCGACAAAAACAACTATCATAGTTTTCAACCGCTGCTCTATCAAGTTTCCACTGCAGGTTTAGAGGCCGATTCCATCGCTTATCCTATTCGAAAAATCTTCAAAGGGCAGCAGAATTTTCATTTCCGTTGGGGAGAAGTTACCATGGTAGCGCCTTCTACCCAAACTATACATACCACGATTGGAGAGCTTCACTACGATTATCTCGTTCTTGCTTCCGGAACGGTTACCAACTTTTTTGGAATTGAAGGCCTGGCTGAAAAAAGCATGCCGATGAAAACGGTAGTGGAAGCCTTAAATTTAAGGTCGCTTATTCTTCAAAATTTTGAACAGGCCATACTTACTTATGATCAATCAAAGCGCGACGCGCTGATGAACTTTGTGATTGTTGGAGGCGGCCCTACCGGAGTAGAATTGGCTGGAGCGCTCTGTGAATTAAAACGCCATGTACTACCTAATGATTATCCTGAACTGGATTTCAGAAAAATGAGAGTAATACTGGTAGAATCTGGCGCAGAAATTCTGCAGATGATGAGCAAGGAAAATCAACAAAAGGCCATGCGCTATCTGAATGATCTTGGCGCAGAACTATGGCTGAATACCAAAGTGACCAAATATGACGGGCACCACGTTACCACAGCATCAGGAAAACCACTTGAAACCGCCAACCTCATTTGGGCTGCCGGAGTGAAAGGAGCATTAATTAACGGATTTGATGCTGCATCAGTATTGCCCAACCAACGTTTGGTGACCGACCCATTTTGCCGCGTTAAGGGAACTTCCAACATTTTTGCCATTGGCGATATTGGATGTATTATTTCTGAAGAAACACCACGAGGGCATCCTCAGGTGGCGCAGGTGGCCATCCAGCAAGGCGAACTGCTAGCTAAAAACCTTCCCCTGATTTTCGAAAACAACTCACAACTGAAACCTTTTGTTTATCACGATAAAGGAACAATGGCTACTGTAGGCCGAAACCGCGCCTTGGTGCAAGCAGGCAAAATTCAGTTTGGGGGATTTATAGGCTGGGTGGCCTGGTTGTTTGTGCATCTGATGGCCATAGTTGGTTTCAGAAACAGGGTTGTAGTGTTTATAAACTGGATATGGAACTACCTTAGCTACGATCGAAATATTCGCCTTATTATCCGTCCTTTCAGAAGAGATAAAGAGTAGTTTACTGAGCAATAAAATCGGGATTTCTTAAATCAGGTTTGTTATACCTTAACGGTAATCCAGTACCAACTTCCCGGATTTCCTTTCCGGCATACATCACCACCGCATGCGCCGCAGCCGTATCCCATTCCATGGTAGGTCCAAACCTCGGGTAAATATCGGCTTCGCCTGAAGCTACCATGCACATTTTAAGGGAACTACCGGAATACACTTCTCGAATCGGTGATAGGTTATGGAACTCTTTTAAAAATTGAAGCGTGCGTTCGTTCAAATGCGATCGGCTTAAAGCCACGGTCTTGATTTTCTGAAATTCCGTTCTTTCGCGTGGCAAAATTTGGCTTCTTCCATCAAGAAATTCGAAACTTCCTCTTCCTTTTAAGCCATAAAAAAGCTGCCTCGCAGCTGGTGCGTAAACGATACCAAACACCGGAATACCAAATTCAATCAGCGCAACATTAATAGTGAACTCACCATTTCTTTTAATGAATTCCTTAGTGCCGTCAAGCGGGTCAATCAACCAAAAAGATTCCCAATCCTTTCTGGTTTCATAAGGAGCATTCACACTTTCTTCGGTGATGAACTCTGATTGCGGATATCGCATCTGTATCTTTTCCATTAATAGGTCATTCACCACTCTATCAGCCTGGGTAACAGGACTATGATCAGACTTCACCTCAATTTCAAAGGCTGTTTCATAGATGGCCATCATGCGCTGGCCTGCTTCTTGCATCAATTCAATGAAGAAAGCAACGTCGATATCTTTGGAAGAATAATACAAATAGAAATGTGACTTTTGAGAATTATAGCAAAGATATGCCAATTAAAATCGCCGACGTACTTACTGTAACATTTACGCTTTTTGCAGTGATCGATGTAATTGGCGGATTGCCAATTATCATTGGGTTAAAGAATCGCGAAATCACCTTCAAACCGCTTACTGCTACACTGTTTGCCGGCTTTTTGATGATATTGTTTCTCTTGGTAGGGGAAAGATTGCTGGAATTGATGGGAGTGGACGTACCTTCATTTGCCGTGGCCGGTTCTATCGTAATTTTTATTCTTGGAATTGAACTGGTCCTTGGGATCAATCTTTTCAAGCATGATCCTAACATGAGCAAATCGGGAAGTATTGTGCCTTTGGGTTTTCCACTGTTGGCCGGGTCGGGAACGCTCACAACCATAATGTCGCTGCGTTCGGTTTATACGGTATCCGTAATCATTATAGGTATCGTTATCAATTTGATCGTTATCTATATTACATTAAGAAGTGTAGACTGGCTGGAAGAAAAAATAGGGGAGGCGGCATTAGGCGCTATGAAGAAATTTTTCGGAGTGATTCTTATTGCCATAGCCGTGAAAATTTTTGTAGCGGCAGTTTTGCAAATTCGATTTGCCTGATTAGCGTTTGTCCCATACATACACCGAACGCTGGGCAGTAGGGTACATCACCATGTTGGTGATATTAACGTGTGGCGGCGTATTGCAAACATAAAATATCGCATCAGCTACATCTTCCGGCCGCAACGGCTGATAGCCATCATAAACCGACGCCGCCCTTAATTTATCGCCATGAAAACGCACCTCGCTGAACTCGGTTTCACAAGCGCCGGGATCTATGGAACAACATCGTATGGTGGTACCGGCTAAATCCAGATTAATACTTTCATTAAGCGCTTTCACCGCATACTTCGTGGCATTATACACATTACCCTCAGGATATACCAAATGGCCTGCAGTGCTCCCAATATTAATAATATGCCCTTCGTTTCGTTCTACCATTAATGGAAGAAGGGCACGAGTGATGTAAAGTAACCCTTTGATATTCGTATCTATCATTTTCTCCCAATCACTTAAAAGTCC
Source organism: Chitinophagales bacterium (assembly GCA_046329575.1). Taxonomy (GTDB): domain Bacteria; phylum Bacteroidota; class Bacteroidia; order Chitinophagales; family LD1; genus UBA1941. The sequence goes on along the minus strand of JAXLUJ010000004.1, from coordinate 156,855 downwards.
CTCATAAATCTTGTCTTTTCCCGATGCTAACCCCGCGTTGTTGACCAAAACTTGCGGTACAATTCCATTTTCCGAAAGATCATTAGCCATTTTTACGGCCTCATTGAATTGCCGAACATCAAAACAATAGGTCTTCACCTCAGCGCCATATTTTTCGTGCAGCACATTCTGTGCTGATTCCAGCCGTTCTTCTCTTCGGCCGGTAAGAATCAGCGAAGCGCCATTTTTCGCAAAAATCTCGGCTGTGGCCCGTCCGATACCGCTAGTGGCGCCGGTTATCAGCACCCATTTCCCTTTTACCATAAAACCTGCTTTTGTGCGAACCTATCGTTTTTTCGGCATAGTAATTCTGCTGTTTCTTAATTTTCGCCTCTTATGAAATTGAACCAAAACATGCCGCTTAGCTGCATCGCGGTGAAAGATGAGCCCGCGCAGCAGCACATTCCATCGCATATTGCTCCACTATATCTATCATCTACCTATATTTATGATTCGCCCGAAAAAGCTCATTCCGTTTTTTCAGGAAAGAACAACGCGCTGATTTACGGAAGATGGAGTCACCCGAATGCAGAAATAGCGGAAGCAAAAATTGGAAAAATGGAAGGCTTTGGCACCGCAACTCCAGCTAAAGCTTTATTGTTCAATTCGGGAATGGCAGCAATTACGGCATTATTCGAAACCGTGCTGCAACCGGGCAATAGTCTTATCGTTCAAGGAAATATCTACGGAACCACTTACGACTATCTGCAATCACTTTCAAAAAAATTCAACCTGCAATTGTTTTTCGTAGACATGGCAGATCTCAAAACTGTGGAGAAACGGTTCAAAGAACAACCCATACAAATGATCTATGCGGAATCTCCGGCTAACCCCACCCTGAACTGTTATGATTTGAAGAAAATCGCCTCAATGGCGCATCGTTATGGCGCTGTTGCTGCTATCGACAGCACTTTTGCGTCGCCTTTACTCCAGCATCCGTTGCAATTGGGTTTTGATGTGGTCGTCCATTCCTCAACCAAGTATCTCAACGGTCATGGAAATAGCTTAAGCGGCGTAATTATTTCCTGCAACTTGAATTACATTGAAAAAGAAGTGTGGAATTATAGGAAACTTCATGGCTCCATTATTTCGCCAATGGATGCGTGGCTCTTAAACCAAGGTTTGAAAACGCTACACCTTCGTATGCCGCAGCATTGTAACAATGCAATGGCAGTGGCCACGTTTCTGCAAAAACATCCGGCCGTGGCAGCCGTTCATTATCCGGGTTTAAAAACACATCCCGATCATCACATTGCAAAAAAGCAAATGACAGCGTTTGGAGGCGTTCTAAGCTTCGAACTTAAAGGTGGTATAAAAGCCGGGAAAAAATTGATGAAGGCCGTAAAGTGGTGCCAACTTACCGCCTCGCTTGGTGCCACCGATACATTGATTCAACATCCTGCTTCAATGTCGCATTCTTTCGTACCTAAAGCCACGCGCTTGAAATTTGGAATTACGGATGGGTTAGTTCGTCTATCGGTAGGTATTGAGGACGCGTCGGTTATAATCAACGATTTGCGCCAAGCTCTGGCTTAGGCGATTTTCTTATTTTTAGGCCATGAAAAAAGAGGATGTTCCGCAAGATGATGCCAATACCTTGCAGGGCAAAATGACTAAGCTCTATTACGCTAAGGATGGCGAATCGTTTACCGGAGTGCAGTCGGTTGGCTGGGAGCCGGAGAATGTAGTTCTTCAACAGGCCTGGGAAAACATTGGAGAAGAAGTTCAGCAAGCAAAATCTGCGGTGCTCAATGGTTCCGCAAGCCCGATATTGTATTACATGCACAAAAACCTCATGGAACCTCAAATTCTGGCAGGCTATATAGGTTTGCCGGCGTTTATGGTTAAACTTCATTTCCGGCCTTTTTTTTTCAAAATGCTTTCCAATAAAACATTGGAAAAGTATGCTTTCGCTTTTCGCATCACGGTTGCACAATTGTGCGACGTCAACCAGCTTCAATAAGCCATTTTTTACATGTCTGAAATCAAATTTCCGCATATACAATCCGCGCACTGCGAAAACGGCGTAGTATCAAACATGCTTCGTTTTCATGGCCACGATTTTAGTGAACCTATGGTTTTCGGTATCGGTGCCGGAATTTTTTTCTCTCATATTCCATTCGTAAAAGTTAGCGGTCTTCCAGGTACATCCTATCGCATCTGGCCCGGCCAAATTTTCAAACGCTTTGCCAAGCGAACCGGAATCGAAGTGAAATCGCATACCTATTCCAATACTTCCAAAGCAATGGACGCCCTTGACCAAATGCTCGAAAATGGCATTCCGGTGGGTTTGCTCACTTCCGTTTTTTATCTCACCTACTTACCCGATGCTTTTCGCTTTCATTTTAATGCCCACAACATCGTGGTTTACGGAAAAAGCGGAAACGAATATTTGGTTAGTGATCCGGTGATGGATACGGTTAGTCGCATTCATCGCGATGATTTAATCAGAGCGCGATTCGCGAAAGGTATTCCTGAGCCAAATGGCAAAATGTACTATCCCGTAGGGTTTCCTAAACAATACGATTTGAACTACGCCGTTTGGCGCGGAGTGCGGCAGGCAGGTTATGGAATGTCGCAAATTCCATTGCCGTGGTTTGGTAAAAAAGGTATTCGCCTGATGGCCGATAAAGTACAATCCTATCCCGATAAATTAAGCGCTCGTGATGCAATTCGATATCTCGGAAATATTGTTCGTATGCAGGAAGAGATAGGCACCGGCGGAGCGGGATTCCGGTTTGTGTACGCCGCTTTTTTAAAAGAAGCCGGTGATAAGCTGAACAACGATGAACTACGAGAATTCTCTAATGAAATGACTGTAATAGGTGATAAATGGCGCGACTTTGCTTACTACGCCGGGCGAACTTGCAAAAACAGAAAAAACGATACCAACACCTATCATGAACTGGCCGACCGCCTTCGCGAATGCGCCAATGATGAAGAGGTATTCTTCACAAAATTATATCAGGTGGCCGGCAAAAAGTTGAAGTCATGAAACCTGCCATTACCGTAACTGATATTCATAAAGCTTTCAAGGGGATGGACCGTGAGGCAGTTGACGGACTATCCTTTCAGATCAATGAAGGAGAAATTTATGGGTTGCTGGGGCCAAACGGCGCCGGTAAAAGCACTACTGTAAACCTCATTTGCGGATTGCTGCATGCCGATTCCGGCGTTATTGATGTTTTTGGCAGAAATGCTTTTTCCGAAAGTAAGAAAGTGCGCGGCATCATCGGAGTGGCTACTCAGGACATCGCCCTGTTTCCAACTCTCACCGCCTTTGAGAATTTGGAATACCTCATGCGCATGTACGGCCTGAAGCCTGATGTTAACCACATAAACCAACTCCTGGAACGGTTCGGCCTGCATTCAAAAAGGCACAACACCGTCAATAGTTTTTCAGGCGGAATGAAACGCCGGTTGAATCTCATCGCCTCCGTTCTGCACCAACCTAAATTGCTGATACTGGATGAACCTACTTCAGGAGTAGATGTACAATCGCGAACGCTGATTCTCGATTACCTGATTGAAGAAAACCGCAAAGGGATGACTATACTTTATACCTCACATATTTTGGAAGAAGCCGAACGTGTTTGCCATAGGGTGGGTATTGTTGATCATGGTAAAATGATGAAAGAAGGTACAATTGCCGATCTGGAAAACGAATTTAAGTTCAAAAAATTAGAAGAGGTATTTCTCGCAATAACCGGAAGAAGCATTCGCGATTGATGAAAATTTTAGCCACCATAAAAAAAGAACTGCTCACGCTATGGCGCGATCCTGCCGGATTGCTGCTTATCTTTCTGATGCCTATGGTGATGGTCACAGTAATGTCGCTGGTACAAGACGCGCCATTTCGCGACTATACGCAATTCAGCTTTGATATCATCTGCGTGAACAACGATCAGGATTCAATTGGTTCGTGGTTTGAAAACTCGCTCGAAAGTGCGGGAACTTTCAAAGTACATCATGTTTATGAAGGGAAAAAAATTGACCCGGAACTGGCTCAAACGCTGGTACATGAGGGAAAGTTCAAGGCAGCCATTATTATTCCACCAAAAACAACTATGGCCGTAAATTCCGGTTCGCATATCGCTATTCAAACATTACTCGCCGGGTTTGGCATGGGCGATAAACCAACCGATTCCATTTCTTCCACGCCAAAAATACAGTTGCTTTTCGACCCGGTTACTAAGGCCAATTTCCGGCAGTCACTCCTCTTTGCTATGGAAAAAATGACGGCGGCACTGCAAACAAAATTACTAATGCAGCAACTCAACACCCAAATGAGCGCGCTCACCGGTCAAAATACAGAATCCAAACAACCGTTTCAGCCGTTGTTAACCGTTGAAGAAGTACAGCCTCATAATAAGCAAATGTTGACTACCATGAATTCGGTTCAACATAATGTTCCGGGATGGACCATGTTCGCTATGTTCTTCATACTTTTTCCTCTTGCCGGAAATTTTATCAAAGAAAGAGAAGATGGAAGTTTACTTCGTATGCGTTTAGTGGCCGGATCACAATTACCCTACATTTTCGGAAAATATGTTTTCCATTGGCTCATTTGTATACTGCAATTCTTTTTGATGTTGCTGGTGGGGCTATACATCCTCCCGGCAATGGGATTATCAAAACTAGTAATTGGCGATCAGGCCGAAATGATTGTAGTGGCCGCAGTGTTCATAGCCTTTGCCGCAACTGCATTCGGTTTATTTGTGGGTGTGTTTTTCAAAACACATCATCAGGCGCTGGCATTTGGATCGGTTAGTGTAGTGCTGCTCGCAGCAATAGGAGGGGTGTGGGTACCTGCTTATGTTATGCCTCCCGTTATGAAAGTGATTAGTTCACTTTCACCCATGAGTTGGGGAATGGAATTGTGCAACAATATTTTCCTCCGCCAAACCAGATTTTCAGTGCTTGTTCCTTCGGTAGTAAAATTAACTGCTTTTGGAATGGTTTGCCTCGGCCTTTCCTTCCTCATTCACACCCGCCGATTTGAAAAGTAAGAGCTGCGGAAACTGGAAATCATTCTTGCATAATCAAATTTATGGCGGCCGCCGCCACGGCAGTAAGTGAAACTTTTGTAAAACATTTTGCATAGCCGTGGCGCCGCCGGGTGCTACGCTCCCAATGTTTTTGGCTGTCTTCTTACCTTAAAAAATCAAATCACCGTTCATCGCTTTGAATGCCGAATGCCAAAAACGATTTCCGCTTCGCCCCCTGCCGCAAAGCAGGCGCGGCCTTACTTCCGGCATTGAAGATTGGTATTTCGGGTACAAAAAAAAAGCACGAATACTTCGAAGAAGCCAAATCTTATATCACCTCAAAACGTGGCCTTACAAATGATCCACAAAATGATTGCGAAGTACTTCCTCAATAATTTCGGGTGTTAAAGGCTTATTATAAAAGCCATCTACTTCCTTTGTAGTTTTTGCTTTTTCCTGGTCATCGGGAAACAGCGAAGTAGTTAACATCATAATCACAATCCGGCTGCGCTTGTCTTCAGGAAGTTTCTGATACTCTTCAATAAACTCCCAGCCATTCATCCTCGGCATATTAATGTCGAGAAAAATCAAATCAGGCCTGATGTAATTGGCTTCGGTATTCTCAAATGCTTCCGTAAGATAAACCAACGCCTTTTCAGCGCTTTCAAAAACTACAACATGATCGGTACAGCATTCTTCATCAATAACCAGCTTATGAAGAAAGTTGGTCGATTCATCATCATCGATCAACATCACACATCTCAATTTTTTCTGCAAGTTCATTTCGACAATTTTGACAAACTAAAATAAAAAATACAGCCCATTCCAAACGTTGAACGCACTCCAATTTCACCATCATGCAGCTCCACTATTTTTTTGCAATGCGCCAAACCGATCCCGGAACCCGGATATGCACTTCTGGAATGCAATCGCTGAAATATCACGAACAGCTTGTGCATGTATTTCGCCTCAATGCCAATTCCGTTATCTTCTACTTCAAAGTACCAAAATGTACCATCTGCCCGGCCAGTTACTTTTACAACAGGCGAAAAACCGGGACGCTGAAACTTGATGGCATTGCTAATCAAATTCTGGAACAGCGATTTCAACTCGAATCGATATCCTGAAACAATGGGCAGGTTGCGGTATGCTATCACCGCTCTGCTTTCCTGAATCGCTGTATCTAAATCCACTAAAACTTCCGCTAAAAGTTCATTGCAATCTACCCGCTCTAATTCACGATTCGTCCCGATTCTGGAATAGTCGAGCAGTGCCTTAATCTGGTTTTTCATCCGATATGCCGATTCAGATATGTAACGCATATATAGTTCCCGGTCCTCAGAGCTCAAATTTTGGGGATACCGCGTCAGCAATTCTACATAACTGGTAACCGTACGTAACGGTTCCTGAAGGTCGTGCGACGACACATACGCAAATTGCTCCAATTCTTTGTTCTTCAATTCCAGATCGTGTGCATACTTACTGAGCCTTAATTCCGACTGTTGTTGTTGTGCAATATTCTGCTCTAACCTTCCTGACATTTGATTGAACGATTCGGCCAGTTCACCAATTTCATCTTTTGAAAAAACTTTGGCACGAGCTTTCAGATTTCCTGACGCAAAATTCCGGGCGGCTTCTATAATTTCAGCCAACCCCTTTTGAATGCCCCGGCTAACCGAAATTGCCAGTAACAGTCCTGTAAGTTCAACCGTTAACGCAATAACAAAAAGCAATCGTAATACCAACCGTTCTAACCATCTGGATCCCTCACCTAAAGTGTAAGAAAAGCCATCTTCCCACTGTGTGAGGCTTTGATTCACTTGCGCAATTTCTCCTTGCAAACGCGCCATGCGAAGGGCAGAAGGGGCCGCAGACCGTATCTCTTGATGTAAACTATCAGCCAGCGGAATTAAAGGAAGTACTGTTTCTTCCGCTTTGTTCCAATAGTAAATGGCATTGCTGATGTACGAAATCCAATGAAACCTTCTAAAAAGCTGAATCATGCCATCTATATCTTCAGGATGATTGCGCCCTTCCAAAAAGCCTTGACGGGCCACTTCAAAATCGGGTTCGGCTTTGGCTAACTCTTTCCGGGCTTTACTGTCGCCAATCGGAACTTTCATAAACCCTAAAAAGTTCTGATAGTGCCGTTCGTCTTGGTCTCGTACATATTCGTTTAACTCAGCCACCGCATCTTTCTGCGCCTTCGACCAAAGCCCTTCGCCTTCAACATAGGCTCGTACCGACGAAAGTGTATGAATTGAAAAGAATAGGGTTAGCAATTCAATGCCGATTAAAACGGCCATCAAGCCCACTGTAAAGTACAGCTTCTTGGAGATGGAAACGTCGTTAAAACTGAAATTGCCGGCCATTCGGGATTTTGGAATTACAGCTTTAAATGTGTGTAATATTTTTAATATGTCGCTATTTTGTTGAAAACAAGAGGGGCGGAAACTCCCGCCCCACAATGGTTTCATTACTTTTTCATCATTTGCTTTTTCCAGGCCTTCACCGCAGCAAAAGGAATGGCTAAAATTTTCCCTTCCCGCATTGCCGGAATCCATAGCGTTTTAGTCTTACAATCGGCATAAATATCGGCCGGACCATCAATCGTTCTGTTTACAGGTAAAGTAGCAATGGCCTTTTTATGACAATCGTACGCCATGATTTTCCCGCTATTATCAGCCGGATTTACCCAATCGGCAACTAATAAAATGCCACAAATTTTAGCAATTCCGTCATAATAACCCTTTGGATAAGGCAGGGTTTTTACCTTATGGTTGCAACCAATTTTTACAACCGAGCCATCCGGTTCATTCCCTCTACCATAATTGGCTACATAAAGTTTACCGCATTTTCTAAGCAACCCGTTCGCGCCGGGCAATTCACCTTTAACCACCCACTGCTTTACTTTTCCTGATCGTTTCACCTTATAAATAGCGTTTTTATCGGTTGCAGAAACCAGTAATCCACCACAAAACGGAACCACATCATTTGCATACGTTATGCCCTGCTTACTGAGATCCGCCTCCCACACTTTTTCCTTAGTTTTGATTTTGTAAGCAATAATGCGGTCCACATCCACCACATGCAAATAACCATGACATACAAATAAGCCTTTGGGGCTATTCAATCCTTCTATAAACTTTTCCTGAACCATCTTCCCGTCCGTCCTGTAAATCATAGAGATATAGCCGTCACCATCCTTTGCTGTGGGGTCTAGCTTATCACCCATATTACTTACAAACAAATGATCTTTGTATCCGATCACACTTTCCGGATTGTGAAAACCGGCTATTTCTTTGGAAATTTGGGCGTGCCCGCCAAATCGGAATATTCCAACCAGGGCAGCCATAACAACTACTTTTTTCATAATGTGCTTTTTAGCGCAGTTTCAAACCTTGCGCCAACAGCATTTGAGGAATTACCTCCCCGCTGGCATAAGTTGCCAGTTAATAGGTTCCTTTAAATAAGCATTCGCTTTGGAGAAATGCCGGCACCCGAAGAATCCGGTGTGGGCACTAAATGGCGAAGGATGTGGTGCCTTGAGAATCAAATGCTTAGAAGGATCAATTAAAATAGCTTTGTCTTGAGCAAATTTGCCCCAAAGCATAAAGACCAACCCGGTGCGATGGGCTGAAAGATGCCGGATCACGGCATCGGTAAATTGTTCCCAGCCGGCCAGGCGGTGTGAGGCAGGTTCTCCGGCATTCACGGTGAGCATGGCATTTAATAAAAGTACCCCTTGCTGTGCCCACGATTCAAGGTTTCCTGTATCAGGAATCGGAATGGAAAGGTCGTCGTATAACTCTTTATAAATGTTCTGCAATGACGGTGGTATCTTACAATTTGCAGGAACCGAAAAGCTAAGTCCATGCGCCTGTCCTTCACCATGATAGGGGTCCTGCCCCAAAATCACCACTTTTACTTTATCGAAAGGAGTGAGTTGGAAAGCATTGAAAATTAGTGGACCCGGAGGAAATATCCGCTTCCCATTTTGCTTCTGTGCAAGAAGAAATGCCTTGATCTGCGAAAAGTAAGGTTGGTCGAATTCGTCTTGAAGTTCCTTTTTCCAACTTTCTTCAATCGCAACTTCAGCCATTATCGACTCATTTCAGTGAAATATTGAAGGAAGTATGGTATGGTTTCAATACCTTTCAAATAGTTGAAAACACCATAATGCTCATCAGGCGAATGTATGGCATCGCTGTCTAATCCAAAGCCCAGCAACACTGATTTCGTTCCAAGAACTTTCTCGAACATCGTTACTATGGGAATACTGCCACCGGTTCTTAATGGAATCGGCTGCTTCCCAAAGGTCTTCTCCATTGCTTTAGCTGCCGCCATGTATGATACTGAATCTGTTGGTGTTACAGCAGCTTCTCCGCCATGATGGGGGCTAACTTTTACTTTTACCGAAGGCGGGGCAATAGCTTTAAAATGTTGCTCAAACAGCTCCATAATTTTGGCCGATTGTTGACCTGGCACCAGCCGCATACTTATCTTCGCATAAGCCTTTGAAGGCAGTACCGTCTTCGCGCCTTCGCCGGTGTATCCGCCCCAAATTCCATTAACATCTAAAGTAGGACGGATGGAAACCCTTTCCAATGTGGAATAACCGGCTTCACCCATAACTTCATTTACGTCCAGTTCCCTTTTATATTCATCAATACTAAAAGGCGCTTTTGCCATTAAATCCCGCTCAGCTGCTGTAACTTCATCTACGTCATCATAAAATCCGGGAATGTTCACTTTACGGTCGGCTGTGTGGAGCGAAGAAATCATATCACACAAAACATTCACCGGATTGGCAACCGCCCCGCCATAAACTCCGGAATGCAAATCCTTATTGGGACCGGTGACTTCCACTTCCATGTAAGCTAGTCCGCGTAAGCCAGTTGTTATTGACGGACAATCATTTGAAATGATAGAAGTATCAGAAATTAACACCACATCACTTTTCAAACGGGTCAAATTCTGTTTTACAAAAGTCTCCAGGTTGGCTGATCCCACTTCCTCTTCGCCTTCAATCATGAATTTCACATTACACGGTAAGGCATTGTTTTTCAACAACATTTCAATTGCCTTTACATGCATATAAAATTGGCCTTTGTCGTCGGCGCTTCCTCGGGCGTAGATCTTACCATCTTTAATAACCGGCTCAAAAGGAGGGGAGGACCACAACGCTACCGGATCGGCCGGTTGTACATCATAGTGGCCGTATATCAAAACGGTTGGCTTGGAGGAATCTATTACTTTTTCACCATAAACCACCGGATACCCTGCCGTTGCACAAACTTCCACGGCATCAACTCCGGCAGCTATTAACGAGTTTTTCACAAATTCAGCTGTATCGAGTACAGCATCCCGGTATTTGGGATCAGCACTAACCGACGGGAATCGCAAAAGGGCAAAAAGCTCTTCCAGAAATCGGTTTTGATTATCAGCTATATAGGACTTAACAAATTTCATTATTGTTTAATATATTTTTTGTTCATACCTTCTGTAACTTCACGGGTGATATCATTTGCCTGGTCTTTATACAAAATGGTTCCGCCCTTGATGTAAGAAAGAATATAAACATACTTTTTGTCTTTGTTATATTCCTGCAAGAAAGTATCAAGACGGGCATTTAGATCTTTGTTAAAAGCTGTTTGATCATTCATAAAACTAGAAGACATATTATCGCGCATTTGTTCCAGTTCCTGTTGCTTTTGAAGCAAGCGCTGTTGGGCCGCTTCACCTTCCGATTGGGTAAGCGTTGGAGCTTTTTGTTGTAGCTCATATGCTTCACGTTGAAGCGATTGCATCCTTCCTTCTAAAGTTGCTTCTATAGACTTTTGACGTTTTTCGAGTTCTGCCTTTTTATCTTTAAAGAAGTTATAATTGGCCTCCAGGCTATCCACATCTACAAAAGCGATGTTTGAAGTTGAACTACCAGCGGCTGTTGTAGATGGGCTGGTACTAGCTGAGTGACCTGGTGATGCATTCTTGAAATGGATGAAGTAAAGTCCGGCAACGGCTATAGCAAGAATACCGTTAACAATGTACGAGGCGTATTTCATTCAAATGTATTTAGGATGCGAAAATAACAGAAGCAATAGGATTACAATCAAATTTTATACACTTTGTGATAAGATGGCTGTCAATTCCCGAGTCGGTTTCTGACCTAAAATGTTATACGTTTTACATCATAATTAATATTATGTTAAGTATGGTATTTAAAGAAAAAGGCCCTTAAGGCCTTATACTTCTTTACTTTAGGTTAGAATCTATTTTAGCTAGAATGCTTTTTAATTGTGCGTCATCAGGTTTTACGCTCTGGGCCTTTTCAAAATACGCTCTGGCTTTTACTAACAGATCGTCCCGTTTTACTTTCAATTGATCGAACTTTAACTTATCGGCATTTGAATAGCCCAAGCCGTTCATTTCATCCCAAAATACTTTGGCCCGATTGTAAATCACAACTCCCATCCCAAAATTGGCCTGAAAATTTACTGGATTCATCGAAAGCAGCGTTTCATAAGTCTTAACAGCATTGTCCTCATCCTTTTGTTGATAGTAAGCATCACCCATTGCCCCCAAAACACTTTCATTTTTAGGATCATTTGCGTATATCTTTTTGAGGAACTCCAATCCTTCCAATCTTTTGTCTTCAGGATAAGAATTGTACTTATCGATAAGAAGCTCCTGACTGTTCGGGAACTTCGATAAACCCTCATCTATAAGGCGATCTGACTCTCCTACATTTTTTGCTTCTCTTTCGTATTTTGCCAATTGGTGGTAACTGATGGCACTGGGATAATACTTGTTTAATTTCTTATATGCCCCATAAATATTATCCTTAACTCCCGAATTATCAGCAGATAAGGCTGCATTATCTAAAGCTGTTTTTGTAGGAACTGCCGACTTTTCACCACGAGATTCGATAATGGAATTCAAATCTGGAATGGCAGAAAACTCCTTATAGGCGGTATTGTAATCCTTCTTCTGAAAGGCCTCAACCGCATCATTGAAAACGATGTTTGCCAAATTTTTAGCGTTTTCAATAGCATCCTCCCAATTCTTAAATTTCGGATCGGCTAACTTTTGAAGTTGGTCTAAACTGGCTATCGCCTGAAAGCCGGCATCCGGATATTTATTCGAAAGTTGGGTATCAGCAGCCATCAGCATACAAATATCCATTCTATAGAACCAGGCCTTTGACGAAGTTTGGGTAGCCGGGTCGTTTACCGCTTCATCAATCAGGCGCTTCGCTTCTTCCAAATTCGAAACCCCATCGCCTTTTTTATATGATTCTTTGTACATCCAGGCAGAAGTTACCTTTCCGCCTTGAGCCATAACGGCAGTTGTGAAAACAGTAAAAAGTATCCAAATCAGACTTTTCATATGTATGTTTTTAGATTTCAAATTCTATTCCGCACTTTCTTCGGTGGCTTCAGGGGCACCCAGTTCACCATCCTCTTCAGCATTATAACTCAATTTGCCATTAAGGATTTTCGTTACCGCCGCAATGCTATCATTGGGATCCAACTTAATTAATCGCACACCTTGTGTGGCTCGCCCCATAACCCTAAGTTTCTCTACGGCTAACCGGATGGCGACACCTGATTTATTAATAATCATAAGGTGGTCATTATCAGTAACATTTAGCAAACCAACTAAATCACCAGTTTTATCAGTTCGCTTCAAAGTAGTTACGCCCTTTCCGCCCCTGTTGGTAACGCGGTAGTCCTCCAGATCCGTCCGTTTACCATACCCTTTTTCGGAAATCACCAGAATGGTTTCTTCGGTATTCTGAGGGTTTACGGCAATCATTCCGATCACTTCATTTTTACCGTCTTCATCGTTTAGGTCCACCCCGGAAACTCCACTAGCCGTTCGGCCCATTGGACGTACCTTCGACTCATTGAAACGGATGGCCCGGCCAAGTTTGGTGGCCAGTATAATTTCAGCCTGACCATTCGTCATACTTACCTGAACCAATTCATCGCCTTCGCGGATATCAATCGCATTCACCCCGCCTTTTCTTACATTGGAATAGGCACGTAAGGTGGTTTTTTTGATTACACCGTTTCGGGTAATAAAGGTTACATAGTTATTATCCAGGTAGGTTTCATCGGTCAAATTCAGCACAGGAATATAGGCCATAATCTTATCCTCTTTCGGAATATTCATCAGATTTTGAATAGCCCGGCCCTTACCCGATTTTTCGCCTTCCGGAATTTCATACACTTTCAGCCAGTAACAACGGCCCATTTGGGTGAAAAATAGTATGTAATTGTGGTTATTTGCAATGAATAGATGTTCAATAAAATCTTCTTCACGGGCGGCCGAACCTTTACTGCCGCGCCCTCCCCTATTCTGTGTTTTATAATCGCTTGAAATAGTGCGTTTTACATAGCCAAGATGGGTAATGCTTACCACCACTTCCTCATTCGGTATCAGATCTTCGATATTGATATCACCGTCAGCAAACTCAATTCCGGTACGGCGTTCATCGCCATATTTTTCCTTTACTTCAGTTAATTCATCTTTAATGATTTGCATCCGCAGCGGTTCTTCAGCCAGAATTCGGTTCAGATAAGCTATAGTGGTCATCAACTCTTCGTATTCGGCTTTAATTTTTTCGCGTTCCAGACCCGTAAGTTTTTGTAAGCGAAGGTCCAGAATGGCGCGAGCTTGCAGTTCGCTGAGTCCAAAATTGGCCATAAGCCCTTCTCTGGCCACTTCAACCGTGTTCGATTCACGAATCAATTTGATAACAGCATCCAGATTATCAAGCGCTATGAGCAAACCTTGCAAGATGTGCGCCCGTTTTTCAGCTTCATCCAATTCGAACTTGGTGCGGCGTACTATAACTTCATGACGGAATTCTACGAAGTATTTGATAAGATGCAGCAGGTTAAGCGTCATCGGCCGCCCATTCACCAAGGCCACATTGTTCACGCCATAAGAAGTTTGGAGTGGCGTTAAGGCGAATAATTGGTTGAGTACCACGCTAGAAACCGCATCGCGCTTCAATTCAATCACCATTCGAATTCCATTCCGGTCGCTCTCATCACGAACATCTGAAATACCCTCTATCTTCTTCTCTTCTACCAAATCAGCAATTTTTCGGATGAGATCCGACTTTACCACCTGATATGGAATTTCAGAAACAATTATGGTTTCCCGGCCTTTGGCATCTGTTTCAATCTCCGCATTTCCCCGGAGTACTACACGACCGCGGCCGGTTAAAAAAGCTTGTCTTACACCATCTACCCCATAGATAGTGCCGCCGGTGGGAAAATCAGGCGCCTTCACAAACTGCACGAGGTCTTCAACAGTACACTCTTTATTATCAATGTAATAGTTCGTAGCATCTACAACCTCTGATAAGTTGTGGGGCAACATATTGGTGGCCATACCAACCGCAATACCGGAGGAGCCGTTCACCAACAGGTTGGGAATCCGGGAAGGAAGCACCGTAGGCTCTTCGAGTGTATCATCGAAGTTCAATCGCATATCTACGGTATCCTTATCGATATCGCGCAAAAGTTCTTCGGTAATTTTCCGGAAGCGGGCTTCTGTATAACGCATTGCTGCAGGCGGATCATCGTCGATGGAACCAAAGTTACCCTGACCATCCACCAGCGGGTAGCGTAACGACCAATCCTGGGCCATACGAACCATAGAGTCATACACCGAAGAATCGCCATGCGGGTGATACTTACCTAAAACCTCACCCACGATACGTGCCGACTTTTTATACGGTTTTCCGGCACCCACGCCCAATTCGTTCATACCATATAAAACACGGCGGTGAACCGGTTTCAGGCCATCCCTAACATCCGGAATGGCACGGCTCACAATTACCGACATCGAGTAATCGATGTAGGCGGTTTTCATCTCATCTTCAATATTAATTGGAATGATCCTGTTCTCGTCCATACTTCACTTTTTATACTCCGCTTTTGCGGCGAGCGAAGATACGCTTTTAGCTGCCAAAAACAGGGCGCAAAGGGCACCATTTTTCCACAAAAAGTGCAAAGAAATTCCAGTGCCAAAATCTTGGCTCTGGCCATTGGGATCGGTAAAAATGCTAAAAAAATCAGGATAGGATTTCGATCCAGCGGTTTAACTCACTTTCTTCTGATTCCTTCTTTTTATAACCTGCCAAATCACGCATATAAGTAACGAGTTCCAGCAGCAGTTCGGCATTGGGGGCAGGATTATAATTTCGCACCGCTTCCGCAACATTCATTTTTTTCAGATAGTCTGTGATTTCTTTAGAAGTAAAAATTGTTCCGCGATTTGCCGGATTGATATAAAACGCCACATCGTTTGAAATTTCATTCGAGTTTTCAAATTCGGTTAGAAACCGCTTCGTAAAAGCAAGTACGAAATATCGAAGAAGCGGTACGCCATAAACAGGCAAATTGAGTTCATTGGCGAGTACCTGATACAGCAAACCAAGCGATATGCTGCATCCTTCTTTATGATCGAGAACAAATGGCAAACAATATGCCTTTGGATCTTCCGAAAGCTGCTGACCTGAAAAACCCAAATAGCCGAAAAATATGCTGTTGAACACTTTAACCTGATCAAGCGGTTTTTGATTGTTATTCAACTCCAGCCATATCGTTTGACGAAGCTTAAAAATCTGTTTTTGGACGTCTTCGAAACGCGCATCGGGGTAATAAAAACGGGAAACCAAATAAAATCCAAAAAGTAAATCTTGCTCCTCTCCATCTTTCCATTGCTGCAGATCATCGGTTAAAGAGGTGAATTGAATTTCATGAATGATGGATTCCAATCGCTCGTGTTGCAGCGGGTTCAATTCGGTGGTCCAAACGTTTTCCAGAGATGGAATAACATCCGGGCCCAGACTTTTCAATTTCCCTTCAACATGACGGAGTACCTGACGGTCTTCGTCGTCCAAAAGTTTAACCAACGCCTGTATTTCCGAATCCTTCAGCATAAACTCAGCTCTTCCCTTCTGTATTACGTAAAAATACGTACCTGGTTATCAGGATTTATTTTTCCAGCGACCACCTTTTGCGCCGCCTTTCTTTGGCGGTCCGGCCTCGCCGATTATCTGTAAACAATCTTCAACGGTGAGATGTTCAGCGGAAGTACCTTTTGGAATTTTGTAATTGTCTTTTCCCTTTTTAATGTAAGGTCCAAAACGACCGTTCAGAACAAAAATATCATGCTCTTTGAACTCTGCTATCGTCTTATTGGCGTCAGATTCCCGTTTTGCCTTAATAAGTTCTATGGCTTCATCAGCAGTTATAGCGTATGGATCATGTTCTTTTTTTAGTGAAACGAACTTCCCATCATGTTGAACATATGGTCCGAAACGCCCGATGCTAACTTTCATTTCCTTGCCTTCAAATTCACCCACGATTCGAGGTAGTTTGAAAAGTTCCATTGCTTCTTCGTAGGTGATGGTTTCAATAGATTGGGTGGCGCGAAGTTTAGCAAAACGTGGCTTTTTAGATTCATCATCGGTTCTTCCAATTTGGACCATTGGGCCGAACCGTCCCATTCTCGCAATCACAGGTTCGCCTGAAGGATCTTCTCCCAAGGCCCGTTCGCCCGTTACCCGTTTGGATTCTTTGGTAGTAGTTTCAATATTTTCGTGGAATGGCTGATAGAAATCGTCTATCATTTTATTCCATTTGATTTTTCCTTCAGCAATTTCATCAAATTGCTTTTCTACGCTGGCCGTGAAATTGAAGTCGAGCACTTTTTTGAAATTCTCGACTAGAAAATCGTTCACAAGTCCTCCGATATCCGTAGGAAAAAGTTTGTTCTTTTCGGCTCCGGTGATTTCTGTTTTTTCAGAAGAAGAAATTTTACCCTCGGCAAGGGTAAGCAGCCTTAATTTTCGCTCCACCCCTTCTCTGGTTTCTTTAACCACATATCCCCTTTTTTGAACGGTACCTATTGTTGGGGCGAAGGTGGATGGCCGGCCGATGCCCAGTTCTTCTAACTTTTTTACAAGGCTGGCTTCGGTGTATCTGGGCAAAGGCTTGGAAAAACGTTCCAATGCCTGCATTTCTTTTAAATCCAGGTCATCGCCCTTTTTCAAGATGGGCAGAAGTGTTTCCTTTTCTTCGTCGCTGTCATCAGCGTCTTCATCAGCAGTTTCAGCATATACTTTCAGGAAGCCATCAAAAAGAACCATTTCGCCTGAAGCCTGAAGCAATTCGTTGTTCTTATCATTTTGAATAGAAATGATGGTTTTTTCCAATTCGGCCTCACTCATCTGAGATGCCACTGTTCTTTTCCAGATGAGATCATACAAACGTTGCTCATCATTGTCAGAGCCGGCAGTAATATTATTTACGTAAGAAGGACGAATCGCCTCGTGCGCTTCCTGAGCGCTTTCGTTTTTGGTTACGTATTTACGTTGTTTAAAATATTCATTGCCATATCTTGATTTGATCTCAGTGGCTAAATCAGCGAGGGCCAGATCAGACAAACTGGTAGAGTCAGTACGCATATAGGTGATATGACCCGCTTCATATAACTTTTGCGCCACAATCATGGTGCGGGTTACTGAGAATCCCAATTTACGACTGGCTTCCTGCTGTAAAGTTGAGGTGGTGAATGGCGCAGAAGGTGTTCTTTTAGACGGTTTTTTCTCGATACTCTGAACGGAGAACGACGCACCGATTAATTCTTTCAAAAATTTCAACGCATCTTTTTCCTGATTGAACTTTGCAGGACTTTCGGCCTTTAGTGTTACCGTTTTTTTTCCATCCTTAACTAAAAATGCGGCTGTAATTTTAAATGATGATGTGGCCTTGAACGTTTTAATCTCTCTTTCTCTTTCCACAATTAACCTTACGGCAACAGACTGTACACGGCCGGCTGAAAGGGATGGTTTCACTTTGCGCCACAATACCGGCGACAACTCATAGCCCACTAAACGATCAAGCACTCTTCGCGCCTGCTGCGCATCTACCAGGTTCAAATTGATCTTGCGAGGATTGTTCACTGCATTTTTCACCGCTTTTTCCGTGATCTCGGTATAAGTGATTCGTTTAGCCTTTTTGGGATCGAGGTCCAATACCGCACAAAGGTGCCATGCAATGGCCTCTCCTTCGCGGTCCTCATCCGTTGCCAAATAAATTTCT
Source organism: Chitinophagales bacterium (assembly GCA_046329575.1). Lineage (GTDB taxonomy): Bacteria > Bacteroidota > Bacteroidia > Chitinophagales > LD1 > UBA1941. The sequence continues at coordinate 138,698 of JAXLUJ010000004.1, read as the reverse complement.
TTAGAACCTTTAGCCAGCTTTTTCAGTTCCTTGACTACTTTTTCTTTGTCTTCATTCACTTCATATTGAGGCGTATAGTTCTTTTCCAGATCAATAGCCAGACCTTTATCAGGCAAATCGCGGATATGCCCGTAACTCGAGGTTACCACAAAATCATCACCCAAAAATTTATTGATTGTTTTCGCTTTCGCGGGTGATTCCACTATCACTAAGTTCTTCGACATGTATGCTCAATATTTAAAGAATGCGTGCAAATAAAATCTTTCAAATGCAATGTGCAAGATGGGAAACTTTATCAGATGGTTGGATTTTGTGAAAAAAACTCTTTCTGTTTAATTATCAAAGTAATAATCCTCATTAGTATTTTGTCAACTCTGTAGTTGCCAAATTGCATGCGTGCATATCGGTTTAAACATAAAAGTAGCGCGCATGGCTGCAGGCTTGAATCAGAAGGATCTTGCCGACCGGATCGGTAAAACGCGTCCGTTGATTTCGTATATTGAGCAGACCGGTATCGTAAATGAAAATACACTCAATGAAATTTGTAAAGTACTTCGATTAAGTGTTGAAGATCTGAAAGAGATTGTAAACGAACCAAGAAAAAAGTACAAGAAAGCGGTTGATTCAGAAGCGATGCAAGAGTTGGAAAAACTTCGCACGGAAATGGAACATTTGCGCGATTTGCTTGCTTCTCAAAAAAAAGTAATCGCCATATTAGAAGACCGTATTAAGCGTAAGAAATCATAGATCGAGGTATTCCGCATCTACTCCAACAGGGTATCGCATCAGTAAGCGTAGCGCTTTTTCAAATTCAAATCCTTCAAACAATACCTTGTACAACATTTGCAATAAAGGCGCATTGGCACCTACATGATCCACAATCAATTTGCCAATTTTCAGCGTCCGCACACCTTCAGCAACTTCCGTCATGCTTTTCATAATGTCCTCAAGTTTTTCACCTTTGGCAATGCGGTAACCAACAGTATAGTTTCTCGATTTTGGTGACGAACAAGTTGCGATCAGATCGCCGATTCCTGCCAAACCTAAAAACGAACGCTTATCGGCGCCAAGTGCTTTGCCGATGTAAATCATTTCGGCCATTCCGCGTGTAATGAGCAGCGCGCGTGCATTTTCGCCGTAACCTAAACCGCTCAAAGCCCCCGAAGCCAACGCTACATAGTTCTTCAATACTCCGGTTAATTCAATTCCCAGAAGATCTTTATTTCCATAAACCTGAAAGCGATCACTTTTAAGCGCAGCAACGCCTTCCGCAATTACTTCATCGAAACGGCTTCCGATAACGGTAGCGGCGGGCTGTAATTCAGCCAGTTCACCTGCCAGATTGGGCCCTGCCAGGCAACCGATGCGAACAATTCCGGTAAACTCACGAATCAATTCGCTCATTGTTTTTATCTTCTTTAGATTAACGTCGGCAGCTGCCATCGCATTAATATCAAATTCGCAATGAAGGCCTTTAGTTGCGTGAATCATGATATGATCAGGCCGCAGAAAAGGCGAGAATTCCATGATCATACTTTTGAAATACTGGGAAGGAATTACAGGAAAAAGCAGATAACATTCTGAAGCCACCTCCTCTAGTGAGCCAGTAATACGAATATTATCATGGATCTTATGATTACGGTTCACTCCGTCGCGCAGAATGGACTCGCGCACATGTTCACTTCTTTCGTATAATAAAACGTTCGAGTTTTCGGCCAGCAAGTTAGCAATAGCAGTTCCGAAACTCCCAGCGCCAATCACTCCTACTGTTTTTTTATCACTCATTTTCCGGTAAAGTTTGCTGTACGTTTTTCAATAAAGGCGGTCATTCCTTCTTTCTGATCTTCTGAAGCAAAAGTGAGGTAGAAATTTTTTCGTTCAAAAAACAAACCTTCATCAAGCGAAGATTCAAAAGCCTTGTTCACGGCTTCTTTAGCGAGTTTTACGGCAACAGGTGATTTTTGAGCAATCACTTTTGCGATTTTGAAAGCTTCCTGCAGTAATACTTCTACCGGTACTACTCGATTTACTAAACCATATTGACAGGCTTCTTCGGCAGAAATAAATTTTCCCGTGAGCACCATTTCCATAGCACGAGATTTGCCGATAGCTCGTGTAAGGCGTTGTGTGCCCCCTGCACCCGGCATGGTGCCAATATTGATTTCCGGTTGGCCAAACTGCGCCGTTTCAGAGGCAATGATCATGTCGCAGGTCATCGCCAGTTCGCATCCGCCACCCAGAGCAAATCCTGAAACTGCGGCGATGATTGGTTTTTTGGTCTTTTTGATTTGATCCCAGGTACTGAACTGATCGATATTCAACATCGAAATAGCTGTGGCGTCGGCCATTTGCTTGATATCAGCTCCCGCGGCAAATACACGTTCTCCGCCAGTAATGATGATTGCGCGCACCGTGTCATCATCATCACAATTCTGGAGCGCATTTTTTATTTCAAGCATTAATTGCCTGTTGAGGGCATTTAGTTCCTTAGGCCGATGCAAGGTGATGACTGCCACAAATGCATGCGCATCTTTTTCCAGTTTGATAAATTCAAAGTTCATTGATTTGTTTTTTATTGGCGAAAGGTGAATATTCAAAGCTAACATATACAACTGAACTTACCAGAACGCCTAGCGCAGCCCCTGCGGTAACATCAGCGGGATAATGTAAACCCACATAAACCTGCGAGAAAGCAATCACAGCTGCCCAAACCAATAATGCGAAGGTTAATGCTGTTTGGCGAAACCAAAGAGATACCATAACGGCAATAGCAAAATGATTTGCGGCATGATTACTGGTAAAGGAAAAGCTGTTACTGCATTGTTTCAATAGCAGCCTGCCTTCACCAACGGCACATGGCCGAAGACGATGAAAGGCGTGCTTTAGATTATTGGAGATGACATCAGTAAATACGACAGCCACAACAGTGAGCAGCACTAACTGTAAGGCTTCTTTTTTGTTTCTTTTATACAAAAAAATGCAGGCAACTACATAAAAGGGGATCCATGTATTTTTATTGCGAATAAGCGGCGCCAGCCAATCAAGAACCGGATTAGCAAGCATGTGGTTGACCAAAAAATACAAAGAATGATCGAGTTCAATCCACGTCATGTCATTTCCTTTTTGCTACCATAATATTCCTTAAACTTTCGGCACTTTGAAATGGTTTCAGGTCATAACTTCCGAACTGATATTTCAATTCAAGGCCTGCACTTTCAAACCAATTCAAAAAACGGGAAGGTGGAATGATTTGTAGCTTTTCTTCGAAACAATAATTTTCGGCCTCATCAATAAACGCAATCTGTTTTTTGATAAATCCATTTTCAATACGTTTTGTAATATGAAACTGAATATTGCCGCGCATCACGATTTCCCGGGCTTTCATATGCTTTATAACAGCTTCAGGATTCATGTAATCAAATATTAGCAACCCATCCGTTTTTAGCGCGGTAGCCATTGCATGGATGGCCTTCTGATCGTCATCAGTATCTTCAAAATAACCAAAACTGCTAAATAGATTCATGACTACGTCAAAGGATTTTTCGGCAAAAACTTCTCGCATATCCCAAACCTGAAAGTGCAGCGTTGACGATGCATGCTGATTGGCTTCCTCAATGCTATTTGGAGAAATGTCGATCCCGGTAGTTTCGAAACCCAAACTGGATACCGTTCGGGCATGGCGTCCCTTTCCACAGCCTACATCCAACACCTTGCCCTTAGTCAATATCAGCGTTCCAAACAATTTATGGATAAAAGCTGACGCTTCCTCTTCACTTCGATTATTGTAAAGTAAGTGATAGTATGGCGTATCAAACCATTCTTCAAACCAGTTTCCCATAGAATACTTGCGAGTATAAGCTAAAAATTCAGCAATGGGGCGTAATGCTCAACAAACAGAAAACGAGTGTTTTATATGAAAGATTGCCAGGAAAGGCCAAACGCTGTTCGGCAAGAGGTGGAAGATTGAAGCCGCATAATTTTATACATTCGCCGTCCAAAATTTTCGCGGTTAGCCGCAACATAAAAATTCGATAGCAGTGTCATTAATAAAATCCATATCCGGTATTCGCGGAACTATAGGCGGTTTTCCGGGAGCCAATCTTACCCCTGAAGACATTATGAAATTTACGGCCGCTTTTGGCCATTGGATCATCAACACTACTAATGTTAGAAAGGTAGTTATTGGGCGAGATGCGCGCCTTAGTGGTCCGATGGTGAGTCAAATCGTTGCCGGCACTTTACAGTCGATCGGCATTGATGTGATCGATTTGGGTTTATCTACTACTCCCACGGTGGAAATGGCGGTTTATGACGAAAAGGCCGGTGGCGGTATCATAATAACGGCCAGTCATAACCCCAAACAATGGAATGCCTTGAAACTTTTAAATGCTCAAGGGGAGTTTATATCGGCCAAAGCCGGTGAGGAATTGCTGCGTATAGCAGAAGAACGTAGTATTGAATATGAAGACATCAATTCTATAGGTACCTATGAACTAAAAGATGGCGCTATAGAAGCACACATTGAGAAAATACTGAAGTTAAAGTTAGTTGATGTGGCTGCAATTAAAGCGAAGAATTTCAAGATCGCTATTGATTGTGTGAACAGCACAGGAGGCATTGCTGTGCCAAAGTTGCTGAAAGCTTTAGGCGTTACTGACATCACCGAATTATACTGCGAGCCAACCGGGCATTTTCCTCATAACCCCGAACCTTTGCCTGAGAACCTGAGTGATTTGGCGAATGCGGTTAGAAAGTTCAATTGCGATTTGGGTATTTCAGTAGATCCGGATGTGGATCGTTTAGCCTTGGTTTGTGAAAACGGTGAAATGTTTGGTGAAGAATATACTTTGGTTGCTGTGGCCGATTATGTTCTTTCTAATAAGAAAGGTAATACGGTTTCCAATATGTCATCAACGCGGGCCTTACGCGATATAACCGAGCGTTATGGTTGCGAATACTTTGCCTCAGCCGTTGGCGAAGTGAACGTAGTTGAAAAAATGAAAGAGGAAAAAGCTGTTATTGGTGGTGAGGGAAATGGCGGCGTTATTTATCCTGAATTACATTACGGCAGGGACGCGCTGGCCGGAATTGCGTTGTTCCTTTCTCATTTGGCTAAGTCGGGAAAAAGGGCTTCTGTTCTGCGTTCTTCGTATCCCAGTTATTTTATTTCTAAAAAGAAGATTGATTTGGACACTTCATCCAATATTGATCGCATTTTCCAGCAAGTAGAAAAGAAATATTCGCAGTATGAAGTGAACACTGAGGACGGCGTTCGCATTCAGTTTGAAACAGATTGGGTACATCTTCGCCGAAGCAATACAGAACCGATCATCCGAATTTATGCGGAATCAAATTCGGAAACCACATCGGAGAATATTGCCAACCAAATCATGAAGGACGTTCAATACTTCAGCAGTTCTCAGAACTAGTTCCATTTCACGGGATTATTAAATTCGCCTGATAATTCCTGATATGAAAAAATCTTTACTAGCGTTTGCAGTTTGTCTTATCTCTATAACCGTTTGTAGCCAAACAATTTTGTTCAACGATGGTTTTGAGCCGTATGCCGCATTTAGCCAATCGGGGCTTACCGGTGCCGGTTATACTGTAAAATCGATTACCGGTTTTCAGGTTTATAATTCAGCGCATGCGCATTATAGCAATCGTGCCGCAATCACCCAAATCACCTCATCAAAGCAAAGGGACACGCTTACCACGCCTACAGTTGGCCCGCTTTCAAGCACTTCTGTACTTTCCTTTTATTTCAGAATTGCGAATACAGGTGGCCTGTATCCATTGCGCTACGCTTTGGGTGCTAATGAAAAAATTGACCTGATTGCAACCTCAGGAGTGAATTCCATTCTGCTAGGTACGATAACTGCTGCCAATCAGAACAGCACAGATACTTTTGTGAAGTACCGGGTATCGCTCGGACAATATGCCGGCATTAGTGGAAAATTATCGATAGCGGCTGTTGGCACATCAACTTCCGATTTTTTCCTGGATGTTGATTCGTTGCTGCTGATTGACACCGTAGCCGGAACACTCCCATTGAGCGTAACCGGCAATGTAAGCGCAGTGAAATGCTTTGGAGGAAATTCCGGTGCCATTACGCTTACTCCTGCAGGAGGTACCGGATCTTACACCTATAACTGGGGCAGTGGTGTAACCACTAAAGACCGCACTAATTTATCGGCAGGAAGTTACACGGTTACCGTAACGGACGGATCTGGTTCGGTTACTGCTTCTTTTAATGTTGGCAGCGCCACGGCAATACTAACATCCACCAGTTCCACTACTTCTACCGGCAGTAATGGTACGGCCTCGGTAACTGCAAGCGGCGGTAAACCACCATATCAGTATGCCTGGAACACCAATCCTGTTCAGCATTCGTCAACAGCAAGTGGTTTGAATCCCGGAACGTATTATGTATTTGTTACCGATTCGAATGGCTGTAGTAAAACGGATTCAGTTATAGTAAGCGCAGGTGCAGCACTTTCAATTTCAGGTACGGTTGTGAATGTACTTTGTCATGGTTTATCGAATGGCAGCATAAATGTAACAGCATCCGGCGGATCGGGAGGTTATCATTATTTCTGGAATAATGCAGACACCACTGAAGACCGGGTTTCCCTTACAGCCGGTAGTTATACCGTTACGGTATCCGATGCCAGTGCAGCTACCGCCACCGCCACATTCAGCATTAGCGAGCCTTCCGCCATTCAAATTACGACGAGCGCAACGGCTTCGTCTGGAAATGATGGTTCGGCTACTGCTACTGTTAGTGGAGGAAATCCGCCGTATGTTTACGTTTGGGACGTTGTGCCGGCTCAGGATTCCTCAACAATTATTAACCTGGCCCCGGGAGTTTACCATGTACAAATTATGGATAACAATAATTGCGTTAAAATGGATTCGGTAACCGTTGGGCATACGCCAAATGGAATAGAGGAAACGAACTCCAACGGCATTCGTTTTCAGCCTAATCCGGTACATGATATTTTATCGATCGTCTTACCCGTCACTACATCAGGAACGCTATCGTTGATTGATGCGGTTGGGAATATCATTTCAGAAGAAAACTTTAACGAAACGAAGGTCATGAAGTTAGATTTAAAGGATATGCCCGCCGGTTGGTTTATGGTTCGCCTACGAACAACCAAAGGCAGCGATCATATTCGCGTGTTAAAGTACTAATCGAAATTTTTTAAAGATGTATGCGTTCTTTTTCATAAAGAACCTTATCTCTTTTACTTTAGCGCGTGTCTTCAAATCCCAGCAATCCGGCCGCTATCCGAATCATTCTGCTTAAAGCATTTCTAAGCGCTATTGGAATATTTTTGATTTTTCTGATAGCGGATGTTTGCTTTCCGTTACCTGATCAGATTGATTTCAGTAAGGTAATTGTGGACAGAAACGGGCAAGTGCTTCACGCATTTTTAACGAAAGATCAGCAATGGCGGATGAAGACCGACATAAAGGAACTTAGTCCTTTGCTTCGTAAAACAATTCTTTTCAAGGAAGACCAACATTTCTATTACCATCCCGGGGTGGATCCCCTTGCAATTGCCCGGGCTGCGGTGATGAATGTACTCCATTTGCGGCGCACTTCCGGGGCTTCTACTATCACCATGCAAGTAGCCAGAATGCTGGAACCCAGAAAGCGATCATACGGAAGCAAGCTTATTGAAATCTTCAGGGCTTTTCAATTGGAATGGAAATACAGCAAGGAAGAAATCCTGCAGCTCTATTTTTCGTTATTGCCTTATGGAAGCAATATTCAAGGCGTGAAATCTGCTTCTGTTTTGTTATTTCAGAAGTCGCCCAACCAGCTCAGCCTGGCCGAAGTAACAGCATTAAGCATCATACCCAACCGGCCCACTTCGCTGGAATTAGGTAAAAAGAATAGTGCCATTCTACCTGAACGCAACAAATGGCTGAAACGATTTGGCGCGGCAAAATTATTTTCTGAAAAAGAAATTGCAGAAGCTATGGACGAGCCGCTAAAAGCCTATCGGCATAATGCGCCACAATACGCACCACATCTAAGTTTGCGGCTTTCAAAGAATGCAGCGTCAACAGTTCAGTCAACCATAAAATTAAACATTCAGCTACAAACCGAAAAGCTGGTGGCCGACTATTTGCAACCGCTTCGATACAAAAACATCAGTAATGCCGCAGTTATCATTCTTAATAATCAAACTCATGAAGTGCTGGCCTACGTTGGATCAGCTGATTTCGCCAATGCAAATGATGGCGGTCAGGTTGACGGAATAAGAGCGGAGCGCCAGCCCGGCAGCACGTTAAAACCTTTGCTGTATGGACTTTGTATTGACAACGGACTGCTAACGCCGAAAACCGTACTGCATGACGTGCCTTTGAATATTAAAGGGTTTGTTCCCGAAAATTTTGATGAAAAATTCAGAGGATATGTGAGTATGGACTACGCCTTATGCAATTCGCTAAACATACCGGCAGTAAAGGCTTTGAATGATCTTGGCAAAGAAAAGCTGATTCAAAAACTAGTTGCTTGTAATTTCAAGGCCATACAGCGCGATTCCAAAAAGCTAGGACTTTCCATGATATTAGGAGGATGTGGAGTTACATTGGAAGAATTGACAGCCCTCTTTAGTTCCTTTGCCAACAACGGGGTTTATCAAGACCTTAGGTTCCGGATGGCCGACAGTTTGGTTGCGCCGGTACGAGTGCTTTCCCCTTCTGCCAATTACATGATTACAGAAATGCTATCGAGAATAGCACGTCCCGACCTGCCAATAAATTGGGAAGCCAGTGCGCATACGCCTCGGATTGCTTGGAAAACGGGAACCTCTTACGGCAGAAGGGATGCCTGGAGCATTGGCTTCAATCGTAAGTTTACCGTTGGCGTTTGGATTGGTAACTTTAACGGTCACGGATCGGCTGATCTAAGCGGTGCCGGAACAGCCACTCCCCTACTTTTTAAAATTTTCAATTCCATCGATTACAACTCTGAGAACGATTGGTTCAAAATGCCAAAAGAATGTGGAATCCGTTTGGTGTGCAGCGAAACCGGAAAGCTACCCAATGATTTTTGTAAGAATACTGTTATGGACTATTTTATTCCGATGGTATCACCCAACCGTATTTGCGATAACTTCAAATTGCTATCAGTAAGCGCAGATGAACGTTTCTCCTACTGCCGTTATTGTGAACCGGAGAATGGTTTTAAAAGAAAATATTATGAAATCGTTCCGCCTGATATGAAATCGTTTTTCCAAACCAATCATATTCCTTTTCCGGAAATACCACCTCACCATCCACAATGCGATCGCGTATTCGAAAAAGGTGCGCCTGCTATTACTTTCCCAATAGACAATATGGAATATTATATCGATAAAAATGATCCGCAGCCGTTGGCATTGAAATGCGAAACAGATGGGGAAACGCAATGGATTTATTGGTATGTAAACAATAAATTTTTCAGGAAGGCCAAACCATCCGATAAGGTTTTTTTCGTTCCGGAAGAAGGTAATGTAAAAATTTCATGTGCTGATGATCGTGGAAGGAATTCAGATTGCCATATTCGGGTAAAGCATGTAAAACTATGAATTGCCAAGCATTTGGGCGGCGCGCTTTAGTGCTGTAATGAATACATCTACTTCAGCCTTTGTATTATAAAAAGCAAATGAAGCGCGGCAAGTGCCTTCTATTCCGAAAGATTCCATAAGCGGTTGACAACAGTGGTGGCCCGTACGAATAGCAATGCCCTGTTCATTCAGTAATACGCCTACGTCATAATGATGTACTTCTGAAATATTAAAAGAAAGAACCGAACACTTATGGGAAGCCGTACCCACTAGCTGAATGCCGTCGATAGTGCCGATTTGCGCAATAGCATACGCTAACAATTCCTGCTCATACTTTTGAATGTTTGATAAACCAATGCCATTCAAATAATCTATAGCTACACCTAAGCCAATGGCACCTGAAATATCGGGAGTGCCGGCCTCGAACTTATAAGGCAAATCATTATAAGTGGTTTTTTGGAACGACACCTGACGTATCATTTCGCCGCCCCCCATGTAAGGAGGCATTGCTTCCAGAAGTTTACGCTTCCCGTAAAGCACACCAATGCCCGTGGGCCCAAGTATTTTATGGCTGCTGAAACCAAGAAAATCACAATCCAGTTCCTTCACATCAACTGCCATGTGCGGCATTGCTTGCGCAGCGTCAATAAAAACTACCGCACCCGCCGCATGCGCCTTCCCGATGATTTCCTTCACCGGATGAATTGTACCTAAAGCATTGGAAACATAGGCTACTGACACCAGCTTGGTTTTAGGTGATAATAACTTCAGAAAAGCCTCTATGTCTAACTCCCCGGATTTACGAATGGGTATCACCCGAAGCACAGCTCCTTGCTGTTCGCAAATTAATTGCCAGGGCACAATATTACTGTGATGCTCCATTTCGCTCACTATAATCTCATCACCTGCTTTTATGAACTTTCTGCCATAGGATTGTGCCACCAGATTAACCGCTTCGGTGGTTCCTCTTACAAAATTGACTTCTGCATTTTCGCAATTCAGGTGACGGGCAACTGTATTTCTGGCATTTTCATACGCTTCGGTAGCCAGATGCGCCAGATGATGTGCGCCCCGATGAATATTGGCATTGATAGTTTTATAATACTCTGAAATAGCATCTATAACCACTTGAGGCTTCTGAGATGTGGCTGCATTATCGAAATAGACCAGTGGCTTGCCTTTTACCTGCTGTTTCAGTATGGGGAAATCATTGCGAATAGATGAGACATCAAACATGGTGCGAAGTTTCACTTTTAAATGCAACTACCCTACTTTTTGGAAAAATTTTAGGAGCAGCAGTCGCTTGATTTTCGGAACGCGCCTTTTATTTGAAAAAAATGAAGCTTGACCGGAATTAACGTTATGGTATTGAAACAGGCACTACTTTTGAACCGTCATAGCCATGAAAAATTTTCTATTCGCCATTTTTCTTTTTAGCTGTTCTTCGCTAATCGCCCAGCCGGGTAGCTTACAGGACTATAAGGTGGTAAAAGAATTTTCTTCCTCTCAAATGAAGGCGTTTTTTGATGAACTTCATATTCCTCGTTTGTTTCTTGGCGCTAAGGCAGGGGTTTCAATTTACGAGATCATTTATACTACAATGTATGCCGATAGCACCACCGTAAAGGCTTCGGGTTTATTGTATGTGCCTCAGGGTGAAAAGCGGCAGTTGCCGACATTAGTCTATAATCATGGAACAGAAATTTGTCGCGACCGCGAATTCAATGGGCGCGACGAGCAAACTATTTGCCTCGGCTTTGCAACTGATGGATATATTGTACTTTGTCCCGATTATGTTGGAATGGGCAAGGGCGACCGCGCGCATTTATATCTTAATGCATTCACAGAATCTCATGCTTCTGTGGATATGCTCATCAGCGTTCAGGACCTGTTGCCTCAATTAGGGGCTACGCCCGGAAAGCAACTCTTTCTGAGCGGTTATTCGCAAGGAGGCCATGCTTCTATGGCAACCCACCGCTTGATTCAAAATGAGTATGGCGATCGTTTTACGGTTACTGCAGCATCGCCCATGAGCGGCCCGTATGATATTCACCAAACTGTTTACAGCGAACGTTATAAGAAATATACCTATCCGGGATATCTCATGTTGTTGTTACAATCGTACTTTGAAAGTCACAACGCATTTCTAAAAATGCATGAGGCGCTTAAAGCTCCATACAATCAACAAATTCCTCCGCTAATGAATGGCACCTGGCCAATGGAGGTAATCAATGATCTAATGCCAGACACGGCCTTTCGCTCAGTGACCGACGACTTTCTGAAAGCTTTTGAGGATGATGCGCAATCGCCCTTCCGCAAATATTTACAGGAGAATAACGTATTTGATTGGAAACCTGATGCTCCGGTGCAACTCTGCTTTTGCGATGGCGATAAGCAGGTAACCTATAAAAATTCAGTAACCGCTTTCCAAACCATGAAAAGAAATGGCAGCGATAAAGTGGAATTGAAACGAGCGGGCAAGAAGTTTGATCATTTTAATTGTGCACTTTTTGCCGTGATGTACACCAAAATGTTTTTTGATGGATATGTGCATGGCCGCCCTGGCTCGCATGGACCCTACTTTCAGCGGATGCTATTGCGAATGGGCCGTTTGGTTATGAAAAAATAGGCCGGCCGGTAACTGGCACAGGTTTTTTAGTTCAGTTTATTACTAACCAATAAAAATCTGAATTATGCTACGCTGGTCATTTTTATTTTTGATTATCGCCATTATTGCCGGAATATTAGGTTTTACCGGAGTTGCCGGCACTGCAATGGGGATTGCTAAAATCCTCTTTTTTGTATTCATAGGCTTTTGGCTACTGCTCCTCATTTTGGGCGTTACCGTTTTTAAGAAAAACTAGATTACAAGGCTGAACTTTGGTTCAGCCTTTATTTTAGCCAACCTGCCGTAATTAGCAATTCTTGAATTAACGGATAGAAACCACTTCGCAATTCTTCCAGTTTTTGCCGCGAAGCCCAAATTACAGCCATAATATCTTCTTCAGTTTGTGGGGTCAATTGGGTAGTGGAAACTGCTGATCGCATACGGTACCAATGTGCTTCTTTGATGCAGTTTTTACCTTTCAATACATAAGTATGATAGGTAATGATCGCATTTTCATCAGTATTGAAGGCTTTTACGCCGGTTTCTTCCTCTACTTCGCGCAAGGCCGCATGAAGGATGCGCTCGCCCTTATCCACCTTACCTTTGGGCAGGTCCCAGAAGCCTCTGCGGAAAATTACCAGCAACTCGTCCTTTTCATTACTTACCAAACCCCCGGCTGCTACAATGCCATCTGCATATTCAAAAATGGATTCCAATGTCTGCTCCACATGTGGCGTTACTACCAAAATGTTTCCTTCTTCCTTCTCAAACAAAACTTGTGGAAGCATGCGGAAGCCAAAAACGGCATTGTCACCTTCTATTAAAGTGGAATAAAGCTGGTCAGCACCTTTTGGCGCTGCATTCGCTATCAGCAGGTGACTATTGTTGAAAAACACTCGTATTGCTTGCATGGGAAAATGTAGGTTTGCAATGAATCTTTAGCTATGATCTTTAATAATGTTGTGGCACGCGAAGTTGCCGATTACCTTTTGGAAATAAAAGCAGTTATTCTGCAACCTGAAGACCCGTTTACCTGGGCATCAGGATTAAAAAGTCCGATTTACTGTGATAACCGAAAAACGCTATCTTACCCCAAAGTGCGGAATTTTATTAAAACTGCATTTGCCGATATTATTTCAGAAGAATTTAAAAACGTGGAAGTAATAGCAGGTGTGGCTACTGCAGGAATCCCCCATGGGATATTAGTTGCCGATGTACTAAATCTGCCTTTTGTATATGTGCGCGACAAGGCCAAGGGCCATGGTCTGGAAAATCAGATCGAAGGACATTTGGTAAAAGGTCAAAAAGTCCTGGTTATTGAAGACCTTATTTCTACGGGTGGCAGTTCACTGAAGGCAGTTGATGCCTTGCGCGAGGCCGGTGCGGAAGTAGTTGCCTTGGGCGCCATTTTCACCTATGGATTTGAGAAGGCCGCAAAAGCCTTTGAGGCCGCCGAATGCCGCTATTTTACGCTTTCGAATTATGAGTCGCTCCTCGACAGGGCATTGGAGAACCAGTACATTAATGAAAAACAAAAACAAGCTTTGCTTGATTGGTATAAAAATCCAGCAGATTGGAAAGGCGTTGCTGCCTGAATACACCGTTGTCTTCAGGCCGCGGGAGGTCATAAACCATTGCTGTGCCTAGGTTTCGGGGAGAATTACGAATATCAAATTACGAATTACGAATGAATAGGTTTATCTTAAAATACAATCTTAATCCATCTCGTAATTCGTAATTTTTCATTCGTAATTTCTTTTGCTGCGGCCTACCGTGATTAGTCAAAATATAGCGCCTTACTCATTTTGAGCAACCTGCACCGAAACTCTTCAAGCTTTCATTCCAATTTAAAACAATGCCATTCTTTGGCTTGTTTAAATTATTCATGCAACAATAGCTATTGGTAATAAAAAAGGCCGCTGATGCAGCGGCCTTTTTTTGATCTTGTAGTAAAACTAGGCATCTACCCTTGCATATTTGGCATTCGCCTCAATAAACTCGCGGCGTGGTGGCACTTCATCGCCCATCAACATACTAAATATATGATCGGCCGAGGCAGCACTTTCAATAGTTACTTGCTTTAAGGTACGTGTGGCAGGATTCATGGTTGTTTCCCACAACTGTTCGGCATTCATCTCGCCAAGACCTTTGTAACGCTGAACTACCACACTATCGGTGCTTCCGCCTTTTGCTAAACGCAGCGTGGCGGCTTCCCGTTGCTGATCGTTCCAACAATATTCCTGGTCTTTTCCTTTCTTCACCAAATACAAAGGTGGTTGAGCAATGTAGATGTATCCTTTCTCCACCAAATCTTTCATATAACGGAAATAGAAGGTTAGAATTAGCGTGGTAATGTGTGAGCCATCCACATCCGCATCACACATGATCACTACTTTATGATAGCGAAGTCCTGAAATATCTAATGCTTTGTTATCGTCAACCGTTCCAATTTTTACACCAAGAGCCGTGAACATGTTGCGGATTTCCTGATTCTCATAAATTTGATGTTCCAGCGCCTTTTCTACATTGAGAATTTTTCCTCGTAATGGCAGAATAGCCTGGAAATTCCGATCACGGCCTTGTTTGGCAGTTCCACCAGCCGAATCCCCTTCCACCAGAAAGATTTCACTCTCTGACGGATCTTTGGAAGAACAATCGGCCAATTTACCCGGCAATCCGCCTCCGCTAAAAGCGCCTTTACGTTGTACCATTTCACGCGCCTTACGCGCAGCATGACGAGCCGTTGCCGCCAACACCACTTTATCGAAAATGAGTTTGGCTTGCTTGGGGTTTTCTTCCAAATAATTGTTGAGTACTTCAGCAAAAATTGATTCCACAATTCCGGAAACTTCATTGTTGCCAAGTTTGGTTTTGGTTTGCCCTTCAAATTGTGGTTCCGGTACTTTAACGCTCACAATGGCGGTTAATCCTTCTCGAAAATCGTCGCCCACAATTTCCATTTTCAACTTTTCGAAATACTTGTTCTTATCGCCATAGCTTTTGAAGGTACGCGTAAGCGCACGGCGAAAACCGGCCACATGCGTTCCACCCTCAATAGTGTTGATATTGTTTACATAGGAAAATACGTTCTCGCTATAAGAGGTATTGTACTGCAGCGCTACTTCAACCGCTACATTGTCTCGCGCACCTTCTACGTGGATAGGCACAGGAATCAACGGCTCACGGGTGCTATCGAGAAAACGCACAAACTCCGTTAAACCTCCTGAACTGATGAATTGATCTTGACGGAATGTACCATCTTCACGTTTGTCGCGTTCATCGATTAGTGTGATATGGATACCTTTATTGAGGTAGGCCAATTCACGCAAGCGAGAAGCCAGTGTTTCATAATTATAAACCGTAGTTTGGAAAATTGTGGCATCCGGCTGGAACGTTACAATAGTGCCGCGGTAATCGGAAGTACCCACTTCTTTTACATCGTACAACGGCTTACCTATACTATACTCTTGCTCGTATTTTTTTCCACCGCGATGCACCTGCACTTTCAAATGCGTTGAAAGCGCATTAACGCAGCTCACACCCACACCGTGCAAGCCGCCCGACACTTTGTAGCTGTCTTTGTCAAACTTTCCTCCGGCGTGCAAAACAGTCATTACCACTTCAAGCGCACTGCGCCCTTCTTTTTCATGCATATCAACGGGAATGCCGCGGCCATCATCCTTTACACTGATGGAATTGCCTTCATGAATAGTCACGAAAATATTCTTGCAATGGCCGGCTAAGGCCTCATCAATCGAATTGTCCACTACTTCATAAACCAAATGATGAAGTCCTTTCACCCCGATATCGCCGATGTACATGGCCGGGCGTTTACGCACCGCTTCCAATCCTTCCAAAACCTGAATGGAACTGGCACCGTAGTCTTTTTTCTCTTTTACCAAATCGGTTTCCTCTGCTGTTGTCATACTCATTATGATGCTCTTTTTTTGAACGTCCGAAGATACCAATTTTAAAGGGGTTCCGCACTCCTAAAATGGGTTAAAAATCCACAATGTTGACTTTATTCCGGCGGTGTTTCATTTTATTTTTAAGGCACCAACAAAACGCAACACCTTCTATAGAAATAATTCCCGAACAAATCTTATAATCAATTAGTAATGTAAGTTTTATGAACATTTAATGAAAAATCAGATCGCAACGTTCTGAAGATTTTGGAAGTTATAACATACGGCTTTTCTTCGCAGAAAAATCAGGGATGTTGAGAATTTTCATTTTTAGTGCCATTTTAATGGTTTCTGTACTTCTGCATGGTCAGGTTAAAGACGAGTTTTCGAAAAAGGATAACTGGATCAATCTGATCGAAACTTCGGGAATGAGTAGCGAAAAATTTAAGATGATCTGCGCTCACTTTCCCGTCTACGATCAAGGTTTCAAGAATGCAGCCGCCTATCAGTTATTCGTAACGGCGCGTTACAACTGGTTTAGAGAATATCCGGGAGAGTTACAAAATTTTATGACCAGTAAGGAAATTGAAAAGATCCATCCAGCGCCCGGCGATTTGGGACTTGATGAAATGCTGTATCGCGAAAAAACCCTAAACCATCCACTATGGCAGCGTTTCAAGTATGCGTATATCAGCGATGCCGAGCTGGCCACTTTTGCACCCCATTTTCCTAAACCCGAAAACATCGGCGATTCTCTGGCTGAGATCAGGGCGTATGACCGTGCTGCTGAAGATTGGAAAAAATTGCTCCCCAATGAATGGGCGGCTTTCAACAATCACCCAAAACTATTTCGCACTTCAGGATTGAAGGCTGGTCAACAGTATCCAAGATCAGTGGTATCTGATAAAGACCTTTTCAGAAATTTGCCAATCTCGGGTACTTCTTTGCCAAACCCATCCGACTACCGCTCCGGTAATCCTGAATTAGACAAAATAAGACTTGAAGCCTATACTAAAAAATGGTACTTCGATAGGCAACCTTCTGATTATTACCGGATATATGAACCGGATAAGCTTTTTCAATATCAGAAAGATCATCCATTTACCCCTCACACGGGGCAATAACCTTTCTAAGTATCAATTCCGCTGCTATATTTAACGTTTAAATCCTTGTTCATGAAGAATACCTTTACTGCTGTATTATGTGTGTGGTGCCTCCTTGTCAATGCCGGAACCGGCGCTCCCAAAGACAAATGGATCGCATTGATTGAATTTGCAAGCATTTCTTCTCAGCAAATGCATAAAGCCGCCCCGCACTTTCCGGCTTACACTAATTTGAATGAAGCTCAACAAAATGCTTTCCAGGCGCAACGAAAAGTATGGGTTACCGCATTTCCTAATGAAGTGAAAGCATTCCTTGCGCTTCCGGCCGTAAAACAACTCAATCCATCATTAGTGGATCTGGAACTCAAGAAAGAAAATCAGGAAGGCCCAAGAGTGTTTTCTAATCCTTTTAAAAAATGGGTAGATC
This sequence comes from Chitinophagales bacterium, assembly GCA_046329575.1. Lineage (GTDB taxonomy): Bacteria > Bacteroidota > Bacteroidia > Chitinophagales > LD1 > UBA1941. Next base: position 121,089 of record JAXLUJ010000004.1, on the reverse strand, counting down.
GAAGTGGGCTTACCGATAAAGAATTGAAAAGTTTAGCTCCACATTTTCCGCAACAATTGCAGGGAGTTACGCTTGATGAAGCCGAGAAGCAATATTCATCCGCACTTTCCGATTGGATGATTCTATACACGAAAGAATATGAATCCCTGATTAATCATCCCAAACTTACTGCTTCCAACAAAAATTATAATGGCTACGTGACCATTGAATCGTACGCTACAGATTCTGCATATCTGATTTTGGAACCTGCCGCTGCTGAACCCCAACGCGCTGACTTTAACTCAGGTAACCAAGCCTTTGATGATCTGCGTTTTCAGCAGTATAAAAAGGCCTGGTACTACAGAAACTACAAGGTGAAGTATTTTGAACTTTATGAACCTGAAAAACTTGCTGGTTATTTAAAAGAAAGAGAGATGGAACAAAACGATAAAGGTCAACGCTAAAATCTAAACGCATTTCAACATGAAAAAACATTTACCATATATCATTTGTGCTGCATTCATTCTTTGTTACGCTATTGCAGGGGCACAACCCGGACGTGACGGTAACATGCGGGTAACCGTAAGAGTAAACAATCTTTGGACCAATGATGACGGTCCGGCAGAATTGGGAAACAACGAGATGCAGCAACGTTTTCGTTTACGCGATTACCCTAACCTTGATGGAACGGATTGGTTCTATTACCCGGGAGGTGGTACATCAGCCGGTGCGCCGTACAAATACGATGTAGGCGACTTTGATGCGGTTCCCTATACTAAGGCTATCAATGAAACCAAGGTATTTACATATGGTTCACAGAATACACTCGGGCCTCGTCCTGCGCCTCTGGGCTTGCAGTGGGGCTTTGAAGGTTGGCAAGCTAACTGTTATGAGTGCTTCAGATGTACCGGCACTTTTTTGGGAATTTGTACCAGCGCTCAATGTGACCAATGCGATAGAGATACCTACCACTCCAGCTGCCCGTGTAATACAGTTTTCAATATTTTTTGTACGCAATGTAATAGCGACAATGCCTATTGCAACAGTGAAATGAACGGTGCTGCTTACAGTGATTTCCGTGTGGGCGTGCCGTATGTAGATACCTATCGCGGCATTTACAATGAAGGATCTTTTGGCGCTGCCTGCGGTAGCGACAACTATGGCGTAACCTATTTTACTAATTGGACTTCTCCCTGCCCTGATACGGTTTATACCGATCAGCCGATTCTGTGTGATCCTGGGTATGCTACCTTGCATACGGGAGGCGCAGTTTTCAATGGTGAATACCGTTGGTATAAAGTAGTAGCCGGCTCTGAGATTTTCCTTCAACAAACACAGGATTCGTTCTATACCGTTTATGCCAGTCAATCCTCTACTTTCCGCGTTTATACCTGTAATACCGATGATACTAAAAAGAGCTGGAGCTACAGGGAAGTTAATGTTCGTGTAGGAAAGCCAACCATCCAAAACATTGCATTGGTTCAGCCTACTTGTCAAAATGCAGGAAACGGATCCATTACAGTTACGGCATCCAGCCCGAATGGGCCCCTTACGTATTCCATTAATAATGGAGCTACCTATCAAGCCTCTAACACTTTCAGCAATTTGTCTCAGGGATTGTATCTTGTAAAAGTAAGCGACGGAACTTGCGAAGTGCCTGATTTCGGAGCTACCATTCAGCTTACCGATCCACCATTACTGGACGCTTATCTGGAATCAGTAAATCAGGTTTTATGTAGCGGTCAAAATACCGGTTCCATTAATTTGACTGCTACAGGTGGTACTCCGGGTTATACGTTCCACTGGACCAAAAATGGCAGCAGTTATGCAGTTACTGAAGATCTCACACAATTGTCTGCAGGAACTTATTCCGTAACTGTAACCGATACGAAAGGCTGCACGGCAACGGAATCCGCTACTATTTCTCAACCTTCTGCGCCGCTTGCGTTAAACGGAACTATCACTAATGTGACCTGCAATGGGGCTAATGATGGCGCTGTTGACCTCACCATTAGCGGTGGAACGCCACCATATTCCATATTTTGGTCGAATGGTTTTACCGGTGAAGATCCGGTAGGGCTTCCCGCAGGTATATTCACCGTTAATGTTACCGATCAAAATGGCTGCACCAGTAATGCCGTTTTCACCATTACATCACCTGCGGCGCTGTTACTGAACTTTGATACCCTTAAGAATGTACTTTGCTACGGCGGAAATTCCGGATATATTTCTACCAAAGTAACTGGTGGTAATGGTACTTACAACTACACCTGGGCGCCAGCCTCAGTGTCAGGAAACAAAGTGCCTAACGCTACTGCAGGTGCTTATGCCGTTACCGTTTCTGACGGAAACGGCTGTACGGCAAGCGCCGCAACTACTATCACGCAACCGGATACGCTTCAAATTGGCATCGAAAATTTAGAGAATCAGAAATGCTTTGGCGATTCCAGTGGTGCCGTTATGATTAGTGTGGCAGGTGGCGTTCCAACCTACTCGTTCAACTGGTCGAATGGCGCTACTACTGAAGATATTTCCCATTTGGCCGGGGGGAATTATTCGGTTGTGGTTACCGATAAAAACAGTTGTACAGCTACCGGCAACTTCAATATTACCGGCCCTTCGGCAGCCATTTTCTTACTCGTGAATAGTTTGGATGTTAGTTGCAACGGAGGCCATAACGGACGTGCTGTGGTGATACCGAGTGGCGGAACATCGCCTTACAATTATTTTTGGTCAACCGGTGCCACTACCGCAACTGTTGACTCTTTACCTGCCGGTTTTTATACGGTAACGGTAACCGATAAAAATGGTTGTCAGGCCGGTGGGGCTGCTACTATCGGGCAGCCCGATGCCATTGTTATTTCCGATACAATTCAAAACTTAAATTGCTTTGGAGATGGTGATGGATGGATACATGTTGGAATTACAGGAGGCACCACACCTTATTCGCTGGCATGGAGCAATGGAGGTGCTGCTGTTCAAAACAATAATTTGCACGGCGGAAGTTATACGCTTACGGTTAATGATGCTAATAACTGCATGATTAAAGCCACCTACCAGATTTTACAACCACCTGCTTTGCTTTCATCTGTTGCCGGAAACAATCCTGATTGTAATGGAAATGCTACGGGATTTGCGGTGGTAAGCCCTGCCGGTGGCGTGCCGCCATATTCCTATTCATGGAACACCAACCCTGTGCAAACTGGCGTAATGGCTATAAAATTGGCGGGTAACACTACCTACCGCGTGATGATTACTGATGGAAATGGTTGCACGCACAGCGATAGTATCGCCCTGGTGGAACCTTCAAAAGTTTCAGTAGGCTTCTTCCCTACTAATGTTACATGTTTTAGCGGGAATGACGGAACGCTTACGGTTCATGCCTCAGGCGGAAATCCAGGCTATAACTACTATCTTAATGGTGTTTACAATGGTAGTGACAGTGTGTTCCAGGGCTTAACAGCCGGCAATTATGTGGTTGTGGCTGAAGATATCAACAAATGCGCGGGTTCTGCTTTGTTTCAAATCACCCAACCTTCACAAATTAAGGCTGAAGCCGGAAAGGACATTATCGCTAGAAATAACGAACCGGTGCAACTGCATGCTTCCGGAAGTTCAATTTATGGCATCAAAGCCTACAACTGGAATGCTGATGCACACCTGAGTTGCTTAGCGTGTCAAGATCCAATTGCAATTGTTGACAGCACTACCGATTTTGTGGTGGGCGTAACTGATAGTACCAATTGCGTGGAATTTGACACCGTTCGCATTACGGTGAAAAAAGATTTCCAGTATTTCATTCCAACCGCGTTTACTCCAAATGGCGATGGTTTGAACGATTATTTCGAAGTGAATATTCTTGGTGCAAAACAAATTTCGACCAAAATTTACAACCGTTGGGGGGAAGAAGTTTATGCCAATGACAACATGCCGAATGGCGTAATTGGTCAACCGTGCACCAGTTGCTGGGATGGCAAATGGCGCGGTAAAGAAGCCCAAATGGATTCTTATACCTACCAGATTGAAGTGCTGTTATATGGCGAAACGGAAAAAAGAAAAATAAGCGGCACAGTAATGCCGATGCGATAATCACTTAAAAAAGCCGCCTGATCAGGCGGCTTTTTTATTTTCTGAATTTAGAAGTTATATGCTTCATCACATTCCAATCTTCCTGATTCAGGAAAAATGCACTCATTTTAATTTTTGCGTCCTTCATAAAAAGCCGTAACAAGATTAACGAAGTGATAATAAAGGAAAGCGATGCGGCCGCGCTGGCTCCTGAGAAAAAGTATGTAGGTATTAAGAAATAACACCCCAAAACCATAATCAACGTTCCGGCCAAATGGCTAACAATTAGCTTGCTGTAACTTCCCCTGCTTAAGTAGTAACTTTGGATCACTAACACCACATTGTACATCCAAATACCCGGGAAAAGCCATTTTACAGTGTATTTCACATAAGTAAACTTCTCACCGAAAACGGCACTGTAAATGGAGATGGGACAAACCGCCACCGCCAGCAAAAAAACAAAGGAAACAATCAAACTAAACTTAAGATATCTTACAGTTTCCCGAATAATGACCTGGCCGTTTCCATTATTGCTGAAATCGGCATAGTGAACCGCACTTACGCTCCGCGCAAAAACCCAGGCGAATTCCACAATCGAAACACCTATCGAATACAAACCAAGGTCATGAGCCCCCTGCAAATGGTAAAGCAGATAAAAATAGAATCGAAAACCTAAGAGTTGTAACAGTTCCAGTAGTTGATAGCTCGTACCGTGGCGGAATGATTCGTCGAGATCAGTGAATAGTAGCTGTAAAGGTACAGCGTGAAAATAAGAACGGCAGTACCAGATACTTACTATAAGCGTAATAACGTAAGAAATGTATAATGCGTACAGATATGGGTAGATACTTGTAGAATAACCACACCATAAAAAAACCGTAAGCAAGATAAGCGTGAGTAAAACCGGCAAGCCAAACAACCGGTTGTATTTTCTAATCTCCTGCTTTGCCAAAAGTACAGAGGCGTGAATGTTCACTAAAGAAAAAAGTAACGAAAGGAAACTGATATTGAGTGAACGCTTCCACGAAAAAATGCCAAAAAAAGAAAGCACCATAAAGGCGCTGAAACACACTGCCACCGTCCATACATACGAAGGCCATACCAGTTTCGGCGCATTGGCTCGGGGCATTAAGTATACCAACGATTGCCCGCCCACGATGCTGCAAAAGAACACCACAAAACTAACTGTAGTAAGTATGATCGTGGCATCGCCTTTAAGTTTAGGTCCCATGAACCGAGATACCGCCAACGCGATGAAAAAGTTCAGTATAGTTGAACCGAAACGAATTAATGATGTATTGGTAATGGTGCGTTGCAAGTGGCCCCTTTAAGTTTGCAAACTAAGGCATTATTGCGAATCCATCTTCCTCACTTTTTCGGTTCGGGCGCACTTTTCTTATGTTAGTAGAATGATCGAATTAATGCTTTTTGTGTTGTACAGTATCTTATTACTGGCTGTGATCTACTATTTGCCCTTTTTTCGGAAAAGTAAACTGTCTTTCGGTTTACAAGCCGTTCTATTTAGCATAAAGATAGCTGCCAGCGTCATCCTCGTTTTGATTTATACCTATTATTACTCCAATCGCTTTTATGCCGATGTGTACAAGTTTTTTGACGATGGCGTGGCCATCCATCACGCATTTCACACGCATCCGATAGCTTACCTGAAGATCGTGAGCGGAATTGGTATGGACCGAAGCGATGAGATTATTCGGCAGGTACTGCAACAAACCCATCATTTCGATAAAGAGAACAATAGCTTTTTAGAGTCGAGCAATGCCTTGATCATTAGATTAAACGCTGTGTTCTGTATTATTTCCAGAAGTTGTGTTTATATCCACGCACTGTTCTTTAGCTTTTTAGCTTACTGCGGTAGCATCGGGCTCTATCGGGCCTTTCAAAACTTTTTTACAAATCGATTAAAGTGGTTAATGCTGCCACTGTTTTATGTGCCTTCGGTTTTGTTCTGGACTTCGGGCATGTTAAAGGAAACCTTGCTCCTTTTCCTGTTAGGCCTTTTGGTACTCACCGCCACGCGTTTACTAGAAGCAGGAAGCTTGTTGGTGAACGGTTTGATATCATTGGTTTGTTTGCTTTTCCTTTGGCAGATGAAACCCTTTATGGTGATAGCTTTTCTTATCGCATTCTACACCATGTTCACCATTCATTTGAAAAAAAGAGCCGCCCTCACCGCATTCGGAATAGGTGTGGCTGGTTTGCTCACCTTCTTTTTAATTCGCAATACCGTGTTCTGCGACATCAGTACGAAAATTCTCACTAAACGAAATGAGTTCATCGCTCTTGGAAAAAAGATGAACGCCGGTTCACTTACCGACACACTGGAGCTGCCAGTGAATTGCAGTAACATTTTAAAATTAGTACCCGTAGCTTTTGAAAATACTTGCATCAAGCCACTACCCTTTGCCGGCGGGATGTTAGAACGCCTCTTCGGGGTGGAAAATGTTTTGATTTTGGGTTATGCATTTTTAACTCTGGTTTACTTCAAACGCCCTGATAAAAAAACTATGCAGTTGCTGGCATTTTGCCTTGTGTTCCTGATTCTGAATTATGCACTTATCGGATTTACGGTTCCCATTCTTGGCGCCATTGTTCGTTATAAGGTAATCGCATTGATATTTGGTTTAATCGCCTGCGGCGCTTTGATTCAAATGCCTAAAAAATCAGCATAATACATATTATATATCTTCATATATATGTAATTATTGGAAATACTATCCAATTTCCAACAAATTGTAGTTTCAAAAGTCATTTTTACCTATAACATCCTGTTATTTTTTACTCTTTTTCCGTGATTTTCATATTTTTTTGAAGAAAAGCATGTATAATTGCCGCACAATCAAAAAACAAATTCAATGACCAACGCACGTAAAAAAGCCGTAGAAACGGTAGTGAACCGCGAGGTAGTTAGCCCGAGCTTGCCGGGTACGAAAGTTTCAGACTATTACGCCTCCAACGTTTTCACTGATGCCGCCATGCGCGATTATTTGTCGGACGATGCTTACAAGGCCGTTCGCGAAGCAGTGAAGAGTGGAAAAAAAATAAGCCGGGAAATTTCTGATTCGGTGGCCGCCGGTATGAAACGCTGGGCCATGGAAAAAGGAGCCAACAGCTATACCCATTGGTTCCAGCCGCTCACCGGTCTTACTGCCGAAAAGCATGATATGTTTTTCATGCCAAAAGGTGATGGCGCTATGGAAGTTTTTAGCGGCGATGCATTGGTGCAACAAGAACCAGATGCTTCTTCATTTCCAAGCGGCGGCATACGCGCCACTTTCGAAGCTCGTGGCTATACTGCCTGGGATCCGAACTCGCCGGCTTTTATTATGGAAATCGGCGATGGCAAAACACTTTGCATTCCAACAATATTCATTTCCTATACCGGTGAAACACTCGATTATAAAGCACCGCTGATGAAATCATCAGCCTTTTTGGAACAGGCCGCATTACCTGTGGTTCATCTGTTCGACAAAGAAGCCACACGGGTTACAGCTACGCTAGGTTGGGAACAAGAGTATTTTTTGATTGATGAAGCATTGTTCTATGCCCGTCCTGACCTGATGTTTACCGGAAGAACATTAATAGGTCACTCTCCTGCTAAGGGCCAACAACTTGAAGACCACTATTTCGGAACGATTCCGGAACGCGTATATGCATACATGCTGGATCTGGAAGTGGAGTGCCACAAACTGGGCATTCCGGTACGAACGCGGCACAACGAAGTAGCGCCTGCGCAATTTGAATGCGCTCCGATGTTTGAAGAAGTAAACGTAGCCGTAGATCATAACTCGTTACTTATGGACCTGATGGAGCGCGTAGCGCGGCGCCATAAACTTCGTGTGTTATTACATGAAAAACCATTTGCAGGCATCAATGGAAGCGGCAAGCACAACAACTGGAGTATGGGAACCGATACCGGCAAAAATCTCCTAAGTCCGGGAAAAACACCTAAAACCAATCTTCAGTTTCTCACCTTTTTCGTGAATGTGATCAAGGCAGTTAACGAGAATGCTGATCTACTTCGTGCATCAATTGCTTCTGCCAATAACGATCATCGTTTAGGTGCCAATGAAGCGCCTCCGGCCATCATCTCTGCATTTATCGGATCGTACATGACCAATGTTTTGGATGAAATAGAAAAGCGTGTTGCAAAAGGGAAATACGATGAACTGACTAATGCCAACCTGAAACTCGACATCCACAACAAAATACCAGATGTGATGCTCGATAATACCGATCGCAACCGTACCTCCCCTTTCGCATTCACCGGCAACAAATTTGAATTCCGCGCGGTAGGTTCATCAGCCAACTGTGCTCAGGCCATGACGGTGATGAATACCATTATGGGTCAGCAATTGATACAGTTTAAGGCAGAGGTTGACAAATTGATGAAGGATGGCGAAAGTAAAGAAGGAGCCATTATGCGCGTTCTTCGCCAGTATATTTCTGATTCGCGCAAAATCTGTTTCGAAGGTGATGGCTATAGCGAAGCATGGGAAAAAGAAGCAAAAAAACGGGGACTGAATAATGTAAAAACCACCCCTTATGCGTTGGATTTCTATATCAGTAAAAAGGCCAAAGATGTTTTTGTAAAGAATAACATCTATAGCGAACGCGAGCTGATTGCCCGCTATGATATTCTCAATCACAACTATGTATTGAAGATTGATATTGAAGGAAAGGTACTTGCTGATTTGGCTACCAATCAAGTAATTCCTGCCGCAGTGGATTACATGAATAAATTGATCACTAATATTCAGGGGCTGAAATCAATTGGAATTTCCGCCTCTAAAACTCAAAAAGATCTGGTTGCGGCAATCAATAAGCATGTAAACAATATTCAGGTTGCTGTTGATAAGCTGGAAGCAGCAAGAACAGTTGCCCACAAGGCCAAATCAGTATCAGATGAGGCCAAAGCCTTCTGCGATAAAGTAAAACCGGTTTTTGACCTGATTCGCGATGAGGTAGATGCCTTAGAACTACTTCTTGATGATAACCTTTGGCCACTGCCAAAATACCGCGAGATGCTCTTTATTCGCTAAAATAAAAAGCCCCGATAGTTGCTATCGGGGCTTTTTATTTTCCATCCTTATTTCTTCTGCAAAAAATAATCGACCGTAATTTTGAGGCCATCCTTAAACTTAAAAGCCGGGTCATAACCGATTAGGTTTTTTGCTTTGCTAATATCTGCCAGCGAATTGGCAATATCTCCTTCTCTTGGATCGCGATAGGTAGGCCGATGATCGCTGTGCAGCAATTCGGCAATCATATTGTACATCTGGTTGACTGAAAAATTTTCGCCACAGGCGATATTAAAGATTTGGTTAACCGCGTCTTCATTGTCAGTAAGCATGGCTTTCACATTCGCCTGAATCGCATTTTCAACGAAAGTGAAATCGCGCGTTTGATTGCCGTCGCCATTGATGAAAGCCGGTTCTCTTTTCAATATTTTATCTACAAATAAAGGAATCACCGCAGCATAGGGTCCATTTGGCGATTGATTTGGGCCAAACACATTAAAATAGCGAAGGCCAATGATTCGCAAACCATAGGTGCTGTGAAAAACCTTAGCATAAAGTTCGTTTGTAAGTTTAGTAACGGCATAAGGCGATAAAGGATTGCCGATTTTGCTTTCTACCTTGGGTAAAGATTTTTCATCGCCATACACCGACGATGAAGATGCAAACACAAACATTTTTACGTTACTGTCTTTTGCAGCAATCATCATATTTAGAAAACCGCTAACATTCGTTTCGTTGGAACGGGCGGGGTCTTTGATAGATCGGGGCACTGAGCCTAACGCCGCCTGATGCGAAATATAATCGATGCCTTCACAGGCTTTTCTGCATGTATCTAAAAAGGTGATATCACCTTCCATAAATTCGAAAGCCGGATGATTTTCGAATTGGCGAATGTTCTCGTAATGACCGGTAATAAGACTATCCAGAACCCGTACTTTTTTTGCGCCGTAATGCAATAAATAGGCAACAATGTTAGAGCCAATGAACCCTGAACCTCCGGTTACCAAAAAAGAAAATTCGCTTAGATCTTTAGTGTGGTATTTGGTTTCGTACATAGTATTCCAGATTGCTTTATAGTTTATTCTTACCTGCAAATGGTTGCGGCTGATAATAACGCAACAGCAAAACTTCGGCAGCTAAAAATAATAATGCGATAATAATCATCCATTTCCAAAGGGCGGTGCCTCTATCGGCTTCCGCTATTGCCTGCACCACCTCCTTTCCATTATTATTTAAAATATTCACATTCGATTGCGGAAGAAGTTCTCTCAATTGCGTGGCATTGCGGAAGCGAAGGGCAGATTCCGAACGGTCAAAATTCATGGCAACCACATCCGCGCTATCACTTTTTTCGAGGGTCACATTGTAAAAACCCGCTTTTCTGATTTGATCGCGTGGATTCAAAATAACCTGGTTTCCGAAAGCCGTTTGTTCAGGTATAAATTCAATTTGATTACCACTCATTTTGTAAACACTTTCTGCAGTTCCTGAACGGCTATGAACTGCTACGCCCGATTTATCGCCAATAACATGAGCGAAACGGCCTCCATGTGCGTTCAACACCGCCATTTTATAGAGCATTGGGGCAAAAATCGCATGAACCGGCAATTCAGAAGATGCCGCATCCAGAGGAACTGCAGCCATATAAACTGATCCTTCAGCATAGGGATAGCGCGCCACCAAAGGCTTGCCATTTTTCATGATCAACAATCCTTCTTCGTTGGAGCGTACCGTACTTTGAAGCGGAAAATAACCCTTCACTTTCGGCAAACTCATATTTGTGCCTGATCGTTCAAATACATCCCTAAAAATAGCCTGCTGCAGGTTGATTTCACGCAATTCCTGAGGATCTGTAGTATAGGGCCCCAAGGCCGCAACCTGCAAAGAAGACAATCCACTGTTGTAGGATGCAAGATCTGCTTTTTCAGATGGGAAAATAACTACAGCGCCACCCTCTTTTAAATAGCTTTGTAATGCTGCTGCTAATCCTGACGAAATGGATTTCAAATTGCAAAGCACCACCAATTGTTTTCCTTTTATAATACTGTAATCGAGCCGACCGATTTCGGATGTCTGGTAATCCATTTCAGGTTGACCTTTGAAAAGTGCATCTGCATATTTATTGGTACCTGATTCATTGATGGAAAGTACATGTAATTGACTGGTTACGAAAAATGAACCGAAATAGGTATCGTCATAAGTGATGGGATAGTCCTGAATACTGAGTTCTGCCTTATTCCAACCCGGTTGTGTAACATTAAATACCAGTGTATCAATACGTTTTCCATTTGCCTCAATCGAAAATTCGGTGATTACTTTGGTTTGGCCATTCACTTTCAAAAGCAATCTGGAATTGTCGATGCTTTTTTCAGAGGAATTTCGAAGTTGAACTAATAACCGATTGGATTGGTTAAGCAACTGAACGGGTTCGTAGAACCAGGCCGTATCAATGTAAACATTGGACGCAGCCTCAGCGGCAAGTGGAATAAGGTTATACCGAACGGCGGAATCGGGATGAAAAACGGATGTATTGGTTTGAAAATCACTTAGCAGATAGGCTACCCGGTTCTTTCCATTTTCGCGAGAGAGGATGTCGTTCTGCCGTTTTGTAACCTCTTCCAGATTTCTAACAGCCGGCGATAAATCTACCTCTTCTACCATTTTTTGAAATTCTTCCTTACTCACCAAACGTTGCTGTTTCCCGCTAAAATCGTTCGACAACAATTGAAACCGGTCATCGGCGGTAAAATTTGCAGCAATTTCACGGGCAGCCAACTTCGCTTTATCAATCAAACGAACACCATTGTTCAGGCTACCCATTGAAAAGGAATTATCAATATAAACACTCACGTATTTTCGGCCAGTGGCGAGATTGGTATTTTTTTTAGGAATGAACGGCTGCGCGAAAGCCAGTACCAAAAACAACAACGCCATACACCTGCAGGCCAACACCAATAGATGCTTTAGCTTGGATCGGGCGCTGGTTTCTTCCTTCACTTCTTTCAGGAACGCCACATTGCTGAAATAAATCGTTTTGTGGCGCCGGAAATTGAATAAGTGAACGATTACAGGAATCGCCAATGCTGCTAAAGCCCATAAGAATGATGGAAATAAGAACTGCATCAATTAGCCTCGCTTTTGCAGTTCGTCGCGAATGCGAGCGGCCAGTTCATAATCCTCGCCGTCTAAAGCTTTTGACAACGCTTCCTTGAGGTCATCTACCGATAATTTGGAATAGTCAGCCGGAACAACCGAACCCGGCCGGGCACTAACCGTAGTAAGTTCTTCGATCTTCTTGCTCAGGTCTTCATCGCCCTGGCCGGAAGTAGGTTCAGCATTCGGATCAGACTCTATTCCAGCCTCTTCCAAAATCTTTTCGTCAACAAAAATAGGGCATTCGAAACGCGCAGCCAATGCAAGCGCATCTGAGGTACGAGAATCAATTTCGTAGGTCGCGGTTCCATTAGAGAAAACCAAATTGGAATAGAATACGCCATCCAACAATCGGCAGATATAAATTTGTTGTAATTCAAGGTCGAAAGTATCGCAAACGGTCTTCATCAGATCGTGGGTCAGCGGCCTTGAAGGCTTCATATTATCGAGCGCCACCGCTATGGCTTGCGCTTCAAATCCGCCAATCACAATCGGCAGCCGGCGATTGCCATCTACTTCACCTAACACCACCGCAAATGAATGGGTTTGTGTAACACTATGTGAAAGTGCAATAATTTCGAGCTCAACTTTTTTCATTCAGGGCGAAAATTAAGACGAAAAACAAACAATGCAAGGAACATTTAGTTCATCTTTTGAACACACCATAAGCCCTACGAATTATAGCTTATGCCATATAAAATCGGGCACCCATGCGAAAGCCTTCCCAACAAGCCACCACCGCCTGGTAATGTAGGCCACGGCTCGTTTTGATTCAATGGCATCGGCAATCTGGCGGGCGGCTTTTTCTGCCGTTTGCACCCAAAACATCCCGGCCTGACCCTTGGTCATGTCAGTTGCAATAAACCCGGGGCGGATGTCGGTGATGGTTATTGGCAATTTCTCGGCTGCGGCCTTGTGCCTTTGGCCCTGCATATAGTTCCACATGAATGCCTTAGTAGCGCCATAGCCAATTGCGTGACGCATTCCTCTAGTTCCCGCAACCGACGAAACCCCAACAATCTGGCCCGGCTTCTTGTTCCTTCTAAAATAATTGAAGGCAAAATTCGCCACAGCCGCAAAGCCAATAGCATTGATCTGATGCATCTGATTTTCCTTATCCCATTGGCCGCTGGATTCACCAATACCGGCATTGTAAATCACGATATCAACGCCTCCCATTTCCGCTATCAGTTCGCCCAGCTTTTCACGAAGTTCAAGATGCTTTTCAGCATCCATCACCTTAATAAAAACAGGATTTGAACAGGAACCTGCAATCTGTTTCAACAGTTCTTCGCGGCGTGCCGAAATACCCAAATGATATCCACGGGAAGATAATTCTAAGGCAAGCGCCTTCCCTATTCCGCTGGATGCGCCAATAATGATTGCCTTTTTCACGTTTTCTGTTTTTTCTTTTTAGCGGCTGGAAACAGCACATTATTTAGAATCAAACGGTATCCGGGAGAATTGGGGTGAAGGTTCAGATCGGTTTTAGGATCGCCAACCAAATGCTGGTAATCTTCAGGGTCGTGACCGCCATAAAAAGTCCACATGCCTTTTCCAAACTCACCATGAATGTAACGGTCTTCGTTCGCTGCCTTTGTTTGCCCCATTACTAACACGCTTTTCTTTACATAATTTTTATTGAAAGCAGTTGTTTGACCCATAAAGCCCTTAATAGTTCGGGTGTGACATTGCGTAAGCATGGTGGGCACCTGGTCCCATTTTGCCGAAAAGTCGAACAATGTGAAATAATCCAAATCCTTCTGAATCGTTCTGCCAAAATTGGCATCTATATCGCTGTATTCATATTCATAAGGGTTGGTGCGCAAATGGTAATTTTCAAATGCAAACCCTTGTGAGTAGTCCAGTTTCTGCTGTGCATTGGGGTCTTGCGCATCATAGTCGTAAATCACATCGCAAATGTCGGTATTAGCAGCATCCAATGCAATGTCGTACGAATCAGTGGCGCTGCACATGGCAAACATAAATCCACCGCCGGCCACAAATGCCTTAATTTTTTGGGCCACTGCTAATTTCATTTTAGAAACTTTTCCAAAACCGCGGCGGCGGGCAATTTCTTCAAGTTCGGCCATTTGGTCTTTGTACCATTGCGCCTGCCCATAAGAGGCATAAAACTTTCCATACTGCCCGGTGAAATCTTCATGATGCAAATGAAGCCAGTCGTATTTCACTAATTTCTCATCCAGCACTTCATCGTCATAAACCGGATCATAAGGAATTTCGGCATAGGTTAACACCATGGTTACCGCGTCGTCCCACGGTTGCATGGCCTTGGGTTGATACACCGCAATCTTAGGAGCCTTTTCCAGCTTAACCATGTCCATATTCGCCTCCGGATTATTGATCTCGCTGAGTATAGCGGTGTATTGTGCATCGGCAATTACCTCAATGCTCACTCCCCTAACCGCACACTCACTTTCCAGTTCTTTTACATAACGGGTAGCAAAACTGCCGCCCCTATAGTTAAGTAACCAATCGGCCTCACCACCATTTTTGAGAATCCAGTAAGCAACACCATATGCTTTCAGGTGATTCCTTTGCGAGAGGTCCATCGGAATCAAGATGTAAGAAGATTTGGCAGCACATGACATCAGCATCATTGCCGCCACAATAAAGGTTCTCATCCCGTAAACTTCGGGATTTTTTCCTTTTGAATTTCTAAATAATAATTAACGCGCACGATTATGCCGCTGCACGCATTCCAGATTGACTTGCCATTTGGCGCAATTCGATATACGATGCTATTGGATCAGAACTTTTCCAAATAGCAGTTTGTGTAGTTACACTTTCAAATCCAAATTGCAGATAAGCCACGATGGTTTGTGAGCAAACACTACCGATTCCGGCAAGTTTCTGATGGTATTTCTTAACTGTTTTTTCAACAGCTTCCACATTGTACATCCGATTACAGGTAACCTGTGAAACTTTTCTGAAAATCGGACCAATCAGCACTTCATCGGCTTCATTGGCTACTTTGCCCACTCGCGACAAACTATGAACAGTTACATACTTCTTCACCTCCTTTCCGCCCAACATAAAGGTGCGAAGTATCCAGTTGAAAAAACGATTCGTAAGCATTTCCTCTTCTACATGAATCCCTTTTAGCTCAAACTCACGGATGAGGCCAAAATGTGCGTGAATCACAATTCTACGGTGATATTTGGGATGAATAGCCAAAATGAAATCGCGATAGCTTCTTTTGTCCATGGCCGGCTTACGCAAATGTAATTCTTCCAACCCTTCTTCGAACAAACGATTGATGATGGTCGTTTCGTTCATGAGGTCATAGGGGTTGGTCATAACCGAAATTTTCATTTCTCTAGTTTTTAAGCTATTACGTAAACATTGTGCCAAAGTTCCACGCCGTGCTAAAAATTCTCCTGCATTGCTTTTATTCACCCGGTGTTTTACGTGGAAGTTGTAGTTGTTGTGCTGAATCTGGCTTATCTTCTTTTGATATTGAAAGAAGTACGATTCGGCTGGTGTTTCGGTATTGCCGGATCAGCATTGTTTGTTTATGCCAATATCAGGCAGCAACTATTTATGGACGCATTACTAAACAGCTACTATGTGCTGGCGGGATTTTATGGATTTTATAAATGGAAGAAGGACACAACGGATATAGCAGTACGGCAATGGGGAAACGCCAAAACCATGCTTGCAGTTTTTCTATGTTCAGCAAGCGGCTTGGGCATGGGGTGGTTATTCGCTCAAAAAACCGGAAGCAACTGGTCGCTTGCCGACGGAGTGGTCACATTACTGAGTTTTCTGGCCACCTGGATGACGGCCAGAAAATATCTTGAAAATTGGTTGGTTTGGCTGGTGGCCAACCCACTAGCCATGGTATTATATTATTACAAAGGTGGAATTCTCTATCCGCTTCTTTTTGCCTTTTATACCATTCTTGCTGCAATGGGCTATTATTCGTGGAGAAAACAGGTAGTATGAATAGAATTGCAATTACCGGACCTGAAAGCACCGGCAAAAGTGTTCTTGCTGCGCAATTGGCAGGAGTTTACCATACTGTTTTCGTACCGGAATTTGCCCGTCATTTTCTTGAAGCGAACGGCAATCAATTCAATGAAGAAATTGTGATTTACTTAGCGCAGAAACAATTAGAGGCCGAAAAGAATTTGGAACATCAGGCGCAAAAGCTGTTGTTCTGCGATACGGATATGCTGAACTTTAAAATTTGGCTGGAATATTATAGTTGGAAAGTTCCGGATTTTGTATGGAACGCATTGCAGCAACGGCACTATAGTTTCCATTTGTTATTGAAAACCGATTTGCCCTGGCAATCTGATCTGCTGCGGAACAATGAACACGACCGGCATCAGCTTTTTGAACGTTTCCGGGAAAATCTCGAAGCGCTCCACCTGCCTTACCAAATTATATCAGGTAAGGCTGAAGCACGTTTACAGAGCGCCATCCGTGCCGTTAATCATCATTTGGAAGTTTGAACGGGGCGGCGCCCTTTAAAAATGCGCCTGAACCAGATAACGTAAAAATCAGCATTGAAAAGCTTGGAATCATGGGCAGCTTTGATGGTGAGCCAAATGCCTAATGGCAGCAAAATAAAGGTTGAAAGCCACATTCCGGAGAATACCGAGATCACCATTTTTTCAGAGGTTTTTTCGCCTATGATTGATGAAACGTGATACACAATGAATAGGACTATGGCATAAAACAAGGGCCACCCCAATCCTCCTTTGCGAATAATTGACCCCAGGGGTGCGCCAATAAGAAACAAAACCAAACATGCCACCGAAAGAGTAAACTTTCGGTACACTTCGATCATATGCGCCACCCAGGCCGTGTTCTTGAAACCCATTTGGTTATCTACGATTTCAGAATAATTTTTCACATTCCTTGCCTGCATCATGGCGCGCTCCATCACTGCAATTCGCTCTTTACGATCATACTTCTTCAGCACTTCTTCCATGCTGCCAAAATGTTCCGGCGAAACCTTCAGGTGAACCTTTGGCGAATCGAGTTGCGTTTTCCGAAAGCCGTAATAAGGCTGCAGATAGTTTCTTAAACTGCTAAGCTGTTGTTCCTTTTCCATGTTGATGGTATCAAGTTGCTGACGCAGCTGCGATAAAGTCATCATCTGTTTCATATCCTTAAAAAATCCTTCATCGCTACGCGATAACTTAAACTTCGAAAGATCAAACTTCTTTTCCCAGCTTTTGAAATGAGTACGGTACATTTCATACTTTTGCTCCTCAGGATTTTTGGGCTTCACATCTTTAAACTGATTTCCATTTTCAAGCGTTAAGGTTAACGACATAGCGGCTTCGTCTTGTGTAAGCATGCCCTTTTCAGCCATGATGATATGGTCCGCGCCCTGGCCACTGGTGTGATCGTAAACAATAATCTGATGCAAACCGTTACCATCGGGATCTTTCTTTTCAACTCTTAAATTGAATCCATCGATTTCGTTATAAAAGATATGTTCTTTAATGGCCACGGTTGGCTTTTGATGCTGAATATCGTGAATCAGTGTGGCGCATTTCAAATTGGCTACCGGAAGCAGATTGTTGGAAAAGAAAAACGCACCCACGCTGATCAACCCTACAAGCACCACAAGCGGAAACATCATTCGTACCAATGAAATGCCGGCGCTTTTTGCCGCCGTCAGTTCCATGTGTTCGCCTAATGCACCAAACGTCATGATACTGGAAAGTAGAACGGCAAGCGGCAAAGCCATTGGCACTAAACGCGCAGAAGCATAAAAGATCAATTCAATAAGAATCCAGGTGTTTAGCCCCTTCCCTACCAAATCATCAATGTACTTCCACAAAAATTGCATGATAAGTACAAACAAGGCAATAAAGAAAGTGAGCACAAAAGGGCCAATAAAACTTTTGATCAGCAGCCAGTCGAGCCGCTTTAAGCCTAATTTACGGCTAAGTTCAAAACTGCCTAACAACTGACCAACGTATTCCGAAAAATCAGAAATCCGTTCATTGATAGCAGCAAGACCTTTAATGGAAGCCATCTGCAATATTAACGCAAGAAATTGCCAATGCGTGTTAAGAAGCGCCTAACTGATGCTTCAGCTCCTCAATCTGACTGTCCCACAAACGCATTTGATCTTTGATTTCTTTTTCCTCGGCAAAATCGGTGATCTCCAAAATAGTGTCGTTGGCGATCTCTGATTTATAAATACGGAACGAGAAGAATTCGTCTTTCTTTCCGTCAATCCAGCGGTACTTTACAAATTCCTCCTGAATGTACTCCAGAATTTCGGCCTGTTCGTTTGAACCACCCCAACCGAAGGCAATAAAGTTATCGTTGGCATCGCAGGTATCAGAAAACCATTGCGCCAAATTCGATGGATTGGTAACAAATTCGAACAAAATTGCCGGTGAAGAGCGGATGATATATTCTAAGCTATATTTTTTGCGAGCCATCTTAAGTAGTTGTTCTTCTAAAACGGGCAATTATAAACAAATATATTTTTTGAACAAGCCCGTCTGATATTTTCTTGAACAAAATTAACCACCCTTCCTTTTACACTTGTATCCGGCGGCTTCCAAAAGTGCAATCACTTGTTCGCGTTTTTCCCCTTGAATCACAATTCGCCCTTCTTTTACGGCGCCTCCAACACCGCATTTAGCTTTGAGCGATTTTCCCAGAATCTCTAAATCAACAGCCCTGCCCACAAAGCCTGTTATTTCGGTTGCGATCTTTCCGCCGCCCAAACGCTGCAGCGATACGTACAACAATTGTTTCGCAGGTTCCGGTGTATTTATTTCCAGATTTTCTTCTTCCGGTTTGAAATCGGGATTGGTGCTAAAAACTACTTTATTTTTCATAAAAACGTTTTAGTAGGCATGTAAATCAGCCGGCACAATGATTTTCAGCGCATTCGGTGCCACTTCCATTTCTATATCGTCGTGATAAATAAAATGATCGCCATCGTATTGGAACACTCTTTTCGCAGCGGCTGCAATGTGGATGTGACGGGCACGAAAACTTTCTGCCTCTTCAATAAGGTCGGGCCGTTTGAAAACCAGTTTAGCTACAATGCTGAACAATCGCTTTAGGGGAAATGCGCGCAGCACAATCACATCCATCACGCCATCGTGCATGCTGGTTGCAGGAAAAACCCCGAATTTATAGCCATACTGACTACTATTGAATGCCGTAAACAGGAACACTTCCCTTTCAATGGTTTTTCCATCAATGGTAATGGTGGCTTGCGTGGGCTTAAAGTGGTAAAGAATTTCGCGAAGGGTAGCCAAAAAGTAGGAGAAGAATCCTCGAATTTCCTGACTTCGAAATCTTCGTGCTGCATGCGCATCGAAACCGAACCCACCTACACTAAAAAAGGGACCGTAATTGCTTTGAATGGCATCAATATGAACTGCCTTACCTGAATTGATGGTTTCAATGGCTTTTTGTGCGTTTCGTACCGGAATTTTGAGGTGTCCGGCCATTCCGTTGCCCGAGCCATAAGGAATCAGGCCCAGCGCTACTTCTGTATTTATGAGCCCGCGCGCCACTTCATTGATGGAACCATCGCCACCCACTGCTACTACTACTTCAAAACCTTCCGCAACCGCTTCGCGGGCAATTTCGGTGGCATGACCGGCGTATTGCGTGTAACGGATGGTGAAATCATACTGCACATAATCGAGGTATTTGGCTATTTTTTCAGGTATGCCTTCTTTGCCATAAACACCCGAAATGGGATTGATGATGAATAAAATTTTCTTGCGCAACATTCAACGAAAGTAATCGGAATTTAAAATTAGCCATGCAGTAAAACCCGCACGAGGCTTGAGCCAGTTGGTTTTGAGGAAGATGGAAGCTACGGATTAATTACGAATGAAAAATTCCGAATTACGAGAGCGGATTTGCCTACACACGTCTAAACCGTAATTCGTAATTCCGTAATTCGTAATTGGTAATTCGCAATTGCCCTCGAACGAAGGCACAGCAACGCTTTTAAGGCTGCCCGCGGTAGGTACTGGAAGGGTGCGCGTAGGGAGCAGTGCGAGGGAGAAACGACTGCGCGCCGGAGGGATAGCGCAGTCATGCAAGGCCTGCAACTGCCCTAATAACTTTTAAATGTGGAGCAGGTGGGAGTTGAACCCACGTCCGGATAAGTGAAAGATAGACGTTCTACACGCTTAGTTACTTATTGATTTTCGGAAAGCGGCCGTCTAAGTAACCCGGCTACCGTTTTCTTACATCTATCATTTATACTGGATGAAGAAGATGAACCTTCAGCCGTACATCACCAGGTTTTGATTGCAAGCGCGCTGTGTATGGTGCCTCAAGCGCGGAGCAAATGGTGGTTAATCGTTAGATTAAGCAGCCATGGCGTAAGTATTCTCGCCAATTAAAATTGTTCATGTAATGGATTAAAGAGCTACTACACACGCTCTGCATGCCCGTTTACCCTGCAGGCTTCCCGTCTATACCTGGCTGCCCCGAGTGTTGTGAAAGAACTGCTGCAAAGATACGAAATGTGTGGCTCGATTTTCTGCTTTTTGCAATTTTTGTTCAATGCCCGGCATAATAGTCGTAACCACGCTCGGCCCAATAATCGCGCGGCTTTTGTGCGCTAAACTTCATTACACCTATTCGTTTCAGATGTTTGATACCATACTTAACCGGAATGATGAGCCGAAGCGGAAAACCCTGATTAAGAGGCAATGGTTTTCCATTCATTTCATAGCATAAGATGGTTTGCGGATGTATGGCGCTTTTCCTGTCAATGCCCACATAATAGCCGCCATCCGGCGTTTCCAAACCCATATAAGCCAGCGCCACTTCCTCATCTAAATGATAATGTTCGCAAAATGTTTTTACCGGAACGCCTGCCCAATGCGTTACCTGACTCCAGCCTTCAATGCACTTAAAGTCAAAGATGACTTCGGTTTTGGGAAGTTGCTTCAATTCGTTAAGCGAAACACGCAGCGTATCGCCGTTGTTCTTGATCACCAGCAATCGCCAATCGGATTCGCTTACGGAATCGCTCAAACCGTAGTTACCGTTTACACGAACTCGTTTCACGGCTTCCGATAAAGGATATTGCTTCGCCATTCTGCAGGTATCAAAAAATGCCTGAAAGAGCCGCTCATTGGCCGCCAGCGCTTTTCGTAAAGGTTGCCGCACCTGATTATCATAAGGCGCTTGAGCAATAAATCTCCAAAGTGCAAAAATAGATAGCCAGAAGATAATAAAGGCAACAAAATAGCCGCGGTTGCGCCTGCGAAACTGTTGACTCGTAAGCTTTTCGCGTTTCATTTCAGGATCTTCCATTGCCTTCATTTTTCTCGTTTATAGAATATCCTGTAACCATCGAGCGAAAGTTGTTCCAACCGGCAATCATCACCTGCACCACATGAACAACAAAGAAAAGCACATAACCAATGGTTAACCCAAAGTGAATCAATCGCGCATTTTCGTAACCGCCACACATGAAGCACATCCATGAAAACTGTACCGGTTTGTAAATCGCAAAACCCGAAACTACCGAACCCATACCCATTATCATAATGGCCGTGTAAACGATTCGCTGTGCGGCATTATATTTTGAAAAGGCAGGCTGTGATTTTCGGATGCGCAGTTCGTAAAGCACTACGGCCCATGATTCTTTCCAAGAACTTTTTCGCGGAAAAAGATAGCGCCATTGACCGGAAAACATGGTGAAAAGCACATAGGCTAAACCATTGAATGTGAATATCCAGATCAGCGCAAAATGCCAGGCCATACCTTCGGCCAAGCGGTGAGGAATATGTAAGGCATTGAAGAACGGTTTTGGAAAGAAATGGAATAATTCCACCTCACCGATCTGAATCTTGTATATATGATTGGCCCAATAAATCAGCAGGCCGCTCCAAATCATAATAGCGAGCACAGGAAAGTTCACCCAGTGAAACCAGCGTGTGGCCAGGGGATGTTTATGGACTATTTCAGGCATTAGCGCTAAGGTAATGGAATTGGGTAAAACCGAGCAACGTTGTATAGGGCGTAACCCCTCGCATTCGGCTATAGTCTAATTTTCATAATATGGCGGTAGCTCGGGGTCGCGTGCTTTGCTGCAATCTTTTTTCGCGGCCAGTTAAGCGCCATCAAAAAATAGAGATAATGAGGCCGCGAAAAAAGGATTTCCGCGGCGCCCGCTTACGCAAGGCACCAGTTGCCTTTCATACTATTTACACCCTCATTGCTTTTCGAATTTCAATGCAGCAGAGTTCATGCAATAGCGAAGCCCTGTAGGTTTGGGACCGTCGTCAAAAACATGGCCTAAATGGGCACCACATCTGCTGCAGCGCACTTCAGTGCGGCTCATTCCTAAAGTATTGTCGGTTTTTTCTTCCACGTTCTTTTTGAGGAGCGGTTGGTAGAAACTCGGCCAGCCGGTTCCGCTTTCAAACTTAGTAGCACTGCTAAAGAGGGCCTGATGGCAGCAAACGCAATAGTAAATACCCGCGTCATGATTATTCCAGTACGCCCCGGTAAAGGCACGCTCCGTTCCGGCCTTCCGGGTTACTTCAAACTGTTCTGCAGTTAATTGTTTCTTCCATTCGGCATCGGTTTTTTGAACTGGGTAATGAGAAGCCTGGAATGCAAAGTTAGCAAGCCACACACTTAGTATAATCAGATTTTGCATCATCAATATTTTACAACTAAATTAATGATGTTTCGGGTTGGGTTAGCTAAATTTTGTTTAAAGAAATCGGCTGGCCTCCAGCAAATCCCCAATACGCCTTATGTTTCCGGAAGAGGAAGCTTTTGAGTTGCTGCCTTGCAATTCAAAAACAACACCTAAATCGGCTAAACGTGATTGTGGCATTGATGAAGTAGTAAAATATGCGGTATTTTTCAATTGAAGTGAAGGTGCATTGCGGTCTTTTGACTTTCGGTGTTGATCTAAATCGAAAAATGATAAAAATTGAATGTATGGCTTATCAAGCCATTGAAACTTCCTTGTAACTTCCAAATAAACTTCTTGGTTAAACCCACCAACAACCCAAATTTGAATTCCTTTTTTTCGCATCATATCAAGAAGATATTCAGCATGAGGTACTGCGTAAATCTCAGGATTATAGCGGTAGTGATGAATAAGTTCCAAATGAAATTGAGCTGTAATTTTCCTTACCAGTTCTTGCCTTACAGGAAGATCCAAAACAATAAATTGGGTTGACAGGATATGGTCGCAATGCTGTTGAAACGAAGCGGGCAGCATAGGTACTATAACGTGCGGTTCCACGGAAAAACCCTGGGAGCGGAAAGCACGGATGGCCGCTTGTATATCCTCACGTCCGTCATAAATAAGCGTACCCGACAATTCAAAAATGGCAGTTTTAAATTGCATTTAGTTTTTGAGTATAGACTTAACGAATTTTAAATCGCCAATAGTTACAATCGCGTAATACCAGCCGGTTTGTAAATCTGATAAATCAATGGGTTTCGTGGTTTCGAAATACTCATTTACAACCATTACCTGAAGTGAATTGAAAAGTTGAAACCTCCCCTTTACCGACTCTTTAAAAGATACTACGCATTTATTTTCTACAGGATTGGGAACAATTTGTAACTCAGGCCATGTGTAATCATAAATGCCTGATGGTGCACAATTCACCGCGCCGGGAGTAGGAACAGCAAAAATACGGAAGGTATTTCCCCCGTCCGGACATCGCCCAAAAGAAGAATCTGGTCCAATTGCACCGAAGCTAAAACTATCTATTAGGCTCAACGCCGAATCATATAGGCTTATAAAGTCGCCCGAGCTTGAAAATTTGAATGGAGTGTGCGGCTCATGAAACGAGACACCAGAAACGGTATCATCGGCCCAAACCCTTAAGTACTGATGTGGAGAAATAGTAATTGTGTTTAGGATCGGAAACTGATATTTCGTTGGCAAGCCGGCGTCATCGCTCGCATAACATTTCCAGAGCGACACCGCAGCGTTACCGGGATTGTAAATTTCGAACCAATCACTATGTTTTCCCAATTCCGAAGTGTCGCCCAGATTGTTTTTAGACTGAACTTCATTAATGCGCAAAACACTTTGTTGTGCACTCGTAAAAAGTGCGAATAGAGTTAAGCAACTCAAGATGATGTTCTTCATACAATTTATTTTAACAGATATTGAATGCCAAAGCGGAATTGATCGGTCCATTTAGGTGCAGAAACTCCAGGAATAAATTCATTATTGAATAACCGCGTATAGTTGAAACGTACCATCAACTTTGTTCCCATTGGCATATAGGCCGCTGCAACGGTTAATCGTTTTTCATCTCCGGTAACCAGATCGTTACGATTCACTTCATCTAATCGTAACCCAACAGCCGATTTCAGGAAGCGGATATAATAATCGGCCTGAATGAAATAGCCTCCGGCGCGAAAATAGTTAGTTGGCAAACCGTAAAAACGCGCGGAATCAGTAGGGTTATAGCGTGCCTGATGCAATTCGGCGGTTATTGACAATCCTTTATATTTCAGCATAACATCGCCGCCGTATACAAATTTTTTCCCGGCAACCACATTAAGTTGATATTGGTCTATAACAGTATTGGTTCGTTCAACATATGATAAGTTCCCGCCAATAGTAACAACAGGTAATGGGAAATTGGACTGTTCGATCTCAGTATATCTATTCTTTATAGGATACGAAAGTTCCACACGGCCGATGTACATAAATTTTCCACTCATATCATTTTTACCATTCAGGGAAATTTCACCCATGCCATTATACATCCCGGCCCATACGTTTAACCGTTGTTTCCAAAATGTACCTTGTAAGGTTAGGCCAACATCTCGTTGCGGGAAAATATAACCACGCGAAATTTCGGATCGATTGTAAAAAAGTGAATATACATGCGGTGTGAGATTGGCGCGGGAGTATGGTAACTTTCCATACCCTGCCCTTAATGAAAAAAACTTCGGTGCATTTACCTGAAGATAAGCATCCATTAGAGCCGGATTTTCCGGATCGGCTGAAGCTGCGAGAATTTGTGCAAAGTTGAATTGTAGTTCATATTCTAACCAACTCTTGTAACGGCCTTCTAACTGCAAAGTAGCATCGCGTAGTTGGAACGCATTATTGTCAGCCTTCTCCCCGGGTTTATAAATTCGGATGTTGCCAAAAGCTGAAATGGATCCGGTAATTTCTAAAACATGTTTTTCGTTACCTATTGTAAGTTGTGCATGTGCAACAACAAACGAAAAAAGAAAAAGTACCAAAGTGGACTTCCTCATTGTAATATTTTTGGATAAACATAAAGTTGTTGTAAGTCATCGCTTACCACTAATAGATTTCCTTCAGGAGTAAAACACAACCCTTCAGGATTCAACACATTGATCTCCCAAATGCGTTCCAATTGATAAGTAATTGGATTAAGCTGGAAGATCTTTCGATCTTCATCGCTTAGCAGAAACAAACTATTTTTAAAATAAGTTGCAGCTGAAATATCAGAGGCAACTTTTAGCTCAAAATCATTCACCCGTTGAAAGTTCCGGTCCAGCTCCAGCAATCGTACAGGCCCACCTTCGAATGCTACTAAAAATCGTTGTTTAGCAGCGTTCCAGGTTATTGATTCAATGCCTTTATTTCGTGCTCCACTTTCATGAATTTTATAGCTACCGGTTTTTTCTAATGATTTTAGATCAAATGTGAGAATGAGCCTCGATAATTCTTCACTAACATACAATTGTGTGCTATCAGCCCATACTGCCTCAAAATCCATTCCGTGAAAAGGAGACTTGCGTAAAGTTTGACCACTTTCATTGATTTCATAAAGCCAGCCATTGTCACTAACTGTGAAATAAGTATGTGTAGCGGGCGAGTAACAAATATCGGATGGTTCAGCTACCCGAATGTTGCAAACACGCTCCTTTTTTATTTTAACCACGGGCGGCAATTTTGTTGTAAATAGAATTGCTGCCAGAAAAAGTAAGTAACGCATTAATGATTAGGTTGACCTTTAGTTGGAGAAGAAAATGATTGAAACGTTGAACCGCCATCGGGTATTCTGCCAAAACTTACATCTGCATTTTGGGCTCCAAATGTAAAACTGTCAACAGGTACCAAACTTCCTGTTGAATCTTTATAATATAGTCCAATCGCTTCACCCTTTGAACTCAGTCCGAAATTTGCATGTGCTGCGCCTGATCCATCCAGCGAGTCGCCGCTGTCGCAATAAATTACGCCAAAACCTTTTGCTGGCAGTACTATGGCCGGTAATTGAAATTTATTAGGCTGTCCTAAACTATCAGTTAAAAACCACCTGCCGCTAAGCATAGTAATCGTACTGCTGTACGGATTGTATATTTCTACCCAATCAGGATCATTAGGCGCTGATTCCTTAGCTAAAAATTCATTGATAAAAAGCGAATGAAAATTGATGTGGGTAGAATCAGTTGGAATTTGCGGAGGTGGTAATTTTTCGGTAAGCTCCGATACACGATCTTTGGTACAACCGGTTAATAGTGAAATAAAAAAGAAATAACGAAACCATTTCATACTGCAAAAATGCCATCACTGCGCTATCGGAATGTTACGTATCTTTTAATCTTTTATTCAAAAATCAACGCAGCAATGTTACCGTTCCGGAGTAGTGGACCTGTTTCAGGTTATTAGAGATAGCGTCAATAGTCACCACATAAACGCCCGAGGGTTGTTCGTTGCCTTTATAAATTCCATCCCAACTTTCATCAGCGTCATCCGATACAAAAACCAATTCACCCCAACGATTATATATATGACATTTTACTTCTCGAAACATCCAGGAGTTAACTACTTTGAAACCGTCGTTATGCCCATCACGATTCGGCGTAAATGCCGTGGGAACAAATAATGCAGTGTCCTCATTTGGCTTGTGTAACACTGTCACTCTTACCGTGTCGGTGCCTCTGCATCCAAATTCATCAACGCCTTCACAAAAATACACCGTAGAAACCGACGGACTCGCAACAACCATGTTACCGAAAGCAGAATTTAAACTTTCAGATGGGGTCCACTGATATTGCAACGCACCGGTTGCTCGTAGTACCACACTTTCCCCTATAAAAACTGATGTATCGCTAAATGCTTCTACTTTGGGTATGGCATGTACTACAGGCAAAAGAACAGCAGAAGTTACGGAAGACGCTGAACGGCAAAAAGCATTGCTGAGCAATACCACATTAATGCTGTCGCCGGAATATACATCTGCTATATCAATTACATACTGATTCCCCACTATCACATGATTCTTCTGCCATGTAAAAATTGGATTCGATCCTCCGTTGGTGGCAATTGCCTTTAAATGCAGTTTATCGCCAAAACAAATCTCTGTATCGCCTTCAATTACAACCGATGGTGTGAGTTCCGGCAAAACAGTCATTTGTTTAATGTTAGAATTAACAGTATCTGAAACAACACATATTTCATTCGAAATAAGTATAGCCTGTATTTGATCACCTGAATTTATAGCTGAAGTGGAGAAGGTATAGGAATTGCTTCCTTCCGGGTTATGATTTCTGGTCCAAATAATCATTGGATTTGGTCCGCCATTTGAAATAACGGCGCTAAACGTAGCTGTTGCGCCGGCACAGATAGTATCATCGGCATCAATACTAATGGCTGGCGTAACTAGCGGCTGAACAAGCGCACTTGATTTAGAAGAAATAGCAGTAGAGGGACTAACGCAATTCACCGAACTGATCATTTCCACCCAAATGCTATCGCCCGGCAGCAACCCGGCGTCAGAATATCCTGAACTATCATAACCTACCGTAGTTCCATTTTTCTTCCAGATGAAATGAGGCGTAACACCTGCATTGAACGCGCTGGCATGAAAGTTAACAAGTTGGCCCTGGCATACCTGCACAGGATTTGCTACAACCGAAACGGTTGTATGTTGTATCGGGTTCACATGAATAACCAGCACATTGCTTTTGGAATTCACCAGATTAGCACAGGCTGCATTGCTGGTTAAGATGCACCATACACTGTCGCCATCTTGAAAACCGTTAAAAGAATATGTACTTCCGCTGCCAACAGTTATACCATTTCGGTACCAGTTTAAAACCGGAGCAGTGCCGCCATTTTGAATGGCAGCAGAACATGTGACGCTGTTTCCTGAACAAATGGTGTCGTAATCGGCATGAATTAAAATCGAAGGAATCACTTTGGGTGAAACCTGAATGATGATGCGATTGGAGATGGCCATTGTAGGAAATGCACAGGAAGCGGTTGTAGTAACCCTACATTGAATGCTGTCGGCATTATTCCAATTTGAATCAGTATAACTCAGTTGATTTTGACCCGGTACGATAATATTATTTTTAAGCCATTCAATGGTTACGCCCACGCCAACAGAAACCGTGTCGGCCAAAAAAGTAATTGCCTCGCCGGAACAGATTGAAGCAGTTGATGCCTGGATACTAACAGAAGGGTTTAAAACATTTAAACCTTCAATATCAACAGTGTCGTGAATGGCACAACGGCCTACAGTAGTAACATACACTGAAGTGAAACCGGTAACTAGTAATGTTGTTGAATAGCAATTGTTGCAACTTAAGCCGGCACCGAGCCAAAGTACGCCTGTAGAACTTTGCGCATTTAAAACTAATGTACTACCGTTACAAACTGTAGTATCATGTGAAACCGATAAGTTTGGTATGGGATTCACCTTTACAAAAACAGTATCCTGATACAAACATTGATGGACGTCAGTAATCGTTACTAAATAGTTAGTATCTGATAAGGGTGCTGCTATGGGATCAGGACAGGTTAGGCAACTTAGCGAAGCTGACGACATCCACTGATAGGACACTCCACCCGAGGCAAAAAGACCTACCGAAAAACCAGAACAAACAGAAGTGTCGGAACCGCCTGAAGTGGTGTTTGGAAAACGTTGCACAATCAATGTATCTCGAATGGTATCGAAAGGACAATTGGTAAACGCCTTCACTTGTAGCAAAATAGGATAACTGTCAAACGGTGATGGAGTATAATAGGTTTGGGTAGAATCAGGATTTGAGAAAAGCCCCTTCCCTCCTATCCAGCTGATATAGCGATAGCCGGTGCCTTTTGATTTTAATAGAATATTCTTCCCTGGGCAGGTAGTAGTATCATTGTTCAAAATCTGAATGCTCATAGCTGTAACAGGAGCGGCACATCCCGAATTGTAATAGGATGGAACTCCATTTGAAGTAAAGCTAACAGCAGCGCCATCTGCCGCACTATGGCCGCCAGTTGGATTTACTAAACTATCAACTACATAAGTTGCAGTTTGCGAACATCCGCCTGCGCCCGAGAATGTCAATGTTGTAGAACGCGGACCTGCTCCGGCCTGATAATTTTTAAAGTGACCGCTAGACGCATTTCCGCACTGATAAATAATAATCATGGTATCCTGAAGATCTGCAAACGAATTAGCCAGCGTGTCCATATTTTCGCTAGTAACCAATAGCACTTCTTTATTCGCCGGTAGCACACCACCCACTGGTTCCAATAGCCATCCGCACTTTTGAATGGAGCGATTCAATGCCGCTGTTTTTGCCGCCGTATTAGCATTTTGACAAATTCCAAGAAATGGATTGCTAAACCATGTGATAGTTAAATTATTTACGTTTAACGGAGTGGAACCCACATGAAAACGCAGCATTTCATTTTTTGCTTCCGGTGAACCACACGCATCCACTAAAATCCGATCTACATAAAAACAATTTTGGGCGAAAGAATTGGAGCACAAGAAAAAACACAGAAGCGCATAAATAACACGCATGACAAAATTTTTGTGCGAAATTATGGTTGCTAGGTTGCCTGGTATTTAATTCGCTGTTAGCGCTATGCAGTTTTCATGTTAAGCTAAAATGAAAAAGGGCGTCCGGTAAAGGAGCGCCCTGATTGGAGGGGATACACAATATTTTAACCCTAATTTTCTTTTTAGCAAGAACGTTTTTTAGCGAATTAGTTTCACCGTTGTATTACCGGATGGGGTAGTTACCTTCACTATTATGCCATGTTCTTGTTCCGAAATTGGCAAGTCTGCTTGTTTGCCCCTAATCGTACCGGAATACAACAACTGACCTATAAAGTTGAAAATGGACACCGAAACATCTTGAATAGCCCCCTCCGTAACAACCACTACGTTATTTCCTTTGTTGTAAATCTTTACTTCATCTGAAGCTACTGATGAAATGGCTTCAGTTTTTTTGTAATTGATGTGAAGTACAAATCGGGCGGGATCATCTGATGGTATGGAAGTGAAAGAGTAACTCATTCCATCATTCAATTTTGTAAACGATGAAAGTTTCTTATCCTCAATTGCAATTTCAAATTCACTAAATTCAGTTAATCCTTCGAAAGAAAAGGCAAAACTTCCACTGCTTCCTGATTCAAAATAAACGGGTAACTGCAATTCATTAGTTGGCGTAGGCAAGGAATTTATTGAAGCCCATTCACCTCCTATTTTGGTATATAACGTAGGCTGTCCTCTGTTCGAACGGAATTTGTTGGCATCATACGAATCATCAAAATTGTCGGTAGCATAATCATTAAATTCAATTTGTGTGGCATCGGCAAAACCATTGCCATGTACCAAAAGCTTTAAGGCTCTGGCATTGCTTTCTGTTTTCCCAAAAACAGCACTACCGGAAGCAACTTGCTCCGAACGGTTAACCGTAAAAGTGGCCATCGTTCCGGGTGATGGATTTCTAATCATAAATGCCTGAAAAGGCGCGATAACAGCATCTACTCCTTGCATTTTAGCGCTAAATGTGCCGCTGTACGGACCGCTGGCGTTATAGATTTGAATTTGTGCCTGAAAACCAGCATAGGTATTATCCAAATTTATATTGCTTAGGTAGGGATTACCAACTAAATGCCACCCTGAAACAAATGGCCGACCTTCCGCAGTTACTGAAGTCCAGTTATGGTTACCTAGGTTGGCCAGCGAATAACTGCTCGCTTGATTCGGTACACCCGAAAGTACCACACTATCGCTTCCCGGTAAGTATGCAGAATATCCTCTGGCATTCGTCATATTGCCAGCCGATCGTACAACCCAACCTTTCATAAAACACTGCCCTTGTGAAACTAAACCTTCATTCCACTCAAAAATATTACCATAATTAGAAGTGTAATACAGTGAATCTTCTGAACAGTTTAAGGCCGGTGTTACGGCCACATTGTCAACGCCGGTTAAAGATACACCCATTGAACTAAATGCCGGCTGATCAAGAGGGCTGCAAATATAATGCTGATTGGTGCCTGTTCCGCTGATGTAGCGCTGAGCCTTCACTTCTCCGGTAATACTTCCACTGAAACCTGTGCTGAAATTATCGAGAATGGCGCATTGATGATCATTTGTAGAAACAAAAATTACTGAAGCGCCTGAAGGAATATTTAAGGTGCCGCGAACGGCGTTAAATCGGTCTAATACAGTTAAGGTTCCGCCACTTCTAATGTCTAGCTTAAAATCATTGCCAGCAACCGCACTGTCAATTACGGCATTGGCCCGAACGGAACCGCCATTTCGTATGATCAAACCATTAGTGCCTGCCAGATTTTGCGAACGAGCATATAGCGTATCTAACCCAGTTACGGTACCATAAACATCAAAGGTACCGTAAAGCTCCTGAGAAATATTATTCCCTGAAATACCGTCAATCGATAAGTCTGCACCATTATTAAAGGTCACCGTTCGTCCGGCATTCACAATTACATTGAAAACTGATGTGGCATTGGTGTTGTTGTAAATTGCTGTTCCAGGGAACCACAATGAAATATCCTTATCTATAGTTAAAGAAGAAATTGAATCACTCACCGCAGATTTTCTGATTCTGCCGATGTACGCGGCTCCATTTCCCGATAATGTAACGGACGAAGCCTCAATATTAAAACCAATGGCATCGAAAGTATTAGCAATTCCTAGCGTTCCATTAATAACAACTGAATTTCCATAAATGTTCAGATAAGCCATATTAGCTGCTAACGGACTATTTCTCCTGATTACTCCACCGCTTTGAACAGTTAGATTTTTCATATTTATTGAAGCAGAAACATCCACGGTATGACCATTTTGAATCACTAAATTCAATGCAGTTGAAAATCCACCATAGGTCGCAATCGTCCTTCCCGTTCCGGTAGGACTACAAGCCCAAATGGCTGCGGTTGATGCCGCCCCCGATCCAACACTATACAAAGTGCTTACACCCGACGGTATGGAATTCGCGGCACCAGGGGTACCATTATCATTGCAAACATTAGCATGCCAATTAGCAGCTAACAAATTATCTTGAAACGGATCATTTAGTTCTAGGGAAGGACCGTTTCCGTTTGCAGAGGTAGGCCATGGTGATGAAATTCCGTAATTGACACTATCTATTGTATTGCCGGCCGGTGAACGCAATGCTATAGGTTCTCCGGAGTTGTTTAACGAACCGCCCGCCCACTGAATACTTCCTGGATAAGTTGGCGCGTAAGCCGCCAAAACCAAATAGCCATTTGCTGGAATGGACACACTTCCAAAAGTATGAGTAACACCGAAAGTGGTGTAATTGGTTAAGCTAACCGCGAAACTTTCCGTGTTATAAAACTCCAGAAACTCGTAGTTGGCATCTGTATAACCAGCCGCATCATTGGGGTTGTAGTGTATTTCGTTAATCACTACACGAGGTAACACTTCGCCAGTTAAAGCAATCGTTTGAGGCGAAGCTCCAGTGCTGGTGTGTGTGATTGTACCTGTGGCAGTTAGTGGTAGTGTTGTTCCTGTAAGGCGTACGCTGATTGTAGTAGAAGAAATTGATCCCGCAGTAGGCGTCAAAGTTATGCTTGGACCGTAGGAACCTGCCCCTGTTTTAATTTCATATCCGGTACCAACTGAAATATTTATATCTCCGGTGAGATTACTACCTGAAACAGTATAGGTTTGAGCAACTGAGGGCGAGGTATAAAAAGTTGAGAAACTATTCAAACTGCTGCTGATACTAATCGCGGGCGTAGGAGCCGGTGCGGTAAATACCAGTTCAATATTGTTTCCTGTTTGCTGAATACTCCAAATACCGCCACTTAATGGATTCGATGCAGCAAAATTTGTAGTTAAGATTGAAAATTTGTTGACAGCAAATCCGCTGATTGAAGTTCCGGAGGCTATCACAAATGTTTTATTGGCGCTAATAGAATAATTTGGCACTACACCAACGTTATTAGTGGCAGTTAATCCTGTAATATCTATAACAATAGGATTACTGCTGGTAGCATTTATGGTTATGGCTGCATTAGAAGAAATTTTATCCCAACCATTTGAGGTGCCTGCTGTTCCGCTCCAGTTATTAATATCCCAAACATATATAGCATCCGAATTCAGCGTCAGCGCTCCCGTTGTTAATAATCCCGTCGAATTTCCGGTATTGGTACCTGCGGCACTTATAGTGGCACCTGCGGCTACGGTAACGCTTCCATTAAATGTTCCCGAACCACCAAAATATCCGCCATTTACTGCCGCCGAACTTGCGGCCACCGATGAACCGTTAATAATCAATCTGCCACTACTAACCGTGGTAGTGCCTGTGTAGGTATTCGCACCGCTTAAAACAGTTGTTCCGCTTCCTGAACGAACCAATGCAATCTTTTTTGTACTGCCATCTTTAATAGCTAAATCCAGAGCGGCCGGAGCAGAACTTCCGCTGATGGTAAGCACATTGGTTCCAGTGCCAACTGCCGAATTTGTAATGCTTGATGTTCCGCCTAAAATGTTGGAAGTAATTGACCCTATTGTTTGATCGAAGCCATTCAAATCCAATGAACCGCCATTACTGGAAGAGTACGACATTACCACATTACTTCCGGTTGGTATCGCATTGTTAATGCCTAACTTTACAGTTCCGGAAAGGGCAAGATTAAATTGTGTGGCCCCTGTATAGGTATTTTGTTTTAGCAAAGTTACTGTTCCTGCACCTCCGCTATTACCGGCAGCGAACTGAAGATTTCCGCTTCCACTAATAATACTGTTAACTGTTATGTCGTTACCTGATGTAGCTCCTATGCAAGTATTGTTTGAGCTGTTGTTACTAATATTTCCACTAATTGTTATTCCGGTAGCAGTTGCAACATAACCCGCGTTACCACTTCCCGTTCCATTGATAGTCGTAGGTACAGTTACCGATCCATTCGCTACTGCAAGATTAATTCTGTTAGCACTCAAGGCAGGTGCATTAGCAGTAAGTACCACGGCTGAGGTGCCTGAACCGCTGATGCCATTCAGGTTTAATGTACCTCCATTTGCTGTAGTATTCGAAGCATTTATACCGAAAGTAAGCTGACTGGTACTTCCAAGTGAAATAGGTCCTGTGAGTGTCCTTGTGGTATTATCGGATGTCGCTAAAGTATAACCACTGGTTTGAAAATCGAAATTCGTAGAAGTGTAATTACCATCAATCGTAACGGTACCCGCCGTCCCGGCAAATACTGCATCAAGTCCCGAGCCAAAAGTAGTGGCCGCACCATTAGCTGTCGGCGACCGCCATGCGTTTGCTGTTCCAAAGGCTCCGGTTCCTCCATTCGCAGGATTGGCTGATGTGTTACCACCATTCCAAAAATATTTCGATTGAAATGGCGTAGCTGTAATTGCAACTCCGCTTGACCATGCAGTTCCCTTTCGAGTAAAAATTTTGAACGCATACAGAGTGCCATTCGTTAAGCCAGTTACCGCAATAGAATTACTCGAGCCTTTGTATACGGCGTATTCTCCCGTATTCAAATTAGCATTGGTTCCTGAAGTGCCATAAGCGGCATTCGCTGTATATAAACTTCCATTTCCGGTTGGTGTACTCGTTAACGAGCTATTAGTACTTGCAAGCACCAGCATTTCGTCAAAGCATGATCCATTAGTCCAGTTTAATGTAATCTGGCCTGAGGCAGGAGTTGCACTTAAAAGACTAATATCAGTTGGTGTGGAACAGGCCATTGCAGTGCCTGTCAGTTTTATATCGTCAATTCTGAAATTACCACTGGTGTTGGTACGAGTAAACGTCCACCGCATTCTGAAATTTGAAATATTATCAGCCGCAGCCGGAAGCGCTTGAGCAGCCAATAACGTCCACGTGCCGCTTGTTACAGTGAACAAACCAGAACCTGAAGCT
Source organism: Chitinophagales bacterium (assembly GCA_046329575.1). Lineage (GTDB taxonomy): Bacteria > Bacteroidota > Bacteroidia > Chitinophagales > LD1 > UBA1941. Next base: position 85,732 of record JAXLUJ010000004.1, on the reverse strand, counting down.
GCGTTATTATATACGGTCCAATTGGATCCACCATCTGTACTATATTCGCATTTAATAGTCCCGGTATAGGAAGTAGAACTGATACGATACCCATAAGTAAATGAAATGCCGGTATAACCTGTTGTAGAAATATTCCCTGTAGTGATCACAGCCGGGTTGGCAGCTGCGGTGGTTGCGGCGCTGGTTCCTCCATCTGACATATTGGTGCCTGCGCTAAAACTGAAGCCCCCCCTAAAACTAAGATAGGTTAAAACCAGACTGAAAGCACTAATTTCAGTTTTATGAGAAAATCAAAGTTCACGGAAGCGCAGATTGTAAAGGCGCTGGATGAGGAACAGAAAGGCCGGAAGGCCGAAGACATTTGCAGGGAACTTGGCGTTAGCCGGGCAACGTTTTACCAATGGAAATCGAAGTATGGCGGAATGGACGTAAGCCATTTGCAACAACTCAAGGCATTGCAGGAGGAGAACCGCAAGCTTAAAGCGATGTATGCGGATTTGGCCTTAGATCACCGCATTCTCAAAGAGGTCATCGAAAAAAAGTTGTAGGGTCTGAACAGAAACGGCAACTGGTACACCAGCTCAAACAAGAGCAGGGTATCAGTACGGTTCGGGCCGCCCGGATCATGAATATATCCATTGCAGCCGTTTACTATCAATCGAAGAAGGATGACTCAGCAGTTGTTGCTAAACTCAATACTTTAGCTGAATTAAAGCCAACCCGGGGTTTTGACTATTACTTTGGCCGTATTCGCAATGAAGGCTTCACATGGAACCATAAGCGGGTGAAACGCGTTTATGATGCGCTACAACTCAATCTGCGGCGCAAACGCAAGCGAAAGTTACCAGTGCGTGAAAAAGTTCCATTACTGCGCCTAGTGCGCCCAATCAAATGTGGAGTATGGATTTTATGTGCGATACGCTGGCTTGTGGCCGCAAGTTCAGAACGTTGAACATCATAGATGAGTTTAACAGCGAATTGCTGGATATTGAGATTGACTTTTCGCTACCAGCCAAGCGCGTTATCCGTACGCTGGAAAGAGCCTTCTGGTGCCATGGCAAGCCGATGGCCATACGCGTAGACAACGGCCCAGAGTTCATTAGCAATGCGCTGGAATCATTTTGCAATCAACCGCAGAACAACATTAAGCTGTCTTTTATTCAAAAGGGAAAACCCACTCAAAATGCCTATGTAGAACGTTTTAACCGAACCTTCCGGGAGGATGTGCTGGATGCGTACTCGTTTAGAACCATTTATCAGGCCCGCAGCGAAGCAGCTTGGTTCCTGGAGGATTACAACAGCCATCATCCTCATGAAGCCCTTCAGGGCATGAGTCCGATTGGCTATCGCCATGCTGTTGAAAGTGGAAAACTCGCCCCGCGCCAATCCCCGCCGAGTTTACCACATTGCAACAGCGGAACTAATAATAACACCAATAATAAATTTTTAACTTCAAACATTGTTAACCGCAAAAAGTCTGGAAATACCCTGTATTAAAAATGGGGGGGCTTCAAAACCACTATAGGTGTTCGAAGGGCTACTAGTTACAAACTGGGCATTGGTGCCGCTAGTGGTCCAACCAGACGGAGCCGAAGTACCGGTTCCAAAATCCTGGGTGTACACAGTAACTAACTGACCATTGAGAGCTGTAGCAATAACCGCGAACAATAATGTTAGAAAAAGAAATCTTGACTTCATATCAATTATTTTGGGGGCAAATTTGCCGGCCAATAATGAAGTGCTACTTAGCTAGAGGTTAACAAACCAATAGTATTGATTGAAGTTGAAACAATCAGAAGGTTATAGCAAAGTTACCACATGATGTGATTCTATGACGATTTAGAAGTCAAACAAATAACAAACTTTTAATTTCATTTTCATGGTTAGGTAAAACCCGTTTAGGTCTTTTGCAGTAGAACGAAAACGATATGCTTCAGATCATTAATCAAAATGTATTTATCGTTAACCATAAGATTTCTCCTGCAACTAAAGGATACCTAATGCTCAAGGATTATTTAGGCGAAATAACCTTCCAAACTATACTTCATAATCCTGAGTCGGAAGTAACCCTATCGCATCTTCGATCCGGCTTCTATCAGTTGGAATTAGTTGTAGGTAACTATAGCATTTCTCAAGCCATTTTTAAAAAATGATATGCGCCTATATCTGGAAAAACTACAGCTCGACACATCTAGTAATCATCGTTTTCAGATTCTTTCTGTTTATGACGAGAATCTAAATGATTTAACCCCGGGTTTTGATGTTAATCGAATCTTTTATCAACTAAACGATCTCTTGCTTTATGTTGCTACAACAATGAGCTTCCCAATACATCGAATCGAACTACTGGAAATGTCTGACTCGATCAGGCAAAAATTAATGGATTGTGAAATACAACGATAATGGAACTGTTTCTTTTGATTATTGCCATTCTTATAGGTATTATCATGATGTGGCTTTCTGCCCGTGATACTAACAAGCAGTTTGGGAAATACAGCAGTTGGGCAAAGCGAAGTCGGAAATTCCGATAGACTAACTGATGTGAGTTTCGAAATACTTTAACCGCTATCAATAAAATCAAAAAAGGCGCCCAATTGGACGCCTTTTTTAATATGCTTTATAGAACACTACGCTTCGATGCTTACATAGCTTCCGATAGCTCCTGGAACGGAACCCTGAATCAGAATCAGGTTCTTCTCAGCCATGATTTTTACGATCTTCACATTCTTGGTTTTTACACGGTTACCACCCATACGGCCTGCCATGCGCATTCCTTTCAATACGCGGCTTGGGTCGGAAGAGGCACCAACGGAACCTGGAGCGCGCATACGATCGTGCTGACCGTGGCTACCCATACCAACACCCGAGAATCCATGGCGTTTTACCACACCCTGAAAACCCTTACCTTTTGAAATACCAACAACATTCACCTTTTCGCCTTCAACAAAAGTTTCCACACCAACCGCTTCGCCCAAAGTCTTTTGGAAATCGTAATCGCGGTACTCCAAATACTCGCGTTTTACGCTGGTATTCGCCTTTTTTGCATGGCCTTGCTCCGCCTTGTTCGTCGACTTTTCTCTTTTGTCATCAAAGCCAATTTGAACGGCATTGTAGCCATCTGTAGCTTCGGTTTTAATTTGCGTTACCACATTACCGGTAACGTCCAATACGGTTACGCCAATGTGTTCGCCATTTACGAAAACGCTGGTCATACCTGCCTTCTTTCCTATTAGTCCTTTCATGTTTTTATTTTTAAATGATCTTTAATATTATCCAACAAAAAACCCGGAGATATGCTAAAGCATGAACTCCGGGTTCCTTATAGTTGCTTTAGCGGTCCGGCATTACTAATTAATGCAGGACATAAATTTCCAATAAATTAATAGCGTACTACGCCTTGATTTCTACCTCCACACCACTTGGCAGTTCGAGGCGCATCAACGCATCCACTGTTTTAGAAGAAGATGAGTAAATGTCAATCAAACGCTTATATGTACACAATTGAAACTGTTCTTTAGAGTTCGCATTCACGTGTGGGGAACGCAATACCGTAAAGATGTTTTTGTGTGTAGGCAATGGCACCGGTCCGCTTACAACTGCACCGGTCGACTTCACTGTTTTTACGATTTTCTCGGCGCTTTTATCCACCAGATTGTGATCGTAACTTTTCAATTTAATTCTGATACGCTGACTCATATAAAGAACGTTGTTTGTTTTTAGATTAATTATTCCTCTTCTACCTTGATCTTACCACTATTCTTGGCAATTACGGCTTTTGCTACGTTTTCAGGTGCTGGAGCATAGTTCCAGAACTCCATTGATGAAGTAGCACGGCCAGATGTAAGTGTACGCAATTGTGTTACGTAACCAAACATTTCACTCAATGGCACTTTTGCTTTGATAACCTGAGCGTTAAGCTTAGCCTCCATGCCTTCCAACATACCCCGGCGACGGTTCAAATCACCTACCACATCACCTGTATTTTCTTCAGGAGTTACAATCTCAATTTTCATGATTGGCTCCATAAGAACCGGACCAGCCATGCGGGCAGCGTGGCGGAAAGCCAACTTGGCGCACAATTCAAATGACAGCGCATCCGAGTCAACCTGGTGGAATCCACCGTCAAAAAGACGAACTTTTAGGTTATCCAATTCGTAGCCGGCCAAAACACCCGTCTTCATCGCTTCTTTAAAGCCCTTTTCGATTGCAGGGATAAATTCACGAGGCACCGCCCCCCCGAAAATATCATTCACGAATTGTAAACCTTCCTGTTTTTCCTGATCGGCGTCCATTGGACCAATTTCGATCTTGATATCGGCATATTTACCACGACCACCGGATTGCTTTTTGTACAATTCGCGGTGTTCAACCGTTTTAGTTAAACGCTCGCGGTAGTTTACCTGAGGAGCGCCCTGATTACATTCAACTTTAAATTCGCGACGCATGCGGTCGATCAGGATTTCCAGGTGTAATTCACCCATACCTGAAATGATCGTTTGGCTGGTAGAATCATCAAAACTTACTTTGAATGTAGGATCTTCTTCAGCCAGTTTGCCCAGAGCCATGCCCATACGATCAGTATCGCTTTGAGTCTTAGGTTCAATAGCCACAGAAATCACCGGTTCAGGGAACTTCATCGATTCCAGAATAATCTTATTCTTTTCATCGCAAAGTGTATCGCCGGTACGGATATCTTTAAATCCCACGGCAGCAGCGATATCACCCGCTTCTACACGGTTAACAGGATTCTGCTTGTTAGCGTGCATCTGGAACAAACGTGATATACGCTCATTTTTACCGGTGCGGGAATTATAAACGTAAGAACCAGCATCTAAACCACCCGAATATACTCTGAAGTAAGCCAAACGACCTACATAAGGATCAGTAGCAATTTTGAACGCTAATGCAGCAAAAGGACCATCTGTATCTGGCTTACGTGTGATTTCTTCATCTGTATCCGGATTTACACCTTTCACTTCTTTTTTATCCTGAGGAGAAGGAAGAATGGAGCAAACCGCATCCAAAACCGCCTGAACACCTTTATTTTTAAATGATGATCCGCAGAACATCGGAACAACTTTCTGAGCAATAACTGCCTGACGAACGGCAGCGCGAATTTCTTCGGCAGTAATCGAATCTGGATCGGCGAAATATTTCTCCATCAAGGTATCGTCAAATTCGGCCACCTGCTCGAGCATTTTCTCACGATAATGCTTCACATCCTCTATCAGGTCGGCCGGAGTATCGATCACGGTATAAGTCATTCCGCGGTCTTCTTCATTCCAGATGATTGCCTCGTTAGTTACCAGATCTACAACCCCTTTGAAGTTTTCTTCATTTCCAATTGGAATTTGCATTACCATTGGTGTAGAACCCAGCATGGTTTGTACCTGCTTTACCACATTAAAGAAATCAGCACCCTGACGGTCCATTTTATTCACAAAGCCCAAACGAGCAACATGATAATTATCGGCCAAACGCCAGTTGGTTTCAGATTGCGGTTCAACACCGTCAACTGCTGAGAAAAGAAATACCAAACCGTCAAGGATACGAAGTGATCGGTTTACCTCAACGGTAAAGTCCACGTGGCCCGGAGTATCAATAATATTGATATCGTATTTTTTATCCTTCCACGTCCAGGCGCAACGGGTAGCGGCGGAGGTAATAGTGATACCACGCTCCTGCTCCTGTTCCATCCAGTCCATTGTTGCAGCGCCATCATGCACCTCACCAATTTTGTAATTCACACCAGTGTAGTACAAAATACGTTCGGTGGTAGTGGTTTTACCGGCATCAATGTGAGCGGCAATCCCAATATTTCTTGTATAACTCAGATCTTTTCCCATTTGAACTCCCTTTACCCCTCAGGGTATCATTTTTAATTAGAATTTGAAATGCGAGAACGCCTTGTTGGCTTCGGCCATACGGTGAACATCCTCTTTCTTTTTAAACGCGCCACCTTCACCTTTAGAAGCTGCAACCAACTCATTCGCCAGTTTATCGGCAATAGTTTTACCGTTACGGTCGCGGCTGTATTGTACCAACCACTTGATTGATACAGAAAGACGACGTTCCGGACGAACTTCAACAGGAACCTGGAAGTTGGCGCCACCGATACGCTTGCTTTTCACTTCTACCGAAGGGCTGCAATTCTGAATTGCTTTTCTCCAAATTTCCAATGGATTCTCTTTGGTACGCTCTTCGATAAGATCCAAAGCATCGTAAAATGCAGCATAGGCAATCGATTTTTTGCCCTCATACATCAGGTTATTCACGAATTGCGTTACGATTGGATCACCGAATTTAGGATCCGGTTGAAGATAACGCTTGGGAGCTCTTGCTTTTCTCATTGTTTATGCAATTACTTTTGAACTTTATTTTTTCTTTCCTGCAGCAGCGGCAGCAGCACCGGCCTTAGGACGTTTTGTTCCGTATTTTGAACGGCTTTTCTTACGATTTTCCACGCCTGCGGTATCCAAAGAACCACGCACGATATGGTAACGAACTCCTGGAAGATCTTTCACACGTCCCCCGCGGATCAGCACAATGGAGTGCTCCTGAAGGTTATGGCCCTCGCCAGGGATGTAAGCAATAACTTCGATTGAATTGGTCAAACGAACTTTAGCAACCTTGCGAAGCGCCGAATTGGGCTTCTTAGGAGTTGTAGTGTACACACGGGTACAAACACCACGGCGCTGCGGACAAGAATCCAGCGCACGGCTTTTTGATTTTGCGCGGATTATCGTGCGCGACTTACGAACTAACTGTTGAATTGTAGGCATTCTTCCTTTTTTGGGACGGCAAAAGTAAATTTAATTACTGATATTCCCAATCGCCTCCGAAAAAATTATTTGCCGGTTGTGGATAAATCTTAAACATGGGCGTTCAGCCTTTTCCAAATGTCCTTGTTTTTCTGAAAAATTTCAGTGTAAATCTCGAACCTTCGCCAGTACATTGCCGTATTTTCCTTATTCGGATAAAAGGTTTTATTAATCGGAACAAGGTCGGAAACATCTTCCAAACGTATCTTTTTCAATGCGATGAGTGCTAAAAGTGCGGCTCCTCTGGAATTGGCTGTAACCGGTTCCTTCATTTGATTTACCGGACGATTCAGTACATCGGCCTGAATCTGACTCCATGTAGCGGAGTTAGCGCCTCCGCCTATAAAATTGATCGCCTCCAGCTTTTTGTTAATTAACTTTTCAAAGTACACCCGCAGCCATCGGTTATTCATAGCTACGCCCTCCATAATGGCCCGAAGCATATGTTCGCGACGGTGATGCAACGACATATTATAGAAGCCTCCCCGGGCAAGGTGTTCATCATAAGGCGATCTTTCCCCATTTAACCATGGCAGAAATTGAAGCCCTTCTGAACCAGCAGGTACTTTAGCGGCCATCGCATCGGCAATCTTGTAAAATTGATCCGGATTTTCACCATTTCTCAATTCATCGTCAGGAAAGAAGATATTATTTCTGGCAAACTGAAGACACGCCCCAGTGGTTTCCTGCTCATTGATAACCATGTAACGCCCTGGTAATCCGGAGGGAATAGTAGCCATATTGTGAAAGACGTCTGACTTTTTATGTGGTAAATGGCAGATCATCCAGGAAGAAGTGCCTATATACAGATGTGTTTCATAATCTCTTACGGCACCGCTTCCAACCGCTGCGCTATGCGTATCAGGTGAACCGCTAATGAGTTGCACCTCATCATTTAGACCCCACTTTTGGCAAATCTCTGGCAATATCGTTCCAAGTATGGAATTGGTAGGTACAAGATCGGGTAATTTTTTCGGGTCAATTCCCGTTAAATCAACCAACTCGTTATCGTATTTTATGGCATTGATATTCCGGTTATCAGTTACCCAATGTAATGTGATGGCATCGTAGCTACTCACCATTTTCCCACAAAGGTGAGCGTTCAACCAGTCCTTCGGTTCCAGAAACTTAAACGTTTGCTTATATATCTGTGGAAGATGGTGCTTTATAAAGAGAATATGCGAAACGGAGTCTTTTCCGCTTTTTGAAGGCGCACCTCCCGTGATTCGCAACCATTTAAGCAGCTTGCCCACAGCATAATGACCTTCTACCCTTATTGGTCCATTCATCAATTTTCGGGCTTCTTCCGCTCCTCTGGCATCCATCCAAATAATTGCGTTCATGAGAGGCCGGCCTTTTTCATCCACAGGAACTGTGCCGCTCCATTGAGCCGTAACATTTACCGCAATAATTTCAGAAGGTTTGAACTTCCCTCGCTGCCGAATCGCTTCATAGGAAGCGTCAATAGCCCGAATCCATTCGTCAGGATTTTGTTCGATTCCGTCATCTGCAGTAAAAAGTGTTTGCACTTCTGTAAATGCCGCATCAACCAGTTGCGCCTGCATATTGAAAACGGCAACTTTAGGACCAGAAGTGCCGAGATCTATTGTTAGTATCATGAATTCTAGATTTTCTGCAACGAATGCTCATTTCAAAACGGTGCGGCAGATTCGCTAAAATAGAAAGCAACATCGGTGTACACTATGATTTCAGTCAACGACCCTAAATTTCTTTCCATCCGATATTAACATAGTCTTAATGGCCAATTATTGCGCAGGCGTTGGTTTTATTTACCTTCGCGCAGTCAAAAAAAATCGAATGCGGATTTCAAATGTACTATTGTTACTGGCTTGCCTGTCGATTCTTCCCGCTGCCGCCCAAAATGGCGATACTGGCGATACTTCGATTTACAACGACAATAATTTCAAACCATCTTTTATAAGTTCTTGTGCTGACGGGGTTCGTAAACAGGCCTCCGGCATAGACGCTGATGGCTACTGTAATTGTGTTTTTGGAAAGTTGGCCGAGCGCAGGTTACCACTTTCTAGAATGGGTGAACTTCAGGACACCGGCTCCTTATCGTTCAAGGAGATTATCCTTCCTTGTCTTCAGAGTTGGACTGTTAATACCAATAATCCTGAAGAAGAGGCAAAAACACCCGATGTTCAGGTAGATAATATTCCAACCGTGAGCGTATCTGATGATCAGGTAAATGATGCCAGCACTGATCAGAATGTTTCCAGTATGCTTTCTTCATCGCGCGATGTTTTTGCTTCGGTAGCCTCCTACCGAATGTCGCAGGGAGGATTTCGTTACAGAGGATATGGGAATAACGAGTTCACTACTTTGCTGAATGGAGTGATAGTGAACGATGCCGACAATGGTCAGGTATATTGGGGCGCATGGGGCGGTTTAAATGATGTGTGGCTCAGCCGCGACAACTCGGTGGGGTTAGCACCAAGCGTGAATGCCTTTGGTTCTCCTGGAGGCGTGTCGGCAATAGATACACGTGCAGGGCACCAACGCAAAGGTTTCAAACTTTCTTATACGATTACCAACCGCAGTTATCGCAACAGATTAATGGCTACCTATAATACCGGCTATTTAAAAGGTGGTTGGGCGCTTAGTGTATCGTTTTCCCGGCGTTGGGCGCAACATGGCTATCAACCGGGGACGTACTTCGATGGATATGCCTATTTCCTTTCGGTAGAAAAAGCGATTCATAATAAACATTGGATTTCGTTAACAGTGTTTGGAACACCTACGAAAAATGCCAGAGCCGGCGCCGCTACGCATGAAATTCAAAAGTTGGCAGGAACCAACTATTATAACCCGTTTTGGGGCTATCAAAACGGACAAATCCGCAACGCAGACGAAGTTCGCCGCCATGAGCCTAGCTTTATTTTAACGCATGAAGCCAAGTTTACGCCTAAAACCAGTTTGCTTTCTGGATTGAACTTTAGTTTTGGAAAAAGTCAGTCATCGGAGCTCGGTTGGTACAATGTTCAAAATCCGGCACCGGATTACTACCGGTTATTGCCATCCAATATTGATGATTCAGCCCAAAGTGCACTGGCTGCATATAATTTAAGTTCTAGTTCTGCTGCTCGTCAACTAAATTGGGATGGCTTTTACGAGGTGAATCGGCATGGTAACGATACGATCCACAACGTAAATGGGGTGTCAGGAAATGATGTTATCGGAAAACGGGCGCGGTACTTTGTATCAGAACGGGTAGAGGATACCAAAAAAATCAATTTCAATTCGACGGTCAACCATAGTTTCAATGATATAGTTTCGCTGACGGGCGGTATCACTTATCAATGGGAAAAAACTCGTTATTACCGGGTGATGAAGGATTTGCTTGGTGCTGATTTTTATGTGGATCTGAACCAATTTGCAGAAAGAGACTTTCCTGACAATCCATCTCTGGCACAAAACAATATTGCTGCTCCGAACCGCTTAATTAAAAACGGGGATGAGTTTGGCTATAACTTTTACCAGAACACCATGCGTTCTGTAGCATTTCTACAACCTTACTTCCGTTTCAAGCGGTTTGATTTCTTTTTTGGAGCACAGTTATCGCATTCTTATTTCTGGAGAACCGGCATTTACCAGAACGGTTTATTCTTAAACAATTCCAAGGGAGATTCAAAGAAACTTTCTTTCTTGAATTATGCAGCCAAGGCCGGATTTACAGTAAAGATTAACGGACGCAATTACATTTTTGGCAATGGTATGTTGGGAACCGAATCGCCGGAATTCCGCGCTTCTTTCCTCTCTCCTACCCTTCGAAATGATGTTGTTCCCAATCTGAGAAGCAGTAATTATTATTCTGCCGAACTGGGGTACAATTTTACTTCGCCACGATTCAAGGCAAAAGTGACCGGTTTCTTCATGCAACGGATGCACGAGACTGATAATTACCGATTTTATCATGACGACTATCGAAACTTCGTAAACTACTCGTTAACAGAAGTTTCTACCCGTCATTACGGGGTTGAAATTGGAGCGGAGGCCAAAGTTTGGAAAGGGTTATCAATTGATGCGGCAGCATCTATCGGTCGGTATCAGTATATTGATAATGCCAAAGCTACTATCACTATAGATAACACAGCAGCTATAGTTGATAAAGATAAAACGGTATATTTCAAGGGCTTTAACGTTGCCAGAACACCTCAAATGGCTATGACGTATGGTATCCGATATACTGCAAAGAATTGGAGAGCAGGTGTTAATTTCAATTACTTTGATTGGATGTGGGTACAAATCAATCCCATCAGGCGTACAACAGATGCAATAGACCTGGTTGATAAGGGTAGCACGTTGTACCACCAGATTTGGGATCAGGAACGTTTGAAGGGACAATTTACAATGGACATCACCGGCGGGTACAGTTGGGCAATCAGCAGAACGTTCCGTAAGGTTTATGAAAAAACACACAAGAACTTTTATCTAAGTCTGAACGCCAGTATCAATAATGTGACCAATAACCAGAACTTTGTGGTTTCCGGTAATGAGCAATTGCGTTTTGACTATTTTGAAAAAAATCCAAACAAATTTGCATCGAAGTACCGTTATATGCAGAGAATTGGATTCTTTGTAACACTTCAACTTCGCATGAACTAAACATTTTTGAAAAAAACGTATTTTAAGATCTATGAATAAAATAGTAAAAATCACCTTCACCATTTTCTTTCTGGCGGCCCTTTCTTCCTGTGTAAGAGATAAGTTTGATGCACCGGCAAACGGCGCAAATGAAGATCCGGTTGGTGTAGCTCCAACCATGTCGATACAAGCTTTCAAGCAAGCCTATTTCAAACTGGGTCAGTTTATTCAGATCCCTGATAGCGTAGTTATCAGCGGTGTAGTAAATGCCGACGACAAAAGCGGTAATCTTTATAAGACTCTTACAATTCAGGATTCGACCGGTGGTATCCAAATTTTGATTGATCAAACCAGTTTCTTTACCGATTATCCGGTTGGGCGTCGTGTATTTATTAAATGTAAAGGGCTTTTTATTAGCGATTACAGCGGTATGGTACAATTAGGTGCTTATATTGACAACACGGGTTCCTATCCTTCGCTTGGAAACATTCCTTCAATTAATGCACCTAATTACATCATCAAAGGAAAATGGGGCCTTCCGGTAATCCCACAAGAGTTGAGTTTCGCAGATTTGAACTCAACAACTTTTGACCGCTATCAAAGTGTATTGGTAAAGTTTAACGATGTGCAGTTTGTGTGTGCCGATGCTGATCAAATCTATTCCGATCAGGTTTATAAGCAATCTATTAATCGACAACTCGAAAATTGCGCGGGTGAGAATATGTATGTGCGCTCTAGCGGCTATGCTAACTTTGCCAACACCCACACTCCTGGCGGAAAGGGTTCGATTACTGCTGTTTTCTCAATTTTTCGTAAAAATTCTACTACAGTAGATCGCCAGTTGGTGATTCGCGACCCTAGCGATATTCAATTCACCAGTGCTGTACGTTGTGATGGAACAGTGTTTAGTGGAGGGGGAAATACCAACATTGGTGACATTCGTACAAAATTCAATTTAGTTGGTCAATATGATTTGCCGAGTGGCACACACATTCATGGTGTAGTAGTGGCCGATAACACGTGCAGTAATTTTGGAACAGGCAATCTGATTGTTCAAGATGCTACTGGTGGAATTACAGCATACTTCGGTTCATCCAGCATACCATTTGTGGTGGGCGATTCCGTTGACATCAATGCTTCTTGCGGCACCATCAAAAATTTCAATGGCATTTTGGAGTTAACTAACGTGAAGGTAACCAGCATCACAAAATTAGGAACGGTAACACCAAAACCATTGGTGATTACCATTGGCGATCTCTTACTAAACTTCGATCAGTATGAAAGTATGTTGGTGCAGATCAATAATGCTCAGTTTTCAGGTGGTGGCGGAACATTTGGAGGTAGTCCAAATTTGAGCGATGGAACCGGAACGTTGAAAGTATTTAATTATAGTACGTCTTGTTTTGGATCATCTTCGTATCCTACCGGTTCCAGTTTAACTGTTTTAGGAGTATTAAAACAGTTCAACAGCACCAACGAAATTTCTCAACGCAGCGCAGCCGACGCTTTCTAACAAGATTGGATTAAAAGTTGCGCAGCAGGATATAATCGGTTACAATATTTCCCTGATCGCCTGTACTGTTAGCACTCATCAACAGGTAACCTTTGGCTTTTAGATTGTTAAGAGTAGAAACGATAATCTTGAGATTTTCAGGCTCAGTTTTCTCGCTATACGATTGTAGTTCAATCTTTTCCTGTTCGCCGTTTTCATAGGTGATCAGAATTTGGGATCCCATAAATCCCGATCCCGAAGCGGCGAACTTGTTGACGTCGAAAACCCGCATTAAACAATATCCGGGTTTATCCTTTTTTTGAGAAAATGCTGTAAAGCCGGCTAAAAGCAATCCAATTACCAGAAATCGTTTCACGTATTCTTTTTTTGTAAAGGTAACTTTTTGAAAATTCAGAAGGTTCCTTTTAATAAAAGTTATAGCATTAAATTGCCATAAGAATTCCGCTTTTTATAAGCTACATTTGCGCCCGCTATGAAGAATGAGAAACTAAGCGTATTGGCGATACTTCTGGTAATCGGTGCTCCGGCGTTTTTCTTTCTCGTATTTCGCCCGTTAAGCAAAATTCCCCGGCCACCGGCACCTATCCATTACTATCCGGAAGGTGTTGAAAAATACAAAGATGCTTCAGGAGAAGAGATCACGGATTCTGTTTATCATACCATTCCGAATGCCGAATACCAGATGCCGAGCGGTGATCGTTTTGAGCTGGACAGTTTGAAAGGAAATGTTTACGTAGCCAATTTCTTTTTTGCGTCTTGCCCGGGAATTTGTCCGGTAATGACCAATCAATTGGAGCGTGTGCAACAGGCTTTTATTAAGGATCGAAATTTTCGGATTATATCCATGACGGTTGACCCTGACCGCGATTCATTGGAGGCTCTAAGGGCTTACGCCAAAACCCATGGCGCCATAAGCGGCCGCTGGATTTTTCTTCGTGCGCCAAAAGAAGTAACTTACAAGACAGCAAAAGACGGGTTTTATTTGGTGGCCAAGGAAGATGAGGACGGAGCGGAAGCATTTGTACACTCCGAAAAACTCACTTTAGTGGACTATAACGGGGTAATTCGAGGTTATTATGACGGAACGGATAGTTTACAAGTGAACAAGCTAATGCAGGATTTGGTTTTGGTACTTCGGGAAACAGAGAAAAACTACGGTTTCAGGAAAAACCCGAAGGAAAGAGGTAAACTTTGGTAAAAGAAAAGAACTATGATAAAAGCTGCTTTGGCAAAGAACGACCGCCTGGCCTCTCAACTGATTCTAACCGTTTCCATCACGGTTTTTTTAGTGGTTGTTGCCCTCGGAAAGTTTAAACTTCTCAACCTTTCCTTAGGTTTCAATCCACATGTTTTTGCTACCGCCAATGCAGTTATCAATAGTTTGGTAAGTGTATTATTAGTTACCGCTTTGGTGCTTGTGAAACAAGGTAAATTTGAGGCACACCGAAATGTAATGTTGGCAGCAATGATTTGCTCGCTGGTATTTCTGGTTTCTTACATTCTGCACCACCTTTTAACCGTAGATACGCACTTCGGCGGTGAAGGTTGGATTCGGTATTTATATTTTCCTTTGCTGATATCGCACATTGTTCTGGCTGCAACCATTCTGCCTTTCATTCTTTTTACAGCTTATCGGGGCTTAACTTCTGAATTTGCTGCTCACCGAAAACTAGCGAAGATTACGTTCCCTATTTGGCTATATGTATCGGTTAGCGGAGTAATCGTTTATTTACTCATTTCACCTTATTATTCTTAGCAATTCCAAATGAAAAAAACAGGATTTATACTGGTTCTTTTGTTCGTTCGCGTAGCTGTGATGGCGCAATGCGCGATGTGCTCGGCGGTTGCTGATGAAGCAGCAAAAAACGGTTCCTCAGCAGGCGACGGAATTAATAAAGGAGTGCTCTATATGTTTGTGACGCCATACCTGATTGTGGCCACCATTGGTTTTTTATGGTGGCGAGCACGAAAAAAAGCTAAACTGGAAATGGAGGAAGCAAAGCTAAGCGCTACTAGTTCTCTTCAATAAAATACCACCGGCCCTCATCGTTCAGCGCATACGATAAGCCGTTACTCATCTGATAAACCGTCTTACCATTTTCGGGATGTTGAAAGGAACTTCTTTCATACACGGCAATTCCATTGTTTTCATTTGTTAAGAAAACTTTCAAGGCAGCCAATGTAGGCATTACTTCATCCAAACGCGGTGCATCATCCTCACGTATGAAAGCCCTGCTCATCATAGTTTCTAGTTTCATTTAAAATCTAAAAATGTAAACGCAGTCCGCCACTCACGCCCATGGTTTGCGCATTGCCAAAGTTTGGCTGTACCACAGGTTGAAGATAAGCCGTGCCTCGGGCTTGCTTAATACGATGTACTCCTATTACAAGTAATGGAATTCCGGCACCTGCGAAAACGGAACCTACCACCACGGCAGGAACGCCGGGATTAGGGTAACCATTCACCAGATAAATAGTACCTGCAGTAAGTAGTGGAATGGAAATGAGTGTGAGCGCTCCACCAATTGACGTCATAATAATACCGCCAACCATACGACCCCGATCTTGAACGGCTGCCAATGGTACAGCTTTTCCGTTCACATTTATATAATGGAGAGAGAGTTGCCCGGAAGAACCGGCTAACGCTACATCCGGATTGGCAAGCGTCGGTAAAGGTAACTGAACGGCCGGTTTTTCCTGAGCAACGGCCGCAAAGATATAGAAGAGAGAAAAAATAAACAAAAGGAACTTTTTCATAACATTGGTTTATACCGCTGTCATAAAAAGGTAGGCCACTACCCGCCAGTCCGCATTAATTCAGTTGTGACTCCAAGCTCAGGTCGTAATGTTGCTTCCACGAGGAAATATTGCCCCACTTTTCGTCATCAATAACCACCTGCATGCGTTTAACCTCGCCCAGCTTAGCGAACTCCACATTGGTTTGCATCATTCTGCTGAGAAATACATCTTCTCTATCGGCGGCAACTGTTACTACAATTCGTGACTGCGCCTCTCCGAAAAGGAATGCGTCTTTCCTTACATTCCCATCGCTTTCGATAGTAAAGCCTTTGTTCGCAGCCATTGCCATTTCTAACAAGGTAGTAAATAAGCCACCTTCGCTTACGTCATGTGCGGCGTTAATTAAGTTAGCCCGAATGAGCATTTTCACTGCGGCCTGAACATCCAACTCTTCTTTAAGATCGAAATGAGGCGCCGAAGATGTTTCTATCCCGTGGCAAAGAACTACATATTGTGAACTGCTGATATCATCACGGCTTTCACCTATCAAATAAATGGAATCACCATCGTTCTTAAATGGAATCGTCATGGCGTCATATTTGTTCTCTAACACACCGATCATACCAATGGTAGGTGTAGGAAAAACAGCACCGCCATCGGTTGACTGATTATAGAAACTCACATTTCCGCCGGTAACCGGGGTGCCGAATGCTTCGCAGGCGATTCGCATGCCATTGATGCAATTTACGAATTGCCAGTACACTTCAGGAATGTAGGGATTACCAAAGTTCAAACAATTGGTAATAGCTGAAGGTTCGCCTCCACTGCAAACAATATTTCGGGCCGCTTCGGCTACGGCTATTTGTGCGCCAATCAATGGATCGGCCCACACATATCGGGAATTGCAATCTACGGTAACTGCCAGTGCCTTGTTTGTTTCGGGTAAACGAATAATAGCGGCATCAGAAGGCGCATTAACCGACATGTTCACTACACCAACCATAGAATCATATTGCTCCGCCACCCATTTTTTAGAAGCTATATTGAGAGATTGAATCAGGGTAATTGCCGTTTCCTGCAAATCTTCAGGTTCGGGCATCTGATGCATATCGAAATGTTTATTTCCGGCGAAATAGGCTGGTTCGCGATAGTTACGTTCATAAACAGGAGCGCCTCCGCCTAAAACAAGGCATTCGGCAGGAATTTTAGCAACCAGTTCATTATTCATATAATATTCCAGATCCGGCCCATCAGTCACTTCGCCGATTTGCGTGCAGTGAAGATCCCATTTTTCAAAAACGGAAGATACCTCCTTCTCCATACCCTTTTTCACCACCAATAGCATCCGTTCTTGTGATTCGCTCAACAATATTTCCCAAGCGTGCATATTCATTTGACGCACCGGAACTTTTGACAAATCGATTCGCATTCCCGATTTACCTTTGGCGCTCATTTCAGATGTGGAGCAAGTTATGCCAGCCGCACCCATGTCCTGCATACCCACAATACCGCCTGTTTTAATCACTTCCAAGGTAGCTTCCAGTAATAGTTTTTCTTGAAATGGATCACCCACCTGCACTGCCGGCAAATCATTTACCGAATTATCAGTAATATCCTTGGAGGCGAATGCTGCGCCGTGAATGCCATCTTTACCGGTAGCGGAACCAACAATGAAAACCGGATTACCCTTACCAATGGCAATTGCACTAACCGTTTCACCGGTTTTCACTATACCTACACTCATGGCATTCACCAGTGGATTGGTTTGATAAACCGGATCAAAATATACTTCACCTGCTACAGTAGGTACGCCAAAAGCATTTCCATAATCGCCAATGCCTTTCACTACTCCTTTCAGCAGATATTTGGTCCGATCATTTTTGAGGTCGCCAAAACGTAGCGAATTTAAAGCGGCAATGGGACGTGCACCCATAGTAAAAATATCGCGGTGAATGCCTCCTACGCCAGTGGCTGCACCCTGATAGGGCTCCAATGCGGATGGATGATTATGTGATTCGATCTTGAAGGCACAGGCCAAACCATCGCCTAAATCTACCAAACCTGCATTTTCTTCGCCGGCTTCTACTAAAAGATGCTTGCCTTTACGAGGAAGTGTTTTTAGCCACTTAATGGAGTTCTTGTAAGAACAATGCTCACTCCACATTACGGAAAAGATCGATAACTCGGTAAAGTTAGGGGTGCGGCCTAATATTGTTTTGATCTTTTCGTATTCTTCAGGAAGAAGGCCCAACTGTTTTGCAGTTTCTAAAGTTGTGGGCGCCAGTGAAGCGTCGTGCATATCTCTTGATTTAAAAATCTTCTACGGTCGTATTTTTCTTATAGGCTTCGGAAGCTTGCCAGTTACTTTCAATTTTTAGTTCAAACTTCAGGAATTCGTATTCTCCCAAAGTAAAAGTAACGTCTTTCACCAGCCATTGCTTGTAGTTCACGTTGTCTACCCTGCTTTCGTTTTTATGGGCTCCAAATTTATAATCCAGAATAAACTTCATTTGTTCCGCATCATCTTTAGGCCCTTCTACATAAACCTTTACAAAACGATTCTCATCGTTAAAAATGTAATTAATACGGGTCACCTTCACGTTACCAATCGTCATATTGTCGTTATTGATGATGTATGCGTTTCGCTGAAGTGAAGATTTATCTTTTGAGAAATCAATTTTCTTTCCATTTACATACATGGAATCGCGAAAAGCGCCCCAGGGCATTCCACGGAATGCGGTTACGTTATTGTCTTCTTGAGAGAACGCGGAAAAAGCGAACAAAAGAGCGGTGAACAGCAATGCTATTTTTTGCATGAGTCGGTTAATTTTTGCGGGCAAATATCATTTAAATTCGAGGTAAAACTGCCAAAGTTATTCCGAAGTAAGGCAGGAACTGTGGATAATGCTTACGAGAGAGGACAGTCAAAAAAAAAGGCCTCGCTTTCGCGAGACCCTTCACCCTAAACCTATAAAGTTGAATTATTTTGATCGTTATACCTGCAAATATAATCACCTCATTGCCAAATCACAAAAATTCAGGGCTCACATTTTATTCACATGGTGGAATTCTACGGCTTTATTTTTTCAAAAAGCTTTAAAAAGCGGTTTCAGTGGAAGGAATTCGCCGGGTAAGAAAACCGTAAGTAAGCCAACCTACCGATACCGTGAAAGCTGATGCAGAGGCTACGGCCATTACCGTCATCCAGTGGTTATACCAATAAAAATAGAATGAATTCAAACCGGCAAGCACCAAAATCAAACGAACATATTCAGCCGCAGCTATCCATCTTTTGCGTTCAAAAATGGCGCCTATGATCACGATACTAATGAGAATGATCAAGAAGAAAATTACCTTGTAGAACAAGCTGATGGTTGGAAAAAAACCGAGATAAGCCACCGAACCAATTAGTACCACCAGGAACTGAAGAATCGCATATCCTTTCATCCAGGCATTGGTATCGGCATCGTAAGGGATACGAAGTTCTTTGTTAGGTTCCGCAGGCGCCTGATAACCTCCTAAATAATCAGGCAACCATCCGGGCCGGGCCACGATCATTTTTAACTTGTCGCCCAAACGAGTCATTTTACTTGCGGCCCGCCACATTTCCACATAATAATGCAGGTTGGCCCAGGCAGGATTCCAACTTTTGAATGGTGTGGTAATGCCATAAACAATGTCTACATCTTCCAACTCTGGCTGGAATGTACCAAACATGCGGTCCCAAATTATGAAAACACCGGCATGGTTCTTATCAATATATTTAGGATTCACAGCATGATGTACCCGATGATGCGATGGCGTATTCAGTATATATTCCAAACCAAAGGGCAGTTTTTTAATAGCCTTGGTATGAATCCAGAATTGGTATAAGGTATCAATACCGGCAGCAACGCCAAAGGTTAAGGGGTGAAAACCCAACAATGGGATGGGCAGAAAAATAAAGAATGCAATCAAATTGTGAATCCAGGACTGCCGCAAGGCTACCGACAAATTGTATTCTTCGCTTTGATGGTGTACTACATGAGCTCCCCAAAGGAAATTAACCTCGTGCGATAGCCGGTGGGCCCAGTAGAAAAGAAAATCAAAGGTGAACAAGCACAGTAGGAAACTCCACCAGGTTGCCGGGATTTGGAACAAAGCATAGTGATCATGAATCCAAACAAAAGCCCCCAGGAGCATAAATTTAGTGGCTGCTCCAAAAAGCTGACTACCAATACCTAATGACAAATTGGTAATGGAATCGTTCAACCGATACCATTTCTTATTTTTCAGATAGGCAAACCATGCCTCAATTCCCATAAAGAAAAAGAACAGCGGAATGGCATAGAACACCGGACTTTTCATATTTTCTTTTTTTGTAAAGCAACAGATTTCTAACCGATATCTCACTTCTACCATAAAACCATTCAACGAACTTTTAGAATTCCTCTGTCAGCAGCTAATTCCCTTTCGCCCGTAAAAACCAACCTTTTGGCAGCGAATTGAATAAAAGATTGAACTTCTATTTTGAAAATTTGTTTTTAGAGTTAGTCTAAATAAGGAAAAACCGCTATTATTGCGCCCCTTTCTTCTGAGCATCATGAGCACCGACAGCGATAGTATTTTAAACGAGATTACCTCATCTGATTACAAGTATGGATTTGTAACAGATATAGAGCAAGAATTTGCTGAAAAGGGCTTGACGGAGAATACGGTGCGGTTTATTTCGGCAAAGAAAAAAGAACCCGAATGGATGCTGGAGTGGCGCTTAACGGCCTTTCGCCAATGGCAAAAAATGAAGGCCCCTTCCTGGCAAAACGTGGTTATTCCTGAAATCGATTTTCAAGATATTATTTACTACGCCGCTCCTAAAAAGAAACCCAAATACAATTCGCTTGACGAGGTGGACCCTGAACTATTAGCTACTTATGAAAAGCTAGGACTTCCTAAAGAAGAACAAAAATTACTGGCCGGAGTTGCAGTTGACTTTGTAATGGATAGCGAAAGTGTGGTAACCACATTCAAAAAATCGCTGGAAGAAAAAGGGGTCATTTTCTGTTCCATTTCAGAAGCCGTTAGGGAACACAGCGATCTGGTGAAGAAATATTTAGGCAGTGTGGTGCCCGCCAGAGATAATTATTATGCCGCTTTGAACAGTGCAGTTTTCAGCGATGGCAGTTTTGTTTATATTCCGAAAGGCGTTCGTTGCCCAATGGAGTTGAGCACTTATTTCAGAATTAATGCTGAAAATACCGGGCAATTTGAGCGAACTCTCATCATCGCAGAAGACGGATCGTATGTGAGTTATCTGGAAGGATGTACTGCCCCAATGCGCGATGAAAATCAGTTGCATGCGGCGGTGGTAGAGTTAGTGGCACTTGACCATGCAGAGATCAAGTATTCTACGGTTCAAAATTGGTATCCGGGCGATAAGAACGGAAAGGGCGGCATCTTCAATTTTGTAACCAAGCGGGGTATTTGCAAAGGAGTGCATTCCAAAATTAGCTGGACTCAAGTGGAAACCGGAAGCGCCATCACCTGGAAGTATCCCTCTTGTATTCTAAAAGGCGAAAATGCGATTGGCGAATTTTATTCAGTAGCGGTAACCAATAATTTTCAGCAGGCCGATACCGGTACTAAAATGATTCATATTGGAAAAAACACCCGAAGCCGAATTGTTAGCAAGGGCATCAGCGCCGGGCGTTCGCAAAATAGTTACCGCGGTTTGGTTCAGGTGAATGGCAATTCAGAAAATGCTTATAATTTTTCACAATGCGACAGCTTGTTAATTGGCGATAAATGTGGTGCGCATACATTTCCTTATCTGGAAATTAAAAACAAAAATGCCCGTGTAGAGCATGAGGCAACCACCTCCAAAATTGGAGAAGATTTGCTTTTTTATTGTCAGCAACGAGGCTTAACTGCAGAAGAAGCTGTGAGCATGATTGTGAATGGTTATTGTAAAGAAGTTTTCCAGCATTTACCAATGGAGTTTGCCGTTGAAGCGCAAAAACTCCTCAGTATCTCATTGGAAGGCTCGGTAGGTTAAAAACATAAATGAGGGCAAAAACCCACGAGATGATTGAAATAAAAAAACTAAGCGCTTCGATTAATGGTAAGGAGATACTCAAGAATTTTTCGTTGAGCATTAATGCCGGCGAAGTGCACGCTATTATGGGGCCAAATGGCACGGGAAAAAGCACTTTAGCTTCGATACTGGCTGGGAAGGAAGGTTATGAAATTACCGGTGGCCAGGTGCTATTCAACGGCAACGACCTACTGGAAATGAGCGCTGATGAACGTGCCCGTGAAGGGGTGTTTCTGGCTTTTCAGTATCCGGTTGAAATACCCGGAGTGAGCACCACTAACTTCATGAAGGCGGCCGTTAATGCGAAAAGAAAACATCAGGGCCTTGAACCCCTGTCAGCCAAAGAATTCTTAAACCTCATGCAGCAAAAACGCGAATTGGTGGAATTGGACAAATCGTACCTATCGCGATCGTTAAACGAAGGTTTTAGCGGGGGTGAAAAAAAGCGCAACGAAATATTCCAAATGGCTATGCTGGATCCCAAATTTGCGATCCTCGATGAAACAGATTCCGGTTTGGACATTGACGCTTTAAGGATTGTAGCTAATGGTGTAAACCAACTTCGAACTGCAAAAAATGCATTTTTAATTATCACTCACTATCAGCGTTTGCTCAACTATATTGTTCCGGATGTAGTACATATCATGAACGATGGACATATTGTAAAAAGCGGCGGAAAAGAACTGGCACTGCAATTGGAAGAATCAGGGTACGAAAACATCATGGAGGCTAAATGACAACGCTGAAGGACATCGCAGGCAATATCCATGTGCCGGAACTGAAAACTGACGTTACTTTTCAATGGCCGGTTCGCAATGAGGATTGGAAGTACACTCCTATCAAATCGCGATTGCCGGAGTCATTACTTCTTAGCAACGAAAACCTACCGGTTTCTGCAAATGAAGAAAGCTGGAGTAAAACAGAAGAGGCTTTTGAAATTTGTTTGACAAATGGCAGGTTGCAGCAACCATCTTCTTTCGAGAATGAATCGCTATTGGTATGTACCTTTGACCACGCACGAAAAAATTACACCGAACTTTTTGAAGCACATTACCGGAAATTACTGGAAAAGACGAATGAGCCTTTTGCCGAATTGAATGCCGCTTTTGCCACAGATGGCATTTTTATACTGGTGAAAAGCAATCAGGCGCTATCACTTCCCATTAAACTGCGGCATCTATTGAATGCTGATGCCAGCCAACACTTTCTTCAAAGCAGAAAATTGGTGATTTGTGAAACCGGATGTGAAGTACAACTCATAGAAAGCTATGAAACTTCTGGTTTAGAAAATTTCTATAATGCTGCAACAGAAGTCTTTTTGGCTCCCAATGCCAGGTGCAATTATTATCTGTTACAGACCGGTTGCAATAATCTTACCGCAATTTCACAAATCGAAACTTCTATTGACCGCGATGCCCACTTCGATTTCTGCTCGGTAACACTTAGCGGAAAGCTATTGCGAAATGCCGTGCATGCCACGCTTCGCGAGCCTAATGCCGGGGCTCATCTCAGAGGTTTAACCTGCGTAGCTGGCGAAGCGCATGTTGATAACCACATTGCCATTAATCACCATGCCCCGAATTGCGAAAGTCATCAACTTTATAAAACTATACTTTCCGATGACGCTACCGGAGTATTTAATGGAAAGATTTATGTAGAAAAGGATGCGCAAAAAACGAATGCGTTTCAAAGCAGTAAAGCTGTGCTTCTCACCGAAACTGCAACCATGAACATCAAGCCACAACTGGAAATTTTTGCGGATGATGTGAAATGCAGTCATGGCGCGGCAATTGGGCAGGTAAACGCTAACGAACTGTTTTATCTGAAGTCGAGAGGCATTGATGAACCAAGCGCTAAAAACATTCTCACTTTTGCATTTGCAGCCGATGTGATACAAACCATCACGCTGCAGCCGCTTCGCCAGGCAATTGTTGCGGAACTGGAGCGGTTTCTAAACATTTCATTTTAGGTTATTGTTCTTTCCACAAATGTGGAATAATGGACAACTAACAGCGCTTGTTCATTTGTAAGGTGCGTTTACTTTCGTTCCCCTCATAAATTTGAAACAAAGAGTAGAGTATGGCCAAAGAAAAAGTAGCTGCGCGTTATGAAGACGATAATGTGCGTACACTGGACTGGATCGAACACATGCGGATGCGTCCGGGAATGTACATTGGTAAAACCGGTGATGGATCATCGATGGACGATGGCATTTATATTCTTCTAAAAGAAGTGGTAGATAATTGCATCGATGAGTTTCAGATGGGTTATGGACGGAAGGTGGAAATTCAAGTATCGAAAGAAAAAGTTTCGGTGCGTGACTATGGTCGTGGCATTCCATTGGGCAAGGTTATTGATTGCGTATCGCAAATCAACACAGGTGCTAAATATGATTCAGAAGCGTTCAAGAAGTCAGTTGGTTTGAACGGTGTAGGAACTAAAGCTGTGAATGCGCTTTCAAGCTATTTCAAGGTATTTGCAGTTCGGGAAGGCGAAATGAAATGTGCCGAATTTGAAAAAGGCGCATTGACCATGGATCATAAAATTCAAAAGACCAAAGAAGAGAATGGCACCTATGTAGAATTTATTCCGGATGGCGGCATTTTTAAAAACTATCATTTTCTGCATGAATATGTAGAACAGATGGTGATGAACTATACCTATCTGAATACCGGTCTTACGTTTGTTTATAATGGGCAAAAGTACCTTTCTCAGAAAGGTCTATACGATCTTCTTAGCAAGAAAAAAGACATTGAAAATCTACGCTATCCGATTATACATTTGGTAAGCGACGACCTGGAAATGGCGCTATCGCACGGTAATCAATATGGTGAAGAATATTATTCATTCGTAAACGGCCAGTACACCGTACAAGGGGGCACGCATCTTCAAGCTTTTCGGGAGGCGATTGTAAAAACAGTGCGCGATTTTTACAAGAAAGATTTTGACACAGTTGACATTCGCGAGGCTATAGTTGGCGCGATTTCCATAAGAATTCAGGAACCGGTTTTTGAATCGCAAACTAAAACGAAGCTGGGTACAGAAAAGTTGCTTGGTGAAGAAAAGACCATGAAGCAATTTGTGCTGGAGTTTGTGAAGGAGCATCTGGATAATTACCTGCACAAACATCCTGAAACAGCCGATGCCCTACTGAAGAGGATTTTGCAGAGTGAGCGCGAACGCAAGGAGATTGCCGGCATTAAAAAACTAGCAAATGAACGTGCCAAAAAGGCCAATATCCACAACAAGAAATTACGCGATTGTAAAACGCACCTTGATGACGCCAAGGGTGAAGACCGTTTAAGCACGGCGCTATTTATTACCGAGGGTGATTCAGCAAGCGGAAGTATCACTAAAGCCCGCAATCCCAATACCCAGGCCGTTTTCAGCCTTCGGGGCAAACCCTTGAACTGCTATGGCCTCACCAAAAAGATTGTTTACGAAAACGAGGAGTTTAACTTGTTGCAGCACGCCATGAACATTGAAGATTCGCTTGACGATCTTCGATATAACAACATTATCATCGCTACCGATGCTGATGTGGATGGCATGCATATTCGTTTGCTGATACTTACATTTTTCATGCAGTTTTTCCCGGATCTGGTGCGTAACGGCCATGTAAAGGTTTTAGAAACGCCATTATTCAGGGTTCGCAACAAACAACAAACTATTTATTGTTATTCTGATCAGGAACGCCAGGCCGCCATCCAGAAATTGAACAACAAATGTGAAATTACCCGATTCAAAGGTTTGGGAGAAATTTCGCCTGACGAGTTTGGCGCATTCATTGGCGAACACATGCGTCTTAGCCCAGTTATCATCAAAGATGACAGCGAGATGAAAGGTTTATTGGATTACTATATGGGTAAGAATACTCAAGACCGGCAAGATTTTATTATTGAAAATCTTCGGGTTGAAAAAGATACGGCCGAAGAAGCCATCGAACTGGAAACGGCTTAGTTCGGGGCATTGTTTTGGTGTGATTTTCCAAAAATGCAATTATGGAAATCATTACCCATACGGTTTATTGGGTGGAAATACCGGTACTTCAGTTCGACAGGGCGAAATTGTTTTATAACACCTTATATGCCTTCCAAATGACCGAAGCTACTTCTGTAATGGGTAGAATTGGTTATCTGCCATTTGACAAAATTCTTGGAGTGGGTGCTGCAATTGTGCAAGGTCCCGGCTATACTCCGGCCGCCTCAGGTATAAAAGTGTATTTGAACGCAGGTACGAATTTGAGTGTATTATTGAATCGGGTAGTTCCTGCCGGCGGAAAAGTTTTAGTTCCCAAAACGCTGGTGTCAGCAGAAATTGGTTACTCTGCCTGCTTTAGCGACACCGAAGGCAATGTGCTATGGTTACATTCTCCGGCATAGTTTTATTGCAGTGGCATTAAAAACGTTATGGGTCAGAATTTAACCGGAAAGAAAGTAGCCATTTTGATTACAGATGGATTTGAAGAATCTGAATTTCAAAAGCCTTACGACGCATTAAAAGATGCTGGTGCAACAGTGGAAATAATTTCTATCAAAACAGGAAGTATAAAGGCCTGGAAAGATAAAAATTGGGGTAAGGAGGTTCAGGTTGACAAAGCAGTAATTAGCGCTAAAGCTGATGACTACGATGCATTAGTACTTCCGGGAGGCGTAATGAACCCCGATCAGTTGAGGATGGATGAAAATGTGGTGAATTTTGTAAGCCAGATTTTTAAAGCCGGCAAACCGGTTGCTGCTATATGCCATGGCCCTTGGACGCTTATTGAAACCAAACAACTACTGGGCCGCAAACTCACCTCCTACCCTTCTTTAAAAACCGATTTAACCAATGCCGGAGCGCATTGGGGAGATGAAGAAGTAGTTACGGATAGCGGGTTAGTTACCAGCCGCACACCAAAAGATCTTCCTGCATTTTGCAAAAAAATGATTGAAGAAATAGCGGAAGGCCGGCACAATCGCCGCGCGGCCATGTAATTATTTAGCTACAACAATCTTCACAGCCTGCTTTTCGCCTTTTCCATGAAGGGAAAGGGTATAAACCCCATCTTCTAACTCGCTGGTGCTTATGATGGTAAGAGCATCCACAATTTGCTGAGTGGCCACAATACGTCCTGTAAGATCGATAACATCTATTGTTTGGTAAGGGTAATTTGCCGGTAGTTTTACACTAACGAAACGATTGGCAGGATTAGGTTGTACCTTAATTTCAATTACAGGCTTTACATCCTCAACAGCCGTAAAACTTCCATCAACATTGATATTATCTACATATACGGCATTCCCCCAGCCGGAAAGATTTCTAAACATAAAACGAACTCGGCTTTGACCATTAAGCATGGATAAATCAAATGATTTGCGCACCCAGTCTTCCGCTTCAGGAACAAATGGCTTCATGGTATCGCCCTTGGTACTAGTAGCCAAATGAACTCCTCCATCTTTCCAAATCAGGTTCCAGTGTGCACCACAATCAGTACTATACCAAACGGAAAGCGTATCGGTTAGATTTCCGCGTTTGGAATAGGCCAAATCAAAAGCAAGATTGGCATAGCTCTTATTAGTAAAATCGAAATTTCCCGTAAGAAAATCATCGCGGCGTCCTTTACTATTAGTACTTGAAGAAGAATTATCGATTGCGATAGAATTGTACGACGTTCCGAATCCTCCGGCAAATTCGTAGTACGACCAGGTAAAATCATTGCTAGGGTTTACAATTTCAAAGTCAGATGGCGGAAAAATTCCCGATTCAAAGTCTTCGCGGAAAGGCACGGTGTAAGCAGTGCCTCCGTCATACGCTTTGAACGATTTAGTAATCCCGTCATTATCGCCGCGATTATCGCTTCCGCTGCCATTCACATCAGTAATCGATACCGATATTGAGTGCGTTCCGGCGCTAACCGTAAAGTGGTTGAGCGTCAAAGTTACTTTGCTCAAAGGTTCCAAAAGACCGGTCCATACTGTAGTTTGTGTATTTCCATCAACAGTAATAGAAAATGTAACGGATGAAATGTTCGTTTGACCATTATTCTTAAAAGAAATGAGCGGGTTAAATTCAAGTGAACAGATGCTATCAGTTGGATGCTGAATATCTATCATTGCCGCATCCCTACTGGCAAAGCACTTGCCGATAGAATTTTTGATTTGAGCTCGATTTTGATCGATCGTGGAATGCATCCGTGTAGATTGGCCGAGCGTGTACATGGTGCGGCAAGCATCGGGCGGATAATCCATATAGTTCATGAACATAATTCCCGGAGCTGTGGTTGTACACTGATCAGTTAGAGGAAAGGTTGCACATGAAGGCGTAAGATCATACTGATTGGGCGTATCGTTCACATTGTCGCCATCATTACACGAGGCTGATCCACCGTTATTTGGTCCCCAGGTATGGTTGAGTCCAAGCCAATGCCCCACTTCGTGGGTAAGGGTTTTCCCTTGTAGATACCCAGATTGTAAGGCGCCGGTAGTACCCACGCAATTGTAGCGCGTAACAATACCGTCGAGATTCCCCCAACCCCAAAACGATGGAGTGGTATAAGCTAACACACCTTCATTGGTCATAGTATCTCCCGGGCGAATAACCCATATATTCAGATAACTTTTATAGTCCCACCGGGTAGCAGGTTTCACAATAGATTCCAGCATATTTTCGTCCCAATCCGGTTTGTTGAGATTATAACGATTGATTCCGGTGGTGGGCTGGCCGCTTGGATCGTAACCCGCCAGGCAAAACTGAATTTTTGTATCGGCAGCTAAAGATCGAAATGCAGAAGGAATTAATACGGTGTCAGGTGACTTTAAACTAAAATGCAAATTCATAGCATCGATTTGCGAAATAATTTGTGCGTCTGAAATATTTTCACCGGTACCTACGGCATCGCCATTATGGATTACGTGAAAAACAACAGGAATATAAATGTTATCCGATAATGCTCTATCTCCAGTTGCAGCTTCATTTTGTTGCATTTGGCGAATTTCCTGCAATCGATTCTGATATGCGGCTTCCAGAGCGGGGTCGTTCGCCCGATATTTATCGAGCATTGAATTCATTCCGCACCATCCCTGGCCATGGCTACTTAGAACAACATTCATCAGCAGCATGGCTGCAACAATATTTTTCATGAATCTATTTTCTATTCTATTATTTAAATGATCAGTTTATTTTTTGAGGAATCGCTCCACCTTCTCAACTTTTCCGTATTGCAAATGGATTTGATACACACCCGACGACAATTCGCGCACATCAAATGCTTCTTCAAAATGATCGCTTGCTGCTACATTTCTTGAACTAATTAGCTGGCCGATGCTGTTGTAGATTTTTATGGTTGCCGGTTGCACCTGTTCGGCTTTTGCTGAAACCGTTACTACTTCATCAGCCGGGTTAGGAACAATACGAAGCATTACATTTCCATTAATATCAATTACGGCTGTATTCACACCAACAGTAACATTAGCTGTAGCCGTACAATTGTTAGCATCCTTCACAGTAACCGTATAGGTACCGGGCGCCAGACCTGTGATATTGGCACCAGTCATGCTGTTACTCCAATTATAAACGAGCGATCCGGTTCCGCCTGAAGCGATTGCACTAGCGGTACCATTATTAGCCGAGTTGGATGTAGCATCTGTTTTAGTTGCACTAACACTTATTGCCGCAGGATTGTTCAAAGTTGAAGAGGCTGTGGTAACACATCCTGATGCATCAGTAACCGATACGGTGTACTGTCCCGGGATCAGACCGGAAACCGAAGCAGTGGTGTCACCCGTGCTCCAGCTATAGTGGTACGGAGCAGTGCCGCCGCTAACTGCGGTACTGATTTGACCGTTGTTGCCATTAAAGCACGAAACTGGTGTAGTGGTAGGCGTAACAGAAGCTGCGCCTGAATTGGCCACATTGGCCGAGGCCGTAGCGGTGCAATTCTTGCTATCAGAAATGGTAACCTGATAGGAAGCGGCCAGCAGGTTTGATGCCGTTGCGCTATTCTGATTATTGCTCCAGTGGTAGGTATATCCTCCATTACCTCCTACAGCAGTAACCGTAGCTGACCCATTTGCGTTTCCGCATGTAGCCGGAATGGTACTAGTGGATCCACTCAGAGCGGCGGCCGGCTGTGTAATCACCACGCTTGCAGTTGGTGCACATCCGCTACCATCAGAAACGGTAACAGTATACGTTCCGGCCGGCTTGTTACTGATGGTAGCACCGGTTCCGCCACCACTCCATGAATAGGTATAAGTTCCCGATCCACCGGTTGCCGAAACGCTGGCTGAACCATTGGTACCATTAAAACAACTAACCGGAGTGAAGGATGTAGATAGCGAAGCGCCACTTGCATTGTTAACCGTAACAGAAGCAGTAGCGGTACAACCGTGCGTTTCAGTAGCCGTAACTGTATAGGTTCCCGATGCTACTGACGATATGGTAGCAGTATTTCCGCCGTTGCTCCATACAAAAGTTAATCCTGTTGTAGCAGATGATGCGGTAGCCGAGCCGTTAGCACTGCCGCAGGCGGCATCTGTTTTAGATGTTGTAAGAGTAAATGAAACCACCTGATTTCCAACTACCGCATTCGCTGATGCTGAACAATTCTTACTATCATGAATAGTTACACCATAAGTTCCTGCCGCCAGATTTATAGCCGTGGCGGTATTTTGGCTGTTGCTCCATAAATAAGTAAATCCTCCATTTCCTCCGCTGGCAGTTGCTATAGCGCTGCCGTTAGCATTTCCGCAGTATGCTGTGGTTGGTGTTGCGGCAGCAGTAATAACACTTGGCTGAGAAATAGTTACTGACGCTGTAGGCTGGCAAGATGTACCATCACCAACGGTTACGGTATAGGTTCCGGCAGTTTTGCCTGTAAGGGCGGCAGTTGTAGCACCGTTGCTCCAGATATAGGTATAGCTTCCCGACCCCCCGGTAGCGGTTACGGCTGCTCCTCCATCACTTCCGCCGTTGCAGCTTACCGGTGTGGTTGAAGTGCTAAGCGTAGTGCCGTTGGTATTTGTAATCGTAACCGATGCCGTTGCTGAACAGCCGTGAGAATCGGTTCCTGTAACCGTATAGGTATTGGTAGAAAGACCTGTTAGAGCAGCACCAGAACCTCCATTGCTCCATATATACGTTAAACCGGAAGTGCTGGAAGAGGCCGTTGCAGTACCATTATTGCTGCCGCATAAGGCATCTGTTTTCGAAATTGAAATTGTAATTGATACTGTTTGGTTGCCTACAGTTGTGGTGGCCGTAGCCGAGCAGTTCTTACTGTCTTTTACAGTTACTGTATAAACACCTGCGGCAACATTGGTTAGATTAGAATTTGTTTGTGCATTACTCCAAACGTAGGTATATCCTCCATTTCCACCGGCAGCAGTTACAGTGGCCGAACCATTGCTGTTACCACAATAAGCTGTAACAGCACTTGCCGAGGCTGTAACTGCAGCGGCAGGTTGCGTAATAACCACCGATGCAGTAGCTGTGCAACTATTGCCGTCGGTAACCGTTACGGCATACGTTCCGGCCGGTTTACCAGCTATTGAATTAGCTGTGCCGCCGCTATTGCTCCAATTGTAAGTAATGGTAGGTGTTCCGCCTGTTGCGGTAACACTGGCGCTGCCATTCGTTCCGCCAAAACAGCTCACAGGCGTAACGCTGGTTGAAAGTGTTGGTCCTGCAATATTATTAATCACCGTTGAAGCGGTTGCCGTACAACCCAGTGCACTGGTTACTGTAACCGTATAAGTTCCTGCCGTTACATTCGATATGGAACCTGTGGCGGCGCCATTACTCCAATGATAGCTAGCACCAATACTGGAACCACTCATCGCAACAGCAGCCTGACCATTGCTGCCTCCGCAAGTAGCATCAGTCTTACTAATAGTTAGGGTAATAGTTTGTGTTTGAGCGGTAATGGCCGCAGAGGCTGTGGCGGTACAATTTTTAGCATCCTTTACAGTTACCGTGTACGTGCCTACGGCCAATCCGGTAAGATTTGCGCTGGTTTGGGTATTGCTCCAAACGTACGTAAAACTTCCATTTCCACCAGCAGCAGTCACTGACGCGGTTCCATTGCTATTTCCGCAATAAGCGCCCGTGGCAGTTGCCGCGGCTGTAAGTGCACTTAATGGTTGACTAATTGAAACGGTTGCCGTAGCTGTACACAATGATCCTGAGCCATCGGTTACAGTTACGGTATAACTTCCTGTGGGCTTATTGGTGATGCTTGAAGTGGTACCTCCGCCACTCCAATTGTAAGTATAAGGACCGGTTGCCACGGTAGCGGTTACGGAAGCACTGCCATCAGAACCGCCAAAACAACTAACCGGTACGCTGGATGTAGCCAACACCGGATTTGCCCTAACAGTGATGTAGCCGGTTTTAGTAACTGCATTATTGCCATTGGCATTAGAAACGGTGAGTGTTACATTATAGGTACCGGCAGCGTTATAAACTACTGTTGGGTTTGCCGCTGACGAAGTGCTTGGTGTTCCACCCGGGAAAGACCAGCTCCATGACGTTGGTGTATTAGAAGAAGTGTCAGTAAAAGTTACAGAACCACCAGCGCAAATGGTTGTGGGATTTGCTTTAAATCCGGCCACAGGGGCATTAGCCTGAGAACACATGATTGGCAGAATATAGTTCGAAAGAGAGATCGTATATGCTGAATCGTAGCTGTGCCAGGTGCTATCGTCCCAACGTTCCCAACCTTGCTGATGGTGATTTCCATTGTTCGCCAAAGTGGTAGTAAGCACCGCTACTGAATCGCCATTGCTGTAAGTCATTTGGAAGCCCAGATAATAGTTAGCGCCTACGCTGATTGGTGTTGTAAAAGTTACAGGGGTTAAACTATACGGAGTTCCATTCACATTAGTATATATTGAACTTATCGGGATAGTTTTTGAGCCCAGAACAGTACCAGGAGCACCTCCTGCACCGTTAGCATCCCATACAGTAGCCGTAATGGTTTTCCCCGTATTGGTAGTTTTTGCCCATCCAAATGCAAAAAGTCCACCGGTAACCTTATAGGAAGCCGGCATGGCATTCGCAAATTTTTCAGCCTTGGCAATATCGCCGCTGCTATTATGACCGCTGATATAACCTACCAATCCGGCATAGCGATACAGCGCGAAAGCAGTATCAGCGGCCGTTAGATTTGTGAAGGTATCGCAGCCGGCAACAGGAGTTGAGCTAATCACGGTAATGGTAACAGTGGTTGAATCGCTGCCGCAACTGTTTGTAGCCCGTAATTTAGCGGTATACGTTCCGGGGGTGTTGTAAGTAATTGCTCCGGGAACCTGAAGTGCTGAAGTAGCGGGAGTTCCTCCGCCAAACGTCCATGCCCAACTAGTTGGAGTGTTAGTGGATTGATCGGTAAAAGTTACGGTGCTTCCGGCTGTAACGGTGGTAGGAGAAGCGGTGAATGCAGCAACAGGTTTGTTGCAGGACGTAGTAGCGTTGTAAATGTTAATATTGTCAAGGAATAAGGTATTTCCATAACGGTTGATATTTACGAATGCAAAACGAACTGACGCCTGTCCGTTAAGCGATGACAAATCAACTGTATCTGATTTCCATTGGGCAGCAGTTGGGGTGAAGGTATTTGTAATGCCGGTAGCTGTAGCTAACGTAGCACCTCCTTTCTTCCAAAGGCTGGTCCAGGTTTGGCCGCAGTTTACAGAATACAATACTTCCAGAGAATCGGCAAAAGTTGGGTTACTGGCATCCAGTGCATAAGCGCGATCCCATTTCAGTTTTCCGGCACTTATACCGGTGAAACTCAGCGTTGGCGTATACAACCAATCGCGTTGACCGGCGGCATTGTAATTATAATTATCTACATAAGCCGAAGCAGAAGACGCCCCATAGCCACCGGCAGTAGTGGCACGTGCCCAGGTCTTACTATTGTCGGGATTGTTCAGCGACCAATTTGTTGGAGGGAACGTAGTATTTTGAAAACCTTCTGTTAACGGTAGTGCCGTTGAATTAAGCACTGTGATATAATTGGTTTGCGTGCTGGTATTGCTTCCATTCGCGTTAGTGGCCTGAAGCGAAACGGTATAAGTACCGGCAGCGCTATAGGTCACAGCCGGTGGTGTGGCCGAAGTAGATGTGGCCGGACTACCACCAGTAAAAGTCCAAAGGTAGGATGTAGGATTTCCGGTAGAAGTGTTCGTAAAGGTAACGGTTTGGCCGGCACAAATAGTGGTTGGATTTCCGGTGAAAGAGGCTGTAGGCGCCACGTTGCCCGGCGCTACGCATCCTTGTGATGTAGTTAATGAGAACCGCGTTCCTCCGGAGGCGAACAATGCCGTCATCCGCGCTTTTTGCCCGGTAGTAAAGAAATACATACAGGCGTCATCAGTATAGTCCATGTAATTCATGAACATTACGCCAGGGCTACTGGTGGTACATCCATCCGTCAAAGGATAAGTAGGACAGCCATAATTGCGTTCACATTGGTTAGGGGTATCGCCCACCAAATCAGAACCGGAGCATTCGGTACTGGCAGTACAAGTGCCATTTCCATTATCGTCATCACCCCATATATGATAAAGGTTCAACCAATGCCCAACTTCATGCGTTGCCGTTCTGCCTTTGTTATATGGAGCAGCAGCCGTTCCAATCGTTCCAAATGCGGTATAGTTAATCACCACACCATCGGTGGCCGCCGTACCTCCGGGGAATTGCGCATAACCCAATAAGCTGTTTCCTAATTTACATACCCATAAATTCAGATACAGACTGGAGTTCCAGGCATTATCGCCACCTTGGGCGGCATACTTCACCTTATCATCATCAAGAAAAGATGTGCTGTTGGTTCTCACCCGCACCACTCCATTCGTGGCGTTGCCACTTGGGTCGCGCTGGGCCAAACAGAATTGAATTTCACAATTCGCTGCAATACTTTTCCACGGCGCAGGAATCAAGGAAGTATCGGTATTGGTTTTAGAATAGTCGAGATTCAACGAATTGATTTGCGACTGGATTTGCGCCATCGATACGTTCTGCGCGCTATCGTGATATACCACGTGCACCACCACCGGAATGGTAACTATGGCCCGGCCGGAATGCGCCGCAGGACTAGCCAGAAACTGTTGCGTAAATTGCTCAATTTGCTGCCGCTGCTTACCATAGCTGAGGTCTTGTTGCATCATCACCTGTTCATGGTGCATAGTACCGCAAGTGCGCTGCGCATTGGAAAGGAAACCAATGAAAAGGGTGAGTGAAAGAAGTATTGCTTTTCTCATATTTTTCAAAAAAGTTTCCGAAATTAATCTGTTTTGCTCAAATAATAGTATGTACAACAGTCTTAAATGTTAAGAACTTCCTTTAGGTCCGCTTTTTTTAGGTAAAGCGGCCTTTTTTTGAGGGGAATTCCCGTGGATAAATTCCCGATGCAGTTCCGGCTTTCAGGGCTACATTCGCCGCCAGAATTTACCATGAAAACAATGCTTTCGAAGCGCATTCTGGAAATGCAAGAATCGGCCACCCTAAAAATGGCCAAAATCAGCCGGGAACTTAAGGCTCAGGGCCACGATATCATCGACCTCAGCATCGGTGAACCCGATTTCGATACGCCCGTCCACATTCGTGAAGCGGCAAAAAAAGCCATCGATGAAGGCTATACTCATTATACTCCGGTTTCGGGCTACCCCTTACTGCGCGAAGCCATCTGCACTAAACTAAAGCGCGATAACCAACTCGATTTCACTCCCGATCAGATTGTGGTGAGTACAGGGGCCAAACAATCCATAGCCAATGCGGTACTCGCGCTAGTGAACCCTGGAGATGAAGTATTGCTACCCGCGCCTTATTGGGTGAGTTATTCGGCCATTGCCGATTTGGCTGAGGCCAAATCAATTGAAGTACCCACATCTATTGCCACCAACTTCAAAATAACGCCCGAACAACTCGAAAAGTATATTACTACCAAAACCCGACTCATCATCTTTTCCTCTCCCTGCAACCCTACCGGTTCGGTTTACACCCGCGAAGAAATGGCCGGCCTTGCCGCTCTTCTACAAAAATACCCTAACATTCATGTAATCTGCGATGAGATCTATGAATTCATCAACTATACCGGAAAGCCGCATGTGAGCCTGGCTTCCTTCCCGGAAATTAAAGACCGGGTGATAACTGTAAATGGCTTCAGTAAAGGGTTTGCCATGACTGGCTGGCGTTTGGGCTACATTGCCGCTACAAAAGAAATTGCCATAGCTTGCGATAAAATGCAAGGCCAAATCACCTCCGGAACCTGCAGCATTGCGCAGATGGCGGGCGTGGCAGCCGCTACCGGCGATATTACCCCTACCTTGAACATGGTTACCGAGTTTCGCAAACGGCGAGATCTGGTGTATCAATTACTTCGTGAAATTCCGAATATCCAAATTAACCTTCCCGATGGCGCGTTTTATTTTTTCTTCGACGTGAGCGCTTATTTTGGAAAATCCTATAATAACTTCACCGTAAACTCGCCCGAAGATATGAGTGGATACCTGTTGCACGAAGGCAAGATTGGCCTGGTGAATGGCGAAGCCTTTGGCGATAAAAACTGCATCCGTCTTTCTTACGCTACTTCCGAGGCCAAACTCATCGAAGTATGTAAACGTCTAAAATCGGCGCTGGCCAAATTGCAATAAACACTACTTTCAACGCTCAATTTTTTCTTCCAGAATGGCTCTCGATTTTTCTGCATTAAAAGTTTTGGTAATCGGCGATGTAATGCTCGATCATTACTTGTACGGCCAAATTCACCGTATTTCCCCTGAAGCTCCGGTTCCAATTGTTGACATTGAGTATGAAGAATCGCGATTAGGCGGAGCCGCCAATGTGATGCTCAACCTATCGGGTCTGGGTGCTAAACCTACGCTGCTCACTGTTATTGGCGACGATAAAAATGCCCATACTTTTTTCGAACTGCTAAAAAAACATCACCTCAAAACCAATACCGTTATCACCTCTTCCAGCCGCATCACTACTGTGAAAACGCGCATCTTCGACGATGAACGTCAAGTAGTGCGCTTCGATCATGAAGATGATGCCGATATCAGCGCGGAACTGGAACTGCAACTGATCGAAAAGTTTAATGAGCTTTTAAAGAAAGAGAAGTTTCACGGCATCATTGTTCAGGATTACAACAAAGGCGTGCTCACTAAAAAGGTGATCAAGCACATCCTGCTGCAATCTACCAAAATGAATATTCCGGTGGCGGTTGATCCCAAAGAATACAACTTCTTCGAGTATCAGCAAATCGATTTATTCAAACCCAATCTCAAGGAACTTGCAGAAGCGCTTCAAATGAAAATTGATCCGAAGAACATTAACAGTCTTCGCAAAGCCGCAGAAGAATTGAAACGCAAAAACCGTTTCGATAATTTGTTGCTCACTTTAGGACCTCACGGTATCTTTATTTACACTCAAAAAGGCGATTCGTTCATTGTTCCGGCACGGCCAATCAAAACCGCCGATGTGGCCGGCGCCGGCGATACGGTTATCAGCATTGCCACGCTGTGTTTCCTCAACGAAATGCCGTTCAAAAAAATCGCGCAACTGTCCAATGCCGCAGCGGCAAAAGTTTGTCGTAAAGTTGGCGTATCGCCTATTTCCATCAAAGAATTGAAATAACTTCATCTTTTTTCAGGGCGTGCCCCCCGCCTTTTTAGCTGCGTAGGATGTACCTGAATTCAGAAGTCGGCGGGGGTCGCGCTGTTCGCTCCCAATCGTTGCGCCTTGTTTTTTAAAAAGTGATGTAAATCAAACCGCAATTAACTTAACCCGGTGAATGCGCAACGGATTTCCGCTTCCATCGCTCACGCAAATCCCGGCGGTAGCCTACATCGGCAACACCTGAATGATATGAACCGGACAGTTTTTTGCGGCCAGTAAATTCTCTTCCAGTTCATGATCGGGAATAGTAACCTGAAAGTAACCTCGCTTTTCAATGCCGCCTACTAAAACACATTTGCCATCCTTTTTTGAAACAATCCAACGCTGCGGAGCGGCTTCCACACAGGCATTGCAGCCAATGCACTTCGCGCGTTGCTGAATGATACGTACCATTATTTTGCCGGAACTAATTTGTAGAGCTTATCACTTGGCCTGATCTTTTCGCTTACCGCCATCGAGAAGGTTTCGCCCTGCTTTACTTGTGTAACGGGCAAATTATTCACTCGCATCGAACCGGCCTGCAGTTGCACATATCCTGTGGTGGGGCCGGTAATGATGATCTCCTCTCCTTCCGATAAAGTGCCGGTTTCACAAACAAATTCAGCAGCCTTCACTTTATCGAAATACTTCACGCCACGCGCCAGATAAACTTTTTTCTTTCCGGCTTTATTGCCTGCAGCATCGGTCCATTCGCCCATGGTGCGGCCCAGATAATAGCCATCCCAAAAACCGCGATGGAACACCTGGGAAAGCTCCTCTTTCCATCTGGCAATTTTTTCGGCAGAAATGCTGCCATCCAGATAAGCATCTATAGCCTGATTGTAAGCTTTGGTAGTGGTGTAAACATAGTCGGCACTGCGCCCGCGACCTTCAATTTTAAGAACACTTACGCCAGCATCTAGTATCTTATCAATGAAATCAATGGTACAAAGATCTTTGGCCGACATAATATACTCATTGTCGATTTCCAACTCTGTACCGTCCTCTTTATCGGTAACAATATAGCCGCGCCGGCAATTTTGCACACAGGCGCCGCGGTTGGCTGAAGCATAATGCGAATGCAGGCTCAGATAGCATTTTCCGGAAACCGCCATGCACAGCGCGCCATGCGCAAAAATTTCCAATTCAATTAAACGACCTGATGGACCGGTGAGATTTCTTCGCTTTATTTTAGCGCTGATATCGGCAACCTGCCGAAGGCTGAGTTCGCGCGACAGCACGATTACGTCGGCAAATTCGGCATAAAATTCTACCGTTTCAAAATTGGAAACATTACATTGTGTAGATACATGAATTTCCACACCCACTTTGCGCGCATAGCTCATCACCGCGTGATCGGATGCAATAATGGCCGTGATGCCTGAAGCCTTTGCCGCATCTACAATCTGTTTCATCAAAGCAATGTCGTGATCATAAAGAATGGTATTGAGCGTAAGATAAGTGCGCACCTGGTGTTCCTTTCCCATTTGAGCGATACGCGGCAGTTCATCCAGCGTAAAATTGTTGGCAGCGCGGGCCCGCATGTTTAGTTGTTCCACACCAAAATAAACCGAGTTGCAACCGGCCTTGATGGCCGCCATCATACATTCGAAGGAGCCCGCAGGCGCCATTAGTTCAACAGCACGTTTCATTTTACTTTATTGATTTCTGCTTGTTGGATGCGCACCGATTCGCGGTGCAGAAGTTGAAAAACGCCAAGCACAAATTCGGGGCGTATGCCCAGGGCCAGCGATTCGGTGCGGCGGCGCGCCAATTGTTTTTGCCAAACTTCCGGTTGCACCACTTGCAGGTGTTGCTGTTGTTTCAGCGCGCCCATTTGCTGCGCCAATGCACAGCGTTTAGCCAGCAACTTCAGGAGCTGCCGGTCGGTTTGCCGAAACCGCGAACGCAATGCCTGCAAGGCTTCCACATCCTTCATGCAGCAAATATACGAGGTGAAAAAGTGGTAGCTATATGATTTCAGACAGTTCCGCAATCGGTTTATTAAGGGAATACGCTGCCGCCGGGCGTTGCGCGAGGGATGCGAAAGGCGCGACTGCAAGGAGCGGTGCGAAGGAGGAACGACTGAGCACGGCAGCGAAGCGAACCCTGAAGCAGCCCGACCCGAAACCCGCTACACCCTATGTTTGGCGATTTTACCATTGCCGAAAGGCGGGTTGAGGGACGCGCCATAATAGTGAGATGAAAGATGAGAGATATAAGATGAGAGATGAAAGATGAGGGATGAAAGTGGTCAGAGATTTGAGGAACACCGCAGCGATCCTTTTTTCCATTTTCCATTTTTCATCTTTCATCTCTCATCTCTCATCTGGTTTGTCATGTTTTCGTCATTTCCATTTTTGGTGTATGGAAACGAAATGGTTGGAGCGTTCTGTAAGAAATCAAACATTATGGAATACATCACATCGTACGAAGGCTGGAGTTTTAACGACATTGTTTTTCAGGACCGCAACAAGGCGTATGGCGCTTATGTTTTGCGTCAGGAATCGAACTACCGGAGTATGCTGGGTCTGCTATTTATTACCGGCGCACTATTTACAGCGTTTGCGCTTTCGCGGGTGCACTGGCCGTTTTTAAAAGAAGCGATTACTCCGCCGCAGGTGATTCTAGACCTTACTACAACTGATGTAGTTTTACCGCCGGTGGTTAAACCACTTCGGCCGATGGTTCAACAACTGCCGCAAACTGCATCAGTGCGGTTTACCGAAATGGTAGTTCGTCATAACGACGAAGTTCGCGAAACGGCTGAGCCGGTAAGGGTGGAAGCCATTGGCGAACGTGAGGTGAGTACGGTTACCGCTACCGGTGCCTTGGAAAGCACGCCGCACGAACCGGCAGCGCCACCAACCATTGCAGCGGCTCCTGAAATTTTCACTATGGTTGAAGAAATGCCTGAGTATATTGGCGGCGAATCGAAAATGTTCCAATAC
Source organism: Chitinophagales bacterium (assembly GCA_046329575.1). Taxonomy (GTDB): domain Bacteria; phylum Bacteroidota; class Bacteroidia; order Chitinophagales; family LD1; genus UBA1941. The sequence continues at coordinate 45,391 of JAXLUJ010000004.1, read as the reverse complement.
ATTTCATCGAACTTTGAGTATCCGGCTATGGAGCGCGAAAATGAAATTCAGGGGCGCGTTATTGTTGGTTTTGTGGTGAATGAAGACGGTTCGATCAGCAATGTGCAGGTGAAAAAGGGCGTAAGTGCGGGCATTGACCGCGAGGCTATACGCGTAGTGCGTTCGATGCCGAAATTTAAGCCCGGAAAACAGCAAGGGCGGCCGGTTAAGGTGGCTTTTGTGTTGCCCATCATGGTAAAAATCAGTTGATTTTCAATTTGGGGCGAATAGCGATATTCGCCCCCATGAAAATTATTTGCATTGGCCGCAATTATGCCGAGCACGCTAAGGAACTGAAGAACGAAGTGCCTGATAAACCGGTGTTGTTTCTAAAACCGCAAACGGCTTTACTTAAAGACAACAAGCCGTTCTTTTTACCGGAATGGAGTAGCGATATGCATTATGAGGCCGAAGTGGTGTTGAAAATATGTAAGAACGGAAAGTACATTGCTGAGCAGTTTGCCTACAAGTATTTTGATGAGGTGACGTTGGGTATTGATTTTACGGCGCGCGATTTGCAAGCGGCGCAGAAGGCAAAGGGATTACCCTGGGAAATTGCAAAGGCTTTTGATAATTCGGCAGTGGTGGGCAGCTTTTCAAAATTGCCGGAACACCGTGACGGGGGGCTTTCCTTTCAGTTGGAAAAAAATGGTGCGGTGGTGCAGCAAGGCAATACCAACCAGATGTTGTTTTCGTTTGGGCAGATCATTGCGTATGCTTCGCAGTTTTTTTCGCTACAGCAAGGCGATTTGATATTTACCGGCACGCCGGCCGGTGTGGGTCAGGTTGCGGTAGGTGACGAATTGCGTGGAATTCTGGAAGGCAAGGAAGTGTTTTGTATGACGATAAAGTGAGTTTTTTTGAAAAAAGTAGTTCTGTTTTTTGCAGAATTGAGAACAAATTCTACATTTGCAGTCCCCAAAACAAAGGAGTTTAGCTCAGCTGGTTCAGAGCATCTGCCTTACAAGCAGAGGGTCGGGGGTTCGAACCCCTCAACTCCTACTTTCGAAAGCGATTCAGTAATGAGTCGCTTTTTTTTTAGTCGCAAGTCGATAGTAGATAGTCGCAAGCCAAAAGTGCTTTTACGGACCGATACACCTTAAGTCGCAAGTCGATAGTAGATAGTCGCAAGCCAAAAGCTCATTCTCACGGATACACCAATACACAGCAAATTGCAAGACACAAAACCTAAGCTTACCCACCAAACTCACCATACCCACCACACTCACCACACCTACCACACCCACCACACCCACCACACCATTTATGGCGTGCCCCTCACACCGCGGCTGGCGTTCACATCACGCCAAACCCAATCAAGGCGCGGTGTTCGGGTCGCGCCCTGAAGCCCCCCCATTTTTAATACAGGGTATTTCCAGAAAAATTAAACTTTCACTTCGCAAAAAAACGCTTTCCGCTGCGGTCGCTCACGCGGACACCGGGCCGTTGTCTTTACGCTCCTGGCTACGCCAGTCGCAAGTCGATAGTAGATAGTCGCAAGCCAGAAGCACATTCACCACCGATACACCAATACACGGATACACGAATACACGGCAAATGGCAAGACACAAAACCTAAGCTTACCCACCACACCCACTACACCTACCACACCCACCACACTCACCCTACTCCTTCAAAACCTTCTCACCACCCCTTCCACTTTCATTAAGTAAGCGCCGCGTTGGAGTAGCTCCACATTCACCAAAGTTTCATCACGGCCGTTGCCCAGTAAAATAATTCTGCCCAACGCATCGCTGATTTCCCAGTTGAACGGACCATCAAACAACGGCGCGATGGTGAGAACTTGTTTTACCGGATTAGGCTGTAATTGAAAACTTGCGTCTTGCGTCTGTAGCCCTTCATTTATGCCCAACACCGTATCTCTAACCCACACCCGAACCGTATCCCAGCTCCACTCCACCCCCGCACAGCCAATCACACTATCGCGCATGCCGATTAAAAAGGTGGTACTGCTATCTAAACACTGCGTAGTGCTGAAACCATTAGCCAACGGCACTTTTAGCGTATCGTTTACCAGTTTGTACCATCGCACCGTATCAAAAGTGGCTATACTACTGGTAGCATGCAGCGGCACACAAGGCTGCTCACTTCCCCGCTTATAAATCACCGTATCGCGAGTCGCTACATGCACCGCATTGGCGTTGATGAGGTAGATGGGGGAAAGGGCATCGAGGGCGATACCTAAAAACGGACCTGTATAATTTTGATTTGCGGCAAAAACAATCCAATTAAAAGTGGTATCGGCTTCAAATAAGACTTCTAAATCTTGCCATGAACTATCTAAAATTTGACTATCATAAATCAATTTTAGCCTTGAGCAACTATCACTGCCGGAATATACTTGTAAGCGGCCACTACTTGTATATATTCCATTGATAGTATCGGTAGGAAACCATAGTGATGCAGCCGATAATTTGAAACAATAAGATCGATTAGTCACAAAACCGCAATTGACCTTCTGACTTATATCGCCTTTTTGATTCGGCTTAAAGTTACTTAACAGGACGTATGTAGCATCTCTTTTAGCTTTTGAAGGTTGGTAAATGGAAAGACACTGAGATGTAAAGGTATCATTGAAAAGCTCAACATGATAATCACAGTTTGTCCATTCCGGAGGTAGTTCAAAACCACAATTTCGATTTCCTTCAAAAGAAGCATTTTTAAATTGAATCTGCGCAATCAATATGTTTCCAAAGAAAAACTAAAATTGCTGCTATTATAATTTTTTCATTTCACAATTAATTTTCCGTTCACTAATTGATGATTCTCCAATGATGCCTGATAAAGGTAAATACCTACTGGCAACTTTTTAAGCTCTATACTGGATACCCCTGAGGAAAAACTAAATTCTGATACATAAGAACCGACGATGTCATAAAGTTTAATAACTCCTTTTTCTGATGCATTGATGTTTAATACCCCTTCTTGCTCTAGATAATTGGGATAAACTATAAGAAAACCATTATTTGATTCAGGGTTACCTTTCGCTAATGGCGCTTGCGTTTTGAAAAATCCGGTACTCAACAAACAATCATCATTAAACTTCCAGTCCACTTCGTTATTCAAAATGTAGTACAAACTTCTAGCCATAAAAACACTGGGGCCGCCTGTGATATAGCATTGTGATGCGATATTACGAAGTTGGGTCTTCATACTATCCGTCATGGATGCAGTGCCCAAATAGTTTGTGAAATAACCGAGATAGATACTATTCAATTTTTGCATATTGATTTCCTGATTATTGGTTGGATAAATGATGTTGTTCGCACTAATCAATCCATTGATCAGTGAGGTATCATTGAATTGATGTGCCTGTTCATTGATCTCCATCAATTCCAACATCGTATTTGATCCTGTATTCGCAACAAAAAAACTGTCTAACAAGGCACTGCGGTCGCGAATTTCAGGATGTAATAGCAATTGTTGCAACAATTCGGTACTCCGCCAGAAATGTATATCGGCTGCTAACCAAATATTAGACACGCTATCCTCCCCTTTTGCAATCATTTCCCACCAATTGATTTGGGCCATTTTGAACTTCCCGATATCGTCCTGTGTTCCAGCCGAACTAATTGAACAATCGCTAAAAACAAAAGCTGGACTGGCGGCAGCAATGCCAGTACAACGTGGTTTGAATCTGCTATTGGCATATCCAGTTTGATAATCTTGTTTAATCGTAGTACTGTTTATCAGCGGATTGCCACAATAATTGATGCTATCCATAGCCGGATTTAACTGCCCAATAGTCCAACCACCTGGCAGGTTAGGTGCTGCATCTCGCATCAATACTTGTTGTCGGTTTGTAAACGTATCAAAGTTATATACGCCTAAATGATTCACGCATTGATACCAACTATTGTCAGGCACATAACTATTGCTATCTGCTCCCCATGTACATGGCGATGTACTGGAGCCCGTTGGGCAATTTGCATTTCCCTGATTGCCTATACTGGCATTCGTTCCCCAAATGGCAATTCCGGCCTGATGATTTTGTAGTCGGTTATTGCGTATATCCACTCCACCCGTGTTTGTTCCTAACCCCAATATACCCCAATGCTCATTGTTCAAATTATTACAGTATACCAGTGCATTACTCGCACTGCTGTTCACAGCTATGCCTATCACCTTATTCTGAAGACTGTTCGGCGCACTAAAATGACTCACTTGGTCGGTACTCAACAAATTCGCATAAATGTTTGCCTCCTTGTCTAATGTGCTCATAATGCCCACGGCATCCATAAATGAATCTACATTGGGTCCCGATGGATAGGAACTTGGTTTATAAAACACCTGATAGTTGTTTATACTATTATTGAAAATAATAGGATTCCTATTGTTTAAGCTGTAAATGCCATATATAGCTTGTTTCAAGGTATTCTCATAAATCTTCAACGCCCGGTTCGCTACATTGTTCGCGCGCCCAACCACCACAATCCCGCAAACTCGCTTCGGAAATGGATTGGCCGATGTGTACGTACTGCTTAACGGCACACTACGTATAAAATTATGATGCACATAAATGCCGCTGTTCACGCAACCCAGCAAACGTATCCCATCACCCGCCAAATCGCCCGTGTCCATTAGGTTGTAGTTGATATCAATAAGCGGCAACCCTTTCGCACTGTTCACATTAATATCAGCCTTGGCCGCATGCGAAAACTTATTATTCGAAATCAAAATCGTATCCCCCGCATCATTGTTATTCAAATTGATTCCAAACCTGTTCGCAAAAAAATAATTCTTACCGCAATCCGTTCCATCCCCTATCTGAATGCGTTGCACCAACGTATTGCCAATATTGCCATTTGCATAAATACCACATCCATAAAATGGCGCCCCCCAAACCGTGTCCCGCAATCCCTCAAAAGAATTGTGCACCGCATAGATTTCACTCAACTGGGCATACACCCCGCAGTACAGATTATAAAACCGATTCGGTTCTTCATTACAATTCGCAACGCCAATTTGATGACCATTCGTATTATAAAGCTGCACTCCATAAAGCATTTTGTTTGTTGGCATATCGTTATACGAGGCCACATTGGGCCCGGTCACGCGCTTCATAGCCGTACCGGCCGATGTAAAAAAGCGACTTCGTTTCAATGAACTTTCCAAGGGTTTATAACCATTCATATACATCCCTACCCTGTTGTTAATAAAGTCAGTACTATCAATGTGGTAAATCGGTGAGTTGGTTCGCATCGCTATGCCAATATCTGCATCCCAAATCTCCGTCCGATGCCCCAATGAATCCGCACCGGTTATCACTCGTCCACCGGAAGGTAAAATTTCAATACCCTTCCACATCTTTTCACCACAAGCCCGCAACACCGCTCCTTTAAGCGTTAGTGTGACGTTTGGAGTATTGATGGGAATATACATATAACCGGTAGAATCTGAAAAAAACAATTGACTATTCTCAATTGTCAGCGATGCATCAATAATAAACGCTTTGGTAAATGAAATCGGATAAGGAAAGTTTTTTAAATAGTACTGACTGCCATTGGATGAAGCATACTGCGGAAAAGCCTGAATGAATAGCGGCATTAATTTCGTTACTAGCGCATTTTGTGGCTGTTTTAATAAATTATTTTGCACCACCGTCAGGCTGGTATCAAAAACGCAACAGGAACTGGAATCAATTGCAATAGGGTATGAATTGGCTGCACTACATCCATAACTATTGGTTATGGTTATTGAATAAGTGGTGCTGGCCACCGGTGCAATAGTATCGTATTTTGTGGTAGCCCCGTTGCTCCACAAATAATTTCCAGCAACGGTTACTTTTAAAATTTCGGTTTGCCCGAGACATAATTTGCCGGCTGTACTGTACTGCCCACTTATCGTAAATCCAGACTGCGGAGGATTCACCGTAAACGTAGCACTTCCCACCGCCTTACAGCCACTATTATCCGTCACCGTTACACTTACCGCATAACTGCCCACCGCAGCCGGCGTTATCCTGCACGTATCCTTCGTACATCCTGTACTCCACACATAACCGCCCCCGCCTGAAGCTGTCAGCAATTTGGACGTATTCGCACATATATTGCCCCCATTGGGCGTAATGGCCGCATTCGGCAAATTGTTCACCGTGACCGTATCGTACAACACCACACTGCATCCGCTTCGGCTCACCGTTACCGCATAAATGGTAGTACTCAACGGCACTACCGCAATTGATGCGCCGGTGCTGCCATTGCTCCAGCTAAAGCTGCTGCCACTCACCGCCTGAACCGAAAGCCTAGCGGTATCGCCTTTACAAAGGGTGAGCTTGCTGTTATTCAACACCGGCATACAACTATCTGCAGCCGTGCTGCCTATGAAAATTTCGGTGCTGTCGTTCTTACCCAAACTGCAATATTTCTGATAATACCATTTTACTAAAAAGGATGGCGTGGCCAGCATACACGTCTTAGGCTTGAACTTTAACGTCAGCAGCACATTGCCCGTAGCATCGGCTACACCTGTGGTTCCAAAAAAAGAAGTAGCTGTAAAATTGGAAAGCGTTACCATCGAGTCGATGTACATCCCATTGCGGTAGCGCACCGCCAAACTACGGCTGCCGCCCGCGGTGCTTAACACCGCCGAAGTGCATACCCAAACATTGGTATCGGTAACCATAGTGGCCAGCATATTTCCCACGCCACCCGCGCCATCATTCTTAAAATAAAGACGATACGTTAATGTGGCCGTATCGCGGCAAATGGCTGGCCGCGGCAGCGTATCGCGCGTGAGCTGACGTACCTGCGCCTGCGGCGGACTAAACGTAGTGTTAGGCACCTGTATCAGCGAAGCGCCCATGCACGTATTGCCAAAACTGTGATACACACTGTCGTAACGCGGATAGTTGTCGTCGCAACTCCAGCCGTAATACACCGGCAGCCGGATACTTCCCGTGCGGCATTCATTAAAACGGAAATCAATGCGGTAATTAGCCGCATTTACAGTATTGTATCGCAAATTGAACGTAAGGTAACACACCGTGTCGTATTGCACCAGCACCGGCGGAACGGCCGCATTAATAGTATTGTCATACACCCGCAGCAACGAAATCTTTTCACTATCAATTACAATGGGCAATTGCGCTGTGGCCGGGCAGGGAACCGGAACATCTTTGTGCTATGCTTCACAACACAAATCCTTTTAGCAGTTAGGTTTTAGTCAATAGCAGATAGAAAAAATCCAAGTCGTTCCCACCACACCCACCACACCATTTATGGCGTGCCCCTCACACCGCGGCTGGCGTTCACATCACGCCAAACCCAATCAAGGCGCGGTGTTCGGGTCGCGCCCTACGCTCCCAAGGTTTTTTTGCAGCCTTTACTGCTTCTAAAAAATTAAACTATCACTTCGCAAAAAAACGCTTTCCGCTGCGGTCGCTCACGCGGACGCCGGGCCGTTGTCTTTACACTCTTGGCTACGCCAGTCGCAAGTCGATAGTAGATAGTCGCAAGCCAGAAGCACATTCACCACCGATACACCAATACACGGATACACGAATACATGGCAAATGGCAAGACACAAAACCTAAGCTTACCCACCACACCCACTACACCTACCACACCCACCACACTCACCCTACTCCTTCAAAAACCTTCTCACCACCCCTTCAACTTTCATTAAGTAAGCGCCGCGTTGGAGTGGTTCTACATTCACTAAAGTTTCATCACGACCGTTGCCGCGCAAAATGCTTCTGCCCAACGCATCGCTGATTTCCCAGTTGAACGGACCATCAAACAATGGCGAAATGCGGAGCATTTGGTTTACCGGCTGTAATTGAAAACTTGCGTCTTGCGTCTGTAGCCCTTCATTTATGCCCAACACCGTATCTCTAACCCACACCCGAACCGTATCCCAGCTCCACTCCACCCCCGCGCAGCCAATCACACTATCGCGCATGCCTATTAAAAAGGTGGTACTGCTATCTAAACACTGCGTAGTGCTGAAACCATTAGCCACCGGCACTTTTAGCGTATCATTGACCAGTTTGTACCATCGCACCGTATCAAAAGTGGCTATACTACTGGTAGCATGCAGCGGCACACAAGGCTGCTCACTTCCCCGCTTATAAATTACGGTATCGCGCTTCGCTACATGCACCGCATTGGCGTTGATCAGGTAGATGGGAGAAAGGGCATCGAGAGCGATGCCGTGAATTTTAAAGTCATTATAACCATGGTCAACGTCAAACTGAATCCAATTACATGATTGTTTTGGACTAAATTTAACAGTTTGGAAATTCCATTCTGAATCTATAAAGTTAGACCTATAATATTCATTGAAAAAGTTACAACTATCTTTTCCCGCCTTAACTAACAAGATCGAATTAGACCAAAAATCTCCATTATCAGAGTCATCTGGAGCCCATATCGATGCCATTGAAAATGAAAATTTGTAGGTTTTCCCAGAATCTAACGGACAATTTAGTGATTGAGTTATATCTCCATAAATTTGAGGTTTACGGAAATAAAAAATCACATAACTATCGCCGTCTTTTGCAAATTGCGGTCTATAAATGGATCGACAATAATGTGTAAAACTGTCGCTGATTGTATTAACGTGGTAATTACAATATTGCCAACCATCTGGACATTTGAAATTGCAAGACGGTGAAGATTCAAATGAAGAATTGACAAAATTTACCTGACCACTAAGAAATGTAAAGTATATTGAGGCCAAACATGTTAAAACATTTCTCATTTCACAATTAATTTTCCGTTCACTAATTGATGATTCTCCAATGATGCCTGATAAAGGTAAATACCTACTGGCAACTTTTTAAGCTCTATACTGGATACCCCTGAGGAAAAACTAAATTCTGATACATAAGAACCGACGATGTCATAAAGTTTAATAACTCCTTTTTCTGATGCATTGATGTTTAATACCCCTTCTTGCTCTAGATAATTGGGATAAACTATAAGAAAACCATTATTTGATTCAGGGTTACCTTTCGCTAATGGCGCTTGCGTTTTGAAAAATCCGGTACTCAACAAACAATCATCATTAAACTTCCAGTCCACTTCGTTATTCAAAATGTAGTACAAACTTCTAGCCATAAAAACACTGGGGCCGCCTGTGATATAGCATTGTGATGCGATATTACGAAGTTGGGTCTTCATACTATCCGTCATGGATGCAGTGCCCAAATAGTTTGTGAAATAACCGAGATAGATACTATTCAATTTTTGCATATTGATTTCCTGATTATTGGTTGGATAAATGATGTTGTTCGCACTAATCAATCCATTGATCAGTGAAGTATCATTGAATTGATGAGCCTGCTCGTTGATCGCCATCAATTCCAACATCGTATTTGATCCCGTATTCGATACATAAAAACTGTCTAACAATTTACTGCTATCACGAAATTCAGGATGCAATAGCAATTGTTGTAACAATTCGGTTTTACGCCAGAAATGAATGTCATTGGCTAACCAAATATTTGAAACACTGTCCTCGCCTTTTGCAATAATTTCCCACCAACTGAGCTGAGCCATTTTAAATTTAAACTGCTCATCCTGTGTACCTGAACTCTCAATTGAGCAATTGTTCAGGTTAAATGACGAGCTGGTATTTGGGACAGTTGTGCAGCGTGGTTTGAAACGTGAATTACCTTGTAGGTTATTAAAGTCCTGAAGTAATGGTGAACCCAAAGCATTTGGATTCGAACAATAATTTATCCCGTCCATAGCCGGATTTAACTGCCCAATAGTCCAACCACCTGGAAGGTTAGGTGCTGCATCTCGCATCAATACTTGTTGTCGGTTTGTAAACGTATCAAAGTTATATACGCCTAAATGATTCACGCATTGATACCAACTATTGTCAGGCACATAACTATTGCTATCTGCTCCCCATGTACATGGCGATGTACTGGAGCCCGTTGGGCAATTTGCATTTCCCTGATTGCCTATACTGGCATTCGTTCCCCAAATGGCAATTCCGGCCTGATGATTTTGTAGTCGGTTATTGCGTATATCCACTCCACCCGTGTTTGTTCCTAACCCCAATATACCCCAATGCTCATTGTTCAAATTATTACAGTATACCAGTGCATTACTCGCACTGCTGTTCACAGCTATGCCTATCACCTTATTCTGAAGACTGTTCGGCGCGCTAAAATGACTCACTTGGTCGGTACTCAACAAATTCGCATAAATGTTTGCCTCCTTGTCTAATGTGCTCATAATGCCCACGGCATCCATAAATGAATCTACATTGGGTCCCGATGGATAGGAACTTGGTTTATAAAACACCTGATAGTTGTTTATACTATTATTGAAAATAATAGGATTCCTATTGTTTAAGCTGTAAATGCCATATATAGCTTGTTTCAAGGTATTCTCATAAATCTTCAACGCCCGGTTCGCTACATTGTTTGAACGCCCAACCACTACAATCCCGCAAACCCGCTTCGGAAATGGATTGGCCGATGTGTACGTACTGCTTAACGGCACACTACGTATAAAATTATGATGCACATAAATGCCGCTGTTCACGCAACCCAGCAAACGTATCCCATCACCCGCCAAATCGCCCGTGTCCATTAGGTTGTAGTTGATATCAATAAGCGGCAACCCTTTCGCACTGTTCACATTAATATCAGCCTTGGCCGCATGCGAAAACTTATTATTCGAAATCAAAATCGTATCCCCCGCATCATTGTTATTCAAATTGATTCCAAACCTGTTCGCATAAAAATAATTCTTACCGCAATCCGTTCCATCCCCTATCAGAATGCGTTGCACCAACGTATTGCCAATATTGCCATTTGCATAAATACCACATCCATAAAATGGCGCTCCCCAAACCGTGTCCCGCAATCCCTCAAAAGAATTGTGCACCGCATAGATTTCACTCAACTGGGCATACACCCCGCAGTACAGATTATAAAACCGATTCGGTTCTTCGTTGCAATTCGCAACGCCAATTTGATGACCATTCGTATTATAAAGCTGCACTCCATAAAGCATTTTGTTTGTTGGCATATCGTTATACGAGGCCACATTGGGCCCGGTCACGCGCTTCATAGCCGTACCGATGTAAAAAAGCGACTTCGTTTCAATGAACTTTCCAAGGGTTTATAACCATTCATATACATCCCTACCCTGTTGTTAATAAAGTCAGTACTATCAATGTGGTAAATCGGTGAGTTGGTTCGCATCGCTATGCCAATATCTGCATCCCAAATCTCCGTCCGATGCCCCAATGAATCCGCACCGGTTATCACTCGTCCACCGGAAGGTAAAATTTCAATACCCTTCCACATCTTTTCGCCACAAGCCCGCAACACCGCTCCTTTAAGCGTTAGTGTGACGTTTGGAGTATTGATGGGAATATACAAGTCAATAGCTATTAGTCACAAGGCACAAGCTGATAGTCAATAGACCAAATCCACGCACCCACCACACTCACCACACCTACCACACTCACCACACCCACTACACCATTTTTGGCGTGCCCCTCACACCGCGGCTGGCGTTCACATCACGCCAAACCCAATCACGGCGCGGTGTTCGGGTCGCGCCCTACGCTCCCAAGGTTTTTTTGCAGCCTTTACTGCTTCTAAAAAATTAAACTATCACTTCGCAAAAAAACGCTTTCCGCTGCGGTCGCTCACGCGGGCGCCGAGCCGTTGTCTTTAGGCTCCTGGCTCGGCCAGTAGCAAGTCGTTAGTCGCAAGTCGTTAGTAGATAGTCGCAAACTCAAAGCACATTCTCCACCGATACACCAATACACGGATACACCAATACACGGCAAATCGCAAGTCACAATACCCAAGCTTTCTCACCACACCCACCACACCTACCACACATACCACACTCACTACCCTACTCCTTCAAAAACCTTCTCACCATCCCTTCCACTTTCATTAAGTAAGCGCCGCGTTGAAGTGGTTCTACATTCACTAAAGTTTCATCACGACCGTTGCCGCGCAAAATGCTTCTGCCCAACGCATCGCTGATTTCCCAGTTGAATGGACCATCAAACAAAGGCGAAACGCGGAGCATTTGTTTTACCGGATTAGGCTGTAATTGAAAACTTGCCTCTTGCATCTGTAACCCTTCATTTATCCCCAAAACCGTATCTCTAACCCACACCCGAACCGTATCCCAACTCCACTCCACCCCCGCACAGCCAATCACACTATCGCGCATGCCTATTAAAAACGTAGTACTGCTATCTAAACACTGCGTAGTGCTGAAACCATTTGCCACCGGCACTTTTAGCGTATCGTTTACCAGTTTGTACCATCGCACCGTATCAAAAGTGGATATACTACTGGTAGCATGCAGCGGCACACAAGGCTGCTCACTTCCCCGCTTATAAATTACGGTATCGCGCTTCGCTACATGCACCGCATTGGCGTTGATCAGGTAGATGGGGGAAAGGGCATCGAGAGCGATGTCGACGATTTTGTTTAATGAATCATTCTCCGGCCAAAAACTAATCCAACTATAATCTGAATCCGGCTGAAACGCTACTGTGATTTGATGCCATGATGAATCGAGGATTTTCGATTGATATATTTTTTGACGCCGGTCGCAACTGTCATTGCCGAGATAGACGGTGAGGTAGCCGTTTGTTGAATACGCAGACCAAAAACTGTCTTTGGGTCCCCAAGTGGAAGCCGAAAAAAACAAAAAGCAGTACCTTTTACCGTGTTTAAAACAATTCACGCTTTGAGAAACGTTACCAAAGTCATGTGGATACTCCTTCTCGATAAATAAATAGTTCCTTCCGTCTATAGCCTTTTGTGGCGAAATTTCTGGAAAGAGATTCGCAGCAATAAATGAATCTATAACAGAATTCTGATAATAACATGCACTCCAGTTATCAGGAGTGCATGTTGTGCATATTGTACCTTCAAAAGAGGGATTGAGAAAATTGATCTGGCAATTTCCATGCAAGCAAAGAGCAATTACAAAAATAAAAACTATCGTCCTTTTCATGTTCATTCGATTATTAACTTGTCGTCTTCAACCTTTCCGGAATTTAACACAGCTTTGAAGAAGTAAATTCCTGTAGGCAGTGGGCTCAAGGTTAATTTAGATGTGCCTTTTGCAAATTCAAATATAACCAACCGCTCCCCTTGATTATTGAAAATAGTTAATCTACCTGATTCGTTACAACTCACATATAATTGCGATTTGTCAAGTAATGGATTAGGATAGATTTTAAAAAATTCCAATTTCTTTTCATTGGGCTTGATAGCCTCCATCTGTTCCGCCTTATAAAAACCTGTCTGCATAACGCATTCATCCTGAAATTCCCATTTAATGTCATTAGTAAGCGTCCAGTATAAACTTCTTGCCATGAAAACAGAAGGCCCGCCCGTGACATAGCATTGCTGCGCTATACTTAGTAATTTTGTTCTTACACTATCTGGCAAATTCACAGTGCCTAAATACTGGCCGTAATACGTAAGTAATATACTATTTAAGCGTTGCTGATTCCACTCTTGTGTGTTAACCGGATAAATACTTCCGTTAGTTAATGCTAAGCGATTATAGTCGGTGGTGTCCTTCAGCATGAGTGCACTATCAAAGATCGATTTCAAAACTTCCCAATTTCCACCTTCCATTTTATAGGAATGGAAAAAGCTATCCAAAACAGAACTACTATCTGAAATCCATGGATTTTCATTGATAGTACGATAAATTTCACCATTCTTCCACAAAGCCATCGAAGTGCTGAGAACAGTATTTATAGAATCAGTATCTCCTCCCAAAACTGTTTTCTCCCAATAAGGAATTTGAGCCTTAAGATAAGTTATCGCAGGATTCCCGCCGCTATTTTGATAACATGAACTAGGCAAATAACTCGCGAGAGTCGTATTTAAAAATTGTGAGCATCGTGTTTGAAACTTAGCATTTTGAGGGCCAGATTGAAAAAAACCACTACTAGATCCATTCGGATCGTTACAACCCGTCGGCGAAATCATCGCGGGATTATAAGTCGTATCCAAGCCGGCTGGCGCTCCCTGACTTCTCAATAAAATTTGTTGACCGTTGCCATTTGCCAAATTATACACGCCTAAATGATTCACACAATTAATCCACTGATTATCGGGGGTATAGTCAGTACTAGCGGTAACTGTACATGGGCCGGTTCCACTTGGGCATGATGCCGCTCCTTGATTCCCTAATTTTGAACCATATCCATATGTCGCTAACCCTGTAACCGATCCGCGCAACACATTGTTGCGTATGTCTACGCCATTGGTGTTAGCTCCTATTCCTAAAATTCCAAAATGATGAGATACCAATTGATTGCAATAAACCGCTGCACGACTGCTAGTGCTATTTACTAAAACACCAGTTACTTTTCCATTCAACGTTCCCGGATTTCCAAATCCGGATGTCCCTACTTGCGCCGTCACCATATTTTCCTTCACCATCACCGCATTATCCAACGTGCTTGCTATGCCGATATTATCGCTCATCCTTGCCGTATCATAACTACCGTAAACCTGCAACGATGGCACATACGGCACCTGCGTCGTAAAAATGGTGTTGTTCTGTATCAGCAGACTGTCGTTGTACAACGAATAAATCCCATAAATACTCTGTTCCAGATAGTTGTTCTCTACACGAGCGGGCCGTTTCTGTGCTGCACTGTTCTTTCTTCCCGCCACCACAATTCCGCATGCCCGCTTCGGAAAAGGATGAGCGTTGCTATACACACTATCTACAGGAACATTCAGAATGTTATTGTTGGCCACTAACAATTCGGCATTCATGCAATTCAATACCCGAATCCCATCACCAGCTAATTCACCATTGTCTAAATTCTGAATGTTCTCCGTTGCATTGTTGGTCTTTCCTACCGAGGTCATGGTGTTTGATAGAATTTTAATCTGTCCGTTTTGCGCCGAATTCACATTCACATCTGCCAATTTTGCATGGATACATGGATAAACCTATACACGAATACACAGCAAATTGCAAGACACAAAACCTAAGCTTACCCACCAAACTCACCATACCTACCACACCTACCACACTCACCACACCCACCACACCATTTTTGGCGTGCCCCTCACACCGCGGCTGGCGTTCACATCACGCCAAACCCAATCAAGGCGCGGTGTTCGGGTCGCGCCCTACGCTCCCAAGGTTTTTTTGCAGCCTTTACTGCTTCTAAAAAATTAAACTATCACTTCGCAAAAAAACGCTTTCCGCTGCGGTCGCTCACGCGGACGCCGAGCCGTTGTCTTTACGCTCTTGGCTACTCCAGTCGCAAGTCGTTAGTAGATAGTCGCAAGCCAAAAGCACATTCACCACCGATACACCTATACACGAATACACGGCAAATCGCAAGTCACAAAAACCAAGCTTACCCACCACACCTACCACACCCACTACACCCACCACACTTCTCTCTTCTACTCCTTCAAAAACCTTCTCACCACCCCCTCAACTTTCATTAAGTAAGCGCCGCGTTGGAGTGGTTCTACATTCACTAAAGTTTCATCACGACCGTTGCCGCGCAAAATACTTCTGCCCAACGCATCGCTGATTTCCCAGTTAAACGGACCATCAAACAATGGCGAAATGCGGAGCATTTGGTTTACCGGGTTAGGCTGTAATTGAAAACTTGCGTCTTGCGTCTGTAACTCTTCATTTATCCCCAACACCGTATCTCTAACCCACACACGCACCGTATCCCAACTCCACTCCACCCCCGCGCAGCCCATCACACTATCGCGCATGCCAATTAAAAACGTGGTACTGCTATCTAAACACTGCGTAGTGCTGAAACCATTAGCCACCGGCACTTTTAGCGTATCGTTTACCAGTTTATACCATCGCACCGTATCAAAAGTAGATATACTACTGGTAGCATGCAGCGGCACACAAGGCGTTTCACTTCCCCGCTTATAAATTACCGTATCGCGATTCGCCACATGCACCGCATTGGCGTTGATGAGGTAGATGGGGGAAAGGGCATCGAGAGCGATGTCGACAAACTTTATTGTATCAACATATTCTGCCGAAAATATTATCCAACTATAATCGGAATCAGGTGTAAAAGTGATTGTCTGTTTTTGCCAAACGGTGTCTAACAACAAACTCTTGTATATCAGTTGATGCCTATCACAACTATCGTTGCCAAGGTATATTATCAAATATCCCCTTTCCGTATAACATCCGAAGTTATAACACCCCCAAGCAGACATGAACATACTGAATCTATATTCATAGTTCTTTTCAAACGAACACTCCAAACTTTGACTCGCATCTCCATTATCATGCGGATATTCGCGTTCTATTACAGCATAACTTCTTCCATCAACAAAGTTTGTTGGATTTGGAATAAAATTAATCGTATCCTTATTTATAGTCAAAACATGGTCATCACAACTAGACCAATACTGTGGAAGACAGAAATAACAATAGTCCCCTTCGAATCCTGGATTGCGAAATTGAATTTGACCCTTTACTTGTGTCAAACAAATTATACAAGTTATTACGAATGTGAGCCACTTTTTCATCACCTGGTTATTATTAGTTTACCAAATTCTGATTTACCATTTACCAATTGCGCTGAATAAATATACAATCCAGATGAGAGATGGACAATATTAATTCTGTTGCTGCCACTAACTAGCTTTTGAGAAAACACCTTCACACCAAGCGAATTTTGCAAAGTTATTTCACCACCAATGTCAGTACTAACACTCACTGCATCTTTTCCTCCGGTTGGATTCGGATAAATCTTAAAAGCACTGCTCATATTATCAAACGCTATTTTCTTCTGCTCATTATCGGTTTTAAAATAGCCTGTACTGAATATACAATCATCCTGAAATGTCCAGTCTAAATTGTTGGCCATCGTCGAATACATGCTTCGTGCCAAAAATACCGAAGGACCGCCCGTCACATAGCATTGTGATGCAATGTTTTTCAATTGTATTTTTGCAGTCTCAGGCATGGAACTCACTCCAAGATAATTCGTAAAGTAGGTCAGATATAAGTTGTTCAGCGTTTGCATATTTTGCTCCTGAACAGTTATGGGATATAACGTGCTATTGGTCGATACTAATGAACTTACATAAGCACTATCATTCGATGCAGCACCTTGTTCATAAATGGCTTTCAATTGCAACATTAAATCGCTGCTTGTATTGTATTGATAAAAACTATCTAATATCCTACTGTTTGATCGGATTTCAGGCGATTTAATGAGCATTTCCATCAGTTCGTTAATTCGCCACTGGTGAATATCATTTGAAATCAAACTTTCTTCTAGACTATCCTTACCCATTGCAATTTTTTCCCACCAATCAATCTGCGATAAATGAAACTTTGGTGGATCGTTTTCAGGACCTGAGAAATCGGAGCAATCGCTGATGGCCAAGGAAGTGCCTATTGTCGTAACGCATCTGGCGTTAAACTTGTACAAGGCATTTGCTGCATCTTGAGTTAATGAACTTCCGAGTCCATTTGGATTTGAACATGAATTTGGAGCACTAAGTGCGGGATTCAATTCACTGAGATTCCAGCCAGAAGGTACTGTTCCATTCTCTCGCAATAAAATCCGATGGCTACTCGCATTGGCATTCGCATAAACGCCCAAATGAGCACTATCATTTATCCAACTGTTGTCATTGGTATAGTCATTCATACCTAAAGTAATGGTTCCGGTTCCCGAAGGCCATGTGCCACTATACAATCCCTGATTACCGATGGTAGCATTGGTTCCAAAAATGGCAATACCCGCCTGATGACCTTGCAGTCGGTTATTTCTCATATCGACACCACCGGTATTTGTTCCTAATCCCAAAATCCCCCAATGCGCACCGCTGGTGGTATTGCAATATACCTGAGCATTTTTTACACTACTGTTTACCGCTATGCTCGTCACTTTGTTTTGAAGAGAATTTCTGGGTACAATACTTCCAATCGGGCCATCTATTGAAACACTATTTGATGTAATGGCGGTGCTGTCATCATACGTACTCATAATGCCTACATTATCGCTAAACCGATTACTACTATCAACGGATGTATATTGACTTCGCAAATAAGGCACCTGCCGTGTACTCACCGAGTTATTAAATATTCTCGCAAACTTATTATTCAAACTATAAATCCCATAAATCGCCTGTGTGATATAATTCTCATAAATCTTCAACGCCCGGTTCGCTACATTGTTTGAACGCCCAACCACTACAATCCCGCAAACCCGCTTCGGAAATGGATTTGCCGATGTGTACGTACTACTCAACGGCACACTACGTATAAAATTATGATGCACATAAATGCCGCTGTTCACACAACCCAGCAAACGTATCCCATCACCCGCCAAATCGCCCGTGTCCATTAGGTTGTAGTTGATATCAATAAGCGGCAACCCTTTCGCGCTGTTCACATTAATATCAGCCTTGGCCGCATGCGAAAACTTATTATTTGAAATTAAAATCGTATCTCCCGCATCATTGTTATTCAAATTGATTCCAAACCTGTTCGCATAAAAATAATTCTTACCGCAATCTGTTCCATCCCCTATCTGAATGCGTTGCACCAACGTATTGCCAATATTGCCATTTGCATAAATACCACATCCATAAAATGGCGCCCCCCAAACCGTGTCCCGCAATCCCTCAAAAGAATTGTGCACCGCATAGATTTCACTCAACTGGGCATACACCCCGCAGTACAGATTATAAAACCGATTCGGTTCTTCATTGCAATTCGAAGCGCCAATTTGATGACCATTCGTATTATAAAGCTGCACTCCATAAAGCATTTTATTTGTTGGCATATCGTTATACGAGGCCACATTGGGCCCGGTCACGCGCTTCATAGCCGTACCGGCCGATGTAAAAAAGCGACTTCGTTTCAATGAACTTTCCAAGGGTTTATAACCATTCATATACATCCCTACCCTGTTGTTAATAAAGTCAGTACTATCAATGTGGTAAATCGGTGAGTTGGTTCGCATCGCTATGCCAATATCTGCATCCCAAATTTCCGTCCGATGCCCCAATGAATCCGCACCGGTTATCACTCGTCCACCGGAAGGTAAAATTTCAATACCCTTCCACATCTTTTCGCCACAAGCCCGCAACACCGCTCCTTTGAGCGTTAGTGTGACGTTTGGAGTATTGATGGGAATATACATATAACCGGTAGAATCTGAAAAAAACAATTGACTATTCTCAATTGTCAGCGATGCATCAATAATAAACGCTTTGGTAAATGAAATCGGATAAGGAAAGTTTTTTAAATAGTACTGACTGCCATTGGATGAAGCATACTGCGGAAAAGCCTGAATGAATAGCGGCATTAATTTCGTTACTAGCGCATTTTGTGGCTGTTTTAATAAATTATTTTGCACCACCGTCAGGCTGGTATCAAAAACGCAACAGGAACTGGAATCAACTACAATCGAAAGTGAAATGGTTTGCGTACATCCCAAATTATTAGTCAAAGTTACTGAGTAAGTGGAGCTAGCCAGCGGAGCTATACGAATTTTTTGAGTAGTGTCTCCAGTGCTCCACAAATATTTTTTTGCTACAGCAATACTCAGCGAATCTGTCTGACCTATACACAAACTACCCGCGTATTTTCTGCCAATGGTAAATCCACTATATGGCGGAAGACTTCTCAAACTATCTCCCTTCACCGTCACACACTGATTGGCATCTGTAACCGTCAACGTATAATATCCATAAGGCTTATTCACAATCGAACTGGTTTGCTCCCCGCTCGACCAACTGTATTGATACAGCGGCGTTCCACCCGAAACTGCAGCCCACCGAACGCCATTCGATTGTCCATAACAGGTATTAGAATCTCTAAAACTCACTACCGGCAACGGTTTCACCGTAAACGTAGCACTTCCCACCGCCTTACAGCCACTATTATCCGTCACCGTTACACTTACCGCATAACTGCCCACCGCAGCCGGCGTTATCCTGCACGTATCCTTCGTACATCCTGTACTCCACACATAACCGCCCCCGCCTGAAGCTGTCAGCAATTTGGACGTATTCGCACATATATTGCCCCCATTGGGCGTAATGGCCGCATTCGGCAAATTGTTCACCGTTACCGTATCGTACAACACTACACTGCAACCGCTTCGGCTCACCGTTACCGCATAAATGGTAGTACTCAACGGCACTACCGCAATTGATGCGCCGGTGCTGCCATTGCTCCAGCTAAAGCTGCTGCCACTCACCGCCTGAACCGAAAGCCTCGCAGTATCGCCCTTACAAATGGTGAGCTTGCTGTTATTCAACACCGGCATACAACTATCTGCAGCCGTGCTGCCTATGAAAATTTCGGTGCTGTCGTTCTTACCCAAACTGCAATATTTCTGATAATACCATTTTACTAAAAAGGATGGCGTGGCCAGCATACACGTCTTAGGTCTGAACTTTAACGTCAGCAGCACATTGCCCGTAGCATCGGCTACACCTGTGGTTCCAAAAAAAGAAGTAGCCGTAAAATTCGAAAGCGTTACCATCGAGTCGATGTACATCCCATTGCGGTAGCGCACCGCCAAACTACGGCTGCCGCCCGCAGTGCTTAACACCGCCGAAGTGCATACCCAAACATTGGTATCGGTAACCATAGTGGCCAGCATATTTCCCACGCCACCCGCGCCATCATTCTTAAAATAAAGACGATACGTTAATGTGGCCGTATCGCGGCAAATGGCTGGCCGCGGCAGCGTATCGCGCGTGAGCTGACGTACCTGCGCCTGCGGCGGACTAAACGTAGTGTTAGGCACCTGTATCAGCGAAGCGCCCATGCACGTATTGCCAAAACTGTGATACACACTGTCGTAACGCGGATAGTTGTCGTCGCAACTCCAGCCGTAATACACCGGCAGCCGGATACTTCCCGTGCGGCATTCATTAAAACGGAAATCAATGCGGTAATTAGCCGCATTTACGGTATTGTATCGCAAATTGAACGTAAGGTAACACACCGTGTCGTATTGCACCAGCACCGGCGGAACAGCCGAATTAATAGTATTGTCATACACCCGCAGCAACGAAATCTTTTCACTATCAATTACAATGGGCAATTGCGCTGTGGCCGGGCAGGGAACCGGAACACTGATTTGTACAAAGAAATTAGCCTGATCGTTCACCGGCTGGCTTACCGGTGGAAGGGTTTGAATGGCTATGGGCAGCCGGATGGTATCGCCTGCAAAAATGGGTGAAGCCGTATTAATCAGCACCTGTAATTTGGGGCGCTGTAGTGTGTCGGCCGATGCCGCTGTAACATTGGCCTTCACTATGCCGCCATTGCAACTGTTGTTGACATCTGAAATGGTACTGTAAAAATCGGATTGCCGAACGGCATACGGCTTTACGGTATCGGTACACGTTGGCAAAACTTCTGCAATCAAACCTTGCTCAAAATATTCATCGCCCAATAACAATGCCGCATAGTTTCCATTATTGGTCTTGAAAGTATCAGTATAATATTTCGAACTCCAGAACGATACGTTTAACGGATCGAAATACGTTTGAGGTTCGGGAACATAACGCCCGCTTTGCGGATATGGCGAAAACTGCACAGAATCGGTTTGCACCATTACGGCTCCGCTATCGGCATATCCATATTGCAGATAGCTGTTATTGATGTGTAAATTACCGGCAGTGCGCAATAATCCTTTTCGAACCGATAATCGGCTGCTGTCGAAAGGTAGCGTACTTACAGCATAACCGGTGGTGAGCCTACCGGAATAAGCTGTGGCGGCGGTGTAAAAGTATTTAAATCTGCCGCGATATCCGTTGGGAAAATTGACATGAAAATTCCACGGATCGGTGCTGTTTCCTAACCAGGGACCTTGTTGCAAATGGTTCGAAATATCGGTAGGTATAGGTCGAATTTCATAGCTGAACAAATTGCTGAGGCCATTGTCCTGAACAGCTAATACCGTATTCATACCTAAATACTGATGGCATTTTGCCGAATTCAAATACCAGCGTTCACGCGGCGCACTCACTACTATTGGATAAACGGTGTGAAACGCGGCCCGCGGTTCGCAAATAAAAATACGGGCATGCGCCAGCGTATCGGCCGCGGTGTTACCAATAGCCATTGGCGCCGTAATGCAAGGATGGCCGTGGCTTTGGCCATTGCTGGCGCCGGCATCAATAGCGTTGCTGTATAGATCGCTGTTAAAAATACCGGCATTCGAAATGGAAGATTCTGAAACGCCGTTGGCCAACATCAAATAATGCAAAATCAACAAATCCTGTCGCCTTTCCGGATTCTTACACACATGAAACCAACCATCAAGATGATAGGTTTCTCCGGGTTGAAAATTGCCTAATTGCGCATCGGTAAAATGGTAATAAATCAGGCGTTTTGCACCTCTCTTCAAAACCGCAAACGGATGCCCTATAGCTGTTGAAGTAACACCGTTTCGGGTTACCGAAATTTGTAAACTACTGTCGGTTTGCCCGAAATGCGGCATCGCCGTAAAGTCAACCGAATCGCCGTTGAAAACAGTTAGCTGTAAATACAAATCGTGAAGCCGTTTAGACGTATCGCAACTTCTCCACGACGCATAAGAATAGCCATCCGGGCCTTCTCCATCAAAAAAATGGGCAATCGATTTCAGGTGAATCTGATCGCCGGCAATACTGGCGGTGCGGTTCAAATCGCCAAATCGCGAATAGGTACTATCGTTGGCTAACAGCATTTGTCCCTGCGCATCTACTTCGGCCCGGCCATCATCATTAGCGTCGCGGTAACCATAATTTTGCCGTTCTATTACTAAAGAACTGGTAATTAAACCGGGCGTAACACATCCGGGGCAGAATAACACATACTGAAAGGTGCGTTGCTCCAACGGAATAAAACAGGTAGGGCACTCGCTTTGCGGCTGGGGTGAAAAATAAGAACGCATAAAAGCTTTGGGTGTGGGATAATTGGTATCCAGCGGGCAACAGCCTTTTACAAAATATCTGATTTCTGAACCCAGGAAGAAAGCGTTGAAGTCAGCAATTTGTGGTTGCGCAATGCCGGAAGCCATCAAACTATCGCGCAGAACTTTCAGATCGAACTCGGCATACCCTCTCGTAAAACTGTCCTGATCGTATGCCGGACGCATCCCGGAAAAGTAACTGGATGCCGGCCATTTAAAACTGTAACCGGGATGAAAAATAAAGGGAGCCGTATCGCCGCAAACTAAATTCGGTTGCAGGTGATACACCAATGCAAATCGGCCGGATGGAAAACCGGAAGGAGTGGAAGTGAACAATTGAAAATCGCCGCCGTCGCTCAGCTCACCAGGAAATTGAACGTTCTTTATAGTATTGCTGATATCGGGCGAACAAGTATCTACGCTTGGATTATCATCGCGAATGCCAACGTTTTGCTGTTGATGGCTTTGCTGCAACACCAAATCGGGATTCTGCGAAATCAAACTGGCCTGAGCACTGATGCCTCGCTGTGGCGGATTCATAAGAACCGGATAGAGCATAACCGGCGCAATTGGTCCGGTAGAATCGGGATCATATTTCAATTTAGAAACCGGTGATGCCGCTTCCTGAGCGGTATAACAGCCTAATGTAAAACGGGCTCCGGCATTCCAATGATTAAAGGTGGCTTTGATGCCGGTAAGCGTATTGCTGAAATAAGGGGTGTCGGGTTTGGGGCAACAGCGATACGTGGTGAAGCGCAACACGTACGCGTCTTTGGGGGGCATGGTGCCCAAGAACAATTTACAATCGCGCAACCAGAAATCACCGGTTGGTAAACTGATACAGCCGTTACCTTTTAATGTATCCGCTAATACGCCAAACTGAAGCGAATCGTAGCGGTTCACATTCACCAGAGTTTGCGGAGTTGCCGTAAAAACATTCCCACTTGCATCGGCATGCCATAACTCCAGCGAACTTCTTCTGATTCTTGTAAATGCAGGAAGCGCACCCCCAACATCCTGTGTGAGTTCGGCAAAACAATTCACAGCCGTTTGAACCGAATCTTTATTTCGGATCAAAAAAGCCCAGTTAGTTTCAGTTCCTACACAACTGTTATCCCAAATCCCAACCGAATCGGGAGTTATTCGCGATATTTCGATAATGGTTGAAAAAACTGCTTTCACAAAATTAAATTGAACGTTCTGTTTGTTGAAGCAAGTGTCAACGGTGCTGCAGCCCTAGGCAGCCGAAAGCACAAATGGGCAACCTACATTTAATGCGGTAAAGGCACTGCAATTGGCAATGGTGGTATCGGCCACACTTACTATTAAACTGCCACCAGGCGGTACCGCTGGTGGATTCAAACCACCGTTAAAATAACTTCCTGAATAAAGCGTGGCGAAACCGCGCGGCGGCGCCAACGAAACTCCAAGAGAATCAAAAACCTGAACCCGCACTTCCGTAGAAAGTTTAAAGAAGGTATCGCAAGCCACATTGGGTCGCAACCAGTTCCAATGGAAATACCCGTGAAAAGCCGTTCCTGTATTGTTTTTGAAAACAGCTTTTAAAGGCGTCACTGAATTGGGATTGAAGGTTAACGTTTGACTGCCGTTAAAACTAAAATTGGAATAAAGGCATAAGTGGGTAATGCTGTCGCTAACCGTTCCAAACCGAAAGGCAGTAGTGAGCGAAGCAGTTCCCGACACATCGTTATTTGGAATCGTATTGCAGTTTGGAATAAGCCGCAATGGCAACACCACCGTATCTCCGGCCTGATGTGGTAGGGTATCTGAAATCAGATATTCCGCATTCCCGGCCTGAGCAATAGCAAATCCCGGACTTGATAACTCGTAACTGCCGGTAGGATAAGCTACCGATAAACGGCTCAAATGAAAACGGGTACTAAAACTACCCGGCACGATGCATTTAAACCTGACCACCATGGTGTTGGTGTCGCAAACCGTAAGCGTGTCAACGGTTCTGGGCAATACCTGATATTGAGCGGAAGATAAAAAGGCTGATAGGACGAAGCAGAGCGTAGTAAGGATGCGCATGGGTTGAAGTTTATAGTTAGAACGAACGTTTTCGAAATTAACCAGAAACCATTGCAACTCCTACATATTACACAAAATCATGACATTATCATTACAAAGCAAAAAAGGTCTGAACGATGTTCAGACCTTTTCAAAAGTTATAGAAACTACTATTAATTCAGTTTCACCAGAATTGGAAGGATGAAAGCTACCTTCACGGCTTTACCTTGCTGTTTTCCGGGTTTGAACTTTGGCATAGAACGCACCACGCGCAGCGCTTCTTTGTCAATACCGGAGCTTACACCTTTTTTCACTACAGCATCTGTGATGGAACCGTCTTCATTCACCACAAAGCCTACGATAACCCTGCCCTGAATTTCGTTCTCCCGTTCCATGGCGGGATATTGGAAATTTTCTGAAATGTATTTGAACATCGCAGCTTCTCCCCCATTGAATTCCGGCATCTGTTCTACAATAGTGAAGATTTTTGGCGCTTCTACTATTGGAGCTTCGGTGATTACCGGTTCCGTAACCTGAGGTTCGGCATTAATATCACCTTCCTGCGTTTTGGTCGAAATTTCGCGGTCTTTGATTTCTTCCACCTTAACCGGTTCTTCTTCCTCACGCACTTCCTCGTTTTTCTTCACCACCATTTCCAAAAACTTCACTGTTGGACGTTGAGGCGGCGGCGGCGGTGGCGGTGGCGGCGGTGGCGGCGCTTTTTCATTCAATGGCGGTGGTTCTGCCAAAGTAACCGTGGTTTCCACCACTTCTTCATTACTGCTTTTAGAAAGAAAAGACCAATCGATACGCGATGCACCGAACAACACCACGCAAGTGGCAACGGTAGCGATCAAACCGATCAGCGAGTGTTTCTTTGTGATCTGACGGAGGATGTAAGCTCCGTATTCTTTATTGCGTTGATCGAAGACAATGTCATCGAACGACCAACCCAGGTATGATTTGTTGTTTTCCATTTTCAACTATTATGGGTTAGCGCCTTCTCTGGCAAATTCTCTAACAGTTCCGCCATTGGCCACCGCTTCCAATTCAATTGGATCCGGTGCCTGAATGGCGTAAATTTTTGTTTGGGTAATATCCATTTCATCCAGAATATCTACCATGTTCTTGTACTTCGAACCTTTCAGCATTTTGATCAGCACGATCAAATCGCGAGGTTTACCGTCTTTCCCCAATCCGCATTCGCGCGAAACGGCTTTTTGCTTGCGCAAAATTTGTTTGCGCACGCCTTCATCGCCGGCAAAATTGGTTTTCTGCAAACCCGCTACCGAAAGTCCTTCGTAATACCAGATCAGATCGTTCGAATCCATGAGCAGGTTCAACACCTGGCATTCGCGAACATCTGTTTTTTCTTTGTTCTGATCGTCTTTCTTAGGCATGTTCAACTGCATCGCTTTGGGTTTATTCAAAGTAGTAGTTAACATGAAGAAAGAAATCAAAAGGAACGCGAGATCCACCATAGGCGTAAGGTCAACGCGCGTCGACATTTTCTTCGACCGTATCTTTCCTTCGCCTTTACCGTGCCCCCCGCCGTCCCCGGCTTCAAAATCTGCCATTTATTTACGTTTTAAACGTTTACAAATTCATTTCTCTTTAGATTCCGATTTCTGGAAATTCCATAAACCGATCTATTTTTCTGCAGCCGGTGCTTCTGCTCCGCCTGCTCCTTGCTTCAAACTCGTAATCAGATTGAACGTGTGAATGTCTTTCTGCGTGAGTGTTTCAATTACCTGCTGAATAGCGCCAACATCTGAATTCTTATCGCCTTTGATGGCAATACGCAGTTTTGGATTCGCATAGCGCGAAGCCATCACCCAATCGCCCAACTGGTTGTTGGTGCTGTCCATCGGAATACCTGAAATTTTCACATCCTTATATTCCTGTCCGCTCAAATTCAATAAGGCTGGAAGTTCTTCGGCTTTCGAGCCAAATACTTCGATCAAACCAAACTGTTTCTTTTGTTTGTCAGACAAGTTTTTCAGGAAAGGATAGCGATCGCCATAGTGCTCGGCCATACCTTCCAGAGCAGCCACGCGAATGGCTTCTGAAGGCAGAGTGAGATAAGCTTTTCCATCCTTATCAACAGAAATCTTGATCACCTCGGGAACTGTGATTTCCGAACGCGAAGAAGGCATATCAATCACTACCGGTTCGGTAGGTTTGAATTTTGACGTGAGGATAAAGAACGTAAGCAGCAGAAACGACACATCGCACATGGCGGTCATATCTACGCGCGTACTCTTCCTCGGTGCTTTTACTTTCGGCATTATAGAATGCTTTAGAAGTTCAGAAATTATTTATTGTGACCCTGGAACGACTGCGCAATGCTGAAGCCGATTTCATCGATAGCGTATGTAAGACCATCAATATAGTTGGTCAGATAGCTATAGATAATGATAGCCAAAGCCGATGTACCGATACCGATAGCGGTATTTACAAGGGCTTCAGAGATACCTGCAGAAAGCGCTGATGGATCAGGAGTACCTGAAGAAGCGAGGGCCGCGAATGAGCGGATCATACCCAATACCGTTCCGAGGAGGGCCACCAGCGTACCTACTGAAGCGATGGTTGCAATAACCGGAAGGTTTTTTTGCAGCATTGGCATTTCAAGTGCGGTAGCTTCTTCGATGTCCTTAGTGATGTTCACTACTTTTTGTTCAGTGTTGAGCGTGTTATCGCTGGCCATTTCAGTATAAGTATGTAAACCTGCCTGAACCACATTAGCTACAGAGCCTTTTTGTTTAGCGCATTCTGCCAAAGCCCCGTTGATATCGTTCTTAGCCAGAGCTGTTTTTACTTTTTGAAGAAACACTTCTACTGAACCGGTTCCTTTGGCCTTCATGAGGGTAAGGATACGCTCTACGGTGAAGGTAAGAACGGTAAGCAACATCGTAAACAATAAAGGTACGATGAAACCGCCTTTATAGATGAGTGCCAGATAATCACCCGGTTTTGGGTCGCCTTTTGCGTCGAAACGGGCGGCGTTACCGCAAACAAACTTGTAGAAAAGAATGGAAATGATGAAGGCGATAGGGATCACGAGAATGCTGAAATCGAATCCACCTTGCTTTTGAGGTCCTGTCGCTTTGTTCGCTGGAACTGTTGCCATGTTTTTTTTGTTTTTGTTTTTGAAATGTAGGATTATGTATTTGAGAATGTCAAAAATAGATTTTTCACGTAGTCTGCCAACTTCTTAAATGAATTTTTTGAATCAGGCGGTGCATAACTATTTGAAAACTTTTCCCAACATTCTTGTAGCACATCAACGGTAAAGAGCAACGGCTGTTGTAATTCCACACTTCAAAAAATCAAAATGACAATTCCATGACGGGAATTCTACTTGGTTTCTGTGATGTCTAACCCCAAAATATTCGGCAGGAAAAGGTCGTTACGCGCCGGAAGGCGATCGTTGAGATAGTTGCCTAAAACGTTGTACTGGCGCGCTTCCGGTACGTTCAGGTTAGGATAATAGGCAAACATGATTTGTAAAAAGTCGATACCAAAGTTGAGGTTCCGCAGCCGCAAACCGAAGCCAACTGACGATTGAAAATAATTGCTTTTTACGCTGGCCTGCTGCAATAAAACCAGATCGCTAAAAACAAAAACGCTGCTGTTAAATCCCAACACCTTGAAATCAGCCAGAAAATCTACTTCATAGTTAAAGGCAAAACTGCGCGCGCCACGAAGGCTGGTGCTATACAATCCGGTGATCCCGTTGTATTGGTTCACCACTATTTCCTTTCCATACGGCCGGTTGAAACCCAAATTGATGTCGGTAGTGAAAAACTGACGCACATGACATTTGCCCATTTTCATTGGCAGGGTGTAGAAGTTGTTCTTCCATTGTAACAATACTTGTTGGTATTCCTTTGGTTTTGAAAAACCGCCATATTTCACTTGTGTTAGCAGATATCCGGTTTTGTTGAAGAACTTTCCGTATTCCAACGCAAAGCCGGAATAGAAGCGTTCCTGCAATTCTTCATCTTGCTGGAAACCCGCTATCAGCGCGGCATTCAGCCCCTTTGTAAAATACTCTGCCGGTCCCAGCCCATAAACGCGGTGATCAACATAATAGTCCCAGCGCGCAAAACCGATACTGCCTAACATAGTAGTTTGATCTACAAAATTCTGCGATCGCGATTCGTTGTGCATATAAGGGCGGCGTACATAGTCGATCCGATAAAAACGCGTAGAACCTATAAGCCGCAGCATGGGAAAGCGCTCACCAAAGGCGCCCGGAAATTTGAATGATTTGGCCATCCAGAAATCAACGGTATTATACTGCACCTTTGTGGGTATGGGGTTGGAAAGCAGCGCAGGCGCTGATTGATTTTGATTGTAATAGTTAAACTTGAAATGACCGGCCCATTGCGGTTTGGATGAAAAGAACTTTCGTTTGATGCTAATGCCCCCACCCTGCTGGAATTTATCATATGAACCGTAGGCCGTAGCATCAATGAACGAAGATTTAATGTTGTTGTAGCTATAGGTACCGGAAACGGTGTACAAATTATCGGGGCGGAAATTGAGGGAAAGATAGGCTCCGATCTGATGCGGAAGCCCAAGCACATTGCGCATTTCAGCGCCTAAAGTGAATTTATCATAGTCGATATTGCTGGCAATGCTCCAGTTGAATTTGTCGCGGATCAGTACGGTAATGTCAACCGTATTAGAATCGATCATCGTAACTACAAACTTTACATCCTTGTAGATATTCTTTGCCCAAAGATTCCGCTCGCTATCGGCCATGGCAATAGGATCTACTTCTTCGCCGGGATGGAAAAGCAGTTCATTTTCAATCACCCAATTTCTGGTTCTGAACTGCGTACTGTTGGCGAACTTTTGAAATTTGGTAGGATGATACACATTTGGCGAGTCGAGATTGATTCCATAGGGATAAAGCACCCGCACATCTACGCGGTTGATTGTTTTTCCACGAAAAGCTTCAAAAACGCCAATACCATCTAACGGGCGGTCAACGCGCCGGTCGCTGTAGTTGAGATAGGCTAAAAATTGGAATGATTTGTTCAGGCCCTTCAGTATCTTCTTGCGCTTCTCATCTGTTTTTGGGTCGCGTTCCTTCTTGCCGGCATGCGCTTTTGCTGTTGCCGTAAATGCCATAAAACCAATACAAAAGAAGTAGAGAATGCGCTTCATTAAAAAGTGAGGCGGAAGTTACAAAAACTGCCTTAAAACCGCAATACAGGAATAGCCCGAATTGAGCCGGGTAGTACGATCTCATTTTGATTGCGGTAAAATCCCAAAATAAAGCCGCCGCCACCAGCACCACAAATTTTGAGATAATATTCGCCGGTTCGCAAGCCGGTTTGCCAAACCTCTTGGAATGGTTCCGGAATAAATTCGGGCATGGCATCATAGTGCATTTGCGAAAGCACTTGCAGCGATTTCCAGAACTGCGGGTACTTTTGATTGAGAAAACTTTGGATACAGATGTCGCTGGCCTTCACCAACGATCCATCCACTATTTTTTCAAATGAAGGTTCACCGCATTTTTTCAGAAATAAATCAACCCAAGGTGCGGTTTGGCGCTGCATTCCGGTATCAATTAGAAAGGCTCGTATCATTGGCTTTTCTGAAGTTTTCAAATCGAAAACTTCCTTCACCTCTGCCTTTTCAATAATCACCGACTTCTCTAAAAATGAAACCAAAGGATCCAATCCGGAGCTTTTTCCATGGAAAAAACGTTCTATGTTGGCCAATTCGGTTTTCACCGCCGTCCAGTCATTTTTTTTCAATGGCTGCTTTCGGTAGCTTTCGGCAACTGCGGCTACCAAAGCCCCGGAACTGCCCATGCCATAGCCTTGCGGAATGGTTGATTCGAAATACAATCCATTTTCAATATCAGTAAGCAAGCGGGTAGTGTCATATCGCTCAGCCAGCTTATCATCAAAAACCAGATAGTTGGCCAGTTTCAGCAGTTCATTTGAAGATTGAATGGCCGTATCATTGGCCGCTACTTTATTCCATTGAAAATGGCCTTCAAACAAATGAGAAGGAACGGCCAATGCCCTGGCGCCGCGGTTGATGAGATGCTCCCCAAACAACAGCAATTTCCCCGGAAATTTTTTGAAAGAGCTGTTTCGCTTTTTTGCCATCACTTCACTTTCACCGGTCCCTTACCAACATTGTCCCAGATAATACGGCCGTCTTCACAATGTTCACTCAACTCTTCCTGAATAAAAGGAACGATTTTCGATTTGAATTTTTCAGGATACAGCAAATGAATGTTTGGCCCGGCATCCAACGTAAAATATAATGGCAACTTCGTTTGTTCGCGGTAATCCTTGATTTTGGCAATCATGGCCAAAGTGCTTGGAGTCATTAAAATGAAGTTTGGATCAGAGCACATCATCAGCGCATGAAGTGTCATGGCTTCTGTTTCTGTAATTTTCCCAAAAGTTTCCAAATCGCCGCTTTTTAGCGCCGGCATCAGCAATTTCAGATTTGCTTCGGCCTGACGGTAACGGGTGCGGGCAAAAGGATTGGTTTTCATTAATGCGTGCCCTACCCGGCTCGATACTTTTTTTTCAGCACTGCTGGCAATAAGAATCGAGTTCTGATAATTTCGAAAAACTTTATGCAGCTCATCTCCTACGCCTATGGCCACTTCATCGCTGCTTTTCTTAAATCCCCGGGTTTCGCCCCAAATCGAAAGCATCGGAAAAACCGATCGTGCCGCACTGCCCGAACCCAATCGCGCAAAGTAAGAAGCACGTTTCAAGAAGGCGTCTTTATCTAACTTCTTTTTAGTGCTTAACTTTTCTGACATTTCACAAAGGCAGAGCGCCAATGCGCTCATCGCCGATGCTGAACTGGCGATGCCTGAAGAGTGTGGGAACGAATTGGTAGAATCGATGCGCAATGAATATTTCGACAGAAAAGGGAATTCTTTCGCAATGCTTTCGAAGAATTTTAAGATTTTAAGACGGAAGGCCAGATTTTCCTTTTTATCGAAATAAAAACGCAATTCAATATCGCTTCCCTTCGTTTCGCGTTCTGCGATGGTGAAGTTGGTTTCAGAATAACATTTATCGAGAGTAAAACTTACAGAAGGATTATTAGGTAACTGGTTGCCGTGCTTGCCCCAGTATTTTACCAGTGCAATATTTGATGGGCTACGCCACGATGTGGTTATTGGTTTCATTTAGTATTCGAATTGTAGTTAGTAAATTCAGGTGTTCGGTTGAAAAATCATATCGTTAAAGCTGAATGCGGTTTGTAGATTTTTGGTAAGTAAATAATCCGTAAGTTCTTTTTCGCTGCCGCGGTGCGTCATCATTACAAAATCACCGCCCCAGGCGCCCAACGATTTCACTTCGCCCCAAAAGTCGGAAAACAAAAGCGATTTCACCGGCTGCATTTGCAAAGCATCGCCAACCAATTGTTCATGACGGACCATTCCCGCTTCAAACTCTTGAAGCGATGTGGCGAATAACATCTGGCGGGTGATGGTGTTGAGTTCTGCGATCACCTCCGATTTTTGGCGAACATTCTCGCGATAATGGGAAATGCCGCTGCTGCTCAATTGTTTTTTTCCGGTATAAACGAAAAAAAGAGCCGCTGCGAATTCAGGAGCGAAGCGCACTTCTTCCCACGCCGGTTTTCCGTTTTCTATTTTATAAACAATAGGCTGTGAAGCGCCTGCGGCGGCTACATCGTAGCCTGAGCCGCCCATAGTATTTCTCAACAGGGAAATGCCATCAGCGCCGGTGAGTTGTTGTATGAGGTACATCAGCGTACTGCTGCTTCCTAACCCCCAGGCGTTTGGAAATTCAAGACGCGTTTGTATGGCATAATTTGCCTTTCCGGCAAAAGGATTCTGAGCACACTGTTTCATCGCTTCACGTAGAATTTTCGACAACATCATGGCCTCTTTGCCGTCACTATTCAGGCATTCAAAATTGGTGAGATCGAAAGTAAGGTTTAGCCAGGGTTGACCTTGATTGTTCAAGGCCACCCAAAACAACAAATTATCGTTTCCTGAAAGAGGGCGAATTTGCATACGCTGACCAAAACGAGTAGGAATAGCGAGTGCTTCAGCGCCATCCAGCACAAAGTATTCGCCGGTGATCAGCAATTTGCCATGGGCATAAAATTCGGTAGTAGCAGTGTTTTCCAAGCGCACAATGATACGCTAGTTTTCAATTTTCAGGGTACAATTTCGCTTTGATTTTTTACCAGCGAAGGAAGCGCCTCGCAAATCTCCCGAATTAACTGAGGACCATGATAAATGAATCCGCTGTACAATTGTATGAGAGCGGCTCCTGCGCGAAATTTATCGAGCGCATCATTGGCGGTCATGATTCCACCCACACCCACAATAGGAATTTTTCGTTTTGAGAGAAATGCCAGCTCAGTAATAATCTCAGTTGCTTTTTTTGTGAGTGGACGGCCGCTCAGTCCTCCTGCACCATATCTTTCGATTTCAGAAGGCAAATAGTGCGGCAGTCTTCTACGGCTGATGGTAGTATTTGTCGCAATAACGCCATTGATCTGCGTTTCGTTCACTATGGCCACAATTTCTTCCATTTGTTCGATGGAAAGATCAGGAGCAATTTTTAGCAAAATGGGTTTAGGATGTTGATAGCTTTGATTCAGGTTTTGCACGCGGCTCAGAATTCTTTCCAGTGCATCGCGTTCCTGTAATTCCCTCAGCCCGGGCGTATTAGGGGAGCTCACATTCACAACAAAATAATCGACTAAATCAAACAAGGTGCGGAAACAAATTTCGTAATCAGATGCCGCATCCGCATTTTCTGTTGACTTGTTCTTACCGATATTTCCGCCAACAATAACCGACGATTTTCTACGACCCAGATTTCGCGCGGCCTCCAGAGCTCCAACATTATTGAAGCCCATACGATTGATGATGGCTTCATCGTTTCGTAAACGAAATAATCGCGGCTGTGGATTACCGGGCTGCGGTTTAGGAGTAATAGTGCCGATTTCCACAAATCCGAATCCCATTCTTGCAAAACCGTCAATTACTTCACCATTCTTATCGAGACCGGCAGCCAATCCTACCGGATTCGGGAATTGCAGGCCAAAACATTCCCGTTTACAACAAGGTGCGCTTTCCACAACCGGAACCATGGAAGACAGAAAGGGGTTCTTAAGTGCTGAAATGATGAGGTGATGTGCCCTTTCGGGATCCATGCGGAATAAAAGGGGTTTTATGAGCGGATACGTATTCACTGGCAACCCGTAATTAAAATTGGAGGTGTGATAATCGTATTGCTGACATGTCCCGCTCTATCGCGCATCACAATTTGGTAGCGGGCCGAATCGGTACAAGGTGAACTTTGACACTGAATTTTACAACTGGCGGTAAGTTTTAGTTCAATCTCCCCTTTCAGCGATTTATATTTTCCTTGCGGGCTGATGTATGGAAGTTTATAAGGGGTAAGGCAGAAACTGTCTTTCGTATTTCTGAAAAATATTGAATAAGCCGCGTCAGAAATCATTCCCGAGTCGGGCGGATTGCAGAAACTATAGGACTTTCCCGGTTCCACATCATCACTCACTCCAATATCGCCATCGCCATCAGTAAAGTTAAGATACACCGAAAGTGGTTGCTGATCAACGCCCTGAGCCACTGAATACCTTGAAAATTCGATATGCGGTTCGTTTGGGTATTGCTGCGGGCTGATGCAGGAAGCCAATCCTGCAACCATGGCAACTAATAAACTATAAGAAAAAAATGACCGCATGTTGTACGAAGGAAGTTAAAATTCACAGAAAAACACATTTTGAGAATGAGGAATTTTAGAATAGAGTTAAGCCAGAAACGTATTTTGGCGGCAAATATTTTCAATTGACGAATGCAAGGTTTTGGGAAGTAACTGAGGCTAACTTTGAATCTGCAGCTTTGGAGGTTTTTGCTTTCCAATACGAACGGATTGCAATCTACAGAGCGTTTTGTAACTCACTTG
The DNA here is from genome assembly GCA_046329575.1 of Chitinophagales bacterium. GTDB lineage: Bacteria > Bacteroidota > Bacteroidia > Chitinophagales > LD1 > UBA1941. Next base: position 10,415 of record JAXLUJ010000004.1, on the reverse strand, counting down.
GCCGAAATCCGGCCCGTGTTGGTTCCTTTTACGACATCCCATTTTTGCCGGTAAGCTTTTTCAAAACTCACCGCATAGCAGCTACGGAAATTTTAATTGAAAAGACATTTGAAAGCAGCACTACCGGTGGAGGTTTACCCTCTAAGCATGAAGTGGAATCGCTTGCTTTTTACGAAACCAGTTTCCTGAAAGGCTTTGAAAACTTTTATGGAAATGTGGAACAGTATGGCATACTGGCGTTGCTGCCTTCCTATATGGAACGCGGTACTTCTTCGCTTCTTTATATGACGGAGCAACTGATTCGAAAAAGTAATTGCGAAGCTTCCGATTTCTTTAAAGATGATTTTCAAAAATTGACTGAAGCCATCTTAAAAGTGCGTCAGGCCGGTAAACGGCCATTCCTTTTAGGCGTTACGTATGCCTTGCTCGATTTTGCTGCAACCTTCCCTCAAGATCTTTCCGATTGTATAATTATGGAAACCGGCGGCATGAAAGGAAGAAGGGCAGAACTGACGCGCGATGAAGTTCATGGAATTTTGAAGAAGTCTTTCGGTGTGAAACAGATTCATTCGGAATATGGAATGACGGAACTACTTTCTCAGGCTTATTCAAAAGGAGAAGGAATTTTTCAGTGTCAGCCCTGGATGCGTGTATTGGTGCGTGATTCCAGCGACCCGCTCTGCCTGTTAAGAAAGGATGGTTCGGGTGCATTGAACATTATTGATTTGGCGAATTACTTTTCGTGTTCCTTTATTGCTACTGAAGATGCCGGTCGCATTCAAGGAACTACTTTCGAAGTAATCGGGAGGTTAGATCATACTGACGTTCGGGGTTGTAACTTGATGTACTAAGCTTGCAACCATTCATCGTATTTACCGATTTGATTTTTCCAATCGTACTTTTTCACAAATTCGGCTAAAGCAGTTGGCTCGCCCACGGCTTTATTCCGAAGTTGAGTAATGAACTTCGTGAGCAGCTCTCCTTCTTCGTACAAACAATATGAATGCCATTCCGAAGGAACATGCTCAGGATAGGCAAGTCGGTTGGGTAGCAGTGGCATGGCGCCATACGAAATAGCCTCTACAATACTTCCGCCAAAAAAATCCTGAATGGAAGTAACCGGAAGGAATTGTGCTTGTTTTAACCAATGAAAATAATGGTTGCGGCTTTCCACAAAACCCCAATGAACCATCTCTTCCTTAAATGTATTGCGTGCTTCATCAAAAATCTTCGGATATTTTGGATTTGACTTACCAAGCACAGCGAGCCGGAAAGGAATACCCGCCGCTTTCACGCGTTCCAGCAAAGCGAAGAAGGCCTCGGGTTGTTTATCGTATTCCCATCGGTGGTTCCAAAGAATTAAAGGAGGATCGGCTTGGTTTTGTTCAGAAGTCCAATCGTTTGGCAAGGAAAGCGACAAGGGCAGTACGGTACATTTTCGATTTATTTTATCTAAAGTTTCGTTGAGGTTAAAATCAGGAAAGGATTGAAGAAAACCGGGAAGGGCATTAAGAAAGGCGCGTTGGTGATAGAATGAATTAAAAGCAACGCCATCGGCAGCCAGAACGCTGCTGAAGTTAATGTAAGCATAGTGTTGATCGCGTTGGAGTGGCACATCCCGGTCGGTTGCAGACCATGGGTAGTTCAACTGATTTTCGTGCATATATATCAAGACAGGAATATGCCGAAACTGAGGGGGTAACAATCCGCGGAATTGCGCCACATCCATCATATCGGTAGTTAGGATGCGGTCAATTTGATGCGCTTGGAAAGTATTTTCAATTGACCGTGCGAAATGAGCTGCAGCGCCATGCATACGCCATTTCCAGTGCACCCCCGGCATGCTTAAAATTTCAACGGAGTGCGTGGAATGCCTGGCAAAATCAAGTGCCCACGTTTTATGCGAACCCGAAAAGAAAGGTTCCAGCAATACAACTTTCAATGTAGCTTAATCTTCATCTTCAAATTCTTCACCATTTTGTGAAGAACCATCTTGAAAATCTTCAACCCGGAAATCGGCACGCGGATCAAATCGTTCTTTCAATAACTTCACCAGATTTAGCCTGTCGAGACGGAATGATCTGAAATCGTTACGAAGCCGGCACCAACCTACAAGATTGCGTTTGCCTTCGCGATAAACGATGGCCATGGGTTCAATTTCCCTAACTGAAATTCCCTTTTCTCTGGAATCGTATTCAATTGCGGTTACCAGCGAATTTTCAATAGCATTGTTGATACAATTCAACAAATTCGGCGAATAGTGCATTTGTTTCTGCATCTGATTCGAACTGTGATGCGATCGGCGGAAAGATCCGTTCATACGAATTTTGATTATTTACGAATGTACAATTCCTTCTGTTCTAAACAAATCAGGAAAACCGGCGATATTATTGAGCCAGGCCGGCTTCCAGAATTTCAATTTTTCGAAGCGCGTCATCGCGCTTTTTCCTTTCGTTTTCAAGCACCTGCGGCGGCGCTCCGGCAACAAAGCGCTCGTTTTCCAATTTCTTGTTAACCGAATTCAGAAAACCTTTTACGTATTCCAGTTCCTTACGAAGCTTTTCCCGATCTTCCTCCTGATCGGTTGGTTCACCGGTAACCACATAAAAGTTAACGCCTCCCGCAATGAAAGTTTTAGCGCCTTTAACTTCTGATGCAGTATGCTGAAAACCGTCTACCCTGGCTAGTTTTTTAATCTTGTTTGAAAAGTTTTCCATTCCCGGATTTCCTTCAAACCAAACCGACACGGTTTCTGAATTTTTTTTGTTGGCTCGCGCACGAATTTCGCGAATGTTGGTAATGATCTCAAAAGCGAGTTCGGCTCGCTTCAGCAAAGCAAGGTCTGGTGTTCCGGTTAAAGGATATTTTGCCACGCAAAGACTTTCACCATCCTTACGGGTTTCCAACGATTGCCATATCTCTTCAGTAATAAACGGCATGAATGGATGCAGCAGCCGAACGATCTGATCGAAGAAGTGAATGGTCCTGTTATAAGTTGTGGCATCAATAGGTTGCTGATAATCTGGTTTCACCAGTTCCAGATACCATGAACAGAAATCGTCCCAGATAAATTTATAAATGGTCATCAACGCTTCGCTGAGGCGGAAATCAGCAAATTGTTCTTCCAGAATAGCTGTGGTTTGATCGAGGCGCGCCTGCATCCATTCCATTACCACCGTATTTTCCGGATTTTCACCTTCTTTCACTTCCCAGCCTTTTATTAACCGCAAGGCATTCCAAAGTTTATTGCTGAAATTCCGGCCTTGTTCTACCAGTTTTTCATCAAACAGAATATCGTTACCGGCCGGTGAGCAAAGCAGCATGCCGAGGCGAACGCCGTCAGCGCCATAAGTGGCAATCAGGTCGAGCGGGTCGGGAGAATTGCCAAGGCTTTTGCTCATTTTTCTACGCAATTTATCGCGAACTATTCCGGTGTAATACACATTACGAAAAGGCTTTTTTCCGCGCCATTCATAACCTGCCATGATCATTCGCATCACCCAGAAGAACATGATTTCAGGGGCGGTTACCAAATCGTTAGTGGGGTAGTAATAATTGATATCCTTGTTATCGGGATCCTTAAAACCATCAAAAACACTTATGGGCCACAGCCAGGACGAAAACCAGGTATCCAATACATCTTCATCCTGAGTGAGTGGGCTTTTGGTTCCTGATTGCTGCCGTGCTTCATCTTCAGTTTTGGCCACAGCCACCAGATTTCCTTGTTCATCATACCAGGCGGGTATTCGCTGCCCCCACCATAACTGGCGGCTGATGCACCAATCGCGAACATTATCGATCCAGTGTTTATAGCTGTTCTTGAATTTTGACGGAACAAAGCACAATTCATCGGTCATCACATCATTCAGCACCTGAGGATTTTTGTCGAAGAATTTCTTCATATCTACAAACCACTGCAAGCTTAACCGCGGTTCTACTACCGCATTGGTACGTTCACTCCGGCCTACTTTGTTCATGTAGTCTTCGGTCTTAAGCAACACCCCTTCCTCTTCCAGTTGCTTTACGGCCGCCTTACGCGCTGCGAAACGGTCCATGCCTACAAAAACGGTAGCAGCGGGTGCAATGGTTCCGTCGGCATTGAAGCAATCGATTACCGGCAGTTGGTGCTTTTTACCAATTTCATAGTCGTTCGTATCGTGGGCTGGAGTAATTTTTAGCGCGCCGGTTCCAAATTCTACATCCACATATTCATCGGCAATTACCGGAACTTCCCGCTGTACCAGAGGCACGATCACTGTTTTACCTATCAGTTTCTTGTAGCGTTCATCTTCAGGATTTACACACACAGCCACATCGCCCATGATGGTTTCGGGCCGAACGGTGGCAACAGTCAGAAACTCATTGGTTCCTTTTACTCGATACTTCACATAATAAAGACTATTCTTTTCTTCGTTATAAAGAACCTCTTCATTGCTTAATGTTGTAAGTGCCTGAGGGTCCCAATTCACCATTCGAAGGCCCCGGTAGATCAGCCCTTTTTTATATAGATCTATGAACACCTCAATAACCGCATCGCTCAGCGATTCTTCCATAGTAAAACGCGTGCGTTGCCAATCGCAACTGGCGCCTAGTTTTTTAAGTTGCTCCAAAATAATGCCGCCATATTTTTCCTTCCATTCCCAGGCATAGCTTAAAAATTCTTCGCGTGAAAGATCGCTTTTCTTTATGCCGCGGTCGCGGAGCATTTGCACTACTTTAGCTTCAGTGGCAATAGACGCATGATCGGTACCCGGCACCCAGCAAGCATTTTTGCCTTGCATACGGGCGCGGCGCACCAATATATCCTGAATGGTGTTGTTGAGCATATGGCCCATATGCAACACTCCGGTAACATTGGGCGGTGGAATTACTATGGTATAGGGCTCACGTGAATCAGGTTCGCTGTGAAAAAAATTATTTTTCAACCAGTAGGCATACCACTTGTCCTCAATACCCTGAGGGTCATACGTCTTCGAAATTTCCATACGGGCGAATATAAGCGACGCGCAGCCTGTCTGCAAATTTGCCCTACGCTTTATTTATCACCAGCCCTTCGTATTGCCAATAGTTCAGAAGGTGTTTTTTTCCGCTCCCAGTTTTCGGTATAGGATAGAAAAGCCGGATCGTTACGGAGCCGGGCAGCACTTATTTTCCCGTTGATATAGTCAATGTATCTTGAAAATGCCTTAGGGCGTTTTTGTTTCAAGACCAGCAAGGCGGCATTCAGTCCTGCTTTTGCGGCAATAGGAACACCGCCACCCAATTCGGCCCACTGGCCACCGATCAGCAAGTTTTTTACCGGTGTTTTGTATCCGGCTACGCCTAGCTGGTAATTCACTTTACCCGGGCGGGTGCCCATCATACTGCCATTTTTGTTACCGCTATAGCGCAGATGTGTAATAGGCGTGGCTATCTCGTAAAATTCAATATTTTCAAGCAATTGCGGACTCACTTTTGCAGCAATTCTTTTAAGAAGAATTTGTGCTATTTCCTCCTTATTCTGATTATAAGCTTCGCCCCTTATCCACTCGCCGTTGTGGTTTTTAGTAGCTTTCCAAAAATCGTGATGCTCCAGGAGAGCCGGCATAAAAATCGTAATAGCCCCTTTGCCTTCCGGAGCCATAGCCGGATCGCGATGCGAAGGCGAAAGGATGAGCAATTCACTTTTGTGAGGATCGCCGCCGGTTTGATCTTCGTAACTTACATCCTGCCGCGTTATAAAAAACATCTCTTCATTAAAACCCAGTTCGGAAGCCGGCTTTTTTAATGCCACATGAATAGTGAACGATGAATCATATAATTCTGCCTTTTCCAATTTTTTAAGAATTGAAGAGGTAACCGATTCTTCAGGCAGCAATTTGTGATAGAGCAATTCCTGATCGCATGCAGCTACTACTATCTCAGCCGGAACCTCGTAACGGTGCCCCCGATGATTGACGATTATCCCTTGTGCAGTTTGATTTTTCACTGCAATTTTTTCCACTTCGCTATAGTAGAACACATCATTTCCAAAACTTTCTATTACGTGAACCAACCATGCCGCGAACGACTGGCTACCGCCTGTGGGCGGATTTTGAAAATCGCCATAATAGGCCCACCCGATGGGGATGAGGCAGGACAATAGTTCCTTCTCGGAAGCGAATAGCACCAGAAGTCCTGGCGATTTAAAATAGCGCAACAAACCCTTTCTCAGCCCTTCTTTGCCGGCAAAACGAATGTGCTTGAGAAATGGTAACACAAACCGGAAAGAATGCAAACCACCTTTCAGTTTTTCAAAAACGTTCATGGTTTCCATGGAACGCATTTGGTTTCCGAACTTATGCATACGTTCGCCAAGTTCTCTGGCATCTCGGAAAAAGCGTTCGATGCCTTTGGCATCATCCGGAAATTTTTGCTGGAGCGTAACCTTTAACTCATCCGGATTACTGGTGAGCAGGTAGTCGAAATCATCACCGATATATCTTTTAATTCTTTTCTGAGAAACTACCTTGGGATAATCAGTGCCAATGCTTTCGAACACATTATAAACAATACCGCCTTCAGTACATTGATTCAGCCAATGGATGGCGGTATCAAACGTAAAACGGTGACGCGTAAATCCCATCAAATAGCCGCCATGCGTATCACTTTTTTCGAATACTGCGACCTTGAGCCCCGCCCGGCTTAGAATGGCCCCGGCAGTTAAACCGCCAATGCCTGAGCCAATTATAACAGCGTCATATTTTTCTTTCAAACGTAGTTGTGCCATGCGATTGCATAAGTAAGCGAAAGTATTTGTAACTAAAAAAAAGGCCGCTCTCCTTTCGGATTGCGGCCAAACTCCATCATGAAAAGATAGTGTTAGTTTAATGCAGCACTTTGGCTGAATAGGCTCAAAGATAAAAGCATAAACAGCTCTCGGCTTTCCGAAAAACCCCAATTTCTTACCAGATTAGGAAAACAAGTCCTTGACCTTCGTTCTTTTGAACATAGTTCGAAAGTGAACCGTAGTGTCGCGAAATCTTTTCAACCAATTGGCGCTGCAGAGCATAAAATTGAAATCAGCAGCGGCACGATTAACCCCAAAAAGTGCGGTAAGCACTAAAAATTAAAAGGAGCTTTCTATATTCGCGCTTCCTGCCCAGGTGGTGAAATTGGTAGACATACCATCTTGAGGGGGTGGCGCCCGAAAGGGTGTACGAGTTCGAATCTCGTCCTGGGCACATGAAGCAAGGGGTTTCAATCAAAATTGAAACCCCTTGAATTTTTAATCGGTTTAATTTATGAAAGTTGTTGTTCTGGGTACGGCCCATCCATTTCGAGGCGGTTTGGCGGCATACAACGAACGCCTGGCAAGAGAATACATTCGCCAGGGCCACTCCGTTCAGATCTATACTTTTTCATTACAATACCCTTCCTTTCTTTTTCCGGGAAAAACACAGTACAGCGAACAACCGGCGCCAAATGATTTGTACATTCACGAATCGGTAAACAGCATCAATCCGTTCAACTGGATTAAAGTGGGCCGCGAGATCGCAAAACTGAAGCCTGATCTGCTTTTGGTGAAATTTTGGTTGCCGTTTATGGCGCCTTGCCTGGGCACTATCAGCCGAATAGTTCGCCATAACAAAAAAACCAAAGTGGTTTCGATTATCGATAACATCATACCTCATGAAAAACGTTTTGGCGATTTTGCACTGGCAAAGTATTTTGTAAATAGTGTAGATGCGTTCATCGCCCAAAGCAAATCAGTGCTTGACGATTTGAATCTTTTCGACAAAAACAAGCCGAAGGCATTTTCACCACATCCATTGTTCGATAATTTCGGTGAAATTCCCACTAAAACCGAAGCTCTGGAAAAACTTGGTTTGCCAATAAACGGACAATATCTCCTATTCTTTGGGTTCATACGCGATTACAAAGGGCTGGATTTATTGCTGCAAGCCATGAACGATCCCAGACTTCGGGATTCGTATATTGAATTGATTGTTGCAGGGGAATTTTACAGCAATGAAGCGGAATATCTTCAAATGATTCGAGACCTCGGTTTAGAAAAGAAAGTGGTACTGCGCACTATTTTCATTCCTGACGAAGAGGTGAAGTATTATTTCTGCGCGGCTGATTTGGTAGTACAGCCTTATAAACACGCCACCCAAAGCGGTGTAACACAAATTTGCTATCATTTCAACAGGCCGATGCTGGTTACTAATGTTGGCGGCTTACCCGAAATTGTGCCGCATGATGTGGTAGGCTATGTGACCAGGCCGGAAGCAAAAGACATTGCCGACCATATTGTAAAATTTTACGAAGAGCACAAGGAGTTTCTGTTCTCGAAAAATATTCAGCAAGAGAAAATCAAGTTCTCCTGGTCGTATATGTTGGATCAAATTCAACGTGTAGCGGGCATAAAATGAGAAAGCGGTATTTTTTCTCAAATTCGCTATTGAAATCAAAATCATGATTATTCGCAGTAAAGCACCGCTTCGGCTGGGTTTGGCCGGCGGTGGTACCGATGTTAGTCCTTATTCCGATCAGTTTGGCGGCGCTATTTTGAACGCCACCATTGCTATGTACGCGTATGCCACTATCAAACCCATTGAACAAAACAAGATCATCCTGCACGCCATCGACCGCGGTCAGCGACTGGAATTTGATGCCATAAGCGAATTGCCGTTGAATGGGGAATTAGACCTTTTGAAAGGTATTTATAACAGGCTGATCAGGCAATTTAACCTAAAGCCACTCTCATTCGAACTATCTACTTATGTGGATGCTCCTCCGGGTTCAGGATTGGGAAGTTCCAGTACACTGGTGGTAGCCATTTTAGGTGCGTTTGTGGAATGGCTGAAACTGCCGCTTGGCGAATACGACATTGCGCATTTAGCCTATTCAATTGAAAGGGAAGATTTGCAAATGGCAGGTGGTAAACAGGACCAATATGCGGCCACTTTCGGTGGGGTGAATTTCATGGAGTTCTTCGCCGAAAACAAAGTGATTGTAAATCCATTGCGGATTAAATCGAAATGGTTGCACGAGCTGGAGAATAATCTGGTCCTGTTCTTTACTGAAACCTCTCGCCTCTCCTCTTCTATCATCGAAAAACAAAGGGAAAATGTAAAGGCTAACAATGAAAAGTCATTAGAAGCCATGCACAGTCTTAAAGAACAGGCCCAACGTATGAAGGAAGCCCTCTTGCGCGGCGAAGTAGATCGGATCGGCGAGATCCTGCACTACGGCTGGCAGCACAAAAAACAAATGGCCGATGGTATTAGTAATCCGCAAATCGATGTTATTTACGACAAAGCTATGGCGGCCGGTGCCACCGGAGGAAAGATTTCCGGTGCCGGCGGCGGCGGATTCATGATTTTCTACGCTCCCTATGTTTCAAAATACAGCGTAATAGAGGCGCTTAATCAAATGGGCGGAAGAGTGATGCGCTACACTTTTACGGATTCCGGGCTTTCTACCTGGACGGTTTAGACTGAAATACGACGGTTCAAACACACATTTCGACAGTTCAGTCAATTTCATCTTCGTGAATACTATCGCTGTGCTTCTTTTGCAGCACGGAAAAATCCGTGTATTACCGAAATGTACTTTTCAAAGTGAAACACGCATATCTATTTCTTTTACTGTTTAGCATTCAGTTAAAAGCGCAACAAACTTTTGTGAGTTTGGAACAGTTCAGCCAATTTGCCCTTCAGCAAAATTTACAATTGCAACAGGCCGATCTTTCTACCAAAATAGAACGGCAGAATGTAAACGCTGCCATTTCGCCATTACTGCCTAATATCAATGTAAGTGCTACGCTGAATGATAACCTCATTCTGAATACCTCCCTGATTCCTGCTGAAATATTTGGTGGCAAAGCGGGTACTTTCAAAGAAATTAAATTCGGTACAAAGTATAACTTCAATCCGAATGGCACCTTCTCATTAAATTTGATTAACGCGGCCAACTATCAGAATTTGTTGGTAGCTAAAAAAAATGCCGCGCTGGCCGGTGCCAATAGCAATGTAGTTCGCGATCAGTTGAAAACGCAGATTGCGCAAGCCTATTATAGTTACCTGCTTTATAAGAAGAATGCAGAATTCAGTTCGCGAAATCTAAAAAATGCCGACTCTTTGTTACAAATCGTTACGGTAAGATTCAACAATCAATTTGTGGATGAACTAGACCTGAATCGCTCCAGGGCCGCGCAGATATTGGCTTCTAATCAATTTCGGCAAGCCACATTGTTGGTAGAAAAATCATTGAATACATTAAAACTTCTGGCCGCCATTCCGGTTTCACAACCGCTGGAAATCAGAGATGAAATTGCCTACAGCTCGAACGCTCCCGCATTTGGAAATATTCAAAACCGGCCTTCTTTTATCAAGGCGCAACTTCAAAATGAAGTGAGTGAATTGGCCGTAACAAGAGAAAAACTCCGCTTT
>JAXLUJ010000030.1:0-7928 GCA_046329575.1 Chitinophagales bacterium | reverse complement strand
ATTGCCACCGCACTATTCTTTTTTTATGTGCAGTTTGCTTTGCCGCCTGCCATTCCCTATAAAGGCGATACGGCAATTGTAAGCGCGAAACGTGAACAAAAAGGGGAGCATTTTTACCGATTAAAAAACTGCTGGTTGCGGAAAAGCGATAGCGGCCTTTGGGAAGAATACGTAGAAGGAGCGCCTTTTGAGCGCGGTGTAATTGCCGGAAAGTTAGGTAGCGAACTGATGCGCAAGCAGGAAGTAGCGTTCGTTGACCAGATTCATCAACTGGTGCCAAACAATAATTACCTGACGTTTCTGCGTTATTTCACTCGTTTTTTTAATCGCCATTTAGAAGAAAACGTGACTGAAGAATACCGAAGTGAAATTTATGGAGAATCGCTTTCGGCACCGCATGAATTTGATTTTTTAGGAACGCCTTACGATCGTATGCTGAACTATCATGCAGCGCATGATATCGGTCATGCCTTGCAAAGTTTGGCGTTGGTAGGTTGTACGTCATTCGCCGCCTGGAACGAACACAGCGCTGATTCGAGTTTGATAATTGGCCGCAATTTTGACTTTTATGCGGGCGATAAATTTGCCGAAGATAAATTGGTGTTTTTTTGCAAACCTGAAAGCGGCCATCCATTTGCCATGATTACCTGGGGTGGCTTTTTAGGCGCCGTTTCGGGTATGAATATGAAAGGCATTACAGTAACAATGAACGCCGCCAAGAGTGATATTCCCACGCAATCAGCTACACCAATTTCGCTACTGGGCCGAGAAATTTTGCAATACGCCGGAAGCATTGATGAGGCTTACACTATTGCCAAAAAACGAAAGACTTTTGTGTCGGAAACGCTGATGATCGGCTCTGCAACAGAACATACTACGGCATTAATCGAAAAATCGCCGGCTAAAACCGTTTTAGTGCGTGCTGTTAAGAGTGAAATGTTTTGCGCCAATCATTATCAAAGCGATAGTTTCAAAAACGACAAGAACAATATCGAGAACATTGCTACTGCCGCTACGGGTTATCGTTTTGAACGCCTGAAGGAGCTGTTTGAACAGCAGCCAATTGACTACAACCGTGCGGCAGCAATGTTGCGCGACAAGGCTGGTTTGCACAATGCGAACATTGGTTTAGGAAATGAAAAGGCGATGAACCAACTGATAGCGCATCATGCCGTGATTTTTGAACCGGAGAAATTGCGAATGTGGGTTTCTACCGCGCCGTTTCAATTGGGTGCGTTTGAATGTTATGACCTTAATAAAGTATTTGCCGATAACATGATGCAAGATCATGAAATCTGCGATACGGCACTTACCATTCCTGCCGATTCATTTTTGAAGAGTGAAGGCTGGAAGAATTTTTTGGAGTTTAAAGAAAGGCGAGCGGCTATTAAGTTGGCAATTCACAACAAGAAGCGGTTGACTAACGAACAGCAAATACTGCAGCGTATAGTTGCTTCTAATCCCGAGTATTTCGAAAGTTATTTATGGTGCGGCAAATATTTGCAAGCTTTTGGAAGAAAAGAGGAAGCAGTGAAATATTACAGACAGGCGCTAACTAAAGAGGTGAACGCAAAAAGTGAAGCCGATCAGATTTCTCATTTAATTGAAGTTTGCAGCAAATGATGGAAAGCACTACGTTTCGGGTAGAAGATGTGGTTGCCTTCAAATTGCAAGCTTTGCGCTGGGCGGCTCAATTTCCGGTAGTTTGCCTTCTTGATTCCAATTCGTATAGTGATGATGGTTATGCTTCTTTAGAATGGCAATTGGCGGTGGATGCTATTCGTGAATATGAAGGAAAAGAGGAGGCCTTCGAAGGGCTGAAAAAGTTTTGGCTGGAAGCAGAACAACCCTGTTTCGGCGGTTTTTCCTACGATTTGAAAAATCAGATTGAACGTCTGGAACCTAATGAAGGCAAGGGTTTTGGGTTTCCATTAATTTATTTTTTCGAACCGCGCTATCTCATCACTATCGAGGGAAATGAAGTGACCGTGAATCGCAACTATCCTGAAACATTTGAACTGCGGGAAAGGATCCAAAACTACAAGCATCAAAATATTATCCTGCCACCAATTGAGCTTAAAGCTTCAACAACTAAGGCGCATTATCTGAAACAGGTGGAGGCCATCCGCGAGCAAATCGGCAATGGTGATTTTTACGAGATGAACTATTGTTGTGAGTTTACTTCCGTTGGTACTGCCATCGATCCGGTTCAGGTGTTTGAACGGCTGAACGCCACAGCAGCAGCGCCTTTCAGCACATTCTTTAAATGGAAGAAAAAATATTTGTTGTGCGCCAGTCCGGAACGTTTTTTAAAGAAAACCGGAGATATGCTGATCTCGCAGCCTATAAAAGGCACCATCAGAAGAGCTGCGGATGCTACGGAAAACGAAGAGCTAATGCGGAGGTTGTACACCAGTGAGAAGGAGCGTTCGGAAAATGTAATGATAGTAGATTTGGTTCGAAACGATTTGGCGGTAAGCGCAATCGCCGGAACTGTAAAGGTTCCGGAATTATTTGGTGTATATACGTTCAACACGGTGAACCAAATGATTTCTACCGTCACCGCGCAATTACAGCCTGTTGTATCAGGCATAGACGCTATCAGGCGTGCTTTCCCGATGGGCAGTATGACGGGAGCGCCCAAGGTGGAAGTGATGAAAAATATTGACCGCTACGAAACACAAAAGCGCGGATGGTATTCGGGAGCTGTGGGCTATATGTTGCCTGATGGCGATTTTGATTTGAATGTGGTAATCAGGGCCATACAATACGATGCCGGGCAACAATTGATTAGTGTTCAGGCGGGTGGGGCAATTACTTACGATTCGGTTCCGGAACAGGAATACGATGAATTGCTATTGAAAATAGAAGCTATGAAAAAGGCACTTGGTGCCAGCTAGCGAATTTCGAAGTGGTCAAATTTTTCAGTTCCACCAAAGTTCACCGAAACATTTTCTACGGTGGCGCCCGCCGGGCCATGATGACAAAAATCTACCAGTTTATGTACTTTGTCTTCTTCTCCTTCGGCTTCCACTTCAACGCTGCCGTCAGGTAAATTTCTAACAAAACCACGCAACTGCAGCACTTCTGCCACACGCAGCGTAGCCTTTCTGAATCCCACGCCCTGAACGGTTCCTTTTACAATTAAATGCAGTCGTTTCATGTATTGGTTCTCCTCATTCTAACATACGGTTGGCCGCATGTTTAATTTCCGTAGTTATTTTTTTATCAAACAAACTTTTGTGATCAATTGTTGCTACTGCGTGAATGCCTTTAATAGCATTAGTCAAAAACACTTCATCAGCTAATAGCAACCGCTGTGGATTTATTGATTCTTCCTTAAAATCGAATTCGGTACATTTTTCCATCAACAGCTTTCTGAAAATGCCATCCACACATCCGGAAGTGAGCGGTGGAGTAACGATGGTATTTCCTTCAACAATAAATACATTTCCGTTACAGCTTTCGGTAACCTCATTTTTATTATTCAACAACAATGCTGTTTGAGCTTGATGTTGGTAAGCATATTGCTGCGCGAAAACATAGGGCAAACGGGATGTGCTTTTCATACCTGAAAGTTGGGTGTAAAGCAGTAATGGTTCAGGAAAAATCACGGCTTCTACTTCCATTCCATGGAAAGGGTTGGTATCAAAAGGTTGCAGCGTAATACTAAAGTTGTCATCAATACTTATCTGAATGCGGATTTTTCCGGAATCAGTTTGGTTTTTTTCTGCAATTTCCAAAAGTAGCAATTGCCAATGCTTGATGTTTTGATCAAAACGGATGTTTAGCTTTTGACACGATTTCGAAAACCGTTCGAAATGGTACGATAGCAGTGGCGCTGAATGATGGACCAGCGCAATGGTTTCGAAAATTCCGGCGCCCCAGATTTCTGCCTTTTCATGAAGCGGCAACTGCGGCTGATCGTCAGCCACCCAGTTTCCATTAAAATAGGCTATACCCATTCCGATTCGCTTATTTTTTATTCTTTCGAAATTAGAAAACCAAAAGGATTATGAGTCGTTTATTGAAGTTGTTTTTTGCTTTAGTGTTTTGTGTAGTGGTTACGGATATGCATGCACAGGATGAAGGTAAACGTAAATCGAAAAAGCCGGGAACGGTAAAAACTACCGGCGAAAAAGATGATCTGGCGCCAATTGGTGATAACGATAAAGGGAAAAAAGACAAGCCATCGAAAGGGAAAAAGCAGGAGCATGCTGACGGCGAGGAGAAGAAAGCAGAAAAGCATCAGGATGGTGAAGGCAAGAAGGCGCACGACCAAAACGGCGAACACAAAGGTAAGCGCGGCGATCATAAAAAGCCTCATGCAGAAAGCGAAGATTCGGCCGACCACAAAGGCGGCGAAAAACCACGTCATGGAAAGCCGGAGCGGGAGCATCATGAAGCAGCCGACAGCAGTAAGCACCGTGGTGGTGATAAGCCAACTTCAAAAAAGCCTGAGCCTAAAAAAGAAGAGCCGCCAAAACCGCGGCCGGCTAATGTGGAAGTGAAGGTTGACGATCCAATTGATCGCACCCGCAAAGGCCCGAGTGGCCAAACTATTTACACTGCTCCCCGAGGCGGAAAATATTATATCAATGCCAGTGGCAACAAAGTTTTTGTTACCAATAACACCAAGTGAAAGACCAATTACTTCTTCACCAGTAATTTGAAACCGGTGCCATGCACATTGAGGATTTCTACGCGAGGATCTTCTTTAAGGTATTTGCGAAGTTTGGCAATGTAAACGTCCATACTTCTTCCTGCAAAGTAACTATCGGTTCCCCACACTTCGTTCAGAGCGATTTCACGTTCCAGCAAACGGTCCATGTGAAGCGCCAGCATTTTCAATAGTTCCGATTCTTTAGTAGTTAAGCGAACTACATTATCGCCGTCAGTTAGTGTACGAGCGGCATTATCGAATGAATATTTACCGATCTGGAACGATTGTTTGTCGCTCAATTCTACTTTTGGAATTCGTTTGAAGATGTTCTCCATTCGCAGTTGTAATTCCTCCATACTGAATGGTTTGGTGAGGTAATCGTCAGCGCCGATTTTCAAACCTTCCAACGTATCTTCCTTCAAAACTTTTGCAGTTAGAAAAATGATAGGAACCTGTGTATTCGCGCGGCGAATTTCCCGCGCCAATGTGAAGCCGTCTTTTTTCGGCATCATCACATCCAGAATGCACATGTCGAAGCGGCCATTTTTGAATTCGTTCCAGCCATCTTCGCCATTTCGCTTCAGTATCACTTCGTAATTTTTTATTTCCAGAGAATCCTGGAGCAGGTTGCCGAGATTAGTATCGTCTTCAACCAGTAATATTTTTTTCTTGTTCGCCATCGCCATATTTTTTAACAGTTTCAAATTAGACACGATTTAACCGTAAGGTTACCTTTTTAGGGTGCGCTTTAACATTTGTTAGAAAAGCTATTCAAATGGTAGAAATAACTCAAATGTACTTCCCTTGCCCACCTCACTTTCCACCGAAATGCTGCCATGGTGGGCGTCCATAATGATTTTCACATAACTAAGCCCCAGCCCAAAGCCTTTTACGTTGTGAATATTGCCGGTTGGAACACGGTAAAACTTCTCAAAGATCATTTTCTGGTTTTCTCTCGAAATACCCAGCCCATTGTCGGAAATCCGGATGCGAATGCCTTTCGAACTGCTTTGAGTTTCCACCCCAATATGCAAACTCTCTTCTTTCCTGTACTTAATCGCATTTTCAATCACGTTGAAAAAAACATTGGTGAGATGCGATTTGTCACCTTTCACTACAGCCGATGCGGCGTGTAATTGCAACTTCAGATCTCCATCTTCAGTCTGCAAACGCAATGCCAGCGAATCGGCAATATCGTTCAACAGTTCATGGATATTCACTTCTGAGATATTCAGTTTGAATTCGCCGCGGTCGTAACGCGCCACCTGCAATACATTTTCGATGTGGCCGCTTAATCGTTTATTTTCTTCCTCAATAATTCCCGAATAACGCTGCACTTTGTCGGGATTCGAAGCAATACTGGGCTCTTTCATCATTTGAGTGGCCAATGAAATTGAAGCTACAGGAGTTTTAAATTCATGGGTCATATTGTTGATGAAATCGGTCTTCAGTTCATCTAGTTTTTTCTGCCGGTAAATTACAAAGAACGACGCGCCAAAGGCTCCGGCAATTATCAGCACAAACGCAATAGTAGTGGCCATCAGCATCCACATACTGGAAATGAGAAAACCTTTTTTATTTGGGAAATGAACAATTAGAATACCTGAATTTTTGTATAGATCGTTCGGATATAACGGGATGGAATAGAACTGTGGACTTTGATCGCGTTGAATGTTTTTCAATGTACCGTATAACGGCCCTTGATTGAAGTTATCGAAAACCGCAAATTGAAATTCGGTATGCAGGCCGGCCTTCAAAAATTGCGAGCGCAGCATTTCCTCCAGGCGCGTGCTGTCGAGGCGATCGCGAAGACATTTGTCGTCCAGCATAAACTTCACGGCCAGTTCTTCGAACAAATGATTGTACTTTTTCAATTGTTGTTCTATCAGGTGCCTTTCGCGCTCATCGGGATCGGCCACTACGGCATTGTCGAGCGGATGTTCGTGTAATTTATTGGCTTGTTCCTGAAGGTACGTTACGGTACCAATGAACTTGGAAACAAAACCGCCTGAAGTATCGCTGAAACCGAATTTTACCGCTTTTTGGCCAATCGAATCAATTAACCGGAAATCGTCGTTGTATTCTTTCAAACTTTGTACGGTATCGTACATTTTATTCACCACGTTGCCAAACTCACGCGGCTGTCCGGTAAGATGGAAATAGTTGTCTGCTTCTGTAACTTCTAATTGATGAGTAGTGTTATTCAGCGCCATGTAAACACCTTGGTCGAACCGCTCTTCGCGCAGTTGATAGCTTTGGCGCACCCAGTTCAACTGGATGAGAACCAAACCCAGCAGGGCAAAACAAATTACACCCAGCACTACATTCACCAATCTCGTATTCATTGGGCTAAAATAATGGATTTCCGGGGCTGATGAGTTTGGTTAGAAATTATTGGGAATTGATTGGGCCTTGTTATTTTGCGGCATGTCGGAATTTTTAGCCACGGCCCATCGCGCTGCAGATGCAGCGGCTGCGTATTTGCTGCAACATTTTGGGGGCATCAAAAAGGTAGCCCAAAAAGAATCGCATCATAGTATTGTAACCGCCCACGATGTAGAAGCCGAACGCATTTTGATAGCCACCATCCGCGCTGATTTTCCCGATCACGGTATTTATTCGGAAGAATGTGGCTTTATTAACCCGGGTGCTTCCCATTTGTGGGTGCTCGACCCGCTGGACGGCAGTAGCTACTACTCGCGCGGCATTGGTACTTTTGCCGTTTCCATTGCGCTGGTGCACCAAAATGAAATTGTAATGGGAATGATTCATGTACCCAAACTGAATCAGTTGTTTTATGCAGAAAGTGGAAGCGGCGCCTTCTGTAATCAGCGCCCCATAAGCGTTTCAGCGCATACCGAACTTCAGGATTGTATCGGAAGTTTTGGTCACCGATACCTTCGTTTACCGCAATATGAACCGCTGTCGAAACACCTGCTTCAAAGCGTGCGCTCCATCCGCGGCGGTGGCTCCTGCGCCATGGAAATGGCGCTCTTGGCTTCAGGCAATACTGATTTGGTAGTTACTGCCAATCAATCGTTCTGGGATTATGCCGCAGGAAAAATTATTGTGGAAGAAGCCGGCGGAAAGGTGGTTGATTTGCACGGACGAAATGTAGAAGTAAAGCGCGATCTGGAAGCAAAGTTTGATTTGGTGGCCAGCAATGGATTGATATTGATATAGTGAAAAGCGGGGAATCCAAAAGCTGATTCAAATTTCAAGTGGGATGGTTCCGTGAAAATACTGTGGAAAAACAGGATTTTTA
>JAXLUJ010000003.1:0-359117 GCA_046329575.1 Chitinophagales bacterium | reverse complement strand
GCAGCTATTTTAGCGTGACACGAGAGACAAAAACAAAACATATAAATTGACAAAATAGAAATGACAAAACGAGTTATCCTTTATGCTTTTATCTGGCTGGTGTTGACATTGATTTTTCCACCTCTAGGCGTATTTATTTTAATATTGGTTGTGGCTTATCAAATATATGCCTACACTTACTTTAACGGACAGCAATTCAACAGTATCAGAGAAAGTATAAAAAAACATACAGACAATTCAAATGAATTAAATCATCACATTCAAGAGTTAAAGTGCTCTTATGTAAATGTTAAATCCTATGACTATGGCACAAGTAGTTTACAAGACAACAGTAGGTATAATTTCAAGAGACGAGAGTGGAGTAATGAATTAAGGAATAATCAAGTTCATAATTGCACATCGACAGTTTGTAAAAACGCGAGTGCACAACCTTTCAAATATCTTTGCAAGTATTTCAACATTAAGACAGATGAAGAAACTTTATCAAATTTTGAAAATGTATTAAATGACTTTGCTGCTGCTGAGCAAGGGAAAAAGCTACTTTTAGCCGAGAGAGAGACAATTCTAAACAGTATAAAGAATGACATTCCTTCTTTGATTTACACGTTGAGTAAGGAACGCCTTATCAAAAAATTAGGCTTTGAAACTGTTGACCTAAGTGACCTTCACTTTCCAGTTTATACATTTCAATATGTTTCAGCAGGTGGCAACAGTTCAGCAAGGTGTGACATAAAACTTGATGTTGACAATCTTGACAAATTTGTAAACTACCTCAATGACCTAGTTAAATTCAAAAATAGTATACAAGGACAACGAGCCTTAATGACATCAAAACTTCGTGAATTCATAAAACAGCGTGACAACTATACCTGCAAATCATGCAGTATATCGACACATACAGAAAGAAATTTATTATTAGAGATTGACCACATAATTCCGCTTTCAAAAGGTGGTTTTACAACAGAATCAAATTTACAAACTCTATGCTGGAGATGTAATCGAACAAAAGGTGCAAAGATTCTTTAAATGAAACGACAAATGGACGGAATGAAAATAAAAACAGCTGCTAACACGGGTTTTGCGTCAGGCGGGGTGACGTGCAAACTTGGAGCTTTGTGCTTCTATTCAAGTTCAGTGCAGGTTGACAGTTTTGTGCTCCGAAACCCGCCCGAACGCAAAGCCCGAAACCGTTAGCCGCAAGTTTTGAGCGACCGTGCTAACACATAGGACAGTGCAAAATTTGAACGGACAAAAGACAAAACAAATGAACCACACAGACGAGCAAAAGAAGGTTTACAACTTCGTTCAGTTTGACTCCAATCATGGAATCATAGACGCAGTTGCGGGTTCTGGCAAGACAACTACAATAGTTGAAAGTGCATCCTACCTTGACACTTCCAAACGGGTTCTGTTTTGTGCTTTCAACAACAGCATTCAAAAAGAGATTGCCAACAGGTTTTTCAAAAAGGGACTTAGCGGCATCCAAGTTAAGACTATGCACTCACTGGGACTTGACTTGCTTAAAAGCAATTCGCCAAAAGAGTATAAGTTAGAATCAACCAAGTATGACAAAATAATAGAGCAGTATCTCAAACAAGAGCAAGACACAGGGTTTTTAGAAAATCTCTGCGACTTAAATGCAGTTCCGTTTCATCCTCAAAATAAAACGGAGCAATATCAACTCAAAAATTTCAACTCATCTGTAAAGTTCATCCTTAATGACACTTGCACCAAGATACGACTGACATTGACCAAGTTTGAGATTGACGAGTTTAAAAAGATGATGATTCATTACAACATTCTAAATGACAAGAAAGTTGCCACAAAAACATTTGATGAAGAAGTGAAAATCTATTTTCAACTTACTCAACTCATAGTTAACAAAGGCAATTACATGGCGGAGAAAGCAAACCTTATTGACTTTGCTGACATGCTTTACCTGCCTGTTCTAAATAAACTTACTCCAATACATAAGTTTGACTTGCTTTTTGTGGACGAGTGCCAAGACCTTTCCAAATCACAATTTGCAATAGCACTCAAGTATGTCAAAAAAGACGGAAGAGTTTTGGCGGTTGGCGACCCGTATCAATCAATTTACGGCTTTACGGGTGCAGACATTGAATCATTCAATAGAATTAAATCCAAACTACCCAACATAGTTACATTGACACTTTCAAAGTGTTTCCGTTGCCCAACTTCAATAGTTGAACTTGCACAGAGTTTTAGAAGCGACATTTCTTCCTTTGAGCCAAAAGAAGGGACAATTCAAAAAATTGAGTTTCACCAAGTAATTGAGTTTGCAAAACCAAACAACCTAATTATTTCAAGGACAAAAGCACCCTTGCAGGTTCTCATGTTCAAGATGATTGAAAAAGGAATTGAGATTGAAGTTCACGAAGATGAAGTAAAGGAGTTTATTAAAGACTTGCGTTTCTTGTTTTCACAAGACGAATTGAACGAAACATCTGTTTACAGTAACGGAAACGACTTCTTTGAAAAAGTAAAAGAACGGAATGTGTCCTTCGTTGAGAAAAAGAGTTTTCGTTTCAAAGACAAGGAAGAAAAAGATGAGTTTATTCAAGAAGAGACAAATCTTATTGAAGCGAAAATTGAGTTCATACAAAAACAACTTTCAATTCACACTGAGACTAAAACAATAAATGGACTTATAAAAAAGATTGAGATTTTAATTTCAGGTGGCGACAATGCTATTAAGCTATCAACTATTCACAGAGCAAAGGGACTTGAAAATGACACTGTTTTTATTTTGGACTACGACACTTTACCACTTTACAGGGACGGACAAAAAGATTGGGAAAAGGTTCAAGAAAATAATTTGAAGTATGTGGCACTGACACGAGCAAAAAGAAACTTGTATCTTGTAAATTCTGAGCCGATAGTTGAGATTGGCAATGACATTTCTTTGTTTGACACAATAGACGACATATGGTGAGAATTAAACTAGCGGCTAACAAAGGGTTTGCGATAGCGGGGGTTCCGTGCTTCGCAGACACATTTGTGCAAGGTGGAAGTTCAGTTCTCCGAATGAAGTTTAGTGCTAAAACACCCCGCCATCGCAAACCCCCGAAACGTTAGCGGCAAGGCTTCAGTGACAGTGCTAAAATCAAACAGAGACTAATATCAAATGGATAATAGAATACCACCAGTAATTAAAGACTTTGTAAATAGTGAAAACCCAGAAGACATTGATGGGTTGAACCACTTGTCCTTTACCGACTGGATTAGCAACAAAGAACATCTTTCATCAGACTGGACAATTGTTGCAAGAGTAAATCGGACAAAAGATGATGAAGATTTTTATACCATTAGCTGTTTTGCTACACCACCAACCGATGAAACGAGAGGTGAATTATTTAAGCAAGACACTTGGGAAATAAATTCCGAATTCGGTATTCCTTACATTAATGGAAGTATTGAAGATGATTGGGAATTTGCTCAACATACGGAATATCAAATCGGGAAAGCAACACTTAAACCATTTGTGATTCATAGAAGTTTTCACACTTACATTCCAAGCAGATTTGAAGTAATACAACACTTTCTACTTTACTATGAAGCGTTTTGGGTGGAAGAAAAAAGAGAGTATCAATCCGTAGAAGAAAATGGTGACATCATAACTGTAATTAAACACATAAAAAATTCTCAAGAAGATGAAATCATTTATGTCAATACAAAGTATTTAAGGAACTACCTTGCTTTAATTAAATCCTATTTAGTTCGATTTCACGACCACCGAAGAAGATTTAAAGACCAAATGCCTTTCAAAAGCAAAGATGCTTCATTCGCTGATGACCAATGCTCTTACCGTATTGATGTTTACAATGAAAATTTCATCAAAGGTTTTTTAAGCTACTCTAGACTTTTAGGGAAGGACATTATTAAACCTTTTGACAAACCCTTTGCAAGATTTACATTTGATACTCCAGAGAAAGATTATGTAAGTTTTATTATTGGAGCAGATAAAAATGGAAACAACATTGAATGCACCTGCAATGAAGATTATCTAAGCAGTTATTTTACTGACACTGGTGCACCAAATTATTTAACACCAGTATATTTTAATAAAGCAGTTCTTCTAAAATATTATTCTGAACCGAAAAGGTTTGAAGTTACTTCCCACCATTTCAGTTGTCTAAACTTGTGGGGAATTGATATTGATATAACCAAAGAGGGCTTAGTTCAAGTTTGGCTTGGTGACCTTGGAAGATTACCTCACAACGAACAACTTCACTGGAAACAATATAATGTTCAACCAAGAGGAACTATTTCTAAATATCGTTTTGAAGCGGACTTTGAGGCAAAATTTTCTTCTCCAACTGTTGAAGAATCGCCTATCGCCTATCTAAAAAGTGCCTACAACGAATTAAATGCTAAATCAAGTAAACTATTTGCGGACAACATATTTTTAGAACTTGAAGAGAACGACCAACACTATTTGAAAGTTGTAAGAATTCCATTGACAGAAGAGTGGAAAGAATTTGATGAACAGATTCAAGCATTAGCGAAAATATTTTGCGACTCAATTAATGTCAAGCTGTTGGAATCAATTTCTGGTCGGAAGATTGACAATAAAGAAGTCAAAGGTTCAATTTCTCTACTGTATGTTACACTTGAAAAACTTGGAGTAGAAAAGGAAAAAATAAATTTGACAATTGAAGCTCTGCAAGCAATACAAACAATTCGTTCAACGGGAGCAGCACACAGAAAAGGAGAAAAGTTTGAACAAAGTTTAGAGAAATATAAACTCAGCAACTTGACAAATGAAGATAAAATAAAACAACTGACCATCAACTTGCATAACGGACTACAATCAGTAATTGACCATATAGAAGTTTCAACTAAGGAGAATGAGAAAACATGAAACGACAAATTTTCGACTGAACAATAGCCCAGCCGCTAACAGCACCTACCCAAAAGGCGGGGTTTCGTGTTCCAAAGACAATTTAGTGAGTAATCAAACATTAGTTTTTCAAATCAAGTTTTGTGGTAAAAGTCCCGCCCTTCGGGTAGCTGCAAACCGTTAAGCCGCAATCATGTGGCTTCGGTGCTTCATTACTAATGTTAGGGCTGGTAACCCACAAAAGCATCAAAATATTTTTTATTAAACACAGAAACTATGAGAATTTATTATTAACTCCACAAAATTAAAAGACATGAGAAAAATTAGTTTAATTATTACAACAGTAGTTACTATCTTGTTTTTACAAAACTGTAAAAAGGATTTGACGCAGAATAACACGAAAGTTATTCAAACTGGTCACTCGAATTCACTTTCAATGAAAACAGAGGATGGGAATACCATTTTAGGAGACAAAGTTGCAAATCCATATTCATTAGACAATATGAAGAAAGCATTTGTCGATCTCGGTCAAGCAGACAAAGCTGGTAAGCTACAAGCAAATAGAATCTATGTAAAATTAAAACCAGAAACGCACGAACAAGTATATGACTTTCTAAATGCTGAAAATGACAAATTACTTATTTCTGAATATCCTATTGACAGAAAAGTTTTATCTTATGGTGATTTCTATGTTGATGACGAAGCAAAAGATACAATCTTAAAGCCATATTATTGTGTTGCCTTTTCGGAAAATGATTTACCAAAAGTTGCCTATGATATTTTAGGGTACGGCTATGTCCCAACTGATGATGAAGAAGAGGTGGAACAAAGAGCATGGGAGCTTGCAGGATATACAACAACAGATGAGAATGGGGAAATAGCATACAAAACTACAGCTACGGGTTTTTATCCAAATGGTACACTGCAAGTACAAAAAGCACCTGCACCAACATATTTAGCATGCAGAAACAAAAGTGTAATGGCTACCACCTTTTTCAAATGGTCATATATGCGCACAGACAACAACGGTAAGTTTAACTCAAGTGTAAAGTTTCTTGTACCTGCACTATTTTATATCCGTTATTGGAATGCAGAATATCGAATTTATGGACATTCATTAATTGACCATTTAGGAAGTCTAAAAAAATCCAATATGGGTGCTACATGGCAAATCGGCACAGGCGACAAAGGAGCTTGGCATAAAGCAAACTTAAACAACACAGTGCATGACTATAATGATTTTGCAAACACTATCCCAACGCATAGAGTAAACAACGCCCAATTCTGGGTTCCAGTAATTACCAAAAATAGCGCCTCTACAATAATGATGCATTACTTTGGATTTGCACCACACGAAATCAGTCCTGCTGATTTAGCTGGTCCGGGCAATGATTTTGCCGTATATTCATGGAAAGTACTGGATTACGATTGGCATAGGGAGTTATTATTTCATGAATTTTCACATTGGACTCACGCAATAATTGCTGGTCGCTCATACTGGAAGAATGTATGCAAGGGAGAAGGGCAAAACATCTCCAATACATTAACACCAACTTCGAGAACGGATTATGGTGACCCTTATAGAGATGGCACACAACCATCAACATCCGTAGCTGGAAATTTTGGATTTACAGAAGCTTGGGCGGAAGCAATGGGAGATGTCATTTCAGATTACTATGGGATTTCATCTCATCAAACTACTTACAGTTCTATTGAAAATGTTTCTCCTAAAGCAATTCCACATAACCCTTTAAATGGAGGATTTAATATAGATTCATGGTACCCCTGCGGTTTGTTTTGGGATTTGTATGATAAAAATAATGAAGGTAATCAAAAGACTACGAAAGAAGGGATTTTAGCCAAAGATTGCTTCACACTATCATTACCATACCTATACAGCAAACTAAATGGAGCAACAAGTGTTACAGATTTTAAAAATAACATATTATCTACTACTCCAGAGGCTGATAAAAAGTGTATGACAGAACTATTTAAAGCATATGGATACTAAAATGAAAACTATGAAAACAGCGAGTAAACTTATTAGTTTCATTTGGCTTATAATGATAACACTATCTGGATGTCAGTATGGAGAAAATGTAATATGCAATCAAGCCCCCCTTTACAATAAGGGGTTTGACATGTCTAATCTAATTACTATTTTAAATCCAAAAGACACATTTGATTTAGGCGATACACTATGGATGAGAATTGAAATTCCAACTTCGTTTTATGGCAATAAAAAAAGTTGTACATTTGACGATGTATCAAAAAAAATTGATGTAAATATCAATACATATTATCTAAATAGACAGTATGAAAGTTTTTTTGGTTTTTACACTATTATTCCTAGAGTTGGCACCTATACAGGCGCATACAATTTTTCAAAAATAAATGATTCCTATTTAGCAGTGTTCGGGGCAGTTCTTAATGATACAGCATTAACAGATATAGGTGCAGATACTAGTAGTCCTTATGGTATAAGATTACATTCCTATGATGATATTGGTTGTACCTATGATGATGATGATTGTGCTATTGGAAAAAAAAGACATCCATATCAAAATGGATTTAACATTAACACCTCTTTCCAAGGAGGTATTAAACGCTGGAAAATAAACATGCGAAAATAGTTTATGACTGCGGCTAACAGCGGGTTTAAGAAATGGCGGGTGAATACTTTTAATTAAAGTTTTGCCCGCTATTTTAAATTCAGTTTTTATCTTAATGTATGCACTACCTACTCCGCCACTTCATAAACCCGCAAAACGTTAGCGGCAAGTTTAGGACGGCACGACAACCATAGACAAAAAGGAAATGACGTTATTTAAAAACCATATCACTTCGACATTTTTCCTCGGACTTTATTTCGTCTGGTGGACACTTTTTATTTACTGGTTTAAATCGGGCTCTGCTGCTCCGCCACATTCGTGTGGTGCTGCAAATGGTGCATTGATTATGTTGACACTTTTAATAGCTGTGTTATACACCTTAACACTGCTTATAAAAATGGTAATAACGAAGGGACAAAGGCGTTGGGGCTATTTAAAATTTATTGGTTTAGTTCTTTTGCCTGTAATAATCCTGATAACTTCTGTGGCAATCTTTTCGACAAGGATAAATTAGTAGCCATGTAACACACTAACAAACGACTAATGGACACAAAGAATAAAACCACTGAAGTATTAGAGGAGTTCAAAGACTTCTTTGACGAACACAAGGTAAATGGTTGGACAGGACGAACTCAACTTGCAATTCAACAAGTAAATGAAGGCAAGCTAAATTCCGCGACAATACTCAAGGACTTTGTTGGTGCAGGAATGGGTTCAGTTATTGACTTAAACATATGTACTGCGTATATTTGAGGGTTACCAGCAATTATGACACGACACTTACCGACATATATTTTCATCCTGACATTTTTTGTTGCTTGCGGGCAATCCACCAAGCCAAAAATTTCAAATGACAGCATTCCGACAACCTTGGAAATATCAAACGGCAAGGACAATTACGAGTATTTTTCTATCGTTGACACAAACTACACTATTTATAAACTTCCAAAGAATTTTGAAAAACCAAATAAGTGGAAAGAAGAAGACAAAAAAAGGAGTGCTAAATATTATGTGGGTTATGGTAATAGCTATTCAAACACATTTGATTTAAAAAACGCATTATCTTATATTGACACAGCGAAAGAATTTTCACAAGTATGCTCAGTAAAAAGTTGGTGCATTGACAACTACGAACAAGTCTTTCCGTTTCTAGTTGTAAAACTTTCTGACAAGAGAAAAATTGGATTAACAAACACTGCAGACTTAATTATTGGAGACAGAATGAATACTGGCGACTTGAAATTTTATGGACATGGAGGTGGAATGACAGAAGACATTTTTACCATTGCCGGGAGAGCCTCATGGATATTGAACGAACTGACCGGAGAAGATTTTGCAATTGTTCATGGCAACTTGACACAACAAGATGCTAAATGGTTTAAAGTGCTATGGGCAAAATATATAGACAAGCTGAAAAAATAACTGCTGGTAACAGGCGCTTGGCAAAAAAGCGGGTTCAATGCTTAAATGAAGCTTTGTGCTTCGTATCAAGTTCAGTGGTGGCAGACAGTTCAGTGCTTCGAAATCCGCTTCTTCGCCAAGCGCCAAACCGTTAACGAAGTAGTTTTCAATTACATCATAAGTGATGTTCCGTAGCTTTCTACACACAGCCCGGCATTGCGGCAGGGGGCGCAGCGGAAATCGTTTTTGGCATTCGGCAGTTCTTTTAAAATGACGCAACCACCAAAAACAAAGCGAAATAAACGGCCAAAAACATTGGGAGCGAAGCACCCGGCGCAGCACGGCAAAACAGAAGCCGTATAAAAAACACACAAGATGTGGCCGTGCTGCGGCCGCCATAAAAAACAAAAACGTATGGCTCGAAATACGCCTCTGTTACAATGGGCATGCGCATTTTACCTCTTTGCTTAATTTAGCCGCATGAGTTTGATACGCAACCTTCGCGATAGGCGCAAAAATCAGGAAGATATTGGATTAGACCGCCAGGGCCAGCGCGGCCGCCAGCGCACCAT
Source organism: Chitinophagales bacterium (assembly GCA_046329575.1). Taxonomy (GTDB): domain Bacteria; phylum Bacteroidota; class Bacteroidia; order Chitinophagales; family LD1; genus UBA1941. The sequence continues at coordinate 349,671 of JAXLUJ010000003.1, read as the reverse complement.
TAACCGCGATGGCACTTACAACATCAAACGCATTACCGGCGATTATGTGGATTTCGATTTGTTCCACTGGCTTATCAATACCAAATGGACGCACTATTGGCTGGCGGTGTTCGGTTTTTATACCGTGGCCAACATTTTTTTTGCGGCCTTGTTCTACCAATGCGGACCGCAAAATATTGCGGGCATTTTGCCTGATGACGGCATCAACGATTTTTTGCAGTGTTACTTTTTTTCTAACCAAACTTTTACCACAGTAGGCTATGGCGGTATGCACCCCACAGGCGAGGCCTCGAGCTGGGTGGCATCTATAGAAGCGTTTGTGGGATTAATGAGTTTTGTGATTGCCACCGGCACGCTGTATGGGCGTTTTTCGAAACCTAAACAAAAGGTGAAGTATAGCGCCAACGCCCTGATTGCGCCGCATCATGGCGGGCACGCGTTGCAATTCATGGCAGCAAACGGCGGACGATCAAACCTGATGGAAGTGGAAGCTACTGTCAATTTTAGTTGGGTGGAAGCTCATGCGGATGGCACGTCCATTCGCCGTTTTGAGCGGTTGGAACTGGAACTTTCCAAGATCGCCATGTTCCCCACCAGTTGGATTATTAACCACCCCATTGATGAGGAAAGTCCGCTTTACCAATGGACGCAGGAAGAAATGGAAATGCGCGACATCGAAATTTTCTGCACGCTGAAAGCATTTGACGAAACCTTCTCGGGAACCGTGTACAGCCGCATGAGCTATACCGGCCGCGATCTGGTTTATGGCGCTAAGTTTAAACGTCCTTTTTCAGTTGATGAGAACGGTCAGTTGGTGATGGACCTTAGAATGGTGGGGGAATATGATAGGGTGGAGAGATGAGAGATGAAAGATGAGAGATGAAAGATGAGAGGTGAAAGATGAGAGATGAGAGATGAAAGATGAGAACTGAAGGAGGAGAGATGAAAGTTTAAAAAAACGCTTTCTTCTCTCATCTTTCAGTTCTCATTTCAAAGTTTCCCGTTGTGCGGTTTTTGCGCACATTATTCCAGGGGAAATAGCGGCCGTTCATGGCCACATACACGCCATTGGGCAGCGATTGTACAAAGGCTAATGCCGTACCCAGATTAAAGAGGCCGTCGCTACTGCCAAATTTGTAAGGAATCATGGCGCCGGTCAGCACAATAGTTTTATTTAAGGCGGCTTCGCCTAATAATTTGGCGGTAACTTCCATGGTATCGGTTCCATGTGTAATTACAATGCGCTGTTCTTCGCAATTGCGGCACATATTCAAAATAAGATTGCGATCGTCGGCCGTCATATCCAAACTATCAACCATCATCAGTGTACGCAGCGAAACATCCAAATTGCAACGGCCTAATTTCAATAGCTCTGAAAGGTGGGTGTCTTTGAAAAACAAACGTCCGTTGATTTCATCATATTCTTTATCGAAGGTGCCGCCGGTGATGAGTATTTTTACCATGATGTGCTTTTAATTTTATTTCGAACAGAATGAAAAAGCGCGCCTAAACATAGCAATCCTACCGCTAAAAAGGGAAGGGTGTAGCGTTCTTCCAGCGCGCGGAAAAACCAAGCCAGGTAAATTAGGTATAATGCTGTAGCCAGCGCAAATGGCCGCAACTGCCGGGCTGCTGGTCCTATTTTTTCTGCAAAAAAAAGTATGGGCAATAGCGATAAGAAGGCGCTTATATGCAGGCATGCAAACAGCATTCGTATTACTTCCATCCATAACCTGCCGCGGTAAGTGTGCTGAAAAATGTAGAGCGATAAATTGCTGTGGGCAGCCATGCGCTTCAGGTTCAGCATGGGCGCTGTTACTTCGCAACGCCACCAATGGTTGTTCACCAGATGTTGCTGCAATAGCAAGAAGTTTTCGGCAACAGTTTTTTCATAATCAGGAATGGTATCAGGCATTAACCTTTCCGCAGGATAACGCAACTGCTGGATGACCATACTTTTTTCGTAAAGCACAAACGCCTGTAGCAATGCGGAATCGCCTATGGAAGCGGATAGCCATTGCGGACAGCCAAGCGCCATTTTTTTTGCCAGTGAAAAAGAAGTGTCGCCAATTGCACCGCTCCACATCGAAATCGTTTCTTCATGAAAAGAAGTCACGTCTTTACCAAACAATTTTTCAAAGTTCCAGCATTCGCGGTGGGTGCTGCGGTACAAATTGTTGTTGGTTTCAAAATAGATGGGATGCAGGCCGGGAAATTTGCCTGCAATGCGAGTGTTCCGAATTTCCCAAACCAGTAGGGGCAGCAGCGTAAAACTTAATGCTGCTGACGTTTTCAGCACTTTGAAATTCCGAAAATCTTTCCAAAAAATAATGCCGCATGGCAGCAACAAAAATCCCAGTACAGGTCGTGTGATTATCAGAAATGCTAACAAAAACAAAGTTGAAAACAGCAGTTCCCGTTTGCGGCAAAGCCTCCACCACAGCATTAGGGCGATTATTAAAATTAATAACTGTGGCGTGATGCTTTCAGTGATGTTGTAATTCACAAGGCTGCAGGCGAATGGTGTGGCGCCGTAAATCAGCGCGGTAATGGCCGATAAAAAATTCCCCAGGCCAATGAAAATGGCAATGTAGAATAAGGCTGCTGTAGAAATTCCAAAAAGAATAAGTTGGACAACAAACACAGCTTCCGGAGCATGTTTCAACCCAAAGCATTCCAGCAACAGCAAGCGATAAAGGCCATAACCAGGTGTTCGCAGAAACCACGCCGATGCACCGGGGTGTAATTCGCGCCATTCGCCCCGTTGGTAGTAATTCAACGGTGGTGCGAGATACGCATTATCATCAGGCGTTTTGATGGTGTTGTTAGCATACAAAAAGTTCGGATGCTCATGCTTTAGCGCTTTTACGTTGAGATGATGATACCATGCTGTTGCTGCAATGGAAACCAAAGCCAAAAGCGCAGCAAGCAATACACGGGGCATATTTTTATGTTTTGGAGAATCGTCTAAAAGTGGCGCCAGCCCTGAGCTTTCAGCGGATGACGGTGCCCGCCTTTGGTGTGCAGCACCAAACCATCTGCGCTGTTAGTAATTTGTCCGATAATGGTAACCAAATCGCTTCCGGCAATTTTGGTTTCATCGTCGGGATGAATGGTAAACAACAGCTCATAATCTTCACCGCCGTTCAGCATGCAGGTGGTAGGATCCATGTTAAACTCCAGCGCCTGATGATAGGCTTCATCAGCAATAGGCAACTGTGCTTCTTCAATTACAGCGCCGGTTTGAGATTGTTTGCAGATGTGCATCAAATCGCTGGACAAGCCATCGCTGAGGTCGATCATTGAAGTGGGCTTTAAATTCATTTCTTCAAAAAGAGCAATTACATCTTTGCGCGCTTCGGGTTTTAGAAAACGCCGCACCAGATATTGGCGATCGCTGAAATCGGGCTCTGCTTCAGGGTTTTCAAGAAAAACTTGCTTTTCGCGTTCCAACAGTTGAAGGCCCAGATAGGCGGCACCCAAATCGCCACTCACAACTATCAAATCGCCGGGCTTGGCGCCGTTGCGGAAGGTAAGTTGCTCATCGTTGCCCTGCCCAATGGCGGTTATAGAAATGATTAAACCGGATGTTGAAGAGGTGGTATCACCGCCAATCAGGTCAACCCCATAGGCATTGCAGGCGTGGCGTATTCCGGCGTACAGTTCATCCAGGGCTTCGACAGTAAATTTGCTGGAAAGCGCCATAGATACGGTGATTTGTTTGGGCTGCGCGTTCATGGCGAAAATGTCGGAAAGGTTTACCACCACAGCTTTATAGCCTAAGTGCATCAACGGCACGTAAGACAAATCAAAATGCACGCCTTCTACCAACATATCGGTGGTGACTACGGTTTTGAAAGCTTTATTATCGATTACGGCGGCATCATCGCCCACGCCTTTTACCGATGAAGATTGTGAAAGCGGGAACGATTGGGTGAGGTGTTCAATCAATCCGAACTCGCCAAGTTTGCTAACGGGTGTTAATGCCGGTTTTTCCATACTGCGAAATTCTTTTTTCTATTCAAATGCGCCGATTTTTTTTAAAACTATAAATTCACGGTGTGGAACTATTCCCAACCTTATCGGAACTCAAAGGAGTTTGGGCAGATCTTTGGCGATCGCGCAAAGGCAGACTGTTGCTAACGTTCACCATGGGTCTGGCGTTTCCGGTCTTTGCCGTTCAGATTCATTGTTTAAACATCTGGGAATTGCGCGAAGGCGCCGCCATTACTGATAAAGTGATGCTGTTCTTCAAACCTTTTGATTTTTCGTTACCTATTTTCTTTTTGATATACGCTGTGGTTTTTGGCGGAGTATTTCACCTGGCCGAAGATCCGCAATATCTGTTGAAAGGTTTTCAGGCCTATATGCTGATGATGGTGTTGCGCTGTTTATCGATCTATTTTCTTCCGTTACAACCGCCACCGGGAATGATACTGTTGTTAGATCCGCTGGCAGCTTACTTTTTATCGTCGAACGGCAATGTGGTTACTAAGGATCTTTTCTTTTCAGGACATACCGCCACCATCTTTATCTTTTATTTTGCGGTAAAAGAACCGGTATTGAAACGGTTGATCGGCATTGCAGGAGTGTTGGTGCCATTGATGTTGGTATGGCAGCACGTTCACTACACCGCCGATGTAATGGCAGCGCCCATGGTGTCTTTTTTCTGTATCAAAACCATTGAGAAGTTCTACGACAAAATCGGTTATCCATTTGTTTGGAAGAAGGAAGTTATTCCTTCTGAAATTCCCCAAGTGGAATCGGTAATCGGGTAAATTTATTTCTACCGTACTCTTCTGCCGATGGCATGCCAGTAAGGAACGCCATCTGAAATGCGAACCTCTTCCAGGCCTGCATTTTGCATCATTTCGGTGATCTGAACCCGTGAAAAGCGTTGCTCCAGCGTAGTTCCAAAACGATCGAGAGCATCGTTGCGGATAATGAAGAAGGTATAATTCTGATAAACGCTCAAAGGTAGTTTGTTCGCTACGCCGCTTAGTCCGATCATTTTAAAAAACCGCCCCAGTAACACCAGTGGCATGTAAACGAAAATGGCGATTATGTCGCACACCAGTTTTTTCAAAGCCATGGGTAAACGGCTGGTCACGTAACGAATGGCCGTTACAATGGAAAGAAGAAATTTGAAAAAGAAACTTCGGTTATCGAGACTGTAATAAAGATACACGTAGAAGTAACCGCCGATCTTGATTTTTTTTACACAATCCTGAATGGCTTTTGCTGTATTTGGAATATGGTGTAAAACACCAATGCTCATTCCAAAATCGAACGACTGATCGGCGAATGGAATATTGTCGGTTGAAGCCATGGAAAGCCGAACATTATCAACACCGGCCAGCAATTTATCGGCAGTAAAAATGGCTTCGCTGGGGTCAATGGCTTCCATAAAGCCAATTTTATCGGCCAAATATTTGGTGAAACGTCCGGTGCCACAGCCAATGTCGATCCCGTAAGTGTTCTTATTTACAATGTTTTCGCCAACAATATCGAAATACTCACTACCTAATTTTTGGATCTCTTCATCTTTGAACTGATGGAACTTCTTCCATTCCTCGCCAAACGAATTGACTACTGAAAAATCAATATTCTCGTTTGGACGTTCAAATGATTGAATGTTCCGGGTATTGGTTTTGATTTCCTGCTGGGGTTGTTGATTGTATTGAAGTAGCTCCATTTTATTTTTTCATTCCGGTAGCGGGCAATGCTATATTTTATTCAGCCGTAGGCTTTAAGAACATTGAAGTGGAACAGGCCTGAATGGGCGTTCATTTACAACCTTTTCGGTGCTGTTTTTCGGTAACTGCCCTGGCTGACCTATCCGTTCAAACATAGAAATTAGTTTTGAAATTACAACGAAAGCCAAGGTGTTGCCAAACACATTTTTCCTAACTACCATCAACTTTCGAACGATACCAATTCGCGCAGCAGTTGTTGCACTCGTTCCAACTCGTGCTGTTGCTCCTCATTACTCCATAATTGCTGAGCAGAAAAACTTTGGTGGATCTGATTAAGTGCAGCATCGGCGAATGGTTTTTCAAAAAATGCCATACCACTTCTTCTTATTAAAAAATCATCGGCAAAGCAGCTCATTTCATTCGCTGCGCTGTATCGCACCTCAGCCTCCAGAAATGGATCGCCCCTGAAACCTTCTGCCTGCAACGTTTTGGCGCTTTCCAGCAACTGCGGCGTTTCACTTCCGTAGCGGTACAACCATTTTTTGAGCCAAACCAATTCCGTTGCATTCTTACCTTTAAATAATTCAGTGGCAAACGCATCAAATGCTTCCTGACTTTCAAATTCACCTCCGGTAAGCCGGAAATTTTTTGTGGAAGAGGGTTTCAATTTGGATGCCGGTAATTTGGCTGCTACCCGGTCAACAATCTTTTCGGCCATCAACCGGTAACCGGTTAGTTTTCCTCCGGCAATGCTCAGCAATCCGCTTTGCGATTCAAATATTTCGTCTTTACGCGATAATTCCGATGGCGATTTTCCGTCCTCGTAAATCAATGGCCGCAATCCCGCCCAGGTCGATTGAATGTCATCTACCGTAAGTTGAACGGATGGGAACATATTCCGAATGGCATTCAACAAATAGCCTACATCGTTTAGCGATACACGCGGATGGTCGATCCGCTGATTGTAAACGGTGTCGGTAGTTCCTACATAAGTAACTTCACCACGAGGAATGGCAAAAATCATGCGGCCATCAGGCACATCAAAGTACAATGCCTGTTTAATGGGAAATTTTTTCCGGTCGAAAACCAGATGCACACCCTTGGTGAGTTGCAGCCGTTTTCCAAATAACGAATTATCGGCCTTGCGGATCAGATCTACGAACGGCCCGGCGGCATTCACCACATGATTGGCGCGTACATCAAAAGCGTTACCGCTAATACTATCCTTAACCCTGGCACCGCAAACCTGTTGCTGTTCATTATACAACAGCGATTCCACTCCGGCATAATTTAGCAATGCCGTACCTTGCCGGTGGGCGCTTTTTGCCAGTTCTATTACCAGCCGCGCATCATCGGTGCGGTATTCGTAGTACAAACCACCTGCCACCAGTTTTTGCGAATCGAGCAACGGCTCTTCCTGCAAAGTTTGTTTTGCCGAAAGCATCCGCCTTTTCTCGCCACTTTTCACACCGGCCAGCAAATCATAGATCCACAATCCTAAAGAGCTGCTGTACTTGCCCAGCGAGCCGTTGGTGATAATGGGCAACAACATCCTTTCCGGAATTACCAGGTGGCGGGCATTTCGAAAAACAATAGCGCGTTCGCTGCCTACATCGTGCACCAATTTAAATTCCAGTTGTTTCAGATAACGCAGGCCGCCGTGGATCAGCTTAGTGGAACGGCTGCTGGTGCCTGATGCGAAATCCTGTTTTTCGACCAGCGCAACTTTCATCCCGCGAAGGGCTGCATCCAGCGCAATGCCGCAGCCGGTGATGCCGCCACCAATAACCAGCAAATCGAAAGTTTCCGATTGCAGTTGTTGCTTTATAGCGGGACGTGAAGTAGCTGAGAATTTCATTTTAATTTTTGGAAAAATCGTTTGAAGCCGGTTTCTTTTTTGGCTTGGCAACCGGAATGCGCGATTCTTTAAGCACTTCAAATCCATCGCGGCATAGGCGAATTTTATGAAAACCATCGCGCTTAAACAGCGAAGCAGCAAAACAAGCCTGCTCAAACGATTCGCCGTACAAATAAATGTTCATTTGCGGGTCGAAATCGGGAAGGGCGCTGCTGATTTCGGCTAATGGCAGGTTTTCGGCGTCTTCCAGATGGGCCGCTTCGAAAGCCACTTCCGGCCTTACATCTATCAAAAAGAATTCGTCAAAATCGTAATCCAGTTCCAATTCAGGCGCGTCGATATCTATTAAAAGATCCTGCCCCTGGCGAAACACCTCGGCCATATCGGCAACACCAGGCACTTCTACCAAACCCGTTTGACGAATCATTCTAAAAGCATCCTCTTCTTTGCCGGTTTCGGTGATGAGTATTGCCGTTTTTTGTTCTTCGTCGAGAAAACTAAGCCATTCGCCTGCATTGGTATCAAGAGGCAAAAAAATGGAACGCGGCGCAAAACCCTGAACAAATTCGGCGGCGGGACGTAAATCCAGTAAAAGGGTGCCTTTTTCGAGATGACTGCGGGTTTCGGCAGCTGAAAGTTTTTGCATATAGCGCAAACCTATGGAATTTTAAGTTTTGGGGGATGCGTTCCGAAGTAAATTCTTATGAAAAAGGCTATTTTAGCAACAATCAAAAAAATTGAAGCACGCATGAAGAAGGCATTGGCCGTGATTGCAGCGCTGGCAGTTTTAGCCGGATGCAGCGATTCGAAAAAACTAAACGACAATATTCAGGGCGAGTGGTACATCTATAAATTGATCCGCTACAATATCGACGAAACGGCCTTTCTTACCGATTCTATCAAAAATTACCGGATCACGTATTCCGGAAATAATTACATGGAAAAGAATGTGTTTGGAACAGATACCGTATATGCTTCAGGCACCTGGGAGTTTCGCAACAATCTGGAAACACTGGCGTTGAAGGACACTGCCGGAAAAGAGCGCGTTTACACCATTTATAATCTGGAAGGCAATCATGTGGAACTGCGCAAGGATGGCGAAAGCCGCTACATGCGCAAAACCCAATAATTTCTAAATAAAGAAGTAATGAAAAAGACAATGTTGCTTGGCACCCTTGCCGGATTGCTTTTGCTGGCTGCCTGTTCCGAAAAAGAACTTTTGAGCGATGTAGAAGGCACTTGGCATGTGCAGAAGTATGTAGTGGATTCAAAAGACCGCACGCAGTATTTCGATACTACTTTCCGTTTATTCAAATGGGTGTTCAATGCGCCTCACGATTTTCAGCAAACCTGGCAGTACCGGAAAATTGACACGGCGCTGAATATTCACGCTATTTTTGATTCGGTAGATGTGAACAATGATACCATCTATCATTATGATACGGTGAAGGTGGTAACACCTAAATTTGTAAATGCTGCCATCAAGGGCGATTGGTATCTGATCAATAGCAATAAGTTCCTTCAAACCCGCGATTCGGTAAATGGAACGAATTCTTACAAAATTGAAGAACATTCCAGCGGCAACATGAAGTTGTCGCGAGGCGATGAAGTTTTCTATCTGGCGCAGTAATTTTTCGCGCTGCTACGGTTTTACCGGATTTACAGCAAACCCTTTTTTCCGCAGCAGGTTAATCACGCCTTCTTCGCCGGGCAAATGCAAAGCGCCTACGGCTATGAATGTTGGTTTTTCCAATACCAAAACAGCCATGCGTTCAGCCATGTGTGCATTTCTGGCGGTAATCATGGCATAGTAGAACTTAGGCGGCATCTTCATTTCATCACTTTCGCGCAGTAAGCCGTCAAGATCTTGTGCTACATACAATTCCAGAACATTGGCGCCTTCTTTTTTATCTTTTCTGGCCTGATCTAGTTCTTCGTGAAGCAGCAGCGCCTGTTCTTCATAGGTTAAACTATTTAAGGCCTTTAATTGGTCTTGAACTTCTTCGATTCCAATAATTTTTTTGCGCATTTTTTTTGCCCTTCGGTAGAAGTACATATCCAGAAAATCGCGTTCTTCCGAAACGCGTTCACCTTCATCGGCACTCATGGCAATTTGTTCAAGCAAAGCTGTAATCACAATAGGCGACATCTTATCATACATCGCCAAACCCATGCCCGATTTCTTCAACATCAGCGAATCCAAAAAGTGATAATCAGAATCGGCAAGCAGTTGATGCAACGAGTGTTTTTCGTCCATCATTAACTTTACAATTACATCGGCTGCCAGTTGTGAGGAAGGATCCAATTCCATGGCAAAGGCCTTACTGTTTTTAAAAGCAGGTTCTACTGCTTTTGAAAAGTGAAACACTCGCGAATCGGCAGTGTGCATGGTTCCATACAAAAATGAAGGTTGCTTGATTCCGGGGCCGCTGATTTGCCACAGCAGCGATTGGTATTGGGCCTGTAGCGGTTGGGTGAGCAGCAACCATATAAAAGCAAAAGGCAATAAGCGGGTTTTCTTTTCTTTGCAAAACATAGTTCGAAAATAGAAAAAGAAGAACGGAGGGAGATGAGAGATGAAAGATGAGAGATGAGAGATGAGAGATGAGAGATGAAAGTGGTGAGTAAAACAGAAATTAGAACTTTCAATTTATAACTTAGAATTTTCAGATGCTTGTAATAGAAGATAAAATCGTAAGCGATGACATTCTTCGCGAGAAGTTTGTTTGTGAACTTAGCGCCTGCAAGGGCGAATGCTGTGTAGCGGGTGATGTAGGTGCTCCACTGGAGGCGGGAGAGTTGCAGATTCTGGAAGATATGTACGAAACCGTAAAGCCTTATCTAACGGCTGAAGGCATTGCTGCGATCGAGGCGCAAGGTTTTTGGGTAGAAACCGATCAGCCTGAAAAATACAACACGCCCTTGATTGAGAATAAAGGCTGCGCCTATATCAATTATGATAATGGCATTGCCATCTGCGGCATCGAAAAGGCGTTTCGGGATGGGAAAGTGGATTTTAAAAAACCGATTTCCTGTCACTTATATCCGATTCGCGTTTCCACACAAAAGAAAACCAATATGCAAATGCTGAATTATGAGCGTTGGGATGTTTGCAAGGCTGCCTGCAAGAATGGCAAAAAACTGGGCGTACCGGTTTTTCGTTTTTTGAAAGAACCTATTGTAAGAAAGTACGGACAAGAGTTTTACGATATTCTTGAAGCCTACTACACTAAGTAATTACTTCTTACCCTTTTTCACAAAACCACCGGTATTCACTGCCAATGTGAAATGGGCCTGAGTTTGCTTCAGCGGCATGGGCATTAACGCCAGGGCCACTGAAAACTGCTTAACGTGTACGCCAATTCCGGCGCTGAAACCGGCAATGCTGCGGCGGGTAGTTTGCACATATTCCATGCGTTTTTGGTGATTGTAGCTGAAATCGAGAAACACCACTTTTTTAATGCTGATTTCAGCACCAAAAATAAAGTGCCGGAAAAACTCATCAGCAAAGTGATTATTGCTTTTGGTAGAAGTGGTAGTATCGCCAAGTAAGGTGTTGGTTTCGCGGTCGGCCGGATTGTCGTAGCGCAGGTTCCAGCGTTGCAAATCGTGGAAGGTGAGGTGAAAGCGCACCGGAAACCCTTTAAAGCCCACGCTAAAGCCTGCTTGCAGGTTAAATGGTATGGCCTGGCGTTTCCCTTTGGTATAAGGCATCAATTCGCCGCCGATGTTTTTAGCCACAATGCTGGCAACTATTCGATGCGCCGTATCATTTACGGTAGCGCCCAAATCGGCCGCCATGCCGAATGAACGGTAAATGCCCAGAGCCGAATAGAGCACCTTCAAATTGGCGCCTACCGAAAATATTTTGCCGAAACGATAGCTGCCGCCGCCGTAAATATTGATCTCGTTGGCCGGAATTTTTCCACCAGATTCGTAGCCCGATTCGTCGGTTTCGGGGATTTTTCCATAGGTGATATACTGCAGGCCGATGCCGTAAGTGCCTCGTTTTCCGAAATCGTGAACATAGCCCAGATTGCCGTGATTCACGCCTCCCGGATCGACAGAGGTGCTGAATTGTATCTGGCGGTGCATCAGCGGATTGAGGGCAGCCGGATTGGCCAACTGTAAAGTAGGGTCGTAATCTACGATGGAGATATTGGTTTCACCTAAGGCAGAAATGCGGGCACCGGGCGCCCAACTCAGAAAATTGTACACCGTTGTGCCGCCCACCTGCGCTGTAGCCATAGTGGCAACACATCCAAAAACCAATAAAACAAGGTATTTTTTCACCGGAATTTCCGCCTTTAACGGCAATGAAAATAATTTATTGCACCGAATGGCGAAACGCAAATCAAGCACAAACCCGGCCCTCGTCTTTTTTACAATTTATTTCAGTGGTTTTGGTTTTTCTTCGTAAACATGTATCGCGAGATCGTTCCATCAGGTCATTTAGAGCATTTTGTTGAATGCTACTGGACTATCCAGAACGTAAATCACTGTACCAAACAGGAGATTTCTTTTCCGGATGGCACTATTGATCTGGTATTTTCATTGGGCGATAGCTATACCCGCGAGAATATGAGCGAACAGCGAACGGCTTCATTTACTGTGAAGACGGCCGCTTTGGTAGGCCAAAGCACTCATGGAAAAATAATTACTCCCGGCCGCAATAATAATTTGCTGAGCATTCGCTTTAAACCCTTTGGGCTGTTCCCAATGCTGGGAATTCCAATGAATGAGTTGACGGAAGAAAGTTTGACCCTGCAGGAGGTGATGAAAAACTGGGGTACGGAACTGGAGTCGCGGGTATTTGATGCCCATACGCTGGAATCGCGCATTGAGGTGATTGAAAACTTCCTGAATAAAAAGGTAGCGCTCAACGGTTATATCGATCCGGTAGTGCGGGCCGCTGTTTCTGAAATACTGATCAACCGCGGCAACATTCGTATTGAAACGATTTACAACAAACTGGGTGTAAGCAAAAGTACATTGGAAAGCAAATTCAAAATGTATGTAGGCATCACCCCAAAAGAACTGGCTAATATTTGGCGTTTCAACCATGCGGTGATACTTCAGAAAAAGAATCTGGAGAGAACGCTCACCGAGGTGGGCTATATGGCCGGGTATTTCGATCAAAGCCACATGATTAAAGACTTTAAGCGTTATACCGGCAAATCGCCAAAAGATTTCTTTTCCTGCAATTCCAGCATGAACACCATACTGGAAACCGGCGCCAACAATCGATTTAGCGGGCATTACCTGCCTCGCGGCGCGTGGCTGAACGATAAAAAGTAATTGGGGAGGTTAAGTGGTTTGAGGATTGACATAAATAATTTCGTTTTCAATTCGGGAATAAAAAAGCGCATTCATGGCGTTAAAAGAAACGAGATCAATCTTATGCGCCAATTTTTTTTCCAGAAATTCCGCCAGATCAATAAACTCGATTCCAACTGGTCTGTTAAAACTAACAATGATGTCTATGTCAATCGAATCGCAAAAGTCATTTCGGGTTATCGATCCATACAGGCCAATTTTCGAAACACCAAATCGCTCCATGATCTCAGGACGTAACGAGCGCAACTCAGTTTTTACACTTTCTACGTTTAACATGTTGCTGAGAAACTTGATAAATATGAACCGGTAAATTTTAGCATCAAAATGACTTTTCATTTTTAGCTTTAATAAAAAGAATCTGTTGAACCGAATTGCCTTTCTACTTTTCCTCATATGGTTGTGGCCTGCCAATGCGGCTTCCGCCAAAAGTTTGAATATGCAGCAGATCGTAAAAAAATTTGCTGATGGCTATCGGCAGTTACAGATTCCGCTTTTCGCCTACGATTTCCACGAATATTTCCGAAAAATTCCTTCAGCAGATTCTTTAGAAAAACAACACCTTTTCTTTCTCACCTTTCGCCAACAACTGCAAGGTGTAGATCGAAACAAACTGAATTTGAAAGATCGAATCCTTTTCGACCATTTGAGTTACGAAATCGACTTCAACCTGAAGCGGGTGGTGCTGGAAAGTTACTGGAAAGAAAACGGCTCGAAATTGCCGCAATATTCGCTATACGAATTACCCCGCCATGAAGAATGGTATCACCTTTTTATACAGCGTTACACGGGTTTGTATCTGCTTCCGGCTCAAATTGCTGATCTCGGAAACAAAGAGGTGACAAGGGTGAATGGCGAGCTGTTGAAAATACAGGAACGTTCGGGGCTTTCACCTGATGCTTTTAAAACGTTTTTGAATGATTCTGCATTTCTTATTTCTGATGAAAATGAACTGCAATATTTGTTTGAACGAACTGACAGCACCGTACGCAGCCATTTAAAAAAGTTTGTGGGAACCATTGCTATTCCTCCCGTTTACCCAATAGAGTGGCCGGGCGCTACGGCTGCCACACCTCCCGGAATGTATATCAATAAATCGGAGAACAGTTTAGGCAAAAGTGTTTTTCAATACAATTTTTCAAATCGGAATTTCAATCGGCGCGCTGTAGAATGGCTCTATCTGCATGAGGCGATTCCGGGTCATCATTTGCAATTTACCTACCGAAGTAAAAAGAAGCCGGATGAACTGCAGCAGTTGTTTTTATATCCGGGAAATTTTGAAGGCTGGGGTTGTTATGTAGAATATTATGGAAGTGCATTGGGTTTGTACCGCGATGCGAATAGTTACTATGGGAAATGGGAATGGGATTTGGTGCGTTCGGCGCGTTTGCAATTAGATGAAGGCATTCATAATAAAGGCTGGACTAAAGCACAAGCGCAGGAGTTTTGGGAAAGCACTCTACCCAATCAAAACAACATTTGCGCCAGAGAAATTAACCGCGTTACCAATTGGGCGGCGCAGGCAATTACCTACAAAGCAGGGGCCGATTTTATTGCGAAGCTTCGTTCAAAAATGGAAGCCCGTTATGGCAAAACATTTGACTTAGTTCGTTTTCACCGAACCTATCTGAGTTTCGGTATGCGGCCCTTATGGGTAATCGAAAAGAACTTTGAGGAAGCTTATGAGGCTTCCACATTTTAACTTTGATATTGCCGGAGCAACTGCTCCAGTTGCGCCGCCTGAACAACGCCCGACTGGCGCCATTTTACTTCTCCATTTTGGAAAATGATAAGCGTGGGAACGCCCTGAATGCGGTATGCTGCAGCGGCTTGCGGATTTTTATCGACATCAATTTTTATGATGGTAGCCTGATCGCCCATGCGCTGTTTCAGATCGTCCAGAATCGGTTTCATCATTTTGCACGGGCCGCACCATTCGGCTGAAAAGTCGGCCAGCACTGGCTTTGTGCCTTGTATCAATTCCTGAAAGGTAGTTGCCATATTATTTCACTTCTTCGTAAGTAATATCGCCAACGGTTTCGTTGCCCTTGTGGCGTGAAATCGGATAGCAATTGCCGCCCGCGCATCCAAATGCAAACAACCCCATGGCTGCAAAATATCCTCCGATAAAAATTCCGAACCACTGTTTTTCGGCAGCCGACTGGTACGCCAGGGCCGCGCCAATTAAAACATAAATAACTCTTGTAAGATTCCAACCATTCGTTAAACGTTCCAGCATAAAATTTCTGGTTAAGTCGTTATAGCCTTGCGTTTATTTTAGTTTGAAGAAAGTTTCCGTTGCAAACTACTCCAGCCGCCGCCGTTATATACCTGATTGAAGCCGTTGGCCTCCAATACGCTTTTGGCTGCAGCACTGCGCATGCCAGATGCACAACAAGTAATTACCGGACGGTCTTTATCTTTCAGCTTGCCCAAATTATTACGCAAGGCGTCGAGAGGAATATTTACTGAACCACGGATGTGACCGCCCGAATATTCAGCCTTAGTGCGAACATCCAGGATCACAGCGCCTTCTTCCATAAGTTGTTTGTAATTGGTTGCCGGTCCGAAACCAAGCATTTTTTTCAACGATTCGATCATATCAATTGATTTGAAACTACCATACGGTTTACATCCATCCACGGGCCACCGTTAAATGTTTGATATCCTTCTTGTGCCAGAAAGCGATGCGCCTGACCACTTCTATTACCCGAGGCACAACAAAGTATGAATGGTTGTTGCAGCGTTTGCAACTCGGCCATACGATGTGGAATTTCCTGTAAAGGAATGTTTAACGAGCCTACCACATGTCCACCTCGAAATTCTTCTGGTGTGCGAACATCAATGATTGTTCCTTTCTTTTCTCTAATTGCTGATTCTGCTGACATAACACTTTATTTATTTTTTCTTTTCACGTGTAGAAATACCGAAAGGCTTGTAAAGCGGACAAAAGCTAACAAAGCTGGTAGCCAGAAAAATGCCGGCCAAAACCAATAATCCGATAGCAATACCGCCGGAGATCTGATGTGTGAAATACAACACTGCAATTACCACTGCCACCAAAATGCGTGCTGCGCGGTCTAAAGTTCCCATATTTTTTTCCATAGTGAATTATTTAGACCACAAAATTGATTCGTCCGCGCTTGCGGAATGGCAACTTTTGTTACAGAAGGGAAATTTTATTCCGGCCCAACTGAACCAATCCCGATTCTTCCATTTGTTTCAACAAACGGGAAACTACTACCCGAGCGGTGCCCATTTCCTGCGCTAATTGTTCGTGTGTAATACTGATTGCCGATTGGCCGCTCAAAGCACATTTCTTCTTTATAAAATCAAGAAGCCGCTCATCTAACTTTTTGAAAGCAATGGCATTTACTACGTCTAACAATTCTTCAAAGCGTTTATGGTATTGCCAGAAAATATAATCCAGCCACTCCGGATTGTCTTTCATCAGGTTTGAAACTTCATGAATAGGAATGAAGAGCACTTCTGTTTCATCATCAGCAACCGCTTTTACTTTGCTGGTATCGTTATGGATGCCACCTAAGAACGACATAATGCAACTTTCGCCGGGCTGAATATAATAGAGCAGAATTTCGCGTTCCTCTTCGGTGCGCATTACACGCACCGCACCGCGGGTAACCAACGGAATGGCTTTGATATAAGCATTGTGGTTCAGTATAATTTCACCATCGGCAAAAGTTTTGCTGAAGCCCATGTTCCGCAATTTTTCCCGGAGTTGCGAGGAGATGCTGAAGGCGGTTTCGATGTGTTCCATTTTGTGAAGGTAGCAATTGCCCACATTCCTGTACTGACCGCTTTCTTCCTCGAATCGTGTGGAAAATCGCAGGCGTCATTTTTTTGAATCTAAGCACTAAATAACTGAGTATGGAAACAAAAAATAAATACGTTCTGATTACCGGCGGAACCAGTGGCATTGGATATGAATTGGCTGAACAGTTTGCGCAAAACGGTTATCATTTGATTCTGGTGGCGCGGGGGAAAGAAGCGCTCCTGCGTGCCGCAACAGCAATTCGCGAAGCGTATGGTGTAGAGGTTATGGAAATTTCAAAGGATTTATTTCTTCCGGAGGCAGCACAAGAACTTTATAATGAAGTGAAACAGCGCGGGCTGCAAGTAGAAATTCTGGTGAACGATGCCGGCCAAGGCCTTTACGGCGAATTTTTGTACACCGATATGCGCCGCGAACTGGAAATTATTCAACTCAACATTGCCAGTTTGGTGGTGCTCACCAAATTATTTTCGAAAGAAATGGTGGCAGCGGGCGGCGGGAAAATTCTGAACGTAGCTTCTATTGCCGGTAAAGTTCCCGGGCCGTTGCAATCGGTTTATCATGGCACCAAAGCCTTTGTACATTCTTTTACTGAAGCCATTCGCATTGAATTAAAAGATAAGAATGTAACAGTTACTTCACTTTTACCCGGAGCAACCAATACTGATTTTTTCAGAAAGGCGAACATGTTGCAATCAAAAGTAGTTCAGGATGGCGAATTAGCCGACCCCAAAGAAGTGGCGCGCGATGGATATGAAGGCTTGATGAATGATAAGGATATGGTGGTTTCAGGTTTCAAAAACAAAATGCAGGTGGCGATGAGCAATATGACGCCCGATGCCATGGCCGCGGCACAAATGTATGAACAGCAAAAACCGGTAGAGAACAAAATTCCTCAACGCGGTAATCAATAGACCACTAAAATTTGAAATAATGAAAGCAGCAGTAATACACGGGCCACACCAAATCACCTGCGATCGGGTTGACGACCCCATTTTAAAATCACCTGAAGATGTGATTCTGAAAGTAACGGCAACAGCTATATGCGGTTCCGATCTCCATATGTATTCGGGAGGGTTTCCGCAGCCGCGGCCTATGGTAATGGGCCACGAATTTATGGGCATTGTGGAAGAAGTAGGCTCGGGCGTAAAAAATTTGCGGAGAGGCGACCGCGTAGTAGTGCCTTTTCCCATCGCCTGTGGCGGATGCTTTTTTTGTCAGCACGATTTGCCGGGGCATTGCGAGAATAGCAACCCCGAACATTACGGACCCGAAGGTGGTTTGCTCACACAAAAAGGCGGCGCTCTTTTTGGATATACCGATCTTTATGGCGGTTATGATGGCGGACAAGCGCAATATGTGCGGGTGCCTTATGCTGATGTAGGCCCGAGAAAAGTGCCCGACCATCTCACCGATGAACAAGTTCTATTTCTTACCGATATTTTCCCTACCGGATATACCGGTGTAGATTGGGCGAATCTTCAAGGTGGTGAAACCGTTGCCATATTTGGTTCGGGGCCGGTGGGGTTGATGGCGGCCAAAAGTGCTATGCTTCGTAATGCCGGAAAAGTGATTGTGATTGATACGCTACAATACCGGTTGGATAAAGCAAAAATGAGTACAGGCTGTGAAACCATCTTGTGGAAGGAAAAAGCAGAAGACGTAGTGGCCGAGATCCGCGATATGACCAATGGCCGTGGAGCTGACCTGTGCATTGATTGTGTGGGTTTTGAGCCCGACCGCAATTTACTGGAGCGCACTAAGGCCGTTTTTAATGTGGAAGTGGGTTCGGTTAAAGTGCTTGAAACATGTATGAGTGCGGTTCGCCGTGGAGGATTTGTTTCTGTTTTGGGAGTGTACGGCGTAAGCTATGATAACTTTCCGATCGGTAAGTTTTTTGATAAAGGCATTACGCTAAAAGGCGGACAGGCACCGGCACAAAAATATATCGATAAGTTGTTGCAATACGTTCAGGATGGCAAGGTGGTGCTTGACGATATCATTACGCATCGCTTATCGTTGAACGAAGTTGCCCAGGCTTACGATATTTTCAGCAAAAGAACGGATGGCTGCGTGAAAGTAGTACTCGATCCCTGGAAGTAGTTACTTGAAGAAACTGCTGAAGGAATTTCTAATTTGGTGCAAAGAAGCGCGTTGCTTTTTTTGCACCAAATTTTTTTTCGAATGCTGGCACCTCTGGTGTTTTTTATAATGCTTTCAGCACTGGTGGGCTTCACCCGTCTTTCGCAGGTGGAAGGATGGCCGCGGTTTACGGGGCTGGCCTTGTGGTGGCTGAAACTGGTGTTTGGCGTGGCCTTATGGGCGGTTTATACTTTTTATTACACTGATAGGGCTAATAGCGACATCTATAAATATTACGATGATGCTGCTGTAGTGCATCAGGCATTTCACCAAAACCCTAAGGCGTGGTTCGATATCATCACGGGCAACGAAAACGAATCTACTGCACCTTATACATCACAAATGAAGAATTGGGAACGCCATTTCAACAAGGCCGTTCCTTTCAATGAAAATCATTTTATGATACGGCTGAACGCCTTGCTGTATCTCATTTCCGGAGGAACCATACATGTGCACACCATCGCATTCAGCTTTCTGTCGTTCATTGGTCTTTGGTTGCTGATTACCGGCTTTCAACAAATAGTAGTAACACAGAAAAAAGAAGTGCTTTATGCCTTATTGTTTCCCTCGTTTTGGTTTTGGACTTCCGGCGCATTAAAAGAATCGCTGTTGTTATTAGGCCTCGGTCTTTTGCTGTATGGATTTTTTGGTATGAAGAAACACCTGAATGTACTGTGGCTGCTTTCGGGTTTCGTCCTCTTGCTGATACTTCGATACTACCTGGTGTTGTGTTTGCTGCCCGGCATGTTGTTCTATTTTGTTACCCAAAACGAGCGCACTTTCCAACGCACTGCCTTCCGGTTTGTTGCCGTGAATGCAGCTTGCTTGCTGTTATTGCTTTTGCTGGCGCAAACCGATAGAAAATTAAACTTCCCGAGAATCATGGCCAAAAAGCAACAGCATGCTGTTGCCGAAGCTATATATATGAAAGCCGGAAGTTACAGCGAGGTGCCGATAATCGATTCCAGTTTTTCTTCAGTGATCGTTAATATGCCGGTGGGATTATGGAATACTTTTTCCAAACCCTATTTGGGGAACAGCAAAAACCCGATGATGTTGCTGGCCGCAGCCGAGAACATCTTATTAGTGGCGGCATTCATTTTCCTTTTGATCAGATGGAAAAGAAAAGCAGAAAAAATCCTGACGTGGCCGCAGTTCTTCTTTCTGTTGAATGTGGTGCTCTTATATGGCTCGCTGATCGGCCTCATCACACCCGTTATCGGCAACTTAGTTCGCTATAAAGTAATGCTGTTGCCCTTTACAGGAATGTTGCTGTTATAACCACATTCGAAAAATGTTTCATTCAATTTCACACTGTACATTGTAAATTGTACATTATACATTGTATTTGTAAATTAATTCAGCCCGCCTTCTTTCAGCTTTTCAGTTTGCTCGGCTACGGCCAGGGCATCTATCATTCCGGCTATATCGCCATTCATAAACGCATCCAGGTTATAAACCGACATATTGATACGGTGGTCGGTAATTCGTCCCTGAGGATAATTATAGGTTCGAATTTTAGCCGAGCGGTCGCCGGTACTCACCAGCGTTTTTCTACGCGCCGCTATTTCATCTTCATGTTTGCGCACCGCCGATTCATAAATACGCGTTTTCAGCATAGTCATAGCGCGCTCGCGGTTCTGGTGTTGTGAACGCTCGGCCTGGCATTCCACCACCGTTCCTGTTGGAACGTGGGTTAAGCGCACTGCCGATTCGGTACGGTTAACGTGCTGACCACCCGCGCCGCTGGCGCGGAATACATCCATTTTAATGTCTGCTTCGTTGATCTGAACATCTACTTCATCGGCCTCAGGCAACACCGCCACCGATGCCGCTGAGGTATGCACCCGGCCCTTAGCCTCCGTTTCAGGAATGCGCTGTACGCGGTGAACGCCCGATTCAAACTTCAAACGGCCATACACATTTTCGCCCTTCACTTCCAGTACAATTTCCTTGAAACCACCTGCTGAACCTTCGTTGGCCGTAACAATAGCTACGTTCCAGCCCAGCGTTTCGCAATAACGGGTGTACATCCGTGCCAAATCACCGGCAAAAATACTGGCCTCATCGCCGCCCGTACCGGCCCGAACTTCCAATAAAACATTACGCTCATCCTCTGGTTCTTTAGGCACTAATAGCGATTTCAATTCGCCTTCTATTGCTTCTTTGTCGTTCTCCAACTGCACCAAATCACCTTTGGCCATGTCGCGAAAATCTTCGTCCTTCTCTGTTTCCAGAATTTGTTTGTTGGTTTGAATATTGCCAAGAATCAATTGGTAACGTTCGTAAACCTGTACGATCTTGTCCAACTCCTTATATTCTTTATTGAGTTGGGTAAAGCGCTTCAGGTCCGAAACCGTTGCCGGATCTGACAATGATTTCCCTACTTCTATGAAGCGCCCCTTTAAATTTTCTAACTGCTGAAACATGAGGGCGCGAAGGTAGAAAAAAACGTTGCAGATGAGCCCCGCACTACGGCAGGATGCCCAGATTTTGTTTCTTTTACAGCATGAAAAATTTCCTGTGGATGCTGGAAAGGGCCTGGCTGGTAGCTGCCATAGCCGCTGTGGGTTTTGGTGGTTATAACCTTTGGGCCAAAAGCCGGTTTGATCATTACGTTTATTTCCCTTTTATCTGCGCCGGTTTTTGCGTGCTGATTTGGCGCAACATTCGCGGGCAGCGTAAATTTTTGGAAAAACGGGAGGCTAACCAAAAGTTGGAACAAGAACACCTCAACAACAACTAATGGTTACAGAATTTATTATACTACTGATAGCGCTGGTGTTCATTGCCTTTTTTTCGGGCATTGAAATCGCTTTCGTTTCAGCTAACAAGCTGCGGGTGGAACTATTGAAGGAAAAAAGCGGAAGCGCCCGTATTGTTTCTGATTTCAACCATAATCCGTCGCGCTTTATCAGCACCATGCTCATCGGGCTGAATATCACCTTGGTTATTTTCGCCAGCATGATGGCCAAAATCATCACCCCTGGCAATTTCGAATTCCTGCCGCACGACGAAGCCTGGCTGATGATTATTGAAACTTTGGTAACTACAGTAGTGGTGTTGCTATTGGGCGAACTGATACCGAAAATGCTGTTCCGCATTAATGCCGACCGCATGCTGTTGCTGTTTGCTTACCCCACTTATGGTATCTACTTACTGTTAATGCCCTTCACCAATATTTTTCACTGGCTTTCGAAACGGATATTAAAAACCGTAATTGGCAAAGATTATAACGAAGGACGGCAAAACTTCACCGAAGAGGATCTGGAATATCTGGTGAAGGAAACCGCAGCTCAGGAAGAAAAGGAAGAAAATGAAACTGACGACCTGAACTCGGAGCTCTTTGAACGAGCGCTGTATCTCAAAGAAGTGAAAGTGAAGAATTGCATGGTGCCGCGCACCGAAATCGAGGCCATTGAAGCTGACGAAAGCGTAGAAGAACTGCGCCGGAAGTTCTTTGAAACCAAGCACTCGCGAATTATAGTTTATGACGATACCATCGACAAAGTAATTGGTTATGTGCATCACTTCGATTTACTTAAAAAACCGGTTTCCATCAGGCAGTTTATTCGGCCGGTTGAAGTGGTGCCGGTGAGTATGAATGCGCAATCGTTGCTCATTCAATTGGTGAAGGAACGGAAGAACATGGCCTGGGTAGTAGATGAATACGGCGGAACGGCGGGTTTGATTACGTTGGAAGATTTGATGGAAGAAATTTTTGGCGAAATTGAAGATGAACATGATGAGAATGAAGAAACAGAAAAGAAAATAAGCGATGATCGCTATTTGTTCTCAGCACGATTAGAAGTGGACTATCTCAACAAAAAATATCAACTCAATATTCCGGAGGGTGAGTACGAAACGCTGTCGGGATATATTGTAATGAACAATCAGGACATTCCGGAACAGGGCGAAACTGTTTTTCTCGACAACTTCGAAATCAAGATCCAAAAAGCTACCGATAAACGTATCGAGATGGTTTACCTGAAAATTAATCCTGTGGAATCGTAAGTTATGCCGAAACTCAATTTCTATTCCGGTCCGGCAATATTGCCCGAAACCGTGAAACAGCAAGCCATTGCGGCTATTCATAACTTTGCAGGAACCGGCTTGAGCATTCTGGAAATATCGCACCGCGCCAAGCCATTTGTTGAAGTAATGGAAGAAGCGCGAGCGCTAACCAGAAAGTTGATGGGCCTGAACGATGAGTATTCGGTACTTTTTCTGCAAGGTGGCGCCAGCTCACAGTTCTACATGATTCCGTACAATTTGTTGCGCAAGAATGAAACGGCAATTTATTTCGACACCGGAACGTGGGCGCATGGCGCTTTAATTGAAGCCCAACTTTTCGGCAAGGTGCATGTAGCCTGCAGTAGTAAATCATCAAATTACAATCACATTCCCAAAGAGTGGGATTTGGGCGCTGAAAGGCCGCGCTATGCACACATCACAACAAACAATACGATTTACGGAACGCAGTGGAGCATCAGCGAATTGAACCGGCTGAAAGCGGCCTTACCAAAGGAAACGCTGCTGGTAGCCGATATGAGTTCCGATATTTTTTCGAGGCAAATTGATTATTCGGCGTTCGACCTGATTTATGCCGGCGCGCAGAAAAATATGGGTATTGCCGGCGCTACCATGGTGGCGGTGCGCAAAAGCATTTTACGTGAAAATGTTTTACCGATGCCTAAGATGGTTGACTATAAAGTGCACATCGAAAACGATTCGATGAAAAACACCCCATCGGTTTTTGCAGTGTATGTTTCGTGGCTCACGCTGAAATGGATAGCAGCGCAGGGTATTGAAAATCTTAGTGAAGCCAACGAAAGAAAGGCCATGGCGCTTTACCATGTCATTGATCAATCCGGGATTTTTAAAGGAACGGTAAATAAGGCCGATCGATCGATGATGAATGTTTGTTTTGTAAGTGGCGATGCGGCTGTAGATCAGGCGTTTTTGGCCTTTGCGAAGCAGCGCGATATGGTAGGTTTGGAAGGCCACCGTAGTGTGGGAGGTTTCCGCGCGTCAATTTACAATGCTATGCCTGAAAGTGGCGTACAGCAATTGATTGCGGCCATCCGCGATTTTGAGAAAGAGGTTCGTTTATAGAGTTTTGTGATGAAGCGCATCGGTTTTTTTGGAGGCTGTGTTACGCATCAGCATAATATTCCGCCGGAATCGCTTTTTCATGCGGCGCTTCGCCAAAGTGCTGGAAATTATACGTTGGCGTTTGGCCACTATTTGTCGTTCGATCAGTTAGTGCCTTCGCTCAGCAAATTTTTGGAAATGCATGAACTAGAAACGCTTTATCTTTTTGTGCGTCCGTTTCCCTTGCCGCCCTTGCATAAGCTGGTTGTAAAATATGAAGATGCCAACGGGAAGGCGCGCCACGCCTTGCATCCGGCTTTTTTAAACGCGAACTGCAATGGGACGAAGCGCTCAGTAAACATCAGGTGGTTCGTCCGTTCAATAATAACAAGCAACCCTTTTTTGGTTTACACGATGTAAATGTTTGGCTAGGAGCATTGTTTGGCCTGCACCGTTGGGCGCAGCAATTTGTAGTGTTACAATTGCACGAAGTTTTGGAGGTTTGTAATGCGAAGGGTGTCGAACTCCGTGTAGTTTCCACACCCCCTAATCGCCAATCGTGGAGCGGTGAACGCATGATGCGGCAAATAAGTGAAATGGTTGAACGTTGGTGCGATCAGCATCACATTCGTTATTTATCGGTTATGCAGTGGAGCGATGCGCATTTCGGCCATGCGTACCATTTTAGTTTAGAAGGTCACCAACGTTTAGGCGCGTTGATTTTGAACGATTTGAGGCGCTGAGAACGTTTGAGCGAGCATTACGAATTACGAATTACGGAATTACGAATTACGAGGGAGAATGACTGTTTGATTAGAGCTGCGTGATTCGAAATGGCTATCCTGTGGTTTTTTGAATGTTCTTAGTGCAATACGAGTTACGAATTACGAATTACGAATTACGGAATTACGAATTACGAGGGAGAATGACTGTTTGGGTAGTACTCCGTAATTCGTAATTGATCATTCGTAATTTTTAGTTAGTAATGATTACACTGCCATGTTGATGTTGCCCCGCGGCAGCGGGCGAAGCGGCTACCCCGCAGCCCCGGATGGCTTAATTTGTAATAATAGCCACACCCGATACGGGGCGAGGAGTAATAGCGAAGCACGCGGTTGCCGCCATAAAAAAATGTGGTGGAATTTCAACAATCGGAAGCGAAGTGTACAGGTATGCCAATTGCTGATTCATGGAAAAATAAAACATGAAAAAGACTACCGGCAGCCGCGGTAAAAGTGCGGCAAAACCAGCTTCAAAATCGGCAGGCACGCGCAGCAAAGCAGTTGCAAAGCCACGCAGTTCATCGTCTTCGCGTAGCGCTTCAAAGCAAGGCGCAGCCGATGTTTCCAGTCAGTTGGGAAAATTGATGGAAGATGAATTGAAAGATATTTTATGGGCCGAACAGGCATTGCTGAAAGCGTTGCCGAAAATGGCGAAGAACGCCACCTCGCCTGAATTGCGTGAGGCGCTGGAAAATCATTTAGAAGAAACTAAAGGTCAGATTGAGCGATTGCATCAGGTATTCGAAATTTTAGAGAAAAAGCCGCAAGCCAAAAAATGCGAAGCCATGGCGGGATTGGTACGTGAAGCTTCGGAAATTATGCAGGATTGCGAGAAAGGGGTGATGCGTGATGCCGGCATTATTAGCGCCGGGCAGAAAGTAGAGCACTATGAAATTGCTTCTTACGGAACGCTGCGCACTTTTGCGCAAACGCTGGGTTTGGATGAAGTTGCCGAATTGCTACAACAAACGTTGGATGAAGAAAAGCAAGCTGATGAAAAGCTCACTTCGGTAGCTGAAGCGGCCATCAATATTGAAGCAGCAGGCGAGGAGGCAGAGGACGAAGATTAATTACTTGCCCAGATATTTGAACCAGCCTTCGGTAGCTTTGGCGATAGAGGCGGGATCCCAAACGGGCGCTTCGCTCCAGTAATCGATATTTTCGAGAATGCGTTTCACGCCTTCTTCAAGAGAAACTTTAGGTTCCCAGCCCAAAATAGTTCGAATACGGGTGATATCGGCAAAGGTACAATCGGGTTCACCCGGCCGTTTCGGGATATAGGTTTTTTCACCACCAAGCAATTCGACCAACTGATTAACGCTGTACGTATTTCCACTGCCTACGTTAAAGATTTGGCCGCCCAAATCGTGCCGCAAGGAGGCGGTATAGCAGGCATCGGCAATATCAGTAACATAAGTAAAATCGCGGGTTTGAGTACCATCGCCCACAATAGTGTAAGGCTTGCCTTTCAGTTTTTGGGCCAGAAATACGCCAAACACCGCGCCATAGGTGCCGGAAGTACGGGAGCGCGTGCCATATACATTAAAAAATCGCATAGCTGTGGCATTAATACCATACACCTGATGCCAGTGCATACAGAGTTGTTCGCCTAAATTTTTAGTGAGGGCATAAGGGTATTGCGAACGGATGGGCGCATTTTCGGGAGTAGGAAACTGATCGGGAAGTCCGTAACATGATGAGGATGCGGCGTAGATGAGTCGTTTTACCTGTGCGCGGCGCACGCATTCCAGAACAGCAAAAGTGCCATCCACATTAGCGCGGAAATATTGTTGCGGCATTTCGATGGAAGGGACGATATCGGCCAATGCTGCGATGTGAAACACCACATCTTTGCCTTCATAGAAAGGATAGGTGGTTTCAACGTCGTTAATATCGGCTTCAACGATTTGTAGTTTAGGATGAGCCGCCAGATGGTCGAGATTTTTTCTTCGTCCGGTGCTCATGTTATCAATCACCACCACTTCATAATTTTCATTTAAAAGGCGTTCGGTAATATGGCTGCCAATGAATCCGCAGCCGCCGGTTACTATTGCGCGCATACTTTGTCGTATAAATTTTTGATTCTGTAAATATTGTTTTTTAGCGAGAGTTTGGGGCGCGATTGTATCAAACCTTTTATCAACGCCGGATAATCAATGGTTTCAATTTTTTGGCGGATGGAAGAAAGATCGGCTTCTGTAATGCTGATGCCGGCGCTATAGCGGCATGCCATCCAATTTTGGAAGCCAATGTCTTCGGAAACCAGAATTGGGATTCCGGCTTCTATGAAGTTGAATAGTTTCAGCGAAGTAGAGTAGTAGTTTTTATCGTGGCGCAGGGCGGTGTAGGATTCAAAGAACGGGATGATTCCGAAATGGTATTTGGAAAGTTCGGCAGGAAGATCTTTTTGAGCCACGGGAGCATGAAGATGGAAGTAAGGATTTTGTTTTTCAACTTCGCGATATTCATCGCCATAAAGCAAATAGGAATGCGGTGTGGCATAAACGTGAAAATGCACTTTTTGCGCGCCGAATTTTTCGGCAAGATGGAAAAACTGCACATTGCCAAACTGTTTGCTGTCGCGGTTTTTGCCCTGAATTTCGCCGGCATACACCACAGAGATATTTTCAAGTGTAAGTGGTTTGGGATTATTCACCAGCACATCATCATCGCACAGCAGCGGAAAAAAAATGCGGTTTTTCTTTTGGCTGATATGATAAAGTTTGGAAGCCGGAATAGGTTCGAGGCCATGGGAAACTAAACCATCGGCAAATTGCAGGCAATTTTTTTCGTGAGGGAATTCGTTGCGGAACCATTGGATGGGTGCCTGCAGGCCGTAGTAGATAGCCAATACATCCTGCATGTCGTAGATGAATTTGGCTTTACCGGAATAAAACAGGCGGGCCACATCGGGGTAGAACGATTTTGGGCCGAAGGCATGCACTACATGTGGCAGGGGTTGTTGGTTCAACAAGCGAAGGAGGTGCCATTTATTGCGGAACAGCAGCACTTCATCGAACGAATTGTTTGAAAAAAGTGGAGCGTAGCCATCCTGATGGCAGAGGAGTACGGCGCGGATTGGATAGAAGCGTTTGAGCCATTTTACGATGCGCGCCATACGCGGCGGGAGGTTTTCGCCGATGTAGTAAACGGTGAAAGTGGGCGGAGCCGGATTGGTTTGGTGCGTAGTAAAGGAGTAGAGGGTTCGGTCGAAGATGGAGGATGAAACTAAACGTAGTCGATTTTTTATCTTCAAAAGCAGCGACATACTAAAGTTTAACTCCTAACTTCTGATTAATTTTGGAAAGTAATCCGCCGGTCATGGCATCAGCATTTGCAAAGGATTGTCGAAGTTTCTCTTTTTGAGTCCGCTCCTGTGATTCTTTCACCTGCGGGTCGATTTTTCTCCAAATTCTCGGTATCCCGTGAATATCTCCCTTATCAACTACATGTGCTTCAAACTCTTTTACAAAACCGTTGCTACGTAATACGGCATCTTTGTCAACGGTTCCGGCAGGCACCCACTTTTCTTTGTGATCGCGTATGTAGATCATACCACCGGGCTTTAACATTCTTGAAAACTCAGCAATCATTTTTTTCACTAACTCTGAACTTAACTCAGGTAATACCTGAACACAAATTACAAGGTCAAGCGATCCATCAGGAATTAAGTCGTATCGCCAAGTAGGTATATGCGAAAAACCTTTGCCTTGCAAATTTAATTTAAAGCCATCCGGGTGGTCAAGATAGTCAGCTACATTTCTATCAAGCGCCTTAAAATACGTGTATTGTAAACAATAGGATTTTGGAATAGCGTCCATTGCTATATAATGATATGGGCTATCTGGTTTTGTATAAAGCGCCGCCTGTCTTCCAAACCCTGCACCAAAGTCCAGAACATTTACAATCTTATATCGCTTGGGCGAAGGGTATATATTTGGGAATACAAAATCGAGGGCATTATCGAGCCCAATGTTTTTTTCGTATAGGGGGCAATCAAACGTCAAGTTTAGTTTTTTAAAAACTTCAACATCGATGTTTTGTGATTGTTGAATCAGGGAACTTGTAAGTGATTCCGGGAGGTAAGAATTTTGTTCGTAGTTTAACCAGCTAAACCAAAGTTTTAAGTCTTCATTTCCATTAAATCGAAAAAAATCGGCGGCTTCAACCACTTCTGAATTCGCCTGTCTTTTTCGGGATTTGTCAATATACTCCCAGTTTACGATATAATCCTTAATGAACCCTTTGTCTTTGTTCAGAAGGGCATGAAACCTCTCGTTTAATGCATTTTGCATCTCACAATATTACTATAAAGTATGGAAAAGGAGCTTTCTAAAATCAATGTAGAATTACCTTTTGTACATAGGCACCCTGACTTTTTGTCTGGAAGGTAACAAGGTAAGTTCCTCTTGCCAACTCATTTGTTTCGAAATGTTCGGAACTCTCCTTTCCGGCAATTATGTGCTGTTGTTTTTGCATCACTATTTTGCCATTAACATCGAATATGTTAATCAGCACTTCATCGGATGTGTTGAGTTCATAGCGAACAAAAATTTCTGATGATGCGGGGTTTGGTCCAATTTCGAAAAATCCCTTATCACCAATTTTCTGAATTCCCGCTGCCCGTCTTTCGATCGCTTTGAAGGATTTCATAGGTCCGCCGCCCATTTTATATGCGTAGAAAAAGGAATCGCAGTAGGACGAAGTGCAGTTGTTTGAATCAGTAATTGATAAACAGACATAATAGAAATTAGGGAAAGCATAATTGTGGGTAGGTAGTGAATCAGTTGAGAATTGTCCATCACCGAAAGTCCAATTATATGAAACCGGAGTAGCACCTACGTGATAAACATAAGCGTAATAAAGCCCGGGGACATATCCTTCAGGAAATACGTACAAATAAGTAGCACAACTGAAGGTGTCTGGAATATAAGTTAATTGTCTGCAGGCGGTAGCTATACAACCTGTAGTATCCGTAATTTTAACGCAATAGGTTGCCGGACTATTAGGGGCTATAACTACCATAGGGTCCGGCAATGTAGAATGAAAACTACTATCCTGCTGACAAGTCCATTCATAAAAATAAGGACCAAAACCCGTAGTATGGGTATATAAAGTATTTTGACCCATGATACTGGTGTTCGAAATACTTACACCACAAGTAGATAAGCCGCTAACAATGATACTGTCACTTGCTGAATAGGAGCAACCTGCTCCATTCACGTCATTTACTTGTAGAGAAACGTGATAGGTGCCGGCGCCATTGTAAATATGCATTACTGAGGCACCCTGCGCCGTAGATCCGTCACCGAAATTCCAATTCAGTGTTGCTGTGGGCGAAAAAGCACCGTTAGCCTGGAAGTTGTAGTAGGAGTTACTTAATCGGTAACTATTGATGATGGCGGTACATGACGTATTGGAATCAGCCGGGCCATATCGCCATAACATTGAAGTAGTTGGGAAATTAAAATGGTCTCCAGCGCCAAGGCCCATATAAATGGCGTTACCCACTTTTTCACAAATGCCATAGAAAATAGCCGTATCCGGAAATACGCCCATAAAGGACCAATTATCAGATGTGGGATTATATTTCCAAATCTTATTGGAAGCACCTATGGTGTAGTTGAGATTGTCCTGTGTAATGCCGTTAACTACATAACCTTCGCCATTTAACTCAAAACAATAGGAAGATTGAAGTGGATCCGAAGGAAATGTTGCTCGCTGTGACCAGGAATCTGTTATAGGATCATACCGATAGAAGTCACTCATTTGATAATCGCCTGAAGTAGGTCCCATACCAACATAGGCGTAATTGCCGAGGACAAACCAAATTGGTGCCTGACGAGGTAACCCCGGGAAACTTGCTTTTTGACTCCAAACATTACTTGATGGATCATATTCATACATATCATTACAATATGGTGAGAATCCCAGCGCAACGTAGGCCTTGTTATTCATAACAAAAGTTGCGCAAGTATACCTTGTGCTTCCAGGGAAACTAGCCTTTTGCGTCCAACTATCCGTAGCAGGATCATATTGCCAAAGTGTATTGGGGCCTGTGCCATTTCCTGCGGAAAGCCAACCATTCACAACATAACCGTAGCCGTTAATCGCAAAACCACCTGCGCCATAAACAGCATCCCCAGGAAAATCATTTTTTCTGGTCCAAACATTCGTGGTAGTATTGTATTCCCACACCTCATTTGTTAGCGTTTTGGGTGTGGTAGCTGCAACTAATGCACCGCATACCGAATAAATTTTATCGCCGATGGTAAACCCAGCCGGTGAATAGATTCCATGTGGGAGTGATTGCTGTTTCGTCCACGTATAATTCTGCCCATTGCCTAAAAGGCATAATAACAGACTTCCAATAAGTAAAAGGTTTTTCATTGCATTTTAGTTTTATTAAAACTAAAGATACTCAGAAAGTTATTCCCTAACAAATATCAATTTTTCAATATTCATTCAACTCCCTCCCACATTTTTTCCCCATATTCGCACCGCAAAAAAATAACTATGTCGCTTCTTACTGTAGGCACCGTAGCCTTCGATGCTATTGAAACCCCTTTCGGAAAAACTGATAAAATTGTGGGTGGTGCAGCTACCTATATCGCCTGGGCCGCTTCTTATTTCTCGAAAAAAGTAAATGTGGTTTCGGTAATTGGCGATGATTTCGATATGAACGAACTCGAAACCCTCCGCCAGCGCGGCGTTAGCACCGAAGGTATCGAAATTAAACCGGGTAAAAAATCGTTCTTCTGGAGCGGTAAATACCACCTCGATATGAACCAGCGCGATACCCTGATAACCGACCTCAACGTGCTCACTGAATTTAATCCTACCGTTCCGGCTTCCTATTTTGATAGCGACATCCTTTTGCTTGGCAACATCGATCCTTCCCTGCAAATCAAAGTGATCGAACAACTTCCAAAACGTCCGAAACTGATTGTGATGGACACCATGAACTTCTGGATGACTGAACCTTTCCGCGCTACGCTCGATAAGGCCATTTCAATGGTGGATGTACTCACGATTAACGATGCCGAAGCTCGTCAGCTTTCCGGCGAATACTCGCTGGTAAAAGCGGCAAAGGCGGTGATGGCTATGGGCCCTGAATTCCTGATTATTAAGAAAGGCGAACACGGCGCTTTGTTGTTTCACGATACGCATGTATTCTTCGCTCCGGCTTTGCCATTGGAAGATGTGTTTGACCCAACCGGCGCCGGCGATACTTTTGCCGGTGGTTTCTGCGGCTACCTCGATAAATCGCGCGATATCTCCTTCGAGAATATGAAACGCGCCATCATTTACGGTTCGGCAATGGCTTCATTTTGCGTTGAAAAGTTCGGCACCAGCCGTTTAAAAGAACTTACGCATAAAGAAATCGAAGAACGCGTAAAAGATTTCATCGATCTGGTTCAATTCGATATCGAACTGGAGTGATGAAACGTAGTGTGGTTGGTGTAGTAAGTATGGTAAGTATGGTAGGTGTGGTAGGTGAAGTGCCTGGCCGCCTGTTTTGCTAACCACTTGCATCTATCCTCTTACCACTTTCTTCTTACCGCTCGATAATTTTTATGGCGGCAACCGCGCTATCCGCTGCAAGTCCTCAGCCGCAAATAGCCATAAAGCGCATTGCTATAGTCATCGCTCTTTGAGAATTACGAATTATAAATTACGAATTACGGGATGGTGGTTATCATAGGAAAAGCGGAACATCCTGCTTAACGTAATTCGTAATTTATAATTCGTAATTTCTTCGCTGCGGCTTCCGGGCTTTTCGCTCCTATCGCTGCCGCGGGGCAACACCCTCGCCTCACCGCCTTCATCACGCCATCATTTTCAAACCGGTAACTGCACAAACAAAAAGCTTTTCATCTCAAAAACAGCATCCTGTATGCAACGTTTAAAATTTGCCGTTTACAATTTTTACTTTGCGCCGTGAACAAGCCTTCCGGTTCTTTATTCGACTTCCCGCTTATCGCACGGGTGCTGCGTTTGGCGGCTCCTTACCGCATTAGTTTTTACAGCGCCATTGCGCTCTCTCTTTTACTGGCCTTGCTGTCGCCGGTACGTCCTTATCTGGTGCAATTGGCGTTGGATAAATACATCGTAAAATCAGATGCACACGGACTCCTGCTCACTACGGTGGCGATGCTCGCTCTGCTGATTTTCGAAACTTTTGCACGATATTACTTCACCTATCTTACGGCATGGCTGGGCGCCAGCATTATTCAGGACCTTCGTATTCATGTGTTCTCGCATCTGCTTTCTTCCAAATTGCAGTATTTCGACACTACGCCTGTAGGTACTTCCACTACGCGAACAATTACCGATGTGGAAGCCATTAACGATACCTTTTCCGAAGGACTGATTACCATTTTTGCCGATATCCTTACCATCGTGATCGTAGCGGCATATATGTTCTTCGTGAATTGGAAATTGGCGCTGGTGTCGCTTTCTACCTTACCCATACTGCTATGGGTAACCCGTTGGTTTCAACGGGGCGTAAAAAGTTCATTCATGGATGAGCGAACGCAGATTGGCCGATTGAATGCCTTCCTTCAGGAACACATCACCGGTATGCGCATCATACAGCTATTTAATATTGAAAAAAAAGAACAACAAAAGTTTGATGCCATCAATGCCGAACTCACCAACGCAAATGTTCGCGGCATCTGGTACTACTCGCTTTTCTTTCCCGCAGTAGAAATTTTATTGGCAACCGGAATCGGATTGATGGTATGGGCTGCTACACGCGATATTCTACATGGTTTGGCTACCGTGGGTGTCATCTCTTCGTTCATCATGCTCATCAACATGCTGTTCCGCCCGCTGCGTTTTATTGCCGATAAAGTAAACACTATTCAGCGCGGAATTGTAGCGGCCGAGCGGGTTTTCAAACTCATTGATACCGATAAGACCATTCCAGACCATGGCACCAAAATTCTTCAGCGCGCAAAGGGCGCCATCGATTTTAATAACGTATGGTTTGCTTATGAAGGCGACAATTTTGTATTGCGCAATATCAATTTCCATTTGAATGCAGGTGAAACACTTGCCGTAGTAGGCGCTACCGGATCAGGGAAAACTTCAACCATCTCGTTGTTGGGTAGGTTTTACGATATCCAACAAGGTACAATTGCCATTGATGGTACTGATATTCGGGATTATCGTCTTGCTGATTTGCGCCATCAAATGGGAATTGTGCTGCAGGATGTATTTCTCTTCGCCGGCAGCATTATGGAAAATATCACGCTGCGAAATCCGGAAATTTCACGCGAACGGGTATTAGCCGCTACACAAGCATTGGGGGCGCATGAGTTCATTATGAGGCTTCCGGGAAATTATGATTACAAAGTAATGGAAAGGGGCGCCACGCTTTCCATGGGGCAACGGCAACTCATTTCTTTTGCGCGTGCATTAGTATATGATCCGGCCATTCTGATTCTCGACGAAGCTACTTCTTCCATTGATACCGAATCAGAATTCATAGTACAGCGGGCTATTGAAAAGTTGGTGGTAGGCCGCACCAGTGTGGTGATTGCGCATCGGCTGTCAACAATTCGTCATGCGCATAAAATTGCCGTACTCGACAAAGGCGAGTTGAAAGAATTCGGTACACATGAAGAACTGATGGAGCGAAACGGATTCTACAGGAAATTGTACGAAATGCAATTCAATAAAGAAAGGCTCCAAAAGGTGTAAACAAAAAGGCACAAAGAATCGGGGTTAAACCCTTTCCTTGTGCCTTGTATTTATTTTACGCTTTTTTAAAATGTTATGCGATACATCAGGTCAGGAAAAAATCCGATCTGATATACATTGTCGATGTGCTGAGTGCGCGGATTGTAGCGGCTTTCAAAGATGTTCTTCTGAAACGTAAGGTTTTGCAAATCTACAAAGAAGGCATTGCTGATCTTCTTTTTTTTGCTGTTTAATCGAAAGCCAAGTTTGAGGTCGAGGCGCAGATAGTATTTGTACTGCTTGCTAAATGCTTGTGAATTGTCGAGCACTTCCGTTCCTGCAGCCTTGCTGGCTATCAGGTCAACAGGTGTGTACCAACGGCCGCCGCTGGTGGTAAATTTAAGATCGGTGGTTAGCGCGTGTCGCTTATCTTTTCCTACACGAAATTCTTTTCCGGCAAGAAAATTCACCACATAACGATTGTTGAAGGTAGTGTTTCGCCAAATGTTGTCGCTGCCTTTATATTTGCTGTCGAACACACTGGCCGTGAGTAATCCGTAGTATCCATGGCTAAAAAACTTCTCGAGAGTAAGTTCCACGCCCATATTTCTTCCGATACCTTTATTCACCAAATAACCGCGGTCAGGATACACAAAATCAGCGCCGGCGTTCAACATACTGAAAGAAGATGCGGTGCGTTCCACGGGAGCATTGGTGATGAATTGAATGTAGGGCTCTAATTTGATTCGCCAGTCTTTGGCAAATTTCACATCATAGGCCAGCACTACATGGTGGGCTCTTGTAAAATCGAGGTTGCGATTGCTGTTATCATAACTGCCGTCCGCATTTTGTGCCTTATAAAAATAAACCGGTAATGGTTGATTTTGGGAGTGCCAGCCATAAGCCAGGCTGATGGTTTGTGTAGGAAGAATATGATAGGAAAGGGAGGCGCGGGGTTCAATGCTCCAGGAATTATTTAAACTAAGATAAGAGGTGTGCAATCCTGCATTGATGGTGAGTTTTTCGGCCACTTTATATTGTATTTGCGCATAAGGTTGAATCAACGCCAACATACCCTGATGATTTCGAACATCAATCCAATCGGGAGTTTGGGTTCGCGAACGCAACATATTGCTGGAATAAAATGCCTCTATTGTAGCTCCGGCGCGCATTGATAATCGGGCGCTAAACTTTCTGTTATAAAAAGAATTAATGCGCAACGATCCCGTATAATCGCGATTCTTCACTACCAACAAACGGTTCACACTATCGGGATAATCGTATTGATCGTAACGCGCATGTTCAAACGAGGCGCTGATTGTTGTTTTTACATAGGCTTTTTCACCAACGGCTATGCTGTGCCGCAGGCCCACTACACCAAAGGCACTTCGTGGATACCTATCGCTGTAGGGATCGGCGAAAAGATCTTCGGTGGTCAGTTTTTTTCCAATAAAATCGATGAAGGAATACGCACCAATACCAAATAAGGAGAACTTCCCCGATTTTTTGGTTTGCGGAAGATCAATTTTAAAGCTCAGGTCAGTGTAGTGGGGTGCGGCTGCGGTACCTATTGGAATATGAAGGGCTGCGCCAATACCGGCAAACGAATAACGAGCAGCCACTACATAACTCCCGGTCTTCGCCTTGTTGATTGGGCCTTCTCCCATCAATTCAAATCCGCTGAAGGCGCCTAGCTGAAACATGAACTCGTGCTTTTGAGTATTGCCGCTGCGAAAGCCCAAATCGAACACGCTGGAATTGGCATTGCCATATTCAGCGGCGAACGCACCGGTCATAAAGTCGCTGTTTCGAAGCAAGTTGGTATTCACAGCGCTCACCGGACCTCCTGAAGTGCCTAAAGTGGCGAAGTGATTGGGATTTGGAATAGGCACCCCTTCCAGGCGCCACAATACACCGCTAGGAGAATTTCCGCGTACCACAATATCGTTTCTCGAATCGTTTGATGTAGAAACGCCGGCAAAGTTAGTCACCAACCGGCCCACATCATTTCTTCCGCCGCTATAGCGCGTTACTTCTTCCATGCTGAAGGTGCGCGCGCTTACTGCGCTGAACTCATTGTTGGGGCGGTCTTTTTGCGATGTAGCGCTCACTACCACATCCTTAATGGTTGTAGCTTGTTCTTCCATCGAAACGTCTAACTGCACTTGTTTTCCTGCGGTTACTAGAATTTCCGGGACGGTAAAAGATTTATAGCCCACATACTGCACTATAAATGTTTGGCGGCCTAAGGGCACCTTCATTTCGAAATTCCCTTTTTCGTTGGTGCTCGCGCCTACCACGGGATTGCTGTTTTGGAGAATGATATTGGCACCAATGAGCGGTTGCTCACTTACTTTATCGGTTATGGTGCCATGAACGATCTGCTCGTTCGGCGATTGGGCATTTGCTGCTGTTGAAATCAGCAGCGCCATGGTTAGAAAAAATAGTTGTTGCATAACTTTTGCTTAATGCGGCAAAAGTGTCCCTAAAAGGCATGCTTCATTTTTTTAGAAACGAAAAAGAGTTGTTTTAAAGCGAACAACTAGTTATACTGACTGGGCGATTTGCCGGTCCATTTTTTGAATGCTGACGAAAAGGAACTTACTTCATTAAAACCAAGCAGATAGGCGATTTCGCTAATGTTCAGCGTTTTGTTTCGCAAATGTGAAAGCGCTATATCACAACGCACTTCGTCTAAAAGTTCACGGTAGCCTGAAGATTCTGATTTCAGTTTAAGCTGAAGCGAACGAACGCCGGTGTTCATAGCCCGCGCAATTTCATCGATAGAAGGAAGCGACCCTTTAATGCGCTTGCTGATCTCTAACTTTACTGCTGTGACCAATGGCGATTCGCCGGTTTTTTTCTGCAAGCTTTCAGTAGCCATACGATCGAACAAAGCATACAATTGTTCGTTGGCATTAAGAAGTGGCACGTGTGTAAGTGCAGCATCGTACACCATTTTGTTACACCTGGCACCAAAAACAAAGCGAGTGTTATTCCCGAATAATTCATCAAAGGCGTGCATGGTTTTCGGTGCTTCGGCCTCAAAATGAACTTCTTTCGGAAATTGTTTTCCAGGAAGCAATTTGAGAATGTTTAGTGTGAAGCCAAGTACATACATCTCGATGTTGAAACGATCGCCATAACAACGAGGCCGTGTACGATCAAAGAAAAGGGTAACCGCTTTATTGTTTTGTTCCAGCCTAAGGTCATATAAGTTGGTGTGCAAATGGGTGTAGCGCACAAAATTGGCAAAGGCGGTAATGAAATCCGGCGCATTCAGAATTACATAACCGGCTACGCCAAAAACCGCCATGCTAAAGCGGTCCATGATTCTGAAGGTGATTTCATCTTCCGGAATACATTTGGTGAGCACTTCCCACATTTTGCTGCTCCATATCTCAGGGTTTAAATGTTGTTCGGCAGGAAGCGCATCCAAATCGATTCCTGCTTCTTCAAACATTTTTCTTTTATCAAAACCGTAACTGGCCACAGTGTCGAAACTTTGGCGATTCATGGCCACGATGGTATATGGGGCAACTTTCATTGATCAGGTCATCCGGCGTTTTTTTGCCGATGCAAAAAGGTACATGAAAATGATCATGAAAAGTACGGAAAGTGCCGTGCTAATAAAAGTTTTCAGCAGCAGCAGAAAAATATTGTAGAAGGTGCCGCTTTCAAGCAAAAAATAAAACAACAAATGGACCAGTGTTCCAATTCCGCAATAAATTAAAAACCAACTGAGGCCTTGTAAGTAAATGCTTGGGGCAATTTCAAATTCAGTACTGGTTGGTGTAATCACCTTGATGAGATAAGGACGTATGTAGGCCAGTAGAACATTGGCTGCGGCGTGCATACCGAAGGTGCCCAGAAAAACATCGAGCAACAAACCGAAACCAAAGCCGAGTAGCAACAGCAGCCAGCGCGGTGTTTCAAATGGCAATAACAATATGAACATCGGATAGATGTAGATAGCCAACAAAGGAGAAACGTGAATGTTCGAAAAAACAAGCACCTGTGCGGCCAGCAGCAGCACCATTCGCAGTAAGTTGATGGGAATTGTTGCTATCATTTTTTCTTGTTGGCAGTGGTGGTGTCCAATTGTACCAACTCATTGCGGAACAAATTGGTTACAATGTAAACATAGCTCAGGTTATTGAGGTTGGCCGAAAGCTGTACATCAATCTCCAGAAAATTTTTGTCGGGTTCGGCTACAAAACGCTTTACTCGTCCAATCATAATACCTTCTGGAAAAAGTTCGGAATAGCCGCTGGTAACTACGGTAT
The DNA here is from genome assembly GCA_046329575.1 of Chitinophagales bacterium. Lineage (GTDB taxonomy): Bacteria > Bacteroidota > Bacteroidia > Chitinophagales > LD1 > UBA1941. The sequence goes on along the minus strand of JAXLUJ010000003.1, from coordinate 310,999 downwards.
CGCCTATGGCAATTTTTACATGCTTCGGAATTTCTTCCAGATGCGCAATAGTGGTACTTTTGCCGTCCCAGAACAGCGGCCCGAAATATTGTGATTTTTTGAGTTTGGCGCCCACCCTGAAATTTTTGTTGAGCAGCGACATTACTGCCGAATAATGCGGAGTTACATTCACCACCTGACCCACCACGCCATTCATGTTGATCACGCCCATCTGTGGCTCAATACCCTGCAAACTGCCTTTATCAATAAAAATGTAGTTGCTGGCCTGATTCACCGAGTTGCGAATCACTTTGGCCGGCACATAATTGTAAACTTGTTCCAATTTTTTTTCAAGGGTATCAGATACCGTACCGATTACTTTTACATTTTCATATTTCGACTGCAGCAATTGCGCGCGCAATCTGGCGTTTTCCTGTACCAGCGAATCGTTATAGCTGCCGAGCGACAGATAGTCGCTTATTTTGGAATACGATTGATACACCCTGCCGCTGGCTTCATTGGCTACGTTCACATACAGTGCCTGATGGTAACGGTTATTGAGGTAGATGAGATAAAAACAAAAGCCTTCCAGAATTAAGAAGAACAGGAACAAATAGTAGCGAACAAGAAAGCGAAAGAGGTTGTACATGGTACGGCTTGCACGCTGCGTTTTTTTAGTCCATCAGGAATGTAAAACGATCGATGTTCTTTAAAGCAATGCCGGTTCCGCGAACAACGGCGCGCAGCGGATCTTCAGCTACATGAACCGGCAGTTTGGTTTTTTGGCTTACGCGCTTATCGAGACCGCGAAGCAACGCGCCTCCACCGGTAAGGTATAATCCTGTTTTGAAAATATCAGCTGCCAACTCAGGAGGTGTAGTTTCCAGCGCCTTCAAAATGGCTTCTTCGATTTTCGCGATCGATTTATCAAGCGCGTGTGCAATTTCAGAATACGAAACAATGATTTGCTTTGGAATGCCGGTCATCAAATCGCGGCCGTTCACCGCATAATCGTCAGGAGGAGAATCAATATCGGTCATGGCCGAGCCAACGTTGATTTTGATGTTCTCGGCTGTTCTTTCACCAATCAGCATATTGTGCTGACGGCGCATGTAATCTACAATGTCGAGTGTGAATTCATCGCCGGCTACGCGGATACTTTGATCGCAAACGATGCCGCTAAGCGCTATCACCGCAATCTCGGTAGTACCGCCGCCAATGTCAATAATCATATTGCCATTGGGTTCTTCCACATCTATACCAATACCAATAGCTGCGGCCATCGGTTCATAAACCATTTTTACTTCCTGTCCGCCTGCTTGTTCTGCGCTGTCTTTCACCGCGCGCTTTTCCACTTCTGTAATTCCTGAAGGAATGCAGATCACCATCCGGAAGCGCGGCGGAAATAGAAATTTCTTTTTCTGAAAGATCATCTTGATCATTTCGCGAATCATATTTTCCGCTGCATAGAAATCAGCGATTACGCCATCTTTCAACGGACGAATCGTTTTGATGTTCTCATGCGTTTTCTCGTGCATTTGCATGGCGCGGTGGCCCACTGCAATTACTTTGTCGGTGCGGCGGTCAATCGCTACAATGGAAGGTTCGTCAACTACTACTTTGTCGTTATGGATGATCAGAGTATTTGCCGTTCCGAGATCGATGGCAATTTCCTCCATGAAAAAATTAAATAGAGCCATGCTTTATATGAAAATGAGCCGTTTTTGAAATCTGCCCAAACCTATCTATTTCCCTGAATTTCCGGCGGAAAAACTTATCCCCTTTGTGTTTTTTGCGGAAGCTGCAAAAAAGAGGGTTTAGGCAGAGCGCTGCTTCCAGATTTTCGCCTTGAAATTGATTACCACCATGGCCACCATATAAAAGCTGAGGCAAGGAATCTTGTACCTGTCGAGCGCACCAAAATTATAGCTGGTAAAGCCACTCACGAAAGCGTAAAAAATACTGAACGTCAGGGAAAAGATCACCAGCGAATCGCTACTCACAATAGTTAAAAAATAAGCCGGCCCGGCCTTAAAGATGGTTCGAAGCGTATAAAATAGGAAGAATAGGCTTTGTACAGCCGTAATAAACTGAAAAACGGAGTGCACCTCCCATAGATAAGGGCGGAACAGGGTTACGTTTACCGCCGCAGGGAACTTTTTCAGAATACCGAAAAGGGAAAAGTCGTTGTCGTCACCCAAAGTATAGGCCGAACCGCCCAGCGAGCCGTGCCATTGCTGCATCCCGGCGGTTTTTTCCTGCAACGCCTGCTGATTAAATTCCTGCGAGCTGGCAATAAATGTTGAAAAACCAACGAATATCGCCACGGCTGAAATGGATATCATAAGCGGAAAGGCCAGCCGGCGTAGGGTGCGGTTACGGATCTTATCGCGATAACTCACAAAGTACCAAAGGAACATACAGGGAAGCATGATCACAATGAAAAAACTTCGGATGCTGGAAACTACGTAGGTTGAAACAATGATCCAAATGATATTCGAAGGGGTAAATCGGCGCGAAACGAACATGTCGTAGGCATGATACACCAGCAACATCAGCCCCGAAAGCGTGAGCGTATCTTTAAAAATCCCACTTCCCCAAAATAGTACAGAAGGCACCAGAAAAATGCAGTTGAAAAACTCCTTCACTAGCTGCGGAAACAATTGCGATAATAGCGTAAACATCTTCCAACTGCCATAGAACGAAATACAGGCAAAGAACAACGAAGTGGGAATGTAACTGTCAAAACTTAATATATTGAATACCGCCGCCAGTCGAATTACCGTCCAGGCTTTCACGTCCTTAATGTACAACACGCAGTAGTCCTGACCTACCAGCTCAGGGTGATCGTAAAATGGCCGTGGCGACAATAATTTCCAGGCCGTATCGAAGTCAGAAAAAAAGTAGTCATAAATACTGCTGGCGCTCGACCAGTAATAGGCCGTATCTCCACCCTTGTAGTAATACTGATAGATGAGGCCCGCCGCCACAGCACCCGCCAGCTTATAGGTGAGGCCCCTGATAAAATATTGTTTTAAAGGCGAATTCGACCGAACCAATAGCGAACGGAAACGGTACCCAAAGAAAAAGATGACCAGACTGTAAAGTGGTAATAGGACCAAATCTTTGTATCCCAGAAAATCACAATGTTCGAAGTGCCGTATACACTTCTCATAATCTACCATCGCTTCATTTGAGTTCTGTTCAAAAATAAGAACTTAGTGCAAAGGTATTTATATACTTGCTTTCGCAATGTGTGGAATAGCCGGATATTTATCGTTTCAGCCGAAAGACTACAGCAATCAACTGAAAAATGCGCTGCAGGCATTGCAGTTGCGAGGTCCCGACAATCGCACCGCACAGGTTGTTTCACCTCATTGCGGTTTAGGGCATGCCCGATTATCCATTATAGATACTTCCGCCTGCGGTATGCAGCCAATGACGGATGATTCCGGCCGCTACACCATCATCTTCAATGGCGAAATATTTAATTATCGCGAATTACGACAGCAATTCCTTTCTGATAAAAGTGATTTTCACTCCACATCTGATACTGAAGTGTTGCTGCATCTTTTCATTCGCATGGGCGCAGCCTGCCTTCCCTTGCTAAACGGCTTTTTTGCATTTGCTGTTTATGATAACCAAAAGCGGGAGCTGTTCTTAGCGCGCGATCGGATGGGCATCAAGCCATTGCACTTGTACAGCGATGGCGATCAATTGTTCTTTGCTTCTGAACTAAAAGCATTATTTGCGTTCCCGGTTAAAAAGGTGATTGATCACAACAGCCTGGCCTTATACCTTCAGCTCAATTATGTGCCGCTAGGCCATTCTATTCTGAAAAATATAACCCGGCTGCATCCCGGGCATTTCCGCCTTATCAAAGAAAGCGGCGAAAGCGAGGAACAGGCATTCTATAAAATACCTTACACTGCTGAAAATGAACTTCCTCCTACACCTCAAAATTATGAAACCGCCAAGGCCGAACTGCGCCGGCTAATTGAAGCTTCGGTGCAACGCCGTTTGGTAGCCGACGTTCCTTTAGGGGCATTTCTCAGCGGTGGAATCGATTCTTCCATTATTGTTTCTCAGGCTGCTAAACATCAGCCCAACCTGCATACCTATTCGATTGGTTTCAGCGATGAACCGTATTTTGATGAAACGTATTACGCCAATCTGGTGGCCAAAAAATTTCAAACTAAGCATACCGTTTTCAGCATCACCAAAAACGATATGTACGAGCATCTTCACAGTATTCTCGACTATTTCGATGAACCATTTGCCGATTCTTCCGCGATAGCGGTTTATATTCTTAGTAAACACACCCGAAACCATGTTACTGTGGCCCTTTCAGGCGACGGAGGCGATGAGCTTTTTGCGGGTTACAACAAGCATCAGGCCGAATTGCGCGCGCGCCGCAATAACCTGGTAAATCAGTTAGTGAAGGCCGGTTTGCCGGTTTTTAAGATGTTGCCAAAATCAAGACAATCAAAGTTCACCAACTTGTTCCGTCAACTAGAACGATACAGCACCGGTTTACGCCTTTCACGAAAGGACCGATACTGGCGTTGGTGCGCCTTTGTTGATCAAAACGACGCGCTGAAACTTTTACGGCAACCTGAAAGAGTAGAACTTGCTGAAGTAGAGGCCCGGCGCCGGGAGGTACTACAATTTGTGGGCGAGGGAAACATCAATGAAGTGCTGCTGGCCGATACGCAAATGGTATTGCCGAACGACATGCTCACTAAGGTAGATTTGATGAGCATGGCCAATAGTTTGGAAGTGCGCGTGCCATTACTTGATTATACGGTGGTTGATTATGCTTTCCGATTGCCGCAGGAGTTTAAAATTGAACCGGGCAATGGAAAGAAAATTTTAAAAGAAGCTTTTCGTGAGGAGTTGCCTGATGAATTATTCACGCGGGCAAAACGTGGTTTTGAAGTGCCTTTGCTGCAATGGTTCCGAACGGGTTTGCGGAGTATGATTGAAGACGATTTGTTGAATGATGCGTTTATTGAACAGCAAAATATTTTTTCGGTAGATGAAATCCGCCGGTTGAAACAACAATTGTTTTCTGCCAATCCCGGCGAAATACATGCCCGAATTTGGGGCTTGATTGTTTTTCAATATTGGTACAAAAAGTGGATGGCATGAAGCTGAGCTTGCTGCTGCCGGTTTACCACCCGCCCGCCATGTGGGTCACGCCCGTAATGCGCTGTGCCTTGGAATTATTACAAAACGAAGGCATTTCGGAGGTGGAAGTGGTGATGGTAGATGATGGTAATGAAAGGCCGGTGTTCGATGTTTTCAGCATACAGGAAAATGTAGAGCGAATTTCTTTTGTAAGAATTTCAAACCACAACAACTACGGAAAAGGCTACAGCCTCAGGCGGGCCGCTGCCGCAGCAACAGGCCATATTTGTATCTATACCGATGTGGATCTTCCTTACACCATGGAAAGCATGCAGGAACTTTTGCAGGCGCTAAGATCTGGCAATTGCGATATCGCCATGGGCGTAAAAGATTCAGAATACTATCGTCATCTTCCGGCATTTCGGGTAACTATATCAAAATTCCTGCGTTGGTGTTCTACGCGAGTGCTGCACCTGCCTACAAACGATACGCAATGCGGTTTAAAAGGGTTTAATGAAGCCGGGAAACAGGTGTTTCTTCAAACCACCATCAACCGTTATCTGTTTGATCTGGAATTTATTTTAATGGCCGCAAAAAAATTGCGCATCAAAACTATTGAAGTGCATCTGCGCGAAGGTGTTACCTTTCACCGCATGAGCACAAAAGTGTTGCTTCAGGAAGGTTTTAACTTCCTGAAGCTACTTTTTAAAAGGTAATTCGGTTTAGAGATTTCCGCGAAGCGCCTGTTCGCGTTCAATAGATTCGAATAGGGCTTTGAAGTTGCCTTTGCCGAAACTTTTTGCGCCTACGCGCTGAATAATTTCGTAGAAAACCGTTGGCCGATCCTGAACCGGCTTGGTAAACAATTGCAGCAAATACCCTTCATCATCGCGATCTACCAGAATATTCAACTTGCGAATGGCTTCTTTGTCTTCTTTCACCGCACCTACGCGATCCCAAACATCGTTGTAATACACATCCGGAACGTGAAGGAATTCTACGCCGCGTTTGCGCAGTTCGGCTACCGTGGCAATGATGTTGTCGGTTTCTACAGCCAGGTGCTGTACGCCCGCGCCATGATAAAATTCTACATACTCTTCAATCTGCGATTTACGTTTGCCATCGGCCGGCTCATTTATGGGGAACTTCACATAGCCGTTGCCGTTGGTAACCACCTTGCTCATCAGCGCCGAGTATTCGGTAGAAATATCTTTATCGTCAAAAGTGAGCAACAAACTAAAGCCCATCACATTCTTATAGAAATCTACCCAATAGTTCATTTTTCCTAACTCCACATTGCCCACGCAATGGTCAATATATTTCAAACCCACCGGCTTGATCTCCATATTCGATTTACGAGCTTCGTAACCTGGCAGAAAAGCACCTTTATAATTTTTACGTTCCACAAATTTGTGAATGGTATCGCCATAGGTCTTAATGGCCGATATCACTACTTCGCCCAACTCATCTTTGTAAACCGTTGGCTCCATGGCTGCCGTAGCGCCGCGTTTAGTGGTTTCTTCAAAACTTTTACGGGCATCATCTACCCAAAGTGCCAGCACTTTTACACCATCGCCATGTTGCAATACATGTTTCGATACTTCGCTATCAGGATGCATGCCGGAAGTGAGTACCAATCGAATCTTGCCTTGCTGAAGCACATAACTGGCCCGATCCCGCAATCCGGTTTCCGGCCCGGCATAAGCCACTAATTCATAACCCCAGGCCGACTGATAATAATAGGCCGACTGCCGGGCATTGCCTACATAAAATTCTACGTGATCAGTGCCGTTGAGTGGCAGAAAATCTTCGGTTTTTACCGAGGCTGTTTTATTTACGGTTGCCGTTTCCATGTTTTGATTTTGGGGCAAAAGTAACGTTTGACCCGAAAGAAATATATGATTTTAGTAAGAGCTGAAAGTTGAAATTTTAAGTTTTAAGTGGAACGTTCAAAATTTTAAATTTTCAACGAATCACTTACAGCTTACAACTTGTTCTACACTATGTTGAATACCACAAAATAGTGCGAAATACTGCCTCCCAGCACAAACACATGCCAAACGGCATGGTTGTACTTGGGTGCTTTCCACAGGTAGAAAATCGTACCTACCGTATATAATACACCACCCAAAACCAACAAATTGAAACTTCCCGAAGGCATATTGGCGCTAATAGGCCGAATCACAAAAAGCGACAAGTATCCTAACACTAAATACAATAACGTGGAAAGAATGCGATACCGCCCGGTGAAAAAGATTTTGTAAACAATACCGCCTGCGATAATCACCCAAAGTACGGTTAGAAACGGAATGGCCGTTTCCAGCGGCAGAAAATGGTACACAATAGGAGTGTAGCTGCCGCCGATAAGCAAAAATATGCTTACATGGTCAATGATTTGCAGAATGCGCTTGGCCGAAGCATGCTGAATGCCATGGTAAAGGGTTGACGACAAATACACCATGGCTAAGCCTAAGCCAAATATCATAGCCGTGGCCGTGTAAATGAAACGATCCTGCTGAAAGTAACGGGTAAGCATCACCGGAATAGCGATCAAAAAAAATAACAGCCCAATGCCGTGCGTAATGGTATTGGCAATTTCCTTGTGCAAAAGCACTCGCGCATCCTGAATCTCAGGGCCTTCCAGTTTCTCCCGAAACCGGTTCAGTTTGCCGTTTAAATGATGATATTGTTTTTTGAGGTGCTTCATCAGAATTGAATGAAAGATACAACATTAACGCCAATCAGATTCCGAAAATTTTGGCATCTACAAAAAAACGACAATATCCATTCAATTCTACATTTCCGCCAATCAGTTTGTCGGTAGTCAGATTCGATCGGATCCGGAACTTATCTTTCTTTAAGTACTCCTTTAATTCCACATTTTGAAGGTCAAGCGTTAACGAAGTAAGTCCATCTGGAATGTCATACTTAGTGGCCAGCAACACTTCGGGCAAACCATCGGCTTGTAGATAAAGTTCTACAGATTTTACAAAGTCGAGGTTTTGACCGGGAGGCGATTTTACCGTTACAATGAGTTGATCCAGCTTTACGCTTTGCAGCAAATCGGCATTGGTGTTGTTATTGCTGAAAACCTGAGTACTGTTGGTGTTCACATCGGGTGTAGTGATGTTCACTAACCCAATCGGTAAGGTTCCCGGCACGGGAAAGGTGGCATTGTAATCTACATGAAATTGCGTGAGCTTGTTGAGCGCACTGCACGAGGCCAGAACCAAAACCACTACTATGGCACTGATCTGAATCTTGATTTTCTTCCGCATAACATGAACTATCAATTGCTATGCCTGAAGGAAGTGGAAAGAGTTGTGAGCTATGAGTTACGAGCTACGAGCAATGAGTTATGAGCTACGAGAATGGAGAACAATACACCTTTCCCTAAAACTTTCATCTCCCATCTCTCATCTTTCATCTCTCATCTCTCATCTCTCCTCTTTCATCTCTCAGTTCTTATTTACCAGCAACTGAAACCGCCATCTACCACAATGTTGTGGCCGGTGGTGTAGCTCGAAGCGCCACCTGCCAGATACAGCACGGCTCCAATCATTTCATCATCATTGGCCATACGCTTCATAGGACAGCGAAACGAATAATGCGCGCGAAATTCCGGACCTTGCGGCGTTTCCGGGTTAAAAATGCCGCCGGGCGACACCGCATTGCAGCGAATACCACGGTCGGCTAAATGCACGCCAAAATATTTTGTCATCTGAATCACACCGGCCTTAGTGGCGCCGTAAATCTCCGGACTCTTCCTTGGCGTATCGGTGTAAATTCGGAAATCAGGCGACACCACGCCATAAAAAGAACCAATGTTCACAATAGCCGCGCCATTGCTGTATTTGCGGCTGTCGTACAAATTCACAAAGGCCTGAATGCAAAAAAAAGTTCCTTTAATGTTGATGTCCATCACCCGGTCAATTTCCGATTCTTCCCGTTTTTCAAACGGATCAAAAGTGCTTACTCCGGCGTTGTTGATCAAAATGTCGAACCGGCCATATTTTTCGGCAACGGCATCAAAGGTTTTAATGACCGCATCTTTATTGGTAATGTCGAGTTCGCGATAGTCAACCCCATCAATTTGATGCGCCGGATTCAATTTGGCATCCAGCCCAATTACCGCACAGCCACAGGCTTTCAGCGCATTGGTGATTTTTGTTCCAAGTTGACCGGTAGCGCCGGTAACTACTGCTACTTTTTGGTTCAGGTCGTACAGTTTTTCTAAAAAATTCATTGTATGGATTTCAAATATTGCAAAGATTCGAGAAGGCCGGGTGTTTCGCGATAATATTCCACCGTCACATAATTCACAGCAGCGCGTTCCGCTATTTTTTTCAGTTCCGAGTAAATGAATGGATCCGGTGCGAAATGAGCATCATAAGCTTCTGTTTCGCTGCGCATGCCAAACTTACAAATGTGCACCTGCTTACAAAATTCAACAGGCAATTCGGCATAATAATCGGCGAAAGGAATGCCCATGTTCACAGCGCTGATATGCGCATGGGCGATGTCGTACAAAAAGTGAATGCGGTTTTTTTCCACCAGTTCGCGCAAAAATCCGGCTTCAATCACATGCGTATAAGCCGGGGTGCGCAGGTAGTTGTTGTTCTCTACGCAAATGGATATTTCAGGAGCAATAAATGCACGCAACCGTTCCAGATTTGCGGCAGCATTATCCAGTAACTCCTGGCGGCTGAAAATGCGGCCACCCAATTGAAAAGCCCCATCTACTATAACAGGTTGATCGCAGCACGAGGCCACATGGAAACTCACCAACTTTAAATTCGGTTTTGAAGCCATACATTTTTGATGGTAATCAAAATCGGCATCCGTCATAGGCAATATCAGTTGCTGCTCGAAATGGAACAGCTCGTGTTGCTGTAAATGCGGCTCTTCGGGCGAGTGGTCGCGGCATTCCAAACAATCGGAGGCGGCGAAGATGGCTGCGGCATTTTCCTGATTTTTGAACAAATGCGATATGGGAGTTGCAATTTTAAACACCAAACGAAGGTAGAATTTTCAATTATGGCGGCAACCGCGCTTTGCGTGGCTCCGCTATCGCTACGGTGCTGCGGTCGTTCCTCCCTGCGCACCGCTCCTTTCAGTCGCGCCACTCCAATCGCTGCCGCGGGAAGTCAAAAAAAGGATGGTTGTCATCGCGCAAAAAAAACTGAGGCGCGATGTGAACTTGTGGCTGTTATGACTAACCGCGGCAGCGGGCGCAGCGGCTACCCCGCAGCCCCGTATGGCTGTGGTCCGGAACATAGCACTGCTGCGGCTTCGGGGCGAGGAGTAATAGCGAAGCACGCGGTTGCCGCCATAACCATACTTTTGCTAAAACTAAAGCAGTTTTTTATTTGAAATATTTATCGTAATATTGCAATAAATAAATAACAAATGGGCGCTACCAAGGCCGAACACTACACCGAAAAACAAAATCAAATAGCCACCTTAATTAAGGCCCTGGCTCATCCGGCGCGCATTGCCATTGTAGAATATTTGCTAAAAACCAGCTCCTGTATTTGCGGCGATATTGTGAACGAACTGCCGCTATCGCAACCCACAGTTTCGCAACACCTTCGCGAGCTGAAGAACGCCGGAATCATTAAAGGAAATGTGGAAGGAACAGCGATTTGTTATTGCCTCGATGAAAAAACGCTGGGTGTAATTCGCAATTACTTTCATCAATTCATTTCACGCCTCGAAAAGAAAAATTGTTGCTAACTAAAAAAACAATCATATGGAAACTTCAGAACAGCTGAAAGAAATGGTAAAACAAAAGTACAGCGATATTGCCCGGCAAGACAAAGCCACCAACCAATCTTCTTGTTGCGGGGCTGGTGGTTGTTCTACCGAAGTGTACAACATTATGAGCGACGATTACACCGCGCTTAACGGTTATCATGCCGATGCCGATTTGGGCCTGGGTTGCGGCTTGCCTACCCAGTTTGCCAAAATCAAGAAGGGCGATACCGTTATCGATTTGGGAAGTGGCGCAGGAAATGATTGTTTTATTGCCCGTAATGAAACCGGACCTGATGGCCGTGTGATTGGTATCGACTTCACTCCGGCTATGATTGAGAAAGCCCGGGCCAATGCACAAAAATTGAATTACCCGAATGTAGAATTCCGGCAGGGCGATATTGAAAACATACCGGTTTCGGCTAATATGGCCGATGTAGTAGTGAGCAATTGCGTGCTCAACCTGGTTCCCGATAAAAGCCGCGTTTTTCACGAAATCTTTCGCGTGCTTAAACCGGGTGGGCATTTCAGCATTTCTGATATTGTGCTGGTTGGCACCTTACCGGAAGGATTGCGCAGTAAAGCTGAAATGTATGCCGGCTGCGTATCCGGCGCTATTCAAAAGGAAGCATACTTGCAACTCATTCAGCAAGCCGGTTTTAGCAATGTAACCATCCAAAAGGAAAAGCCAATCGTTATTCCCGACGATATTCTCAAAAATTATCTCAACGATGTGGAACTCACAGCATTCAAAAACGGAAACGTGGGAATTTTTAGCATTTCGATATTTGCCGAAAAATCAAAAACCTGCGGCTGTGGACCTACTTGCTGCAACTAAAGAACTATGGTTCAAGTACCGTAAGCCATTTGTAATAACTGCCGCAGTGGTATTTCTTCAGGTGCTTTTCGGTTTTGATCCCAAGTTTTGTGTCATGAATCTTATTTGGCTATTGGTTTAATGAAACAGATTCCAAAAGTATTGGTGCTTTGCACCGGTAATAGCTGCCGCAGTCAGATGGCAGAAGGCTATTTGCGGCATTTTGCAGGAAACCGGGCTGAGATCTATAGCGCAGGAGTGGCGGTTCATGGCCTGAATCCGATGGCTGTTGATATAATGTTGGAGGATGGAATCGATATTTCCAATCAAACATCCAACCATATCAGTGAGTATGCGCATCTCGAATTTGATTTTGCGATTACCGTGTGTGATCATGCCGCTGAGCGTTGTCCGGTATTTGTTTCCCGGGCGAAGAAATCGCACTATAATTTCCCCGATCCGGCAAAGACCGCAGGAACTCCCAAAACCATTGCACACCAGTTTCGTTTGGTAAGGAACGAAATCAAATTGTTTTGCAGCGATTTTGTAGCAAAGCAATTGCGATAATTACAGATGAACGAATTATGGCGGCAACCGCGCTTTGCGTGGCTCCGCTATCGCTACGGTGCTGCGGTCGTTCCTCCCTGCGCACCGCTCCTTTCAGTCGCGCCACTCCAATCGCTGCCGCGGGAAGCCAAAAAAATTAAGCATGGCAAATGTGATTGGGCGCTATTCATCTACCTTTTCTAACAGCCATCGCTTTTCTACCAGTTGGTTTTCATTTTCAATTTTCTGCTTCAGTGAGGCGCGTTTTTTTGCGGGCGTCAGGAACAATTTATGAGCAAACCGCGCGAAGTTTAAATAACTGCGCCCATGATAGCCCAGGTCTTTTTTATCGCCAACCAAAACCGTGAAACTGTGCACCAGCGATTCGAAAGGTTGAATTTCCTGTTTTTCGAAATAGGCTTTCAATAAAATGCTTTTGGCAGCCAATTGATCAAATACTTCGGCATACTGAACATCCTGCAACAAAGCAATTACATCATCGTAGCGTTCTTTTAAAAACCAATACTTGGCCATATTGAACGAATAGAGCGAAACGCGCAGGTTTTCGGGAAGGTGGTTTTGATAGGTTTGGCTAAACTTTTTGATCCACTCTGGCTTGCCAAGCTGGATGGCGAGCGTAACTACATTTTTATAAAGCACCGGCGAAATAGCCGGCAATCTTTTTCGGTCGATTTGTGCAATTTCCTGATGATAAAGTTCAAAAAGGTCGCGCTCAAAACTGCGGTCGCCGCTATTAATATGTTTAATGCAATAGTTGCGCGCCAAGGTCATCAAATCGTTATATTCCTGATCATTCACCAAAGCGGCATGTTGCAGTAGCAGCACTTTCAGGGTATCGAAATGTTCACGATTTTGGGGATGGGTGAGTGTGCTTAAAGTAGTGAGTTGCAGATGTAGTACCGGTTCGGCGGTGCGAACCGCAGCAGGCACTTTTTCGAATAGATCGGTGAATTGAATTTTATAATCGGTCTTCAGAATATTCCGGTAGTTCAGGGCTTCAATGTAGATATTGGACTTGTTGTATAAGTAATACGCGTCCAATTGATCAGAACGCTTTTGTATTTGTGGCTCTACATGTCGGTTTTGCTGGTCTTTCAAATATCGGCTAAACTCTGTATGCGCCTGAAGCGAGAACCAGAAGAAATCGGCATTTCGCAGAGGTTGATTTTCTAATGATTTGCAAAATTCACGATACTGAAGTTCAAAAAGCCGATCCAGTTTTAGTGTGCGGTATTGTTGCAATAGCAGCAGTTGTGGCAGCCATTGATGATGCTCCTGTGCATGTGCTGCAAGAAAATTCTCGGTGCATTGCAGCAGTTCATGCGTAAGGTAACGGATGCGGCCGTCGTTAAAGGTCTTTTTAGGATACAACTCACGAAATAAATGTTCGCGGTGAAAGTGTCGCGTTTTTGACCGCATCAGCGCGGTTACCAACAGTTGCAGGAATTGGTGGGCATCGGCGCTTACACCTTTATAAGTGGCGTATTGTTCCAACTGTTTTCGCTGTGCCGGGCTGAGTTGCTGCAGAATCTGAAAGAGTTTAGTTTGTTGCATAACAGTTGCGGCAAATAAAAAATATAATAAAATTGAAAATCAATATATTAAGTAATAAAACATTTAAAAAGAACAAACAATTTACAAAAAAACTGATTGTCTGTGGTTATCCGGTGAAATAGGTTTGTACCGCTAAAGAATCCCGATTGCAAAAATTAAATTGAAAGTCATGCGTACTACTACATTCTCGTTCATCAGAAAAATAGCTTTTGCGGCTATTGTTTTTCTGTTAGGAACTTTTTCCCGAATTCAGGCGCAGTACATTCCCATCGATAGCGCCTTTGCCGATTTACTTTCGGCCAGTGGTATGGGCGGTTGTATTCAAAATTACAAATTGGATACGCTGTGTGCGGCGGCTGATAGTAACACCTATCTTTTACTGCAACCTTCAGGAACTTATCCGCGCAGTTACAACACCGTAACCATGAATGGACTGCAGTATTTCTCGCATTTGGGTCAAAACGGAGATTTGAAGACCCTTAGTGTCCATAATTTACCGGCCTTGCAATCATTGCCTGCGCAGCTACCTGATGTATTTCAGAATTTCGAACTCAAGTATTGTTCGCAGTTCACCACACTTCCGCAATTCGGTAACGCCCTTAAGGTGCTGATTTGCGAACAAACGGCTTTAAGTGCATTGCCTTCACTACCGGCGAATCTTCAAACGCTTACCATAGAAAGAAGTCCGATTAATCAATTGCCGGCTCTTCCGGCTACGCTGCAAACGTTGCTGCTCGATCAAGATTTTTTTACAACTATTCCTTCGCTGCCGGCCGGCCTGGTTACTTTTTCTGCAAATAGCAATTCCATCAATTCCATGCCGGTGCTTCCGGGTGCTTTGCGAACGTTGGGTTTGAACAATAATCAACTCACTGCGCTTCCGCAACTGCCGTTAAACTTAACCAGTATTGATGTAGGCAACAACTACATTACTCAACTCCCAAAACTTCCGCAATCGTTGAAATCACTGGGAATCGGCAATAATCCGATTGCGTGCCTACCCATTTTGCCTGATAGTTTAACCGACGTCTTCACGGCGCTTTCCAACGTCACCTGCCTGCCTAATATCCCCGCCACGCTCACCAATGTTCAATTACCACTTTGTGAAGATGGAGGCAATTGTCCGTACGGAGGCGCTTCGGGCCAGATGTTTTGGGACCGAAACAACAACTGCGTTTTTGATGGCACCGATCTTCCCATGGCATTTCGTTTGGTTTCAACCGATAACGGCAATCGTTTCACCATGACCGATAAAGACGGGTTCTACCGGTTGGCGCTAGATAGCGGCAATCATATACTACTGCCGGTAATAGATACCATACTTTTTGAACCCGCCTGTACGCCTTCCTACAACCTGTTTTACAATGGCTGGGATACGGTGCAGCATCTCGATTTCCCTATTCAAACCAAATTGCTTTGTGCCAACTTATCAGTGAATATTGCCTCTTCATTTCAACGGTTATGCAGCGGAGGAAACTCCTATTACATCCGCTATCAAAACTACGGTACCGATTCGGCATACAACGGTTACGTGGATGTACAAATTCCTGATGAACTGGTGCTATTGTCGTCGAGCCCGCTTTGGAACGCCGTTCTTCCCGGCAATTTCTATCGCTATCAGTTAGGTGATGTTCCACCTTTTTCATCCGGAACCATTATTCTGCTCGATTCTGCTTCGTGCAACGCGCAACTGAATCAGGCGGTGTGTGTGCAGGCTAATATCTACCCGCATGGCGGATGCGCGCCGGTGAGTGCGCTTTGGGATAGTTCTGATATTCAGGTACAGCGCCGATTTTCGCCCGCAGTGGATTCGATATTCTTCACCATCCGTAATGCAGGGAAGCATATGAATGGACCGGTGGAATATCGTGTTTATGAAGATGAATTGTTGCAAGGGGTGAGTCATACGCAATTAGCATCGGGCGACAGTTTGGTGGTGCGCGTACATGCCAATGGTCATACCTTTCGTGTAGAGGCCGATCAGCAAACCTATCATCCCGGTTATAGCAAGCCGCGGCAATTCAAGGAATTGGCCGGTGCGCCGCCGGTGATTACCGGATTTGTGGCGAGTGTGCCGCAGGACGACGATGACCAGTGGGTAGATATTGATTGCCATTTGTTGCGTTATAGTTTCGACCCGAATGAGAAGGAGGTTTTCCCTTCCGGAATCGGCGCGCAGCACTGGGTTACGGCCAATGACCAGCTTACTTATAACATCCGTTTTCAAAACACCGGAACAGATACCGCCTTTAAAGTGGTGATTGTGGATACGCTGGACAGTCGGTATCTGGATGTTTCAGGTTTTGAGGCCGGACCAGCTTCGCATCCTTACGAAGTAAAGTTAGCAGGTAAAGGCATTTTGCGATTCACTTTCAGGAACATTCAACTTCCTGATAGCAACACTAACGAGAAACGTTCTCATGGTTTCGTACAATTTACAATTCCGCAAAAGCGCGGCAACACTCCCGGCACGCGTATCAATAATGTGGCCGATATTTATTTCGATGGAAACAGCGCTGTTCGCACGGGTGAAAGTTTTGTGACCATTGAAAGCAAAAACGTGATCTTTCCGTTATCGGTGAAAGATGTACAAAGTGCAGATGGATATTGGATTTCAGCCTATCCCAATCCTTTCCGTGAAGTGTTGAATTTTGATGTTCATGCAGAGCATGGTAATTCAGAAACTTATCAATTTGTACTTACCGATATTGCCGGAAGAAAAATAGAAGAACGCACTGTTGGTTGTCAATTCCGTGTGAACTGCAGTGAAATAACAACCGGTGTGTATGTTTATCATTTGAAACACAATGGCCGCGAGGTAGGGAGTGGAAAAATTGTGGCGGAATAGGAGGAAAGGGTGTGGTAGGTGTGGTGAGTGTGGTGGGTGTGGTGGGTGTGGTGGGTGCAAAGTAAGTTAGATCATTTGGAACGATTGGTGAAGCCATTGTTTATGACTAACCGCGGCAGCGGGCGCAGCGGCTACCCCGCAGCCCCGTATGGCTGTGGCCCGGAACATAGCACTGCTGCGGCTTCGGGGCGAGGAGTAATAGCGAAGCACGCGGTTGCCGCCATAAATATTTCTATTGTTTTAAACCGCTGCAAAGCGCGAAACCGATTTAGTAACGGTTTACAATATCCCATAACCCTGAGCGCGGGTTTCGCGATACAAGCGAGCCACATCTTGAATGGTTTGTTGCAATGGCCGGAAGCTGATACCCATTTTCAGCGCTTTGGAATTGCTGTATTCAAAATGATCGCGCGCCAGCCGCACCGATTCAGATGTCACCAAAGGATAGCTTCCGGTAAGGCGTGATTTGAGCGCTTCGGCGCGCCAGGCTACCGATGCCAGATATTTACCAACCGGAAGTGTGGGCCTTTTTACGCCCAGCGCATCAGCAATCGAAAACATGACCTCATCAAAGCCCGCATTTTCGGCGGTGCAAATCACCTTTTCGCCACAAACCTGGCTTTGCATCAGCGTTTGGGCCGCTTGTACCACATCGCGCACATCTACAAAACTATTGGTACCGGTAGTGTAGAACGGATAACCGTTATGCACCTGAGCAAAAATGCTGTTGGGTTGATTTTTCCAAAAGCCGCCACCGAAAATAGTGGATGGACTTAGGATATTCGCATTCAAACCTTCGGCAATGCCGCGCCACCACTCGCGTTCGGCATGCAGCTTACTGCGGTAGTAATGGTAGTTGTCCTTGCTGTCTTTGATCTCCAGATTTTCATCGATGATGGCGCGTTTTTGTGGCCGTCCGAACGCCGCCACACTGCTTATCAGCAAGGCTCGCTGTACGCCGGCATCAATTGCCGTATTTACTACGTTTGCCGTTCCTTCCACATTCACCTGCATCATGCGTTCCCGTTCAGCGGGTAAAAAGGAGATTACTGCTGCGGCATGGTAAAGTTCGGTAACGCCAGTCATGGCTTCAGCCAGCGAAAAAATATCGTTCACATCGCCTTCAACCCATTCGATGTGTTGCGCCACATCGGCCACCAGTTCCATAGGGCTGTTGCTGCGCTTCAGGCCACGCACCCGGTGCCCTTGCTGCACTAATTGGCGCACCAATTGCGAACCCACCAATCCTGTTGCTCCGGTCACTAAAATCATTGGCTGTTCAGTTTAGTTCCATAACGGCATCCGCCAATGGAGTTAGCCGAGGCGCCGGTAACTGAACGAAGCACGTTCGGTTCACCCCGCTCGAAAAGCACGCCCATAAAAGCTATGGCCAGCGCTTCTTTGTATTTCACGATTTGTTCATCGGGCACCGCCAAACGAACCTTCACTCTGGATGCAATGCGTTCCATCAAATAGGTATTAAAGGCGCCACCGCCGGTTACCAACATGGTTTGGGAAGCATCAAAGTTTCGCCCGGTTTCTTCTTCAATCATTTCAATATGTTGCGCAATTTGCATGGCAATATGTTCGCAACAGGTAGCCAATTGATCTTCGGTGGTCACCGAAAAATATTCGGTTTCCTGCAGCATTTTTTTGGAGAAGCCGTTGTCGAGTGATTTTGGGAATGGCTGCTCAAAATAGGGGTCATCGTTGAGGGCGTTTAGCAGTTCAGGATGCACCGTCCCTTTTCGGGCTAGTTTGCCGCCGTCGTCGTAAGCCAACTTTTTTTGCTGCGCAAAAAAGTTGAGCAACTGATTGGCCGCGCAGACGTCGAACGCCAGAATGCTTCCATCCATTTTTGCAGAAATGTTTGCAATGCCGCCAATGTTAAGCAGCAGCGGCGTTTCAGGAAACAGCAGTAGATCGGCAATGGGTACGATGGGTGTGCCTTGTCCGCCTAAAGCCACATCGGCACTTCTGAAATCGCAAATTACGGGAAGGTGGGTTTTTGCCGAAAGCGCGGCACCATCGCCGATTTGGCAGGTAAATCGGCGCTCGGGATAGTGGAAAATCGTATGGCCATGCGAGGCGATGGCATCTACTTTCCCATGCAGTTCATTTTTTTTAATGAAGCGGTTTACACAGTCGGCAAAGTGCGCTCCTAAACGGGCGTGAAGTTCCCAAAGGTCGGCTGCGCCTAAGTTTCGGGCATCTTCTAACAGTTCATGAAGCTCGCCTTCATAAGGATAGCAAATAGCATTTTCAATGGTAAAATGCCATTTCCCATCGTGGCGAAACGTACAATAGGCAAGGTCCAGCCCATCGAGCGAACTGCCCGACATCAAACCGATGATGCGATATTCTGTTGTCATAAACACAGGACGAAGGAAGATTATTAAATGGAATTCTTTCTTTTGAAATGCACATGAGTAAAAAGGTAGTCCATTTAGCTGTTTTTGCATCGGGCGGTGGCAGCAATGCCAGGGCCATTCTGGAATATTTCAGAAACAGGGAAGACTTGCGCGTTTCGGTGATTGTTTGCAACAAGGAAGGCGCCGGTGTGTTTGAAGTGGCCAAAGCTTTTGGCGTTCCGGCAGTGTTAGTAAAAAAAGCCGAATTGAATAATGAGGGAAGTATGCTGGAGTTGTTGGCGCGTTATGAGGTGGATGGCATTGTGTTGGCCGGATTTCTGCTATTGATTCCTTCGTTTTTGGTTCGCGCTTTTGAGGGAAAGATACTGAACATTCATCCGGCGTTATTACCGCGTTTTGGCGGGCCCGGTATGCATGGCATGCACGTGCACCGCGCCGTGGTGGAGGCGGGAGAAACGGAGAGCGGCCCGAGCATTCATCTGGTGAATGAGCGCTATGATGAAGGCGCAGTAATTCACCAGGCGAGAACGCCCATTGATAAAGGAGATACGGCTGAAGCCGTTGCGAAAAAAGTTTTGGTTTTGGAGCACTATTGGTATCCGAGGGTGATTGAGCGGCACTTTATAAACGCGGGATAGCGTTTATAGAAGCGGGAGCTAGCCTTGTTTTCGTTTCAATTCCTGAGTGCGTTGGGAGAATGCGGCGATGGCACGCAGTTCTTGATTATAATATAAATCCATAACTGCTCCGGATGATTTTCTGGTAGCAGTATGTTCCTTACGAATAATTACCCTCTTTTTTCCTTCTCTATTATAAGAAGTGTTTAATGATCGTTTTGCCATGGTGAGTTATTTATCGGATAAATCTAAAAAGTTATTCCTTGAATATAGATGCCGGGTTATCCTCATCTGCATATATCACTTTGGGATTTTGTCCAATTTGAACCGCAGTGCTAATTTTACCATAACTACAAAATAAATCTTTATCGCAATGCAAACCGCTAAATAATTTATAAAATGTGAGGATTGGTTCGTTTCCAAATCCGTCAAATATCAATGAGAGGGGAACATATCTCCTACTTTTAATTAATCGAGTAAGCGCTCTGGATGTGGCGTGTACCTTATCTAAGCATATTAACGTGAGATGGACCTGATAGTTGCGCTCCTTCAAATTTTTTGTGAAATCAATTATACTTTTATAATCCTGACCAACTTTCGGAATGACGATGTTTGCTTTCCTTTTTAGGCAATTGTCAATAAGCGGTTCAAAATCACCCATATCAACTGCCGTATCACCGAAAATAATTGCAGATGATTCGCTATGAACAAGAGTTGCGCCTGACGGAGAACGGTATTCCGGTAATTTTCGTTTCACGAAATCTGAATCTACTATTATCGCTCCGTATTTATCAGCAACTAAATTAGCAATTTGGGATTTGCCGGACGCCGGCAAACCAATTAACAAGTACGCCTGACTAAGATAACGTACTTCGGTCATGGGAAGCGCTCCGCCTTTCCCCAATGAAAGTTTGTCATCATTTTCCAGCCTCTTTTTTTCAAGAAGTTCTTTGACTATTAATTTTCGAAGTTCGAGTCTGCTGGCATTGGATCTATAATTCGGATGTCTTTCATTTTCAAACGCAAGTGTTTGTGACGTTTTTTTGAAATTACTAAGATCCGCCTCTGCTGTTCTTATTAGTGTGGTAATTTTATGCAGCTCGGTTGCGTCTTTTACAGGATATTTTAAAACCTCTTTAATAAAATACTCTATCGGAACTGTTTCATTTAACAAACGTGCATGAGGATGTTGTAATTCAGGGAAACTATTCATGGTGATAGCATTCAGATTGCTAGTATATTAAATTCCAGTGAAGTCAGTTAATTAAACGTGTTTTTCACTACGCTCACCAATTAGCCTTTCGCAATCATTTATAGTCTTCAGGGATACTTAATTTTCCAAAATTCCGGTGATTACTTCTTTATCATGATCCATTGCGGCTATCAGCGTTTCCAGCGAATCGAACTTTTTTTCAGGCCTTACATAGGCGATTAATTCTACGCTGATCGTTTCGCCATAAATATCGCGGTCAAAGTTCAGGAGGTTTACTTCCACCGTATGCGAGGTGCCACCAAAAGTGGGATTATAACCAATAGAAAGGAGGCCTCCATAACGCGAGCCCTTCCAAATCACTTCAGCCGCATAAATGCCGGTTTTCGGTATCAACTTGTGGGAATCGCTGACCTGAATGTTGGCAGTAGGATAACCCAGCTTGCGTCCATTCTGCAAACCTTTTACCACAATTCCGCTAATGGAATACCGATGGCCTAATAATTCATTAGCGGTAGCGGTTTCGCCTTCATGCAGCGCGCTTCTGATTTTGGAAGAACTTATTGCAATATCATCCAGCACTTGCTTGGGTATTTCTTCCAGGGCATAACCGAATTCCGACTGCATGTTTTCAAACAGACGGAAATCGCCGATACGATCTTTTCCAAAGCGATGATCGTAGCCAATAACAATAGCTTTTGGCTGGAAGTTTTTTACAAGAAAATCGCGTATATATTCTTCGGCTTCCATTTCCGAAAAATGCCTGGAAAACGGCACTACCACTACATTGTCCACGCCGTATTTTTCCAATAATGCGATCTTTTCCTCGATGGTGTTGAGCAACTGAAGCGACGTATCCTGCGGATGGATTACCAGGCGTGGATGCGGATGAAAAGTAATGATGACGCTTTCGCCCTGAAGCTGTTGGCTCCAGTGCTGCAGCCGCTGAATGATCTTCTGGTGGCCTTTATGCACGCCATCAAACGTTCCGATGGTGATCACGGAATTGGTAAATACAGGCAACTGTTCTAAGCTATGGAAAACGCGCACAAACTTTTTTGCAATAGTACGACATCCGTTTTACTTCTGCCGTTTGAGTGGAACAGATCTATTTTACATGTCCGCGAGCGATGTTCGGACTTTCAGGATTTACAGTAACTTTCAGCAACTTAGGATGTACAATTAGATCCATATCCTCCATCGGCACAGCGCCTAATAATACTTCATCACCCATAACTAATGTTCCAACAAAGCAATTTCTGTTTTGAAAACGCACCTGTACAGGCCCTGCATAAGGAACGGTGTGCGAACTGCCATCTGCTGTTGTTGCCTCCCGGGTTTCAATAGTTTTTAATTGCAATTGGGTAGCGATATGCTGAGGAATTACAAGATATGTAGAACCGGTAACTGCTAAACATTTTACAGCTACCGGTTCTAATTCAGGTTTTGAAGGATTCGATAAATCAATTTCAGAATAAACTAATCCCATCAAACAAAGTTATGGGAAATAGATTTCAGAAATCAATACACTTTTCGAAAGTGCTATTAAAAATTCTTAATGATCTCGTCGCCGAATTCAGAGCATTTCACTTCAGTAGCACCTTCCATCAGGCGGGCGAAATCATACGTAACGCGTTTCGCTTTGATGGCGTTGCCAAGACCTTTGTGAATCATTTCAGCGGCTTCCAGCCAACCAAAATATTCCAGCATCATAGCGCCTGAAAGAATTACCGAACCCGGATTCACTTTATCGAGGTTGGCGTATTTAGGAGCTGTTCCGTGAGTTGCTTCAAAGATAGCGTGGCCGGTGATGTAGTTGATGTTCGCGCCCGGGGCAATACCAATTCCGCCTACTTGTGCGGCCAGGGCATCGCTCAGATAATCGCCATTAAGGTTCAGTGTAGCAATCACATCAAAATCTTCAGGACGGGTTAGCACTTGTTGCAGGGCAATATCGGCAATGGCGTCTTTAACTATGATTTTTCCTGCGGCAACGGCTGCTTTCATTTCATCGTTGGCAGCGGCTTCGCCTTTTTCTTTTTTAGTCTTCTCCCAGGTATTCCATGTATAGGTTTCTTTTGAAAACATACGTTCGGCCAATTCATAACCCCAGTCGCGGAAACCACCTTCGGTGAACTTCATAATATTGCCTTTGTGAACCAGGGTAACACTTTTGCGTTTGTGTTGAATAGCGTATTCTATAGCGCTCTTAATTAAACGCACGCTTCCTGAACGGCTAACCGGTTTCACACCAAGACCCACGCATACGTCGGTGTTTTCGTTCAAGCCGGTCTTTTTCCAGAAATCCTCTGCCTTTTCTTTTGTGCCGAAACGAATTTTACCAAAATCTTTAGGGAAATTGCTGCTCAGGAAATCTAGTAATTTCTGAGCATCCGCGCTGCCGCCTACATATTCAATACCGGCATAAATATCTTCAGTATTCTCCCGGAAAATCGTCATTTCAACTGCTTCGGGGCGTTTTACAGGCGATGGCGTTCCCGAATAGTAACGAACCGGACGCAAACAAACATACAAATCAAGGATTTGGCGCAGCGCCACATTCAGTGAGCGGATACCGCCACCAACCGGAGTAGTAAGTGGTCCTTTAATACCTACGAGGTATTCGTTAAACGCAGCCAGCGTTTCATCAGGCAGCCAGTTGCCGGTTTGGTTGAACGCTTTTTCGCCGGCCAATACTTCTTTCCATTCAATTTTCCGTTGGCCACCATAGGCTTTTTCTACAGCAGCGTCCAGCACCCGCACTGAGGCGCGCCAGATATCCGGGCCGGTGCCATCACCTTCAATAAATGGAACAATTGGATGGTTCGGCACATTAAGTTTGCCGTTTTGAATGGAAATTTTCTCGCCCATATTCTTGTTGTTTTGATTTTTTTGAGGGGGCAAACCTAAGGAAGTGCCTGAAAATAGCAAATGACTATTGTGAGTTTCGGTTAAACTGTTATTTTTGCGCTCCCGTTAAAGGAAATGCCGCGTTCGTCTATCGGTTAGGACACGTCCCTTTCACGGATGAAAGGGGGGTTCGATTCCCCCACGCGGTACAAAAAAGCCTCCATTTTGGAGGCTTTTTTTGTTTGATTAAATGGAAGAAATATGCCGGTTGCAAATCGTAAAAGATTTAGCTGATGCGGCTCCAGGTGTTATCTTTCGATGCTGCCTTCACAAAATCGCGTAGCGGCTGATGCCCCGGTTGCTGTAGAAAGGGATCCTCTTCTATAAGCCGAAATGCCGATTTCCGCGCTGCCTCCAGAATTACAACATCATCGATGATGCTTGACAACTTAAGGTTCAACGTACCACTCTGGCGGGTGCCATCCAATTCCCCGGGTCCGCGGAGTTTGAGATCTTCTTCAGCAATCACAAAGCCGTCGTTGGTTTCACACATTACTTCAATTCGCCGTTTGCTGTCAGAAGAGAGTTTTTTACCCGACATCAAAATACAATAGCTTTGAGAGGCTCCGCGGCCCACCCGCCCGCGCAACTGGTGCAACTGCGATAAACCAAAGCGTTCTGCATTTTCAATAACCATTACGCTGGCATTTGGCACATTCACGCCAACTTCAATTACCGTAGTGGCTACCAGCAATTGCGTTTCGCCACGGGCAAAACGCTGCATCTCATACTCTTTATCGGCAGGCGCCATCTTGCCGTGCAAAATTCCGATTTTGTACTGCGGCAACGGAAAGGCGCGCGAGATACTTTCATAACCATCCATCAGATTTTTCAGATCGCTTTTTTCCGATTCTTCAATCATCGGATAAACAAAATACACCTGACGGCCTTCGGCGATTTGATCGCGCACAAAACCGAAAACGCGCAACCGGTCGCTATCATTGCGATGTACTGTTTTAATCGGCTTTCGGCCAGGAGGTAACTCGTCCATTACCGAAACATCCAAATCGCCATACACCGTCATAGCCAGCGTTCGGGGAATGGGCGTTGCCGTCATTACCAGAATGTGTGGCGGCACATCGCTTTTGGTCCACAAACTGGCGCGCTGCGCCACGCCAAAACGATGTTGTTCATCAATCACTACAAAGCCGATATTTTTGAACTGCACGGTTTCTTCAATCAGTGCGTGCGTGCCGATAACCAGATCGATTTTTCCCTCCTTTAGATTTTCGAGAATGTATTTTCTGGTTTTTCCTTTCACATTGCCTGTAAGCAAGGCCACTTCCACGCCAAGGCCTTTCACCATTTGCGATATGCTTTCAAAATGTTGCTGCGCCAGAATTTCAGTGGGCGCCATCTGCGCAGCCTGATAGCCATTGTCGATAGCCATAAGCATGGAAAGCAGCGCCACCACCGTCTTTCCGCTGCCTACGTCGCCTTGCAGTAGCCGATTCATTTGCATGCCGCTGAGCGTATCGCGGCGAATTTCGCGGAGCACGCGCTTCTGCGCATTGGTTAGTTCAAAAGGCAACTTTTCTTTATAAAACGTATCGAACTTATTGTCGATTTTTTCCAATAGTAATCCGCGAACGTTTTGGGCGTTCAGCGATTTGATTTTCATCAACCGCAATTGAATCAAGAATAATTCTTCAAACTTCATGCGATGCCGCGCATCCTGAAGCAGATTCTCGCTTTTAGGGAAATGAAGTTGGCGCAACGCTTCATAACGCGGCAGCAACCGTTGTTCGCGCATAATTTCCTCAGGAATAATTTCAGGAACATCCCGCTCGCGCATCTGATCGACCAGCGTCCGCATCATTTTGGCAATGGCCTTCGAGTCAATAAATTTTCTTTTCGCCTTTTCGGTAGAATTATAAACCGGCTGAAGTCCGCGCGATTCCTGAGTGTTGGGTTCTACGCGTTCCAGCTCAGGATGTGAAATACTAAAAACGCCGTTGAAAACATTGGGTTTCCCATACAACAAATACTCGGCTTTCAGGTCAATGTTTTTTACCACCCACTCACCCGCCTGAAACCACACCAGTTCAATGCTTCCGCTGGAATCGGTAAACGTGGCTGTGGTTCGTTTGGAGCGTTTATCGCCTGTTGTTTTGAAGCGCGAGATATAGCCCTTCAGCTGCACATAGGTGGTTTCAAAATTGATGTCGCGCACGCGCTGGATCTGTGTGCGGTCGATATAGCGAAAAGGAAAGTGCAGCAACAAATCGCCGAACGTTTTTATATCGAATTCTTTTTGCAACACCTCGGCGCGCTGCGGCCCAACGCCTTTCAGATAAACAACAGGAGTAGCAAGAAAACTGGTCATAAAACGGGGCTAAGGTGGTGAAAAATGCAAAGGTAGGAATAGCTATTTTTGATGCAACGATGGAAAAAGAGAAAGTGTTCGGTTTGCTGGAGCGGAAGTATGCTGAATTTAATTGTGAGCAGTTTATTGCGAACGATCCGGTGAGCATTCCGCATCGCTTCAAACGCTTGCAGGACGTGGAAATCAGCGGTTTTTTCGCTGCAACACTGGCATGGGGAAATCGCAAATCCATCCTCGCTTCCTGCCATCGGCTGCTGGAGTTGATGGATGATGCGCCTTTTGATTTTATAACAAATCATAAGGAAACCGATTTGCGGCCCTTTCTGCATTTCAAACATCGCACTTTCAATGCTACTGATGTGTTGTATTTTATAGCGTTCTTTAAGGAATTCTATAAACAACATCATTCGCTGGAAGAAGCTTTTTTTGTGAAAGGCGCTGTTACTACTGAAGAAAGTCTTCGAAATTTCCATCCGTTGTTTTTTTCGTTGAACGATGCACCGCAGCGAACGCGCAAGCATGTTGCTAACGCCAACAAAGGCAGCAGTTGCAAAAGGCTGAATATGTTTCTGCGATGGATGGTACGGCAGGACGACAATGGTGTGGATCTGGGATGCTGGAAACAGTTGAATGCGTCGCAATTGTTGATGCCGCTGGATGTTCACGTGGATCGTGTGGCGCGGGTTCTTGGATTGATTAAAAGGAAACAGACCGACTTTCAAACGGTGCTCGAACTCACCGAAAATCTTCGGGATTTTGATCGTACCGATCCGGTGAAATATGATTTTGCATTATTTGGAATAGGCGCTGCGGCGCGAGGCGGGGGGTTCGATTTTAAATGAGTGCCGATTGGCGTTGTGGCTGCTGCCGGGCTCGCGTGAGGGACGCGAAAGGCGAGCCGCAGGCGAGGCCCGAAACGAAGTGGAGGGCGGTAGCGATAGCGAACCCTGTAGCGGCCCGACCCGAACCCGCACCGCGCAAAGGTTTTAGCTGCTCACCAACTTTTGTTGCGGGTGAGGGGCACGCCAAAAAAATGGAATAAGATTTCACTTCACTTTTAAGGTATCAGAACTATGCTTCATTTGAGAGGTGGAGCTTTCGGATACCTTTCCATCTGATAATTTACGGAGCACTCTTTTTTTCTTTCCTTTACAGTACAACTTTACCGATGAAACCATTACAACCGCTAATTGAAGCTTTCGAAATTGAACCTCAAACCGGCGTAGCTGTTACAGATGAGCTGGCCGAAATTCGCCGGGCGCTGATTTCAAGAATAGAGGAATTGCTTCGGGGCGATACCGAAAAGCTGCGCTGGATACTTTACCGCATCGACATTGATGAAAAGAAATTGTACCACAGCATGAAGGAAAGTGCAGAAGAACCTGCGGTGCTGATTGCCGACATGATTATTGCGAGGCAAATGGAAAAAGCCGAAAGCCGAAGAAAATTTGGCGGAACCGAAAATGATTGGAATTTTGATGTATGACTAATGCAAACGATCCGGCCCTGAAAAGCTGGGTGGATGTATCGCCACAAAGCGATTTCCCCATACAAAATCTGCCATTTGGCATTTTTAAAACCAATCACAAATCGCCACGTGCCGCTACTGCCATTGGAGATTATGTGCTTGACCTAACGGTTGTAGCAGCGCTTGGATTATTTGATGATCTTCATTTTGATACTTCTGTTTTTGAAGCACCCACACTGAATCGCTTTATCGCTTTGGGAAAACCGGTGACCAATGCGGTTCGTGAGCGGCTTTCGGAACTTTTACGGCATGGCGCGGAAGCCGAGAAGGAACTTCGGCCGCTGTTAATAAAACAAACAGAAGTGCAGTTGTTACTTCCGGTGCATATTCCCAATTACACTGATTTTTATTCGAGCCGGGAACATGCTACCAATGTAGGTATGATGTTTCGCGATCCGGCAAATGCGCTGCTTCCCAACTGGCTTCATCTGCCGGTGGGTTATCATGGACGTGCCTCTTCCATAGTGGTTTCCGGTACAGCTATTCATCGTCCGAAAGGCCAAACCAAGGCTGATGATCAAACGGCGCCAACGTTCGGGCCATCGCGGTTGGTTGATTTCGAATTGGAAATGGCATTTGTAGTGGGCAAGGGCACTGCGCTGGGTGAAAGTATTGCTACTGCACAAGCCGAGGAATATATTTTCGGGATGCTGTTGTTTAACGACTGGAGCGCCCGTGATATTCAGAAGTGGGAATATGTACCTCTTGGCCCATTTCTCGCTAAAAATTTCGGTTCTACGGTTTCGCCGTGGATTGTAACTATGGAAGCTCTGGAGCCATTTCGTTGTGCCTCGCCCCAGCAATCGCCCGAAGTATTGCCTTATTTAAAATTTGAGGGCGACAGGAATTTCGATATTCAGCTTCAGGTGGAAATTGAGCCGCAGGGAGTGGCGCCTAAAATTGTTTCGCAATCGAACTTTAAGTACATGTATTGGAACATGGCGCAGCAACTGGCGCATCACACCGTGAACGGCTGTAATGTGGAGGTGGGCGATTTGTATGCCAGCGGCACCATCAGCGGCCCCTCGCCCGATAGTTATGGTTCGATGCTTGAAATTTCGTGGCAGGGAAAGAAGCCGGTGAGCATGCCCGATGGCAGCGAAAGGCGTTTTATTCAGGATAACGATACGGTGAACATGCGCGCCTGGTGCGCTAAAAATGGCGTACGTATTGGCTTTGGCCCTTGCAGCGGTAAAATTCTTCCGGCAATATGAATCGCACCTTTTATGTTTTGCTCACGTGCCTGTTGGTGGTGGTGCAATACGGAAAAGCACAAAATGCCGTTTACGAACAAGTTTCGCAAATGCCGGAATTCAGAGGCGCTAAGGGCGAGAACTGGCAGACGTTTGCCTCGGAGCCCAAAAATTTTCCGGCGCAGTTGCAGCACGCTTTTCTGAAAGGCAATGTGGTGGTTAATTTTGTGGTGAACGAAGATGGAACGCTGAGTAACATCAGGTTGCGCAAAACGGCCAATCCGCAATTGAATGCGGTGGCGCTTTCAGTTATTAGAAGTACAGAAGGGAAATGGCTGCCGGGTAAAGAAAATGGAGTGGCGGTGAAAGTAGCGGTAAACGTTCCTTTTGATTTTGCGCCTGCATTTGACGATAAAAAAAAGCAGTTCAATTTTTATAAAAAAATTGAAAGCAATATGGAAGTAAGCCATGCGTTCGACAGTTATCAGCGCGGCGATTTTGAGGCCGCGATACCAATGTGGAAGAAGATTGTAGCCAACATCCCTTCTGACCCCGACTATATAAACTTTCTGGGATGGTGTTATTATTACAACTTCGAAAAAGAACAAGCCTGTGAAATATGGACCAATGCGGCGCGCAGGCTGGATAAAAAGCGGTTCGGGTTTTTAGTAAATCAATATTGTGTGAAATGACAGAAGGATTTCGTCCGGTTTCCAATACCAGAGACCAATCATTTATAGGCCAGCTGAAATTCTACGGGCGAATGCTGCTGGATTTGCAGATTCTCACCATTTTCAGAGCGGTTAAACGCGAATTGCCTCATTATTCCGGCAATGTGCTGGATGTAGGTTGCGGCCAATCGCCGTATCGATTTTTACTGGATGAAACTAAAGTGAACTATTTCGGCATCGACATTGTGGATGCTGATAAGTTCGATTACGATAATTCGCACATTACGCCTTTCAATGGGAAGGACATTCCTTTTGAAAACGAAAAGTTTGATGCGGTGCTGTGTACGGAAGTACTGGAGCATGTGGAAGACTACCAGCAACTTGTTAATGAAATGTATCGGGTAATGAAACCCGGAGCCAAAGGAATTGTTACTATTCCATGGAGTGCGCGCTACCATTACATTCCATGGGATTATTTCCGGTATACGCCTAGTGCATTGAAAACTATTTTTTCAAATTTTCGCGAAGCAAAAATCGAAAACCGGGGTACCGACATTGCTGTTATCGGGAACAAAGTGATTGTGTTATTCTTCCGCAACCTGATACCTTCACCAGCCTGGCGATGGATTTTTGTTCCGTTCTGGATATTGTTGTTGCCTGTTCTTGCCCTGATGGTGGTGCTGGCGCATCTGGCGCTGCTGTTCGGTTTTGGCACTGATGAAGACCCGTTGGGATACACCATTTTATTAAAGAAATAACTTTGGTAAAAACTGCTATTGCGGTTTTATTATTTTCCCGCGTTGTAAAAAAGCAAGCATGGCCGAAAAGAAAAGTGGCTTACACGCCATCATCAGCACTCCTTTTGTGTACAATCTGGTGCAGTGGGTAGCCGGGGCGAAATTATACCGGGAAAGAATGGTGGCGAATTATATTCAGCCATTTGAAGGTTGCCGTATTCTGGATATTGGATGCGGAACCGGCGAATACGCCGAATATTTCAAAAAGAGAATATCGAAATTCGAGTACTTTGGTTTTGATGGCGAGGAATCGTACATCGAATGGGGAAAGAAACACTTTGAAGGCGATTTGCGGGTGCAATTGTTCCACAAAATTCTTACCGAAGAAGAAATTAAAGAGTTCAATAATTTCGATATCGTAATTGCCACAGGAGTGATGCACCATTTGGACGATGAACTGGTGGTTTCGTTGCTGAATTTATCAAAGAAGGCCCTTAAACCGGGAGGAAAACTGGTAACGTATGATCCCGGAAATTATGAGGATGCCAATGCTATTGAACGCTTTTTTGTGAAGAACGACCGCGGTCGCAGTATTCGTTTTAAGGAAGGCTACGAAGCGTTGATCAGGCAGGTTTTCCCGAGGTATATCGCCCATATACCCTATCTCACCTGGTTTAAGGTGCGCAACATTGTTTTTGAATGCTTTAACGATTAAGCTATGGCAAAGGAAAGAAAAGCGGCACCTCATGCTGCAAAAACCGTGAAACCTTCAAAGCCCTTGTTCGAGTTCAATAATACACTGAGCGAACAACAATCAAAATATTTTAAGTACGCCTTTTTTGCCGTGGCGCTGCTGATATTTGTGGTGCGCCCTATGCTGAGCAGTCAATTCGGTCCATCCAGCGATGAAATCTACCACCGCACTATTGGCGACCTGAGTTACGATTACCTTTCTACTTTTGGCAAGAACGATTCAATTTTTCGATATACCGGAAACGGCAGAGAAGATGCGGCCTTGTTGCTGAACTACGGTCCGCTGCTGGAAGTAAGCGCTGCGGCTATCTACAAAAACTTCGGTACGGATGTGTTTCACACACGCCATTTTGTAATCACGGTTTTCACTTTTTTACTATTCTTTTTTTGCGGGTTGGCCGCTTATAAAGTAGGAGGCTGGCGCGCGGCGCTCATCGCTATGCTGTTCATGCTGGTAAGTCCGCGATTGTTGGGCGAAGCTTTCAACAATCCCAAAGATCCGCCTTTTGCAGCCGGTTATATGATGGCGGTTTATGGTTTGTTATGCTTTGTGAGTGAATTGCCGCGGCCATCGTGGCGATCGGCCATAGTGTTAATGATTGGCATCGGTCTGGCCTTCAGCATACGTGTGGGCGCTATCATCCTTTATCCGTATTTGGTTCTTTTTGTAGGGCTGGCCTTGCTTTTAAATGAAGAGTGGCGCACAAAGTTATTAGCCATTGATCTCAAATATTACAAAACCTTATTGCTGCAGGTGTTGGCCATTGTGGCCGGATCATGGCTTATCGGCATTATTGCCTGGCCGGCTGCCTTGCGCGCGCCAATCAGTCATCCTTTCTATGCATTGGAAGTGCAGTCGTCCTATCCAACAGTGATTCGTGTGCTGTTTGGAGGAGAATATATTCCCTCTAATGAAGTGCCGTGGAATTACAATCCCACCTACATCGCATTAACATCGCCGCTTATTGTAATTCTCGGCTTGCTAATCGGGTTGGCGCTGTTACCATGGCTCAGAAAAACATTTAGCGGTTATATGCTCTTTATGCTGTTGTTTGTTTCGGCCTTTCCGCTGTTCTATATCATTTACAAACACTCGGCCTTGTTGAATGGCTGGCGCCACAGTTATTTTACCTATACCGGAATTGCGGTTTTTGCGGCTCTCACTTTTGAAGGGTTACTCCGTATGGCGCGGACCAAAGCCGTTCAGGGCGTGCTGTACATTGTAGTAGCGGTGGGCATTCTGCTTCCTTCGCTATTTATTGTGAAGAACTTTCCGGTGGTGTACACCTATTTTAATGAATGGGCCGGAGGGGTTGACGGTACTTATGGCGATTATCAGCTCGATTACTACGCTTGTAGCGCAGCGCCGGCTGCTGAATGGTTTGCAAAGAATGTAGGTTATGATCCCAATCTCAAAATTGTTTCGAACAATCCGTGGGAACTGAATATGGTTTGGGAAAGCGAGCATTCCAAGTTTGCCAGCAGCTACATCCGTTTTCGCGAACGCAATGAACACGATTGGGATTATGCCATTTTCCTGCCACAGTTTGTAGATCCGTTTATGATGAAGAAGGGTTTCTTCCCGCCCAAAGGAACGGTGCATGTAATCAAGGTTGATAATTCAGTAGTGGCCTGCATTGTAAAGCGGGAATCGAAAGATGATTTCAATGGCATTGAGGCGCTGAAGAAGAACGATTTGCAAACCGCTTTACCCTTGTTGGAAAATGCAGTTCGGGTAAACAATACCAATGAGATTGCCTGGGCGTATCTGGGCGTGGGCTATGCCAGTATCGGCAAAAAACAGGAAGCCTTGAGTGCATTAACCAATGCCATGAACATTTCACCGGAATATCAATTGCCGCAGATGTACTACAATCAGGTGTCGCAAATGCACTAAGCGCCGGCCTTTTTTAGTTGTTTCATGTATTCGTGGTAGCGTTGACCGGCTACTTTGCTTTCTATCATATTCATCAGAATTTGAAATAGTACCGGATGTTGCGCCAATATATCTTCTTTAGGCATGGCTTGTAATTGCTCCTTCAATTCTGCCAGCTCACTTTTCATATCAGGACTATTTGATGAAATGATTTTTAAGAACCGAAGCAGTTTCTTTTCGAAATCACTTTTCAAATCGTGGCGCATCAGGTAGCGATTAAAGTTTTGAAGCGTTTCGCTTACCATCACTTCATTTCCGGTTTCGATTTGTGCAATCAGTTCGTAGAAAAGCAATACGATTTTGGGATCCATTCTTGACGATTTAAAGATGTAGTTGGTAAATTCGCGGTGAATGGAAAGCGACTCTTCATATTCACCCATTTCCACCCAACTGCTTATTGCCGATGCCAGAACTGCCAGCCGCGCATCGGGCTTCATTTTTTCGCCCCATTTTCGCAAACCTTCACGCGATTCATGAAGAAAAGGAACCAAAGCTTTGGCATCGTTCAGCAAATCGTAATAGGCCATGCCGTAATGCGCATAATACGCAAAGGCCGCCACTTCTTCGGTTTCATCTTCTTTTGGTTCGTTCCGGATGAGGTGTAGCGCATTTTTAAGCAGCTCCTTTTCTTGCAGAAAGTAGGCGGCATGCGCCAGTTGCGAATAGGCCCATAACAAATGCATGGGCCGGTTTTTTTTCAGAAAACTGTAATGGTGATATAATGCAATCAGTTGTTCGGCCTCAGCGCGTAATTTTTCATAATCAGTAAAAATATAATAGTTGTGGATGCGCAGAATGTGCTGTTCCATTTGCGCCATTTTGCTCAAGGCTTTTTCCGGATCCGAAAGCAGCGCATGACCCGCAATTTCCTGCCACTGCGCCTTGCCTTGTTCGGTACGTAGCAGATAGTTGGTATTCGCCATCCGCATTTGCCGAAAGCCCAGATGCCGCAAGGCTACATAGTTCGCATGCATTTCACTTACCCGCTGGTGCATTTGCAAACATTCCAGATAAGTTTCTTCACTATGCGATCCGGTAATCTGGCCGTAGTAAATCTTCATATCAAGCAATTCTACCCATTGCGCCAGCAGCTCATTTGCAGCAGCAATTTCCAGTGCTTTTTCCAATAATTTGCCGGCAATGGAATAGGCCGAACGGGCCGCCAATTTTTTTATCAGAAAAATCAATCGATCGGTTTTAGCCCACTCGCTATTTTCACGATGGGCATCGTAAATCGTTTCCAGAAACAATTGTTGCAGCGAGTGCCTCACCACACTTTCATTTCCGCGCGGCGCCAGTCGTTTAAAACGTGCTGACACTCTTTGCTCATCATCGCCAAACTCCTGAAGCAATTCGAAAAGCACCGCCATTTGAGAGTTAGGACTACTGCCTAGCGATTTTTTCACCAGCTTCAATTCTTCTTTCGAAAGCTGCCCCATCAATTGTTCCCTACTGCTCATCTGTTTTGTAAATAATTAATAATCAATATGAAGCATTAAGAAAAGTGCTCTTTGCGATTAAACTTACAAATAATCTTGAATTCCCCTTGCGGCGGGCGTCTCTACTTTTGCATCATGATTTTTTCACAAAACAGAAAACACATGAAAACGCAAACAGTAAAACACAGATTAAGAGAAATGCTGATGGTTCTTGCCATTTGCTTCTCGGCGGCCGCCATGGCGCAAGCGCCCCAATCTTTCAATTATCAAACAGTAGTACGCAATTCCAGCGGAGTGCTGATTCCAAATCAGGCGGTTAATTTCCGCTTTACGATCCACAACAACTCGGCAGCCGGTGCGGTGGTATATCAGGAAACGCAGAGTTTAACTACCAACGCACTAGGTTTGGTTACGCACGCCATAGGAACCGGCACTCAGGTGGGCGCTGCCAGTTTCCCTTCGGTGAACTGGGGCAGTGGTTCCAAGTTTCTCGAGGTAGAAATCGATCCTGCCGGCGGCAGTTCGTTTAGCACTATGGGCGCCGCTCAGTTACTCAGCGTGCCTTACGCTTTATATGCAGCAAATGGTGGCGGTGGTGCTACAGGGCCGGTTGGACCTACGGGCCCTGTTGGTCCTGCGGGTCCGGCAGGAAATGTAGGCGCTACAGGCCCGGCTGGTCCTGCCGGCGCAGCGGGCAGCATTGGCGCAACAGGCCCTGCGGGTCCTGCCGGCCCTGCGGGTGCGGCAGGTGCACCAGGTGCTACAGGCGCTACGGGTCCTGCAGGAAGCGGATCACTGAGTGGTACTGTAAATTATCTGGCCAAATTCACTGCTGCTACTACAGCAGGCAATTCTCAGGTTTTTGATAACGGCTCCGAAGTGGGAATCGGCACTACAGGGCCTTCTGCAAAACTGCACATCGTGGCAGCCAATAACCTGCCTTTACGCCTCGATGGCATCAATCAATTATATGTGCCGTTTTATGAAAGCGGAACCTATCGGGGTTACATAGGCTCTTATAGTGGCGCGGCCGCCGATATGGACTTCGGTACCGGAGCCATCAACAATAGCGGCTCTACGCATTTGGTTACAAAGGCGCTTCCAAGGTTAACGGTAGATAGCGCCGGCCGTGTGGGTATCGGAACTACCTCGCCATCGTACCAGTTAGAGGTTCAAAGTAATCTGGCTAACACTAATGCCATTTATGGGGCTTCGCCTTACTACGGCATTGTGGGCGAAAGTCAGGCTACAGCTCCGGGCGCGCTGTTCCCTTATGCCGGCGTGAATGGTATTGGCAATGCCAATAGCGACTGTTTCTTTGGTATAAACACCTACAGCAACTCTAAAACTGCTGAATTCCTGAATAGTGGATCAGGTGGTATATCGGTGCGCACGGCTGCAACTTCCGTAACGGGTTACGCTTTGCAAATTGAGGGGAATATCAAAGTGTCTGGTTCCAATAAAGCAGCCTTTATTCATCAGGCTACCGCCGGAAATACGTCAGGCCACATTACCAATTTGAGTTACAGCAATCAGCAGAGCACCGACATATTGCTGATCACACACAACTTCAATGCCGGTGGCGCTACCACCACGTACGACACCCATAACGCCAGTGTGTATTGGACCGGAAGTAACTGGGCTATTTATCACGATGATTTGGCGGCCATGGTTGCAGGAACTTATTTCAACGTACTTGTTATCCGTCAATAAACGGTGTTTTCCGGGCGCTGCTCTACGGAGGAGCGCCTCGGGAAATGCTTAAAAATTTAAGCTATGAAGAAGTTATTTTTTATCGCAATCACCATTGCAGCATACGGTTCAGGCACGGCTCAAAACATAGCGCCTCAGGTGGTTTCAACGGCTGGATGGTCGGCTGCAGCAGCAGGTGTGAGTTTATCGCAAACCGTTGGTGAAATGACGCTGGTTTCCACTTTTTCGCAAGGCGGAACCATACTTACTCAAGGGTTTCAACAACCCGAATCGGCACCCACAGGCATTGCCGATTTCAGCGCAGCAGATGTTGCTTTACGGCTTTTCCCGAATCCGGTAACCGATCGTTTTCAGGTAGCGTTATCACTTCCGGAAGCCGGAGAAGTTACCATAAGAATTGTGGATGTACTGGGGCAGGAAGTAGCCTTTCAAAACGAATCCTTCACGGCAGGGGAAAATAAAATGTCCTTATCGGCCACGCCATGGCCCGCCGGCACCTATCTGGTTGCAGTTGCTTTCCAAACCACTGCCGGCAAAACTTACCGGCAGAGTTTGCGTTTGGAAGTGTTGCATTGAAGCTGCCACATCCGGTTTTCAAAGCATAGTACGCTGCCATTTGTATTGCAAAATCCCGCTGATAAGGCGGGATTTTTTTTTGTGCTTTATATTATTTTTTTGGCGGCAACCGCGTGCTTCGCTATTACTCCTCGCCCCGTAGCAAGTTCAGCGTTCGTTGCAGCCGCAGTCATCCGGGGCTGCGGGGTAGCCGCTTCGCCCGCTGCCGCGGGGCAACATCAACATGGCAGTGCAATCATTACTAAGGAAAAATTACGAGTGATCAATTACGAATTACAAATAGTGTTGTTGCATGAATAATTCAGGAGCCAAGGACTGGCATTGCCTCAAAAAAGGGTGATGAAATATTTAAGAGGACCTGTGTATGTTGTTCAAAATGAGAAAGGCGCTATATTTTGGCAAACCGCGGTAGGGATGGTAGCGGAAAGCCCGGAAGGCCGCAGCGAAAAAATTACGAATGAAAAATTACGAATTACGAAATAGATTAAGATGGTGTTTTATAGACCAAACTGCGCTTTCGTAATTCGTAATTTAAAATTCGTAATTCGCCTGGAACGATTACACAGCAATGGTTTTAGGCTACCCGCGGCCTGAGGACTTGCAGCGAACAGCCCGGCATCCGCCATAAAAAAATCAAATCGTGTAATACGATTTTAAGGCAATGGAATTTTATTTCATTCAGGAATCAATAAACAGCCATCTCCATAACTTAGAAAACGGAAATTATTTTCCAGGGCATAAGCATAAAGCTCCCGCCACGAACTGCCCATAAATGCGGCAATGAGCAATAGCAATGTACTTTGCGGCTGATGAAAATTAGTGGCCAACAGGTTCACGATGCGGAAAGTATAGCCCGGAGCGATAAGGATTTGCGTTTTGCCGATCAGGCGATCCAGTTTTTTATTCCGAAGAAAATGAAGCAACGCCTTTAATGCGTCAGCCGTGCTTTGAGGACTGTTTTTTTCGTAAGGTTCCCACTGAGAAACCAACAACTCATTTGGCACGATGGGTTCGCCATTCAAAATCTTAATACCCGTCCAATACAAACTTTCCAGCGTACGGGCGGCCGTAGTTCCAACTGCAGCCACCGGCAGGTTGGCCTGTATATGCTGAAGAAGGCTTTCGATAAGCGTAACGGGCACCTCTAACCATTCGGCATGCATTTCATGGTCAGCTATCACCTCGCTTTTCACGGGCTTGAAAGTGCCGGCGCCCACATGTAAGGTCACAAAATCGGTATCTATATTTTTCTGCTTCAGCGCATGGAAAATTTCAGGGGTGAAATGCAAACCAGCGGTGGGCGCTGCTACCGAGCCTTCTTCTTTCCCGTAAATGGTTTGATAGGTTTCGCGATCTGAGGCCTGGGCCGATCGTTTAATATAAGGCGGTAAAGGAACAGCACCGGCGGCGGCCAACACTTCAGAAAAAGTAAGCGACCCGGTCCATGAAAAGTGGATGATAAAAGCATCGTTTTCTTTTGAATGAATAGATGCGGTGAGCACATCGTTTCCAAAAGGAAGGTGTAACTCCTTTTCTTTCCACTTGCTGCTTTTCCCCACCAAACATTTCCAGTAAACCTCCTGTTGTTGTTGCATACCTTGGGTGATATCGGCATATCTGGAGGCGGGCTCCAGGCAAAATATTTCGATTTGCGCGCCTGTAGGCCGCCGGAACAACAAACGGCTGCACACCACGCGGGTATTATTGAACACCAGCAAGGTTTGCTGCGGAAGGAAATCCGGTAAGTTTCGGTATATGGTTTCCGTAAGCGTTCCCTTGTTCCAAACCAGCAATTTGGAGGCATCGCGCGGTTGTGCAGGGAAAAGCGCAATTTGACTTTCGGGAAGATGATACGTGAAATCGGCGATGGCTAACTGCCCCGGTTTATTCATGGCACGAAAATAGCGGTTGCGGAATGGATTGTCTAATTATTTCGCTTACAAACGAATTTCATTTCATAACCGATTGACCTTTTTCAATTTTCAAATTAATTTGCGGTTATGCGCGCGTGGCTGAAAGACTTTTACTTTTCATTTCCGATACAGTTGTTCCTGCTCAACTTTCAGCGCAATCAGTTGCTATTGCTTTTTTGGGCGTTAATTTTTGCCGTGCTGGTAGGGCAACTTGGAATCAGCTATGGCATTCCGTATTTGCTGCTCGATCCGGAATATCTCGGCAATACCGGTTATTTCAGTTTTGCATTAACGGGAATGGGTTTCGGGACTTTTTTTGTGACCTGGAACCTGAACTGTTATATTCTGCACAGTCATCGGTTCAGTTTTATGCCCAGCTTTCAAAAGCCGATGGGCGTATTTTTTATCAACAACGCTATCATTCCATTTCTATTCATTGCCACTTACCTTACTGCGGCCAGTAGATTCCAGCTACAAGATCAGTACGCCTCGCGTTGGCATGTGATGCTGGAATTACTAGGATTTATTGCCGGTTTTGTGGTGATGCTATTGACT
Organism: Chitinophagales bacterium; assembly: GCA_046329575.1. Classification (GTDB taxonomy): domain Bacteria; phylum Bacteroidota; class Bacteroidia; order Chitinophagales; family LD1; genus UBA1941. The sequence goes on along the minus strand of JAXLUJ010000003.1, from coordinate 271,901 downwards.
ACGGCGGTATATTTCACCTTCACCAACAAAACGGCTCTGGTTATTAAAGAAGAGCGCGAGCGCCGAAAAAAAACATGGCTTACGCGCTGGTTCAATTATAACGAGAAGATTATTTCAGACCTGCCTTTGCGCGTCGATTATTTTGTATCGCATAAATTAACCGTACGGCATACCCGCGCTGTTGATCATTATGATGATGATTTATTGCTCACCATTTACCGCCAACACCACCGCAATACGCTGATGGCACAACTGGTATTGTTTCTGTTCATTGTGTTTATTGGATTTGTAATGGAGAAGCCGTATTTCCAGCTACCTACCGCTGCCAGCGCCTTTATGTTCCTTTCGGTATTGATGTCGTTATTTGGTGTGTTAATTTATTGGACAGGTGGTTGGGGAACGGTAGCCATTTTTGCATTCCTTATTGGCATTAATGAAATTTCGCAACATGATTTTCTTGGATATAAAAATCAGGTTTATGGTCTTGATTACAATACCAAGCCTGCGGTTTACAGTAAAGAGGAGTTTAAGAAAATAGCCACGCCCGAGAACATTTCACGGGATGTGCAGCACTTCAATACCATTCTTGAAAACTGGCGAAGAAAGAATATCACCACAACTGTAAATGGCAACAAACCCAAACTATTGTTTCTGAACCTTAGCGGAGGCGGACTGCGAGCTGCTATGTTCAGCACAGCGGTGTTGCAGGAAGCCGACAGAAAACTGGAAGGCAAATTATTCGACAAAACCTTTATGATTTCAGGCGCATCAGGCGGCATGTTTGGCGGCATGGTGATGCGCGATCTTTTTTGGGAAAAGAAGAAAGGATCAATCATCAATTTGCAGGACAGCATTTATGCGCAGCAGGTGGGCTACGACCTTTTGAACCCCATGTGCGTTTCGATGCTCAGCAATGATCTTTTTGTTCCTGTACATCAGTTTCGGTTAGATACTTTCCGGTATTGGAAAGATCGTGGATATATGATGGAGCTAAAGCTGGCTGAAAACACCGGCAATGTGAGCAATCACCGCATACGCGATTATTACGAAGCAGAAAGAAAAGCCCGCATACCACTAATGATTTTCCACACCGAAGTGATGAACGATGCGCGTCGCTTTTATATATCATCTCAACCGGTGAGTTTTCTGATGCGGCCTGTTGGTAGGTATACTACCAACAAAGATTTCGAGATTGATGCCGTTGATTTTTGCCGATTTTTCAAAGAACAGCGAGGCGACAATCTCAAAATCATTTCAGCGGCCAGGATGAACGCCTCCTTTCCGTTGATGTTTCCCAATCCTGTACTACCAAGCAGTCCGCCAACCTATGTGCTTGACGGAGGTGCGCTCGATAATATGGGCTATGAAACCACTTGCAGATTTCTGCAAACATTCAAAGACTGGATTAATGAGAACACCAGTGGTGTAGTAATCGTTCAGGTGCGCGACGGCGCCCGCGATGAGGCCATTGATTCGATGGATCGCCAAAGCTTGTTTACGAAGTTTACGAATCCGCTGGGAACCATCTTTGGCAATATGATGACCTTCGAAAACTTTCTAATTGATCAGAAACTGGCTTACATTAATGAGGCGCTGCATGGCCGCATTCAGGTGATTTCATTTGAATATATACCAGAGAAAAGTGACGAGAAAGCAGCACTAAGTCTTCATCTTACTGAAAGAGAAAAAAGAAGCGTGCTTTCGGCAGTGCATCGGCAGAACAACCGCGATGCATTCGAACTACTTCGGCAAGCGATGCAATAATGTTTTTGACAAATTTGTGATACACTATTCTTTGAAAAGCCGTATTTTCAACTCGTGAAATCGATCAAGGTCCTGTTGCTTACTGTTTTCTACTTACTGGCTTCGGCCGGTGTAGAAGTAAAAGCGCACTATTGCCACGGGCGATTAGCGGCTATTGGTATCAACCTTTCCGGGAAAAGTGACAACTGCTGTTGCGAGAAAAAAAGACCGGCGGGTTGTTGCGAAACCAAAAGCACCACGCTGAAAGTTACTGCAGCTCAGGATGTCAGTTTTACTGATTTTGACTTTCATGCTCACCATGCTATTGCAATTCCTCACCTGCACTTTCCGAAAATTATTACGGCCGCTTCTTCGGCAGTAAACAACAGCATAGCTTCCTTCGCTCCGCTCACGGAAATTTATCTCCGTTTCCGCGTGCTACGCATTTAGAGTAGCGCTGTTTCCTACAGCCATTGCTATTTTTTTATTTCTCAAAAAATTAAATGATGAAAGCCAACGTTATTAAAAGCGGGCGCATGTTGTTGCTGCTCGTGTTCCATATTATTATGATGAATGTTTCTGCTCAATCTACCATGCAAAAAGCAGGGTTCAAAGTGCAGGGCAATTGCGAGATGTGCAAAAGCAAAATTGAAGCAGCACTTAAAGTAAACGGTATAGAAGCGGCGCAGTGGAATCCGGATTCTAAAATACTGAAAGTGAAATTTGATTCGGCTGTTATCAGCCTCGACAGTATTCACCATCTGGTAGCCAATGCCGGTTATGACACCGATACGTACAAGGCTGATGAAGCGGCATATAAGAATCTGGCCAATTGTTGCCAATACCGAAGCGGTAAATGCAAGCATTAATGAAAACTGCGGCACATAGAACGGTATTACTGATTTCAGCAATCGGGCTGTTTGGAACGGCGCAGGCGCAGCATGCACTAGATTCAGTGCAGCATATACGCGAAGTAGAGGTGGTTAAAAAACAAGGTGGCCGCGATCAACAGGCCGTGCAGAATCTGGAAGTGATTGGTCCGCTGGGCCTGTTGAAAGACGCCTGTTGTAACCTTAGCGAAAGTTTTACCAATACAGCCGGTGTAGATGTTACTTATGCTGATGCGGTAAGTGGTGCCAAAGAAATTCGCTTATTAGGTTTAGATGGCAACTACTCCCAAATGATGATGGAGAACATTCCTTATTTACGTGGATTAGGCAGCACCTTTGGTATGCTTTACATGCCCGGGCCATGGATGAACAGCATTCAGGTAAACAAGGGCGCAGGAAGTGTAGTAAATGGATATGAATCCATGACCGGTCAAATTAACATCGAATTGAAAAAACCACATGCCGCCGAGTTGTTCTATGCCAACTTATATGTGAATCAGGATGCACGCACGGAATTGAATTTGTACACCGCGCATAAAATGAAAAATCCGAAATGGGCTGCCGCTATGTTGCTTCACGGTAATATCAATGCGGTGCGCATGGACTTCAACCACGATGGATTTATCGACAATCCCCTTACTAAGGCGGTGCATGTGATGGACCGTTGGGGCTATCAAAGTGGGAAATTGTTCAACTTCATAGCTGCCATCAATTTTTTGGCAGAAGATCGCGAAGGCGGGCAAATGAAATTCGACTTTGGTAAAACGCAGGCAGCTCAATCGTTCTGGGGCATGCGCCTGAAAACCCTTCGGGCTGATGCTTTCGCAAAAACCGGTTTCGTTTGGCAAGAATCCAGTTTAGGAGTTCAATACAAATATTACTTCCACCAACAGCTTGGTTTTATTGGAACGCGCAATTATCAGGCACGCGAACATTTCGGTTACCTGAACCTGATTTACAAGCATGAATTGCCCGATGAAACCGGCGACATCAAACTTGGCGCTTCTTTTCAAACCAATCATACCGCAGAGCAACTGCAGCAGTGGCAATACCGGCGGCTGGAACTGGTTCCCGGCGCATTTGCCGAAGTGAGCTATCATTACAGAAAAACATTTTTTGTAGTTGGCGGACTTCGCGCCGATTATCATTCGTTGTATGGACCTTTTCTATCGCCGCGTTTACAATTGAAGTGGAATCCACTTTACGCACTAAGCATCCGCGCTTCGGCAGGTAGTGGCTATCATGTTCCGGTACTTTTTGCTGAAAACTATGGTCTTCTTTCCAGCAATAGAACCATTGAACTGCCGTCAAAAATTACTCCTGAGCGTTCCTGGAACTACGGCGGCAGCATCAGTTATAAATTCCTTTTAGATTTCCGCGAAGGCAATTTGAGTGTCGATTTCTACCGTACTGATTTTCAAAACCAGTTGATTGTTGACCTGGAAGACGCGCGCTTACTTCGATTCTATAATCTGAATGGAAAATCGTTCAGCAATAGTTTACAGGTTGAAGCAGATTATGATGTGATCCGAAATTTCAATGTGAAAGTGGCTTACAAATTTGACGATATAAGGGCTACTTACGGCGGTGTGCTGAAAACCGTTCCATTCCGGCCGAAACATAAAGGGTTGCTGGCATTGGAATATACCACCCGCAAGAAACATTGGCGATTCAACAGTTCGCTCACCTGGTACGGCCAATCGCGCGTGCCATCAACAGCTATCAACGATGCAGCCAATCAAAGGGCGGTAACTTCGAAAGATTATTTCTTATGGAATGCTCAGGTCACTTACCTTCTTAAAACGAAGTGGGAATTTTATTTGGGCGCCGAAAATATGTTGAACCAAACGCAACATAATGCTATCATTTCCAATTCAGCGCCTAACGCGCCGCAATTCGATGCCTCATTGGTGTGGGGACCCTTGCGCGGCGCAATGGCATTTGCTGGATTTCGTTTCAAGATCAACTGATTCGCAAATTGAGTTCACTTCATTGGTCGCTTGTGGAAATGGTAGTAGCGCCTATTCGTAAATCTTAGATTTTTGATAGGAATACCCAAGTATGCTTTACGAATTTCTGGAACCACTGCCCGCGTACGATTGGCTGGAGGAACACTTGTTTGAACCCAGTCAGGTTCATGCACAAACTTACTTCTATGATGGCAGCGAAGTAGATTTGGAACACTTTGATATCGCTATTATCAGCGTTTTTGAAACACGAGGTTCGAAAGACAACATCCCATCAATCGATCCTTCGATTCCGGTGCGTCAGGAACTCTACAAACTGTTTCTTCCCGGAATGGAGAAGCCGTTTCGGATCATTGATCTGGGCTCAGTAAAACCCGGCGCCACACTAAAAGACACCTACTTCGGTTTGGCCTCAGTGATACTAAACTTGTACCAACGGCATGTAATCCCGGTGGTGATTGGTGGTTCGCACGATCTTACTTTCGGGCAATACCTGAGTTATCAGGAACTGTACACCTTGATCAATCTGGTGGTGGTAGATGAACGCATCGACATTGCGCAGCCCGCCGCTCAAATGGACTCAAACAGTTATATGATGCCCATTCTGGCGCATAACCCCAACTATCTGTTCAACTATTCGCATCTGGGCTATCAAACCTATTTGAACGACAAAAACGCTGTGGATATGCTCGAGTCGCTGAATTTTGATTGCGAGCGTTTGGGCATTATTCGCGAACATATTGAAAACACCGAACCCATTCTCAGAGATGCTGATATGGTGAGCATCGATATTTCAGCCGTTCGTATGGCCGATGCGCCCGGCCATGCGCTGGCCTCACCCAATGGTTTTTCAGGTGAAGAACTTTGTCAGATTGCCCGCTATGCCGGCATGAGCGATAAACTCAGCTCATTCGGCATTTATGAATACAATCCTGATTGCGACCATCGCCACCAAACTTCGCAATTAATCGCGCAAGCCATCTGGTATTTTATGGAAGGTTTTTATAATCGCCGGAATGATGTTCCCAACGAACAGAACATGGACAACTTCCTAAAATTCACAGTTAAGCTGGAGCAATACGACCATGAACTGGTTTTTTGGAAAAGCCGTTTGACCGACCGCTGGTGGATGGAACTTCCGTATGGCGACCGCAAAAAATACGCGCGCCATCAAATGGTTCCTTGTTCAAAAAGCGATTATGACATGGCCTGCAAGGAAGAGATTCCCGACAGGTGGATGCGGGTGTATAACAAACTAGTGGAAATGTGATCAGTTCTTAGGCGCAGCCATCATCGACGGGCGCGCTAATGGAATGCTTTTATCGTCTTCAGGGCGAATCACTTCACCGCGAATGGTAACCACTTTCGACGGCTCCGAAGCATTCGACTCAATGGTAATAGTTTTGGTAAAATTCCCCACCCGGCCTTGCGTATTATAAGTGGCTGAAATTACCGACTCTTTTCCGGGAAGCACCGGTTCTTTTGGCCAGGTAGGCACCGTGCAGCCACAAGATGCCCTTACATTTGAGAGTACTAAAGGTTCTTTACCATCGTTACGGAACTTGAAATCGTGCGTCACCTGAGGTCCTTCCACCACCGTTCCGAAATCAAAACTTTCTTCCAAAAGCTTAATCTTAGGCGCATTCGGGTTCACCACTTTTGAGGTTTCATTAATGGGCTTCACCTCGTGAGCCTGACCAAAAACAACAGCCGTAGAGCAAGCAGCGGCTAAAAACAGAAGGACGATCTTTTTCATTTTCTACAAATTTTCCAAGGTAAAGAAAGCAAGCCCCGCACATTTTGCAAAACCGGTTAACAAAAGTTGATAAAGCAAGCCGTTCTGATTTAAAGGGAAACGGATGGCGGATGCCGCGCTCTCCGCTGCAATCTTTTTGCGCGGCTTACCGATACCACTTATACACTACATCCGGATTGCCGCGCAAAAAGGATTTCCGCTGCGATCGCTACCGCGTTCAGTCAAAAAAAATAAGCTGATCCCTTTCCGCCGGGCGTCCTTAGCGTTACGAAAATCCGGGCCGTTGTTTTACCTTTATTCTCAACCAAATTCCAAAGCCATGGTAAAATCATTTTTTTATGCCATCGTCATGTTAATGTGGCTTACGGGCTGCTCTAAACTCACCAATGCAACTATCAATGGATACGATTACACCAAATGCGCCTGTTGCGGTGGTTATTATGTTTCTATAAACGGTCAAACCTATCGTGCCATTTCCGGATTGGAAAATTCAGGTCTTTCGCCGCTTATGGCCTTTCCTGTCAATTGCAAAATCGCATTTGTTCAGGCTGATTCTGCCGGTAATAGCTGCGCCCGCTCAGAAAAACTAATTGTGGTAACTAAAGTGCAATTTTAGCCTCTCGAGGTAGAAAGTAGAATAAGATTTTTCAATTTGGCAGGCACCGTTGTTTCTGATTTTCTGCAAGTTACAATCAACCCGGCCGCTTCGATTATTTTTCTTCGCTAAACCTTCGCACATTGGCGCCTCCAAAACAAGAACGCATGCCAATTATTTCGCAAAAAGGGCATCGAATGCCTGCATCTCCCATTCGGAAACTGGTGCCTTTTGCTGATGGTGCAAAAAAACGCGGAACCAAAGTGTATCACTTGAATATTGGCCAGCCCGACCTCCCCACGCCCAAACCCTTTTGGGATACACTGGCCCATTTGAATATGGAAGTTTTGGCCTATTGCCCCAGCGACGGATTTGCGAGTTATAAGGCTAAGTTTTCGGAATACTATAATTCACTGGGCATTTCGGTAACCCCTTCCAACTTTATTATAACGAACGGCGGCTCCGAGGCGCTGTTGTTTGGCATGATGAGTTGTTTGAACGAAGGCGATGAAGTGATTATTCCTGAGCCGATGTATGCCAATTACATTGGTTTTGCCACCAGTGGAAACATTGTGGTGAAGCCGGTTCCATGTGCTATTGAAAATGGATTTGCGTTACCTCCAATCAGCGAATTCGAAAAAGCGATAAGCCCCAAAACCAAGGCCATTCTGATTTGCAATCCAAACAATCCTACAGGCTATTTATACAGCCGGCAGGAATTGGAAGTGCTGCGGGAAATTGCCTTGAAATACGATTTGTTTCTGTTTGTAGATGAAGTGTATCGCGAGTTTGTTTATGGCGACGAACCTCATTTTTCAGCTTTGAAATTGGAGGGTGTTACAGAAAATATTGTGGTGATCGATTCGATATCGAAGCGCTTCAGCGCCTGCGGCGCACGCATAGGCGCCTTAGTTACGCGAAATAAGGCCGTGTTGGGAGCTGCCATGAAATTTGCGCAGGCCAGGCTAAGCCCGCCATCGTTGGGCCAACTGGCCGGCGAAAAGTTATTCGATCTGGGCCAACCGTACTATGAGCAGGTGAAAAAACAGTATCGGTCAAGACGCGACCTTACCGTAACACTCCTGAATGCCATACCGGGTGTAAAATGCCCAAATCCGGGAGGTGCTTTTTATGTGGTAGCAGAACTGCCGGTTAGCGACTCTGATGCGTTTTGCCAATGGATGCTGGAATCATTTTCGCATGAGGGTGCTACTGTGATGATGGCGCCGGCCAACGGTTTCTATTCTACCAAAAATGTAGGTTTGAATCAGGTGCGTATTGCCTATGTTTTGAATGAAGAGGATATTACAAAAGCTCTGGAATGCCTGCGCATAGGGCTGAAGCAGTATCGCAACCTTAGCCACAAGGGTTAGTTACAACCCCCTAAATAAAAATCAATTACGAGATTTCAATTACGAATTACGGGATTGGTGGTAGTGAAATTGCGAAAGGCTATGAATCAGTTTTTAACGGCTTCCTGTTTGGCGTAAAGTTTTTGTTTAATCATAGAAGCCAAAACATCAATGGCTACCTTGTTTTCGCCACCCTGCGGAACAATAATATCGGCAAATTTTTTTGTGGGTTCAATGAACTGATCGTGCATTTGTTTTACCAGTGCGTAGCGTTTCAGTACATCATTGGCCTCACGGCCCCGCTCATTCATATCGCGCTCAATAATTCTAATTAACCGATCATCGGCCTCAGCATCAACATACACTTTAATGGTACAAAGATCGCGCACCCGCTTATCAGTAAACAACAAAATACCTTCCACAATCATTACATGCCGCGGTTCGATGTGGATGGTTTCCTTCAAACGCGTCATGGTTACATAATCATAAGTAGGTTCATCAATGGCTTTTCCATTGCGGATGTCCTTCATGTGCTTTACCAGCAGGTCAAACTCAATGCTATCGGGATGGTCGAAGTTAATCTTCATCCGGTCTTCCATAGAAACGCCGGTATTGTCTTTGTAATAACTATCCTGCGGAATGATAGCCAGATCTTGTTTGGAAAAATGTTCCATGATTCGCCTCACCACAGTGGTCTTTCCCGAACCGGAACCTCCGGCAATGCCGATGATTATACTTTCCATGGAAGCGAAATTTGGGAAAAATTCGGGAAAGTGTTCTATGATTTCGATTAGAACGCTATTTTTTCAAGAAAGGGCGAATAGCGCGGAACAGCGCCACCAGCACAAACACCAGCGATAAACCGGCAGTAAAATACGGTTTCGGCGTTTCGAAATGACGATCGAGCCACCAACCTAAACCGGTTCCAATGGCAATGGTAGCCAGCATTTCTACCGCCATAGAAGTGTATCGGATATAACTATTTGGTTCGTTCATTTCCATTCTCTTTTCAGTTTAGTGTACGTACTGGCACGGATATAAAATTGCGTGTTGTAGGGTATGTTCCACACTATTTCGGAAGTGCAGCTTTGGCTGAAACTTCCATCATGAAAATTACATTCACAACTACCTCATTAGAGGACGTTAACGAGATCTGATCAACGCAAGAGGGTTACATTTCCAATGTGGTGCTCTTCCTTACCCGTTTCCAGTTCTACACTAAAGAAATAGGTGTACTGCTCGCTGGGTTGCGCCATGCCGTTCAACCGGCCGTCCCATCCCTGCGTTGGGTTATCGTAAACCATTTCTCCCCAACGGTTGTAGATTCGGAACGCTTTTACCGGCGGTGTTTTTCCATTTTTAAAAACAGGGAAAAACAAATCGTTCACTCCATCGCCATTGGGGGTAAATGCATTCGGCATCACAAAAGCGAAAGTATCGCGATGGATAGCCTTTATATGAATAGCCACCGAATCGATCATGGAACAGAAACCATTGTTTGCCAATATCCGGTAAACAATCGAATCATTGGGAGTAGCGTGCACTAATTTTCCGGTATCTACGTCGAGATACAAATTGGGCTGCCATTGAAACTTTACGCCGGAAACTGAAGCATCAACCGGAATGGCAATAGTGGCGCCGGTTTCAATAAGCGTATCGCGAAATGCAGGAGTAACCTGAAAGGATGGCGCTGTAACCACTGTAACAGTATCGGTACGGGTACATCCATCGGCAAAAGTAGCCGTAACCGAATAGGATTGAGTAGTGGCAGGTGTAGCCACAGGGTTACTGACAGTTGTTGCTGAAAGGGAACTGTTAGATGCCCAATTATAGGTAACCGGAGCCAGCGGAGCCGGACACATTTTAAAGCGAATCATTGGGCGTTCGGAACCGGAGAACGCGTTAATAATATTGAGCGCACAACCATGAGCAAGATCAGATGTGGCAAGCAGATTACAATCATAACCTACGGGTTCGCCCAACACATAGGCCGATTGCGGAAAATCGGAACCATCCGGATTGTCCCAACAAACATCCACTACCAAATTGCTGTTCCCATCCCAGTTGTAGGTGTTGTCGAAATTAAATTCGTTCCAGCCTACTAAAGCTGTGAAGGAATCAAGTGATAGCACCTGGGTAACCGGTATCCAGCCAATATCCAAACTCATGGTGTCCTTGTCGGTGCAACCTAATTTTATATTCAGGTTGGAATGTGTTCTTCCTGAAAACTGCGAAGCTACTTTAAAGGCAAGTGAAGAAATGCTTCCCGGCTTAGCACCTGCTGCCAGCAGATCGCTTTTTCTATACAAAATTTGCTGACGCGAATCTTCACCAAAATAATCAAATGGGCCGGTGAATATGGTGTTATTGGTAGAATCTAAAACATAGCGAACATCAGGACCGCTGCAATTAATGGCTGTGCTGCCACAGTTGATGGGTTGAAGTGGTAAATCGCCGCTTAATTTCACATTCAGCATAACACTATTGCCTTCACAAATGGCGGTATCAGGAATGGCCGTTGCCGCGTATCGCCGCTGATGCAGATCTATAATGCCACGACCGTTGCATTGACCATCGGAAGCCGTCATTACATAAACCTGATTGTGATCTAATGCTACCGCAGTTTTGAGCGAATCGGGCTGGGTGAGGCCGGCAGCAGGCGTCCATCCAATTTGATAACTTACCGGAGGAGCCGGGCAGTATGTGATCAAAATATTGGGGCGTGAATTTGAAGTGAATGGATTATTGAGATTACAGCCCGCCTGCGGACCAGAAAATTTTTCATCAATAGCAACTGAAGGATAGCTGGTGGTAGTGGCATTCACCCGATCATCATTGCTGGTAGAAGTGGTGTTATCCCAACAAATTTCAATCACCAGATTGGAATGCCCGTCCCAGTTGTATTGATTATCGAGCGTAACAGGAAAGATTCCGGTACCAAGAATGATATAAGGTGCGGGTTGCGTAACCAAAGTAAGACCCGAAATAAAATTGCTGTTCATGTGGTCTTGATCAGTGCACCCCATTTTCATGCTTAAACCGTTGTAAGCCGCACCGCCACTGCCGTTGGCAAACACATCAAATCCGATATCGGTAATGGTACCGGGCTTCACTCCTGCAGCTGTCAGTTCATCGGCGCGGTAAAGCATTTGAATACGTTCTCCCCGAAAACTGCTTTCGAAAGGAGTGCTGCCAAAAGTGACTGTTCCATTACCAACGGTGCCCTGCGAAACCAGTCCACCGCAAGGGTTAGCCGCAATGCCACAACTTACCGGAAAAATTTCGGCTTCCAGGTGAATGGTATCGCCGAAGCATACATCGTTCTTATCGGAACGCACTACTACCTGAGGTCCTACGCCATTAATTACTACCCGAATAGAATCGCGTTGGGTGCATCCGTTTTTGCCGGTCACCAATACTTGATAGGTTGTAGAAACAACGGGATTGGCCACAGGATCAGCAGATGTAGAATCGCTGAGTGGTTTGCCAAACCATTGAATGTTATACGGCGCCTGGTTGCCGTTGAATTGCAAATGAATCAAAGCCGCATCATTCAGGCATATCGTATCATCAGGCCCTGCTTCCACAGTATATTCGGCGTCGCGAACAATGATGGTGACCGAATCAATATCATAACACGGGCCCACATCGGCACGAACAAAATATTTGGTAGAAGTTGAAGGGGCTGCAACAATAGTGGCAAGGGTATCGGAAGACAATCCGTTGGCCGGAGTCCATTTAAAGTGATTAGCGCCTTGAGCCAAAAGCAAGGTGCTTTCGCCACGGCAAATCGTATCGTCAGGAGTAACGGAAATAGCCACCACCGAATCCTGAATATAAATCACGGCGCTGTCGTATGGCAGATTATTGCAGGAATTGAGCAGATATAATATCACCGATTCATTGGGTTCGCTGATATGATCGGCAATCGGATCAATGGTAACATAGGCGGTGGTGTCGCCTAACTGAAAAGTTACCGCATTCGATACCGGCGTATAATCTGATCCTGAAGTAGCCGCTCCTCCGATGCTATAGTTTAACGTATAGGCTTGGCTGAGTTTTCTATCAATAGAAATTTTAAATCCACTGGAATTACAACCTTCCACGGCATTCACAAAATTGCCCGGTGTTACGCCTGCCACCAAACTTACATTCGTACTGCTGATGCTTCGCGCCTCCAGAAATACGCCGGAGTCAAAGGCTTCGTCGCCCACATCGCCCAGTGCAATTTTGAGGTGATAACTTTCGCAGGGAACAGTGGGCGCAATAGCGCGCAGGCGATGTGTAAGGCCATCAAAAGCCAAACCGGGGTTTCCGCTATTATCAGTATATAAACTACTATATGCCAGTGATTCACCCGGGCCATTACAAGTTCCCGACACATTGGCTCCCGGAACGCCTGGATTAAGCGAGTTGATAGTTACCGGCAGGTTGGTACCCGGAATCTTTGCAATATTAACCTTGGTGTAATTGCCGCCGCCCGGTTTTGGACCACTCAGGAAGAAGGCGAAAATATCGTTCACTGTACCGCATACATATTCCGGATATTCTTCCGAAGCAAATACATAATTAAATTTTAGCGAATCGCCATCCACGTCCATATCGAATTCCAGCACACAAGCGTCGTGCACATCGTTATTGGTGGCCAAAACCTGAAGGTCAGCGTCAGAACTATCGTTGGTAATGGTTGAAATGGGCTGCGTACTTAAACTACCGTTTCCATCAGCAGGATACGAGATGTCGAGAACATTTCCCGACGATAACACTACGCCATCTTCAATGCCCAGTTGAACGCCCAGCCCGCCGTTAAACTTCCCCGATGATCCTGCTGCGCAGTGAAGTTTCGCATTGCTGACGGTAATGCCCGAACCGGCTAGAAATTTTGCCATTTGCAGCGCTGTGGCGGAAGTGTCTAAAGTAATTTGTGCCATACCAAAAATGGCAGTCATTAAAAAGACAAAGCACACCGTGAGTTTACGAAATATCATGAAGTGAATTTGTTTCAGTAAAGTGGATTTATTTTGAGGCAGACGAAAACTACTCTTAAACTGCTCTAAGATAATCGAATGCTACAATCTTAAGAGCGAATTTCTACACTTCCGGTTGCCCGCTAAAACACTTTTCCTTTCAACATGGGCACAAAGGCGGCATCCGAAAAAACCGCCTCTTCAAATTCGTTCTCATCGGTGCGGGTAAGCCGCATCATTTGTGTTCGGCCATCGCGTTCCAGAGGAATCACCATCTGCCCGCCAATCATCAATTGTTGCAGCAATTTTTTGGGGAGTTCCGGGGCTGCGGCTGTTATGATGATCTTATCAAAAGGCGCAAAGGTGGGCAATCCTTCAAAGCCATCACCAAATACCATTTTGATGTTAGTATAGTTCAGGTCGTTCAGCAACTTGCGCGTGCGATCGTAAAGTTTTCGCTGCCTTTCAATCGAAAAAACCCGCACGCCCATTTCGGCCAGCACAGCGGCCTGATAGCCGCTTCCGGTGCCGATTTCCAGCACCTTTTCCTTTTCTACCAATTCTAACAATTCGGTTTGAAAGGCAACCGTAAAGGGTTGGGAAATGGTTTGGCCTTCTCCTATTGGAAAAGCCACATCTTCGTAAGCCTTTACATCGAAAATAGAATTGTTGCCAAGAAACAAATGCCGGGGAACGCGGTCGATAGCCTGAAGTACCCGTTCATCACTGATCCCTTTTTGGCGGAGCAATTTCACCAGGTCCTTTCGCAATCCCTTATGTCGGTAACTGTCTTCCAGCTTCATTTTCCAAAAATGTAAAAGTTTGAAAAAGGTACACTTATCTTCTTTCCAACATCCTTGTAGATAAAAGCGAATTTTAGACAGCCAATTCTTTTCACATATCTTCTTTTCTTCGCATCCGGTGCGAATCGTTTTTACTTTTTTGCTGTTACTTTCGTTGGCGGCCACTGCTCAAAATCATTATTGGGCACAACAGTTTGGCGCCAATGGCACCCTCACCGGCGGTGCGGTGGTGGCCTCGTGCCGCGATAATACCGCCATGTACTACAATCCGGGATTGATGGGCTTTATCGACAATCCAAAGATTAGCGTAAGCGCCAACATTTATGAGCTGAACATGGTGAATTTGAAGAACGTGGCCGGCACCGGCTTGAATGCCCGTTCTACCCGAATTCTGTTCTATCCCGAATTCCTTGGCGGATCTTTCGTTTTCAAGAAAGTTCCCAAACTCAAAATTTATTACGGCACTTTCATTCGCAACCGAACCAGTGTGCGTTACAACCTTTCGCACGAAATGCGTTACGATGTAATTCAGGGCGCGCCCGGCGATGAATTATACAAAGCTCGTTTGGAATATGATTTGAACGCCATCGAAACCTGGTTTGGTCTCGGTTTTGGCTATCGCATCAACGATGTAGTTTCGGTAGGCGGATCTGTTTTCGGAACTTATCTGAACCTTGAAAACCGCACTACCATTGAAACTAATGCCGATGCGCTTCAAATTGATACCAGTAAAATTACGCCCTATGTGGCAGCTTCCAATGAACTGACCAACCTTCGTATCGACCATATCGGAATGGCCTTCAAACTGGGCATAGGCATTAATCTCAACAAAGTGAAAGTGGGGTTGGCCGTTACCTTGCCATCTGCCTCTATCTGGGGCCGTGGCAGCTTGTACCGGAATATCGAAGCCTACAATCTCAATATCTACGCTACTGATACCCATGCCATTTTCCGCTATCCATCCTTTCTGATCTCCGATGAACAAAGTAACCTTAAGGCATTGTACAAAACCGTTCCCAGTTTTGCCGTTGGCGCCACCTACAGTAATAAAGACCTCAAGTTCGATTTCAGCGCAGAATATTTTTTAGGCGTTCCGGCTTATGATGTGGTACGCGGAACGGATGAGGCGGTAGTTCGGCCGGCCGACGCCTACGGCGGCACGCCGGTGAAGAACTTTTTGGTAGTGCGCACCAGTTCGAAACCCGTGGCCAATGTTGCCATTGGGTTCACTTACCGCATCAAAAATAAGTTTAAGATCCTCACCGGATTTCATACCGATTTCAACAATAAGATGAACTTTTTGCCCGTGGCATCGGGACTCAACTCGCTGGAGCCTTCGTATTGGCATTTGATGCATTTCTCGCTGGGTACGTCCTACAATCGAGGCTCGAACGACATTTCCTTGGGTGTAACCTATGCTTTCGGCATTGCCGCCGACCGAAGTGGAGTTGTCAACTTCACTTCGCCCGATCAATATCTGCTGCTGCGCGGCGCTCCATCAGAAGGCATGAAGACGGTAGTGAACAACATCGGTTTAGTAATTGGCTACACTTACTATTTCAGAAGCAATATGCGCAGCAGCGAAAGAAGCGAAGAGCGCATTCAAGACTGGTGATTATTTCGGTAACAAAATCAGGAATTCTGATCCTTCGCCTAATTTGCTTTCTGCCAAAAGAAATCCGTGATGATTCTCCACAATCTTGCGGCAAATAGCTAACCCAATGCCGGTGCCTTCATACTGATTGCCTTGTAACCGCTGAAATATGCCAAAAATTTTGTCTTTAAATCGATCATCGAAGCCAATTCCGTTGTCGCGCACACTAATGCCAATGTATCGCGTTGGATCAATACCCAAAGCTTTTATCTGTGCGGCTTCCGGCATTTTTTTCGCAATTATGATCTTCAATTTACGGTCACCGGAAAACTTGATGGCGTTACTAATCAGATTTTGAAAAAGTTGCTGAATTTGCCCTTTTACTGCATAGATCACCGGAAGGATGTCGGTTTCAAATAACACTCCCTTTTCGAAGATGGCAATCTCCAGATCCTCGCGTATGCGATAAACTACTCTGTTCAAATCCACTTCTTCCCGAGGCAATTCGCTATTCGATAATTTAGAAAAGGTAAGAACATCTTCAATAAGCCGCTGCATGCGGTTAGCCGACTTAATGATCTTTTCCAGATAGCTCAATTCGCTTTTGCTGAAACGCTCCTTTAATCGTTCTAACAACAAATTGCCGAACGCCTCAATTTTACGCAAAGGCTCTTTCAAATCGTGCGAAGCGATGGATGCAAATTGCATCAAATCGAGATTGGTTTGCTCTAATTGAAGATTGGTAGCTTCCAGTTTTTCAGAAGCTGACTTTAACTCAGTGAAATTTACCTGAAGTAAATCTTCGGTTTGCTTTTTATCGGTAACATCGGTTGAAGTGGTAACGATGCCATCCAGCATCTTAGCCACCCTTACTTCGTACCAACGTTTGTTCTTTTCATCGAAAAAAGAAAACTCTTCTGCCTTGCCCGACTGATATACATCAGCAAAAATCTTAAAAAACGGCTGCTGCAAATCGGGGAGCTGGTTCAGGTTTTTATTGAGCAGATCGTTGGAATGAAGCGCCAACTGTTTCTCACAGGCGTGATTGCAGGCCGTGTATTGAAAGCCGGTTACAGCGCCGCTTTCGTCCACCACAGGCTTCTTCACATCAATACCGCTGTGCGATATATTAAATACAGCTTGAACCACACTATGCAAATTCTTAATCTCGGTAACATCAATAAAATTCACCACAACGCCGTCAAAAGATTTATCGGCCTTTACATAAGGTGCAATTCGCATTAAATAGAAAGCATTACTGCTGAGCACCACTTCTTTCTCTACCACTGTTTCATTTTCGATTACATAGCGAATGTTTTCGGCAAGATTCACCGATTTTATTTTAGTGGTGATATCATTGATAGAACGATTGAGGTCGGAATCAATGATATTAATGATGCGTTTAACTGCAGGCGAATATTTGCGAATGATGAGGTTTCGGTCAACCAACAACTGTCCGATTTCTGAGTTGTTGAAGTAATTGTTCAGGTCATCGTTCAGCTCCAGCAGTTCCTTTATCTTCGATTGATGTTCGGCACTAACGGTATGAAGTTCTTCATTAAGTGATTGCAATTCTTCATTGGTACTTTGCAGTTCTTCATTTGCAGAAAGCATTTCTTCATTAGCACTCCGCAGTTCTTCATTCGAAGTTTCTACTGCTTCCAAAAGATTTTGCATGTTAGCCCGGGTGTCGTTCAATTCCTGCTGTAATTCTTCCACCCATTTGGCATCCGAACCCGCTGCTGCAATGGCTGCTGTTTCCATTCGTTGGGTTTCCTGCACTTCTTCCAGTATCACAAACAAGAATGGCATTTCCAGTTCTTTGCGTGCAGCAAATGGTTTTACCGAGATGTTTATGGTGCGCACCTTTCTTTCAGCATGAATATGAGCCACGTTGGTTACCACTTCCTCCTGGTGATTCAGGGCACGATGCAAAGCCACACTAATTGCAATCGACAATTCACTATGCACCATTTTTAATAAGTTAAAGTGAAAGCCTTTTTCAGGAAAGTTGAGGAAGTGTTTGTAATTACCCATGGCTTCCTTCACCTCAAAATCTTTGTTAATCAACAGTCCGGCCACTTTGTTAGTGGCGAATAGCGTTTCCAGAAAAACTTCGGGCAACAATGATCCGGTTTCTTTTCTGCTTGGAGTCCGATATCCCAGCCGTTGCTCTAATGGAATGTAAACGCTGTCGTAATTCGTCAATCGCATTTTCGAAATACATTTAAAAAACTTCCATTTGCGGTTCACTTCTTCCATGCTGTTCTGAATAGCCGTAAGGCTTTCGCCGGGCCCTAAAAACATGAACCCTCCTATGTTTAATGCGAATTGAATTTTACGCAGCACTTCACGTTGTTGTGGCGGATTGATGTAGATGAGCATATTTCTGCAGCTCACCATGTCCATACGGCTAAAAGGCGGATCTTTCATAATATCGTGATAAGAAAAAACCACCAGTTTGCGGATATCGGGATGGATCCGATAATGGTTGTTTTCAAAAATGAAATACTTCATAAGCAAGTGCGGCGGAACTGCATCTTTAATGGATTTGCGATACATTCCGAGTGAAGCGGCTTCCAAAGCCTCACGGTCAATATCGGTAGCAAAGATTTTGATGGGTATGTCCTTTCGCTGCTGCTGATCCAAAAATTCAGATAACAGAATGGCTAAACTATACGGTTCTTCACCCGTGCTACAGGCAATACTCCAGACGCGAATTACCGAATCACTTTCATTCAACTTCAACAATTCGGGCAATATCCTTTCCTTCAAAAAATCGAAAGCTTCTGTATCACGAAAAAATTTACTGACGTTGATTAAAAATTCCTTGCTCACAATTTCCACTTCCGATATATGGGAATGAACATAACGCATGTAGCTGCTCATTCCCGGAATAGAGAGCTCAGACATTCGCTTGGCCAATCTGCGTAAAATAGTGGGCCGTTTATATTGCGAAAAATCAAGTCCGGTTTCGCGTTTAATAAGCTGCAACAATTCCTGAAGCAGCGCTTCCTCGCTTTCTACTGATTGGCGTAGCGAGCGAAGTTCTGATGATTCACTCAGAAAATCGGCAATTTCCGCAGCTAATAATTCCGGCGGGGCGATCAGGTTGGCCAAACCCGTTTGAATAGCATTGTTTGGCATGCCATCAAAAGCCGCAGTGGCAGGATCTTGTACCGCTACTATACCGCCATTTCGCTTAATTTCTTCAATACCTTTCGAACCATCGCTTCCGGTGCCCGATAGAATCACCGCAATGGCTTGCTCTTTCAAGTCTTCCGCAAGCGATTCGAAAAAAACATCAATGGCATTGTTCGGCAACCGGCTCTTGACTTTTTCCGTCAAATGAAGTTTTCGGTTTTTTACGGTCATGAATTTCCCTGATGGAATTACATAGATGTGGTTGGGCAAAAGGGGCATTTTATCCTCAGCTTCGCGAACTTCCATAGAAGTGTGCCTCGACACTAATTCAGCCATAAGGCTTTTGTGATCAGGTGAAATGTGCTGAACAATCACAAATGAAAAGCCGGTGTGAATGGGCATATTTGCGAACAATTCGTTGATGGCATCTAATCCACCAGCCGATGCGCCCACCCCCATAACGTATCTCTTCGAGCTTCTAAATTCCTGTCTTTTGCCTGTTGATATTTGCATTATAATTTATAAGTATATAACTTTATGTCATATGACAGAACCCTTGATATTACTACTGGTTGAGGACGATCCGGATGACATAGAGTTGTTTAAAGAACTGCTTTCGTCGCACCACGTTGAACATCATTTGAATGTGATCATCCGAGGCGATGAAGTACTTCCTTACCTTGAAAAGTGTACCACTTTGCCCACCGAGATCATTTTGGATCTTAACCTTCCTAAAATGCATGGAAAAGAAGTGCTGAAGGCGCTGAAGCGCCATCCCCGCTTCCATCAAATTCCGGTTATCATTCTTACTACATCTGCCGCAAAGAAGGACGTAGAAGATTGCCTGAACAGCGGGGCCGAAAAATTTCTTACCAAACCTACCAACACCTCCGGTTTCAAAAACATGATTGATGCCGTAGTGAAAGTGGGCCAGCAGTTGCGCTGTTAAAAAGCACAGGCGCTTCTCTGTGAAACTCTGCTAAATGCGTAACTTCCCGCCGCAAAAAATAAAGCAGATGTATCGTTTAGTTCTCACCTTAGGGCTTCTGTTCAACATGTTGACTGCCTTGGCGCAAAGCCCGGGTTGTAATCAGGCGCTGATCAGAAGTACACTTACCTCAGCAGGTTGGACGGAAGTGGTGAACGTGAGCAACACCCCTTGCAGCATGTACTTTGTGAAAACCACTCCAATGGATGCGAATGCGGCAGAACCCATTGCACAAACCTTTGGCGCGCACATGGCCGTAATGAACGATGTGACAGAAAATTTTTGGGTTAAAGTGGCCCTTCAGGCTCAGGGATTCTTCAACAGCTACAACGTATGGATAGGCACTACCGATCAGGCGGTAGAAGGAACGTTTGTGAATCTCGACGGCACACCACTTACCTTCACACAATGGGCACCCGGCGAACCCAATAACGACCTCACTCAACCCGGCTGCTCTTCGTGCAGCCTGCCTTCTCCGTTTGGTTGTTCCGGAAGTTATCAGTGTACCTATGGCGAAGACTGCGTACAACTCACTACTTCCGCTACCTGGAATGATTTGGCCTGTCAGGGCGCTAACGGCATTCCAATGATCGAAGTGAACCTTTGTCCGGTAATGACCAAGCCCCGCGATACTACGATTTGTCCGTCCAACAGCGTTACGCTTTCCACCAGTACGCTGTTGGGTTCACAACCTTATACTTACAACTGGAGCAACGGCGCTACAGGTGCAACTATTTCCGCATCGCCTTCAACCGGAACAAACTATGTGGTAACCGTTACCGACCGCTATGGCTGCTCGGCTACCAGCAACGGTAATGTGAATATCAGCGGCAGCAGTGTTAATCCTATTTTCACTTTCAATCCTGCCACCGGGGCTTGTGTAAATCAACCGGTAACAGTAGCGCTAACGGCGCCCAACGGCAGCGCATCATATTCCTGGAACTTTGGCGGGGCCACAGTCCTGAGCGGAAGCGGTGCCGGACCTTACAGTATTTCATGGGCCGGCTCAGGCACCAAAACTGTAGATGCCACCGCTACCTTTGGCGGCTGTACTTCGCCTTTTTCGGCCAGTATTCCGGTTTATAATTTACCAACTGCCGCCGCAGGGAGCGATCAACCGGTTTGCCCGGGAACGCCGCTAACCATTGGTACCACACCGTTTTCAGGGGTTACCTACTCCTGGAGCCCTGCCGATTCGCTTTCCAACGCTGCCAGCGCTACTCCCACATTTTCTGCCTCACAAAACGGAACCGGAAGCGTACAAAATTTCCAATACATTTTAACCGCCACACAAAACGGATGCAGCAGTAAGGACACCATTGTGCTGGCACTGCAACCTAATCTCGACAACTCCTTTTCAATTGACACCAATTCGGTTTGTACCGGAAGTCCGGTTATCGTTCAGGCAACAGGCTCTAATCCTGTTTCTGCTTTGTATAACTGGAACTTTAATGGCGGTATCGCCACCGGTTCAGGGGCGGGGCCCTATTCCGTCAAGTGGAACAGCAGCGGCGTGAAGACCATTACCTTGAGCGTTTCTAACAATACTTGCAACAGCGCCTCTTCTTCAAAAACTGTAACGGTAAGCAATAGTGTGGTGGCCAATACCGGAACCGATCAGTATTTGTGCGCCGGCAATACCGCCACCTTAGGCGCAGCAAGCGTTTCAGGCGTAAGCTATCAATGGACGCCTGCTGATTCGCTTAGTAATTCCACAATTTCCAATCCTGTTTACTCGGCAACTTCTAACCACACCGGCGATTCAGTAGTTACTAAATATGTGCTTACGGCTGTGGCAAATGGTTGCTTAAGCACCGATACCGTGAAAGTAACGCTATATCCTTCTATCGAAAATACTTTTACCATTGATTCGCCAACCGCTTGCGTGAACCAGGATGTAACCATCACCGCAACAGGCGTGAATCCGGGCAATCCGGCATATAACTGGAATTTTAACGGAGGCATTGCCACCGGTTCAGGAGCCGGACCCTATCAGGTGCACTGGACAACAAATGGTGTAAAGAACGTTACGCTTGCTGTAAATAATAATGGATGCAGTGCACCGGCTTCATCACACAACATTACCATCGGCAATGTAATCAGCGCCAATGCCGGCCGCGACACTACGATATGTTCCGGCACTACACTTCATTTGGGCAGCGCTCCACAAAGCGGGGTTACTTATCAATGGTCGCCCGGCGCAGGTTTGAGTAGTACCAGTATTTCCAATCCAAATTTCTTGCTGCATAATACTTCCGGAAGCGTTCAAACGCTGATTTACTCCGTTACTGCAACCCTTGGCGGCTGTTCCGGTTCAGATGATGTTACCGTAACTCTTCAACCTGCAACCGCTACAACCATCAGCGCTTCAGCACCGCTGAACTTTTGCGCCGGTGATAGCGTTATACTTTCCGCACCGGCATTCACTACCTATAGCTGGAACAATGGAAGTTCTTCATCGGCAATTACGGTATTGAATTCCGGAACCTATCAGTTTAGCGCTACCGACAATTTGAACTGCGACTTCTACAGCAATATAGTTACCGTCAACGTATTCCCTTTACCTAAAATTATAACGGCGCCAAATGGTGTGGCTGATGAAAGCTGCTACGGCCAAAACGACGGCAGCATCAGCGTTTCCGCCATTAGCGGCACCGGCCCTTTTCAATTTCAATGGAGCACCACCCCGCCTCAAACCGGCGCTGCTATTGCGCCGCTGGCTCCCGGAAATTATTCGGTAACCGTTACCGATGCGAACAATTGTGTTGATACGGCCAACTACACTATTGTGGCCGCGCCTGTTTTCGACCTATCGGTTAATCAGCACAAGAATGTGAGTTGCTTTGGCTACAACGATGGCGCCATAACGGTTTCAGCCATTGGAGGGAAAGCGCCCGTTACATTTTTATGGAATAACGGTAGCTCACTACCGCAATTGCAATCCTTGGCGTCAGATACGTACAGCGTTACACTCACCGATCAGTCGGGTTGCGTGGCCGATACGGCGCTCATTATCACGCAACCGCAACAAGTGGTAGCCTCCACACCAGATAGCATTACTGTTTTTTATGGCGAACAAAAGCAATTGCCGCTAAGCGTTTCACCCGACACTTCTTCGTATTATTATTTATGGTCGCCCGATGATGATCTCAACTGTGCTGCTTGCGCCAATCCAAAAGTGACTCCGGTGCGAAGTGCCTACTATCAGGTGATTGTGACCGATCAGCACAATGGTTGTAAGGACACCGCAAAAATTTTCGTAACTCTCGATCCTGCCAAACATATTTTTGCGGCTACGGCATTCACGCCAAACAATGATGGCGTAAACGATGTGTTTCACGCTTTCGCTCCCGGTGCGGTGCAAACCTACGAGTTCCAAATTTTTGACCGATGGGGCAACAGCGTGTACCTTTCCAACAATCCCGATGGCGGTTGGGACGGTACGTATCGCGGAAATCCTGCGGGAACAGGAGTTTACGTTTATGATGTGAAGGTTACGTTTCAGGACGGCGATTCAGCCGTGAAAAGCGGCACCGTAACACTTTTGCGGTAGGAAGGACGTTATGGAAGTTTGAGACTTTTGGAAGGTTTTGGACGAAGGGAAGCTGGGGACGTGAAAACCGAAACTTCATTTCCAAATCCTCAAATTTCCAAATCCTCAAATCATTCTCTGCGTTCTCTGCGCAACCTTTGCGCTCTTTGCGCTAACCCGGGACGTGAGGGAAGTTTAAAACTGCTGGAAGATTTTGGACGGAAAGACTATTGGGACAAGAAAAAAGCCAGGCGTTCATCATCAAATCCTCAAATTATCAAATCCTCAAATCATTTGTATTAAAATATTCTTTAAACCGTAAATCCCTCTACTACAAAGGATTTCACTTTCAGATGATTTTCGGCAGGAAAGACTAAAAAATACGGGATTATTTTACTTTTGGCCTGCTCAAAAAATAGCGTGTACCATGGCTGATAAAGCGACTCTCACTTACGGCGACAAATCCATCGACCTTCCCATTATTACCGGAACTGAAAATGAATCGGCAGTAGATATCACCAAACTGCGGGCCCAAACCGGTTTGGTAACTTATGATGAAGGCTTTAAGAACACCGGTTGCACCATTTCCAATATCACGTTTCTGGATGGCGAACAAGGCATTCTTCGCTACCGTGGCTACAGCATTGAAGATTTGGCCGAAAAGGCGTCGTTCACCGAAGTGATGTATTTGCTGCTGAATGGCGAATTGCCAACGCCTGCTCAAAAACAACAGTTTGAATTTGATCTTACCCATCATACACTGGTTCACGAAAATCTGGTGAAAGTATTTGAAGTATTTCCTTCGCGCTCGCACCCGATGGGTCAACTGATGACGATGCTGTCGTCGCTATCGTCGTTCTATCCCGAATCGCTGAACCCGAACATCAATCCCGAGCAAACCAACCTTACTATCATCCGGTTATTGGCCAAGATGCCCACCATTTGCGCCATGATTATGAAGAAAGGCAAAGGCCATCCGGTGGTGTATCCTAAAAACAGTCTCGATTATGTTTCCAACTTCCTTCACATGACCTTTGGCAATGTGAGCGAAGAATATCAGGCCGACCCTGTGGTGGTTGATGCCATGAACAAATTGCTGATTTTGCATGCCGATCACGAGCAAAACTGTTCCGCTTCTACGGTTCGCATTGTAGGCTCCTCGCATGCTAATTTGTATGCTTCGGTTGCTGCCGGAGCAGCAGCTTTGTGGGGACCCCGCCACGGCGGCGCCAATCAGGAAGTATTGGAAATGCTGGAATACATTCGCGATAACGACAAAGGCGATGTGAAGAAAGTGGTTGCAGAAGCCAAAGACAAAAAACGTTTGCTGTTCGGCTTTGGCCACCGCGTTTATAAAAACTTTGACCCACGCGCCAAAATCATCAAAACCGCCTGCGATAACATTCTGAACAAACTAGGCGTTAATGATCCATTGCTGGAAATCGCAAAAGAATTGGAGCAAGCCGCGTTGAACGATCCATACTTTGTAGAGCGCAAACTTTATCCAAATGTTGATTTCTATTCAGGAATCATTTATAAAGCACTTGGCTTCCCAACCCCAATGTTCACGGTGCTTTTCGCATTAGGACGTATGCCGGGATGGATTTCGCAGTGGAAAGAAATGCGCGAACGCAAAGAAGACATTGGCCGTCCGCGTCAGATCTACAACGGCGCTACACTTCGTCCGTTCGTGAATTTGAAAGATAGAAAGTAAGCGAGGGAAGCTACGAGCTACGAGCTACGAGTTACGAGTTCGAGAAAAAGAAATAAACCGTTATAAAAAAGAGATGCGCTTTAGGCCCATCTCTTTTTTTTGATTCATTGCGACATATTCCACCTATCTGATTATGAAGGCGAGCGATACTTTTAGAAACATCTATATCACTAAGGTCTTGAAGTAGTTACTACAATTGCACCGCTCTTTTTGCTCGCGCCACTTTATGTAACATTTTAGGCAGATTTGCCTGAATAACTACTTAATACAAGTGCTACTATGAAAAGAAAAACTATTCGAAGATCCGTTGTTGCACTTCTGCTTGGCATAATAACAACAGCCGTGTTCGCACAACCCGCCGTTAGTTATTGGGAACATTTACCCCAACCAACAGGCTATGTAAATGACTTTGAAAACATACTTACAGCAAAAGAAAGAGCGAAGCTCACCAGGCTGATTACGAATTATGAAAAACGCACCACCAATGAAATTGTTGTGGTAACCTTGCCCACCACGGCTACCGATAAAAACTTGTTTGATTCCCTTACCCTGTATCTGGCACAACGTTGGCGAGTTGGCAAGGCTACGAAGAGCAATGGGGTTTTAATTGGCATTTCTGCCGGATATCGTATAATCAGAATTCAGAATGGAGATGGTATTGTTAAGGTTTTCAGCAATGAAGAAACAAAGCAAATCATTGACCAAATCATGGCACCTCAATTCAAATCCGGTAATTATTACAAAGGGATTTACGATGCCGTTCAAGCGTATAAGAAAGGCTTAAAAGGGAAAATTTAGTAATCATTCTCCTCCTAGGTGTAGTGAAGATGCGTAAGGCCGATCATGAATAGCAATGAGAGTATAGGGTAAAGCATGCTGCAAATGATAATGGTTAAGGGTATGATCCTATAGCCAAATTTCAGAAGGATCATTTCAATAGGTAAAATGTACACATACTGCCAGGCAAAATGAAAAAACGAATAGTGCCAGCGGTTCGGATCGTTCGGAATCCTTAAGGGATGCGTCAATTCATAGTAATAAGTAAAAGCGTACACCACAATGGTAATAGCACTATAGAAAACAACACCTCGCCAGGCCTTATCGCTAAAGTTTCCCTTCTTTTCAACAAAGTTTTTCCAGAGAAATTTACAAGAGGATGTTGCCATAGCCGATTGAACTCATTCCGTGCAATGTATCATGGAGAAGGATGGGTTCGTTAAGTGGGAAATTTGTTTCTGGTTGGTTGGCACAAACCATGTCACTCTCCAAAGTAAAATTAAAAATTGATTCACTTACGCTAGAAGTAAAAACGCTCGCCGCCCGCTATTGCCAAACTGCCTGTTGCCTGCAGTTAACTTATATGTGAATATCTTTTATGTTTTCAGGGAGAAGAGGTAAAATGAAATCCTTAGTTTCTTTCAGAAATTTTCTATTTTCTTCTTTTGTTAACCAAACAAAAGTTTTGGTAAAAAAAGATTTGTACCATCCTCCTCTTTTGACAGAATGCAAAGTTGCTTTAAGGTTCTCAAATTCTGCATGTAGTTCATCCAACTGCTTTTTCAATGCTTTTTTATCGCTTATCTCCACGCCTAACTTTTCTTCGAATCTTTTTTCTAGCTCATCAATTTTTGTCTTTAGTGCCTCCGCCTCTTCCTTATCGAAATAAGTGTCAGGAATATCATTAAGCTTGTCCTTTATATCCTGTAAAATCTTCTCTTGGTTTTCCATCTGCCGGTTAACAGGAATCGCAAGTAACTCTTCCCAGAGATTGTCCAGCCAGTTATTTATTAATTTGTAAAAGTTGTTTTCTCCTAACACCGAAAAAAATTCAGAAAGTGTTAAAGTTCCAGGACAATACTTTCCGTCAAATTTATATTCCTCATAACTCGCGTTGCTATACGTGGTGCGTAAGATTTCTGTCTGGCGCTTTTCTTGTGAGATCGTGGAGGTACGATCAGGGATTTTTACCTCTAGAAAATAATTTTGATCGTATTCATAACGTATCGTTAACTTATCACCTTCAGCGATTATAGCAAAATCTGGAATGCCAAACCTTTTGTGATCTTGAATCTTTTGTCTAACATTTTTCAATGTTTCTTGTCTTATCATACGCTTTCAATTAATGGCATCTAACGTTTTTGGGCTTGGCGTCCGTGCGGGATTTCAGGGCAAAAAACTGTAGACCCAGTACTAAAGTTAAATTGCACTGGAAGTTAACCGCTTCACCCCGCATGACGCCAAACCCATATTGGCAGTAGTGGTTCTTTAAAAATACATCACTTTCTTGCTAATGCAATACTAATATTGTCTTGTCCACCGTGCTTATTGGCTAGAATGATTAATTCTTCAACTGTCTTGTAAATATTGCCGTTGATAGTTTTTTTAATATCGTCATCATCAACCATTCCATATAAACCGTCAGAACATAACAGAAGGGTTTGGTCTTCGATTTCTGTCTCAAAAATATCAGGTATAACATCTTCAGAAAGTCCAAGGGCTTTGGTTAGCATATTTCGTCTTGGATGAATTTTGGCTTGCTCTTTCGTAATAACATTTGCATCAACCATTTCCTGAACAACTGTGTGATCTTTTGTAATTTGTAATATTGATTTTTTGGGTCTAACCAAATACGCTCTTGAGTCGCCAATGTTGGCAATATACACTTGATTACCATGAATTATTGCTCCAACCAGTGTTGTTCCAATTCGGTTACCGTGCTTTTCTGATATTTTCCAAACTTCACTATTTGCAGATTCTATAGATTTAAGAAGAACATTTCTAAAATTAATTTCACTGTCATTCTCTGCGGATAAATAAATATTCTGAACGGTTTCTTCAATAAATTTTTTGGAAGCAAGGTCAGAAGCAACTTCGCCAAGTTCATGACCTCCCATGCCGTCTGCTACAACCAAAATTCCGCAATTCAAATCTTTTTTAAAACTGTGAGCATTGATAAGCAGAGAAGCCACACTATCTTCATTAGTAGTTCTTTCCTTGCCAATATCTGTCTCGGCAAAAATTGAAATCGGTTGTATTTTATTTTTTGCAAAAATCATTTCTATAGGCGATTAAAAATAGGAAGTAATGCATTTCTAACTTGTTGAACGCTTTGATACCTTTCAGAAGGTTCATATGCTATCATTTTCATAATAACAACATCTAAATCTCTTGATATTGTAGAATGGTTGTGTGATGGAGGTGCAGGTGGATTGACCCTTACTCCAGTAACGCCATTGAATATTTGTGGGATTTTACCAGTCATCATTTCATAAAAAATTACACCCAATGAGTAAATGTCGGTTCTATTGTCAACAGTATAGTTGCCGCCCGGAAACCATAACCATTGTTCAGGAGAACAATAACCCGGTGTCCCCATACCTCCAATTGTTAATGCAATAGACTGTTTGTTGATGTCTTTACCTATGCCCCAATCTGCAACCTTAATTTGGTTGTGTTCATTGAATAATAAATTTGCAGGTTTTAAGTCTCTATGAAGAGATGGGTAAGTTGAGTGATTATGTGCATAATCAATGGCATCAAGAACTGGAAAAATTACATTCTGCAAAGTCCATTTTTGAGACCAAAGGTCTCCTCGTCCAAACATTTCCAAGTTTTTATTACGCAAAGAACCACCTGCCATAAACTCCATCACATACCAAGGTCCATAACTTGGGGGATTACCATTTATATTTGAATCAACAATGGTAATGATGTTTTTGTGGCGATAATTTTGTAAGATTTTAATTTCTGTTTGGAAGCGTTGCAGATTTGCGGTATGAGAGCTTCTAAGTAGTTCTTTTAATGCACCTTTTTGTCCACTGTCAGAATTAACTTCGTGAACTTTCCCAAAACCTCCTTGGTCAATTGTTCTTAAAATGTTCCAGGTTGCCATTGTGTTATTTATTAATTACAAAGTTAAAGTTATTTTTTGTCCGTCAAGCATTAAATTGGGAACGCAGCCAAATACCATTACTGCTAACTCCCAAATATACGCAGTATATCCGTTTTACCCGTATGTGGTTTATTTTTTCAACCAATTGAAATACAGCAGGATCGGTTTAACAATGGCTGGCTTGGCGCATTGCATCAAGCCAATTCGTAAAAATTGCAAAGTAACTCGTGGTTGGGAATTAATTTTCCAATTCACGCCATAATATCTGCCGCAATGAAATTGCTTTTAATTGTGGCTGCGTTATTTAAAATATTATTAATTGAAACTACCTTAATTGCCTCACTAAATAATTAACGCACCCACCCACGCTCCCGCGCTAAGGATGCGGAAGGCGCGACCGAAGGGAGCGGTGCGAAGCGAGGAACGAGCGAGCACGGAAGCGAAGCGTACCCTGTAGCAGCCTGGCCCGAACCCCGCATCAGCCTTCACTTTTAACCTAACATTACCTTCCCTGCGGGGTGAGGGAGCGCCATTATCTTTCTAAAAAATATTGGACCGTTATTTTAAAGATACCTACAGCATCAGTTTCACGAAAGCTGAATCAATAGGGCTGGATCAGCACTTCAGTAGGGATGTTCATTAAAGCGTGCAATTGCCGTATCATTTCCAATGTCAATTTCCGCTTTCGATTCAATATCTCGCTGGCCCGGCTCTTCAACCCAACCACATCCGCCAGATCTTTTTGCGTATATCCAAGTTGCTCCATTCTGAACTTGATGGCTTCAACCGGATCAGGAAAACCTATAGGAAAATGGGCTTCCTCATATTTTTCAATCAGAAGACTCAGCACTTCTAATTCATCGCCTTGCGGTGTATTCTTTTTGGCATCAAAAATCTCCTGCATCCTTGCCAGCGCAGCGGTGTAATCGCGCTTTGTTTTAATTAGTTTCATTTTTTAAATTTTAGTAGCATCAATCTTATCGTATTCCGCATGGGTGCCTATAAATCGTATCCATACCATTTGGTAATCATAGTTGATCTTCACTATCAAACGATAGCGATTGCCTTTGATATTAAAGACAACTCGATTATCAGCAAGAACGCTTGCCGATGGATACAATTTCTTTATTGCCTGTGGTCCTTGCCAGGTCGCCTGACTTGCCTCCTGAAACCAGGATTTTAACTGTTGTTCTATATCAGGATGACGCTCCCAAAATTGGCGGAGGACAGGTTTGGCAATAACACGCATAAAACAAAAATAAAAAAAGTTCCCAATTTGGGAAATGTAATTTCACATACATTTGCTAATCACCCCCATCACATAAACATCAACCTTTTCCCCATCACACTTTCATCAAAACTGCCTTTATGGAAAACGCGGTGGCCGTTTACAAAAGTACTTTCCACAACGCCGGGTAACGACTGGCCTTCAAAGGGCGACCAACCGCATTTGTAATACACCGTATCGGCGGTAACCATGCGGCTGGCATCAATATCTACCAACGCGGCATCGGCAAAATAGCCTTCGCGCAAATAACCGCGTTCGTGCACTCCAAAACATACGGCAGGGGCGTGACACATCTTCTCAATAATCTTTTCGAGTGAAATTTTTCCTTGACGGTACAATAACAGCATCACATTCAGCGAATGCTGCACCAGCGGCAGTCCGGCAGGGGCTTGCAAATAATGCTGGGCTTTCTCATCGCGGGTATGGGGGGCATGATCGGTGGCAATGATATCGATACGGTCGTCTAACAGGGCTTTGAGAATTTCTTCCTTATTGCCTTCTTCTTTAATGGCGGGGTTGCACTTGATTTTATTGCCCAGCCGCTCATAATCGCGGGCATCGAACCACAAATGGTGTACGCAGGCTTCGGCAGTAATGCGCTTTTGACTCAACGGTATGGCATTGCTGAAAAGTTCGGTTTCCTTAGCCGTTGAAATATGCAGGATGTGGAGTCGGGTGTTGTGCTTTTTGGCTAACGCAATGGCAAATGAGGAGGACTTGAAACAGGCATCTACACTGCGGATGAGCGGATGAAACGAGGCAGTGAGTGCATCGCCCCATTGGTCTTTGTATTCCTGCAGATTGCCTTTTACGGTGGCTTCATCTTCGCAATGGGTGGCAATAAGCATATCCGATTCGGCAAAAATTTGTTCGAGTACCTGAGTGTTATCTACCAACATATTTCCGGTGCTGCTGCCCATAAAAATTTTGAGGCCGCACACATCGCGCTGCGGCTGGCTGCGTTGCTGTTGCAGCAAGGCTTTCAGCTCGTCGATATTGTCGTTTCCAACTCCCATAAAAAATGAAAAGTTGGCCAGCGAATGTTGTGTGGCGATTTGGTATTTCTGTTCCAGCAACTCGCGGCTAAGGGCGGGTGGGTTGGTGTTGGGCATTTCCATAAAGGAAGTAGTGCCTCCGGCTACTGCGGCGCGGGCTTCGGTATAAATAGTGGCTTTGTGAGTGAGGCCGGGCTCGCGGAAATGTACCTGATCATCAATGATTCCGGGGATGAGGTACTTGCCTTCGCCATTCACCTCTTCGGCTTTGAAAGCCACGGAGAAGGAGGGATCAATGCGTTCGATGCGTCCATTTTTAAACAGCACATCGGCTGCGGTGATTTTTCCTTCGTTTACAACCTGAACGTTGCGGAGGTGATAATGTGGCATAATTGCAGAGTTATAAATGCAAAGATAAGTGTAAAGTTATAAGTGAAGGGCAGCGTAGCATTTCACTTATAACTTTGTACTTATCAATGGCATTATTGTATGAAAATACCGTTACAGAAATGGATTTTTATTTTTGCGGATGCCGGGCTGTTCGCTGCAAGTCCTCAGCCGCGGCCTAACGTTTGTGATCCTTGAAATGCAGCAGTGGCGCGGCTTCCGGGCTTTCCGCTACCATCCCTACCGCGGTTTGCCAAAATATAGAGCCTTTCTCATTTTGAACAACATACACAGGTCCATTTAAATATTTCATCACCTTTTGCGGCAACGCTATTCCTTGGCACGTCTGAATTATTCATGGAACAACGCCATTACGAATTAAGAAAAAGGAGGTTGGTCTTAAAAACACAACCTTGCCATCTCGTAACTCGTAATTTTTCATTCGTAATTTCTTTCGCTGCGGCTTTCGCTCCAAACTTAAGTTCTTACTATTCCATAAACTGAAAAACGGGTGGATTTCTGCAACAAGGTCCTTCTCCATCGCTGTTCTGTTTCTTAGACTTCCCTTCTTGTTTTGTGAAGAAAGCCGGAAGGTATTGCTGCTAAAATGCGATATTCGGAGCAGGTATGTCAGACAAAACCAAAACGGCCGCGCCGGCCAATGTGTTTCGCAGAAATTTGTTGCTCACCTTTGGGTTGTTGCTTTTGATCCTGGTGCTTTATGTTACCATACCGGGATACAACTGGGCGATTACGGAAATGGCGGTGCGCAACAAACAACTGATTGATCGTATTGAAACGCGCCGTTTGAATGCGGGAATGCCGGAACTTACTATGGAGAACAAGCGCTTGTTCAAGATTGAAGATTACTGGTACATCCAATACCTGCGCGAACGCACACCCATGAATGCGGTGATACTGCTGCCGCCTAAAGCGGCCATTGATTCTACTCCCGAATTCAATTTGCTGAACGATCCGGAATGGGTGGAATATTTTCTGTTTCCGCGTTTGTGTATTTCGGAAGATTGGAAAAACCGTGCACCGGAACTTTACAAAAAAGTTACGCATGTGGCCATTGTGAATGGGTGGGGTTACGACCACTTGAAATACGAACCGCAAAGCCGTCCAAGTGAAGCGGTGCTTTCCATAGAATCGCCAAAGCTGGATAGTACATCGGGGCCGGCACCGGCCTTTAAACCTGATGTGTTGCAAAATTCTTCTCCACTCAAAAATACTGTGAACTGATGTTGTTGATTGTTGGCATATTGATGGTTTACCTCACAGGGGCGGGCATTCTTACGCGCATCAGCCGCTTGTGGAGCTGGAAGGAACTCATCGCTTTTTCTTTCCTGATTGGCATTGCTGCCGAAACGTTCTTCATGCTGATTTGCGATATTATAGGATTTCAATTCTCAGCAATAGTGTTGTTCTTCGCCAGCTTCGCCATAGTAGTGGCGTGCTATGATAGTTTGGCGGCGTATTGGATAGAAAAAAGGAAGGACATCAATTTGGGGAACTGGTCGCTCACTACGCTGAACTACCCGGCAGTGCTGCTGCTGCTCATTATTCTGGTATTGTTTTACATCATTACCGAAAAAAATATTTTCTGGCCAACAACTGAACACGATGCCATTGGCTCATTCGATAAACTCGGCATTGTGATGGCGCTGGAAGGCCGCATTAAGATCAGTTTATTTCAATACGGTTTACAAGGTGCGGGAGGAATTTATCCGCCATTATTCCATGGCAGCATTGCCTATTTGTATTTGTTTGGGGCCGAGCAACCGAAGTGGATCACTACGTTCTTTTACATCTCGCTGCTGCTGGGCTTTTATGCATTTATGAAGAAACAGGTAAGCAGTATTATGGCTTTATTCTTCACGTTGTTGCTGGAAATGGTTCCGGAATTGTACTCGCATGCGGCGCTGTTGTTAGGCAATTTGCCCACCACGGCGTACGTGGGAAATGCTTCGCTGGCGTTGTTGGTGTGGCTGCAAACCAAGGAGCAGCGCTACTTCTGGCTGGCTACAATTTTGATGGCGCTTTCGCTTTGGATTCGTAACGATACGATTGGATTTGCGGCAGCATCGGTGTTATTGGTGTTTTTGAGTTCGTGGAAAGAAAGGAATTGGAAGCAATTTGGAATTCATTTGGCTGCCGTAGCAGCGCCTATTGTCATCTGGACGTTGTATTTAAAATTTCGAATAGCCACCACGCAAGGCGAGCGTTTTGTAGATCATTTTGGTTTTGATGGCGCCAAGATGAGCCTGATGTTGAATTATTTATTGTCGTATTTCAGTTGGATTCAGTTTGGCAATATGCCTCCGGGCATTCAGTTGTATGGATTGGGCTTTATGTTGCCCTTCCTGATCATTTTGCTAAACTTCCGCAATTGGAAGAAAGACAAACCTCAGGCGTTGTTGTTTCTGGCGGTAAGTTTTGCGATTTACTTTTTGGTGTTTTATCTGATTGATGAAAAGAAACAGGAGGCGTCTATTTCCAGTTTGATGGAAAGTTCGTTCAAGCGCGGCATGTTCTGTTTTATTCCGCTACTGATGTACTATGCCGGCACCAGTTCGCTGATGCAAAGTTTATCGGCGCGGATGGAAAATTTCAGGCAAGGAAAGTGAGAGCGCCAGAGCGATTTGAGAATTTGAGGATTTGAAAATTTGAAGATTTGGTGATGAATACCTGAGTTTTTTTCTTGTCCCATTCGTCCCTTCGTCCAAAACCATTCAACAGTCTCAAACTTTCCTCACGTCCCTTTTTTAACGCAGAGAACGCAGAGCGATTTGAGGATTTGAAAATTTGAAGATTTGGAGATGAATACCTGAGTTTTTTTCTTGTCCCAATCGTCCCTTCGTCCAAAACCTTCCAACAGTCTCAAACTTTCCTCACGTCCTTATTCTACCACAGAGAACGCAGAGCTAAAAGACGTCCCATCTCACATCTTTTCCGGCACATCCATTCCCAGCAATTTCATTCCTTTTGAAATGGTGTTGGCCACGGCAGCGGAAAGCATCAAACGCATGGCCTTCTCCGCTTCTTTCTCTGCATTCAAAATCGGCGATTCATTATAAAACTTGTTGTACAGTTTCGCTAATTGATACACATAATTCGCCAGTTCCGAAGGGTCGTATTTCTCAGCGGCAGCGCGAAGCACATTTGGATATTCGTACAACTGCAACATTACCTCCCGCTCGGTGGCGGTGAGGGCGGTCTTCTCTAACTTAGTTACGGTTCCGGCGCGGCGCAACACCGAGCGGATACGCGCATGGGTGTATTGAATGAACGGCCCTGTGTGTCCGTGGAAATCAATACTTTCTTCAGGGTTGAAAATGATCTTCTTGAATGGATTAACACGCAGGATAAAATACTTCAAAGCGCCCATGCCAATGGTCTTATACAACGCCTTGGCCTCGCCTTCAGTAAACCCTTCAATCTTTCCCAGTTCCTTTGTCTTCTCTTCCGCTATGCGCAGCACCTCCGCTATCAGATCGTCGGCATCTGCGGTTTTACCTTCCCGGCTTTTAAAACGCCCGGTTGGTGATTCTACCAGTGCATAACTCAAATGATAAATTCCTGAAGCCCAGGCCCTGCCTAACTTTTCAAGTACCAATTTCAAAACTTTGAAATGATAGTCTTGCTCGTTGGCCACCACATAAATCATCTTGTTCATATGGAATTCATCATAGCGCAATTGCGCAGTGCCAATGTCCTGTGTGATATAGATCGACGTTCCATCACTGCGCAACAACACTTTTTCGTCTAAACCATCGGCGGTAAGATCTATAGCCACAGCGCCATCTTTGCGGTGATAGAAAACTCCTTTCTGCAATCCTTCTTCTATAATATCGCGGCCCAGTTTATAGGTTTCACTTTCAAAATAATCTTTCTGAAAATCAACGCCCATTACATCAAAAGTTTCCTTGAAACCTTTGTAAACCCAGCCGTTCATTTTACTCCACAACGCAACAGTTTCAGCATCGTTCTGTTCCCAGCGTTGCAACAAGCTTTTTGCGAGCCCGAAAATCTCCGTTTCCTGCTCGGCTACTTCTTTGTCTTTGCCAATAGTTTTGTAAATATTTTCACCTTCCTGAACTTGATACTTGGCGCGCAATTCAGCATCCACCAGCTTCCCAAACAGTACATAATAATCGCCCACAAAATGATCGCCCTTAATTCCGGTACTTTCAGGTGTAGCGCCTTTACCTTCTTTTATATACGCCGCCATACTTTTGCAAATGGCAATGCCGCGGTCGTTGTAAATATTGGCTTTCACCAAATCATAACCATTGGCCTTAAGAATCTCACTCATCGAATAGCCCAACAACATATTTCTTACATGGCCAATGTGCAGTGGTTTGTTGGTGTTCGGGCCACAGTATTCCAACAGAACCTTTTTACCATTCGAAGGAAACGCCTTAAAGTTCAGCGCCTCAATCTTCTGGAGTTGTTCTACCCAAAAATCATCAGTAAACGAAATGTTAAGAAAACCGCGGGCCACATTATAATCGCGCACATAGGTTAATTCTACCCGTAAAGCGTCGCCCAGCAGTTGTGCCGTTTCTTCCGGACTTTTTTTGCTATGCTTAATCAAAGGGAAGATTACGATAGTGTAATCGCCCTGAAATTCTTTTTTAGTGATGTTAAGCGTAACATCATTTTCGGTTAAAACAGCGTTAAACGCCTGCTGAAAGTAAGTAATGGTGGCACTTTTAAGCGCCTGCTGAATGTGTAACATAACGAAACAGAAGTTGAGGGAGAAAATGTGATTTTCCTTGTTCCAAAGTTATTATTTTCAATCGCCTAAAAAACGAGGTTTAAAAATTTTCAGCGCCAATGGTGAAGAATCCGAAATACAAAGATCTGATTGAGCAAACTTTTGATTTCCCGCAAAAAGAATTTAAGACGGAAAACAATGCGCTGCTTTTTAATAATCTTCCTTTAATGGATATTATTGAGAAGTATGGCACGCCTTTGCGGATCACTTATCTTCCAAAAATTTCGCAACAAATTCAACGCGCCCGCCGGTTGTTCAATTCTTCAATCGCCAATCAGGACTATAAAGGCAATTATTATTACTGCTACTGCACCAAAAGCTCGCACTTCTCCTTCGTTTTAGAAGAAGCGCTAAAAACGAATGTTTATCTCGAAACTTCCTCGGCGTTTGATTTCGACCTCATCAAAAAACTGGAAGAAAAGAAGAAGCTTAACAAGGACATTACCATTGTTTGCAACGGTTTTAAACCACAGCGTTATATCGATAATATCACCAACGCTATTAAAAGCGGTTATAAAAACATCGTTACGGTTCTCGATAACCTCGACGAACTTGATAAATATGCCGATCCGGGTGAGCCGCTGCAGTTAGGCATGCGCATTGCCGCCGAAGAAGAACCGAAGTATGAATTTTACACTTCTCGTTTGGGCATCCGCGCCAATGATATTGTGTCGTTCTACACTTCTAAAATCAAGGACAATCCGAAGTACAAAATGAAGATGTTACACTTCTTCATCGATACCGGAATTAAGGATGTAAACTATTACTGGACCGAGTTTCACAAAGCATTGAAAATTTATGTGGAGCTCAAAAAGATTTGTCCTGACCTCACCACCATCAACCTGGGCGGCGGGATGCCAATTAAACAATCGCTGGCCTTCGATTTCGATTATGAGTACATGATTAACGAAATCATTACACAAATCAAATCATCTTGTGCCGATGAAGGCGTTGATGAACCCGATATTTTCACTGAGTTTGGCAGTTATACCGTTGGCGAATCGGGAGCAGTTTTGTTTTCAGTTTTGGGTCAGAAACAACAAAACGACCGTGAAACCTGGTATATGCTGGATGGTTCACTAATGAACAATCTTCCCGATATCTGGGGCCTTGCACAACGGTTCATTATGTTACCCATCAATAAATGGAATGCCGATTATAAACAAGTGAATCTGGGTGGAATTACGTGCGATGTTGGCGATTACTACAACAGCGATGCGCACATTAATCAGGTGTATCTTCCGGCTTTTAAAGAAGGGGAAAAATTACACATCGGATTTTTTCATACCGGTGCTTATCAGGACACACTAAGCGGTTACGGAGGCATCAAACACTGCATGCTGCCTTCTCCGCCTCATTTACTGATTGATGAAGTAAAAGGCAAACTTTCCTACCGGCTTTTTGCCGATGAGCAAAGCGCCGACAGCATGCTCAAAATCCTTGGTTATTGATCAGCGAATCTGCAATCGTTTCACCAGGTTTCCGGCCTTAATCATGTAAATACCGGGAGTTAATCCTCGTACATCTAACCATTGGGTTTCGTTTACCGGCTGTTCCAGCAATTTTCTTCCTTCTAAATCATAAAGCATACATGTAGTTCCTTGATACGGATGGCTGAAACTTAACTGTATCAACTCATACGAAGGATTTGGAAAAATTTCGAATGAACCTTCATCTATTTCATTCACCGCATTTGGCGAGCAATCTTTTCCGGGAAACATCCAAAATCCGGGAATTGTTGAATCGCCATAATTGCATAGCGAATAGTCTTCAATAGTGTTCATACAGGTGAAATACAAGCGGTCGAAAATCGCGCTAAGCCGCTCGGTGTAACGGTTTCGCTCGGTGCCACCAGTAAAACCGCTATCGCGCTCCGAGCCTAAATGGAATCGCATAGACCGCAAGGAATCACCACCGGGAAGAATAACATAATCTACGGAATCGAATACATATTGATAGAAAGAATCTGTTTTCAAACAACCCACGTTGGCCTTTACGGTAACCGTGTCATGAGGGGCCAGATTGAAGAACAACGTAGGTTTCCACACATTCCCTTCGCGGTAAAATACAGTGTCGTGTTCAGCATAAGTATATTCCCCCGTGCTTAAACGAAATGCATTCTTCCCTAAAACAACCGTATCGTACAGCACTGAAAATGTATCGGTTTGCGTAATGGTTCCACCAGCCTGTGCGCGGTTTACATAAATCCATTTCGAAGAAGGAAGTACCCATTTCTGCGAAGTAGCGCTAAGCGCCAAAGCACAGCTCAAAAAAAGTAAAATGTGTTTCATAATCCTGCTTCTAAAAAAATAATGCCGCCCCACTCCTGCTGCTATTATTAATTTAGCCTCATGAAAATAGCGCTGGCACAACTCAATATTCATGTTGGAAATTTCGAGGCCAATACCCAAAAAATAATCGCAGCCATTCATACTGCCGAAGCACAGGGCGCGGAATTACTGGTATGCAGCGAACTCAGTGTTTGCGGCTATCCGGCGCGCGACTTCCTTGAGTTCGGCGACTTCATCAGCCGTTGTGAAGAAAGCATGGCGCAAATTGCCGCACACACTCAAAAAATAGCGGTGCTGGTTGGAGCGCCATTGCGTAACCCTGATGTAAATGGAAAGGACCTGTTCAACGCCGCCTTCTTTTTGTATGAAGGAAAAATTCAACAGATCGTAAAAAAGGCGCTCTTACCCACTTATGATGTGTTCGATGAATACCGCTATTTCGAACCCAACACTTCCTTTCAATGTATTGCGTTCAAAGGCAAACGATTGGCAGTAACCATTTGTGAGGACATCTGGAATATCGCCAATGAAAATCCGCTGTACACCATTTCACCCATGGACGTTTTAGCCGCTCAACAACCTGATATCATGATCAATTTATCAGCATCGCCGTTCAGCGCTACACAACACGAAATTCGTTTACAAGTAGTGCGCGCTAATTGCATCCGCTATCAGTTGCCAATGATTTATGTAAATCAGGTTGGGGCACAAACCGAATTAATTTTTGATGGCGATAGTATGGCCGTGAACGCCAAAGGCGAATTACTGCATACCTTGCCCTTATTTGAAGAATCAGTAACAACGGTTGATCTGGCGAATGCCGTTCCTGAAAAAGAATGCACCACCACACCAATTGCCCGCATTCACGATGCACTGATCTGTGGCATTCGCGATTATTTTGCCAAACTGGGATTTACGAAAGCAGTGCTGGGATTGAGTGGTGGCGTAGATTCTGCCCTGGTGGCCTATTTGGCGGTTAAGGCATTGGGGAAAGAAAATGTGTTGTCGGTATTGTTACCTTCCGGTTTCTCTTCCTCGCATTCTATTGACGATTCGCTGCTACTGGTCAAAAATCTCCAGTCGCCGCATCAAATCATTCCAATTGAAAACACATTTCAATCTTTTCTGGAAACCTTAAAACCGGTTTTTGGCAATCTGCCTTTTTCAATTGCTGAAGAAAATCTTCAGGCACGCGTACGTGGCACGCTGTTGATGGCGCTGAGCAATAAATTCGGTTACATTTTGTTGAACACTACCAATAAGAGCGAAGCGGCAGTTGGTTACGGCACTTTGTATGGCGATATGTGTGGCGGCCTTGCCGTTCTGGGCGATTTGTACAAAACTCAGGTGTATGAATTGTGCCGGTTCATCAATCGCAACGGCGAAATTATTCCTGAAAATATTCTTACCAAAGCGCCGTCTGCCGAACTGCGTCCGGGGCAAAAAGACAGCGATTCGCTTCCTGAATATGAATTGCTGGACCGGCTGCTGTTTCAATACATTGAACAGCGGCAAGGCCCTCGCGAACTGATGGCAATGGGCTTTGACGAAGCATTGGTAAAGCGAGTACTGAAAATGGTAAACGGCAACGAATGGAAACGCTTTCAGGCTCCACCTATTTTACGCGTTTCGCAAAAAGCATTCGGTATGGGACGCAGAATGAATATTGAAGGGAAATATCTTTCATAAGGGTTTGTACATTTACACCCCTTCTACTACCACACCTACCACACCTACCACACTAACTAGACCTATTTTTTATGGCGGCAACCGGGCTGTTCGCTGCAAGTCCTCAGGCCGCGGAAAGCCAAAAACCATTGCTGCGTAATCGTTATGGGTGAATTACGAATTTCAAATTACGAATTACGAAAAGCAGGGAAATCTTAAACACTGAGGTGCGCCATCTCGTAATTCGTAATTTTTCATTCGTAATTTCTTCGCTGCGGCCTTCCGGGCTTTCCGCTTCCATCCCTGCCGCGGTTAGCCATAATATAGCGCCTTACTCATTTTGAGCAACATACTCAGGACCTCTTAAAACATACGATCCCCATCCCGTAATTCGTAATTAGAAACTCGTAATTACTTTGCCCCGGCTACTTCTTTTTCGGTGCCGCTTTCTTTTTAACGGCCTTCTTTGCAGCAGCCTTTTTCACTGCCGCTTTTTTTACGGCCTTGGCCTTGTCTTCGCGCTTCAACTCCTGAATCGCATCTTTTCGGGCTTGCTTCTTTTGCTTGGCATGCGCTACATCTGCGCGCTTTTCATTGTCCTTGTTATAACCTTCCACCAGCTTAATAATGTCCTTCAAATGCTTTTGCTTCTTGGCTTCGCGGCGTGTACGGCAATATTCGGTGTGATACTTATGGTTCTTCAAAAAGTTCAGTTGAATGTTGTTCCAAACTTTCTCGTCTTTCACATTCATATACACTTTCAATTCATCGAAAAGTGTTTTGGCAATGTCTTTAAAATCGTCTCTTCCCAAATAATCGAGGTCGGCATCGCAAATAATGCGCTCCAACTGATTCTTAGGATTTTGCGGAATTTTAGTGGCCATAATCATTCCCTTAATCACAGCAATCCGCTTTTTATCAAAACCGAATTTGGGAAGTATACGGTCGGCAAGTTTGCAACCGGCCTCTTCATGGTTTTTGTAATGACTAATAAACCCGGCATCATGAAACATTGTTGCGATCTTCAGCAAGTTGATCTCATCTTCCGAAATTTTTTCGCTTTTAGCAATCAGTAGCGATGCTCCATACACATCACGCGTATGATGCAGCCCATGATAAAATAAATCCTTAGGCAATTGATTATCTAGTTTCTCCAGAATAAATAACTCAGCACCAATGTAGTCAGGCTTCATGCTAGCAGTTTATTTTTTTAAATCTAATTATAATTCGCGGTCAACAAAGTACATCTCTACCTCGCCTTTCCCTTTCACATCAACCTTTCCACGAAATACACACGCAAATTTTTCTTTGATAATTTCATACGTATCTCTCGAAATATTTATCATCAGCGGCTCGCCAAATTGCTGCATCCGCGCTGCCATGTTTACCGTATCACCCCAAATGTCGTAAGCAAACTTTTTAATACCTACCACACCGGCCACCAGCGGTCCGCTATGAATACCAATGCGCACTTCGAAAAACGGCTTGCCTACGGCCTGACGCTCCTGACTCAGGCGCTTCACCGCCTTCTGAAATTCAAGACCCACACGAACAATCTCATACGGATTGCTTTCATTCGCCACAGGAACGCCACCTACACAAACATAGGCATCACCAATGGTTTTGATTTTCTCCACATTGTGCTTCTCAATAATCTTGTCGAAAGCCTCAAAATACGCATCCAAACTGGAAACCAGATCTTCGGCAGTAAGCTTCTCACTTATCGACGTAAAATCTTTAATGTCGGCAAAAAGTACCGTGGCTTGCTGATAGCTCTTCGCATTCGTCTTCCCCTGCGATTTCAATTCCTCTACCACATCTTCAGGCAAAATGTTAAGCAACAAATCTTCCGATCGCTTTTTCTCTTCTTCAATCACTTTGTTCTTGGCCGCCAGTTCGCGATTCTTGCGGTGGTTCACAAAGTACAAACCTACCAAAGCCAGCAGCACCAACGATCCTAACCCAATAACGGCCAGATAATAGCGGTTCGATTGCGATTGCTTTTCCAGTTCCAGCTTCTGATTGTTGAGCTGCAAATTCTTCAAGTCCTGTTCCTGCGTAAGCAAACGAATACTATCCTCCTGATGTCGTAATTCTTCCTGAGCCTTCAGTATCTGCTCCTGCGTAAGCGCCAAATCTTTTTTCGATTTGCTAGCCTCTTGCATCGTAACCTGCAATTGCTGCTTTGAATTCTGTAAATCAGCTTGTGATTGCTTGGCTTCCTGCATCGACCGTTGCAACTCCTGTTCCTTCTCCGCTTTTTCCTTACTTAATTGATCGAGCTGCTTCTTTTTCATTTCATCATGCTGCTCCTGAATAAACTGAATCTCCCGCTGTTGCTGCTTCAAATCATCTTTGAGCTTGCGCAATTGCTCTTCCTTGTCTTGTGCGGTAACCGATCCGCAGAACATCAAACCGCAGAACATCGCGGCAATAAATGGTTTCATATGGTCAATTTTTTTTGCTGTCAACAAAATACATATCTATTTGCCCCTTGTGCTTGGCATCTATCTTGCCGCGGTAAGTGCAATGGTACTTGCTTCCTACAATTCCATAGGTAGTTCCTGAAATATTCACTTTGCCAACTTCACTGCTTTGTTCCATGCGGGCAGCCACATTCACCGTATCTCCCCAAATATCATAGGCAAATTTTTTCACCCCTACGATACCGGCCACCAACGGACCGGAATGTATGCCAATACGAATTTCAAAGTAATTCTCGCCCTTCTTCATTCGCTCATCTTTCAAACGCAGCATAAATTGTTGCATCTCCAGTGCGGCCTCAATGATATCACTGGGATTACTCACATTTTCTTTAGGTAACCCGCCGGCACACAAATAGGCATCACCAATCGTCTTGATTTTTTCAATACCGTGGCGCTCAACAATCTCATCGAAGGCGCGAAATATGTAATCGATTTCATACACCAATTTTTCCGGACTCATACTTTCACCGGCCTGTGTAAAGTCGCGGATATCGGCAAACATTACCGACACCATTTCAAAATTGCGCGCCTTGGCCGCACCTTTCTCTTTCAATTCTTCGGCCACTTCTGCAGGAAGAATATTCAATAACAGCGCATCCGATTTTTTCTTTTCTGCTTCAATCAATTTGTTGTCGCGTTGCTTCTGCAACAATGCATAATAGGCTAATCCGGCAATGATCAACAGCAACACCAATCCTACTAGCGAGGCATTTCGCATGATGCGTTGCGTTTCAAGCTGCGCCTGCATTTCGGCATCTTTCTTCGCCTGAACTGCCGCTTGTAATTTTTTCTCCTTCTCAAATCCTTCCTGCAGTTCCAGTTGCGTTAACTTCTTCGCCAGTTCGTTCGATTTTCCGGCTTCAGTTAGTCGCGATAACTCAATGTGATAATCCAATGCGCGCGATTTATCGCCCTGCTTCATATAAATACTGAACAACTTTTCAGCAGCAGCCTTTTGTAATTCAATATCATTCATGTTCTTTCCCGAACCATACGCCTTCTGCGCCATTTCAGTAGCAAAACCAACCTGCCCGTCGTGCACCAACACATCAGCCAACAACAACTGACTATAACTATAATTCGCCATGCTGCCGGTAGCCTGAAAAATCTCCATCGCCTGATTTGTAAAATCAATGGCATCCTTGGTTTGACCGTTATTGAGCGCAATGCCGGCTAACTGTTGCAGGCACGATGCTTTGTTGATCTGATTGTTTACTTCATCCGAAAGGCGGGCCGATTCATTGAAAAGATCTACGGCCTTTTGCGTTTGGTTGCGATCCAGAGCAATAGCCGCCAACGAATACAATTCGCCGGGCACCCATTCTTTAAAACCCGCTTCCCGCGCTAGTTGCAGCGATTGTTCATACAGTTCAAGTGCTTTATCTACATTGTTCAATACCAAAAAAATGGAAGCCTTTCCATCGGTACAGCGCGCCAGATTTTTTTTATCGCCATTGGCCTCAGCCAACTCAATGCCTGATTGGTAAAACTCCAATGCTTTGTTGTACTGCCCCTGCGTTTCCTCTAAACGGCCCTGCCAGTATTTGCAGAAAACCGTACGGTAATTGTCCTTGATCTTTTCTGCCAATGCCGCCGATTGCTGAATCAGATCTTTGGCATTAGCCGAATGATCAGTTTTGTAATTACCAACAGCCATTAAACTTAGTGCAGCAGCCTCTTCTTTTTGATTGTTACCGCTGCGGGCCGCGTCCAAAGCCTGTTGCGCAGTGGAAATACTCCGGGCCGGATCGCTGTTCAACAATTCTTCGGCTAACTGATTGGCTATTGCCGCGCGCTGTGCGGGTTCCGTTGCCGA
This sequence comes from Chitinophagales bacterium, assembly GCA_046329575.1. Classification (GTDB taxonomy): domain Bacteria; phylum Bacteroidota; class Bacteroidia; order Chitinophagales; family LD1; genus UBA1941. Next base: position 227,250 of record JAXLUJ010000003.1, on the reverse strand, counting down.
TTGCAATTTCGATTGCAGTTCTTCAACCGGTACAAATTGCGCCTGCAGCGTAATGCCAAAACATAGCCACAGCAATAGCATTGGGAATTTCATAACGAGTTAAGTTGGGCGTAAATTAGTTTTTTTAATATTTGTTTTAACTACAATGTGATATTTCCCCTGCTTTCCATATTACGCGCTTTTTCTACTTTGCAATTATGTACACCATTCAACAAAAATTAGCCGCCGAACTGGCCGACATTCAAGATTCCGGATTGTTTAAAAAAGAACGGATCATTGCTTCCCCGCAGCAAGCCGAAATTCAACTGAACGATGGCAGCCGGGTCATCAACTTCTGCGCCAACAATTATCTGGGGCTGTCTGATCATCCCCGCGTGATTGCAGCAGCCAAACAAGCGCTTGACGAATTCGGCTATGGCATGAGTTCGGTGCGATTTATTTGCGGCACACAAACCATTCATAAAAAACTGGAAGCTAAAATTGCGGAGTTCCTCCATCAGGAAGACACGATTCTTTATGCGGCCTGCTTTGATGCCAATGGCGGCGTGTTCGAACCCTTGTTTGGTGAAGAGGATGCCATCATTTCCGATGCGCTCAACCATGCCTCAATCATTGACGGTGTGCGGTTGTGCAAGGCCGTACGCTATCGCTATGCCAACAGCGATATGGCCGAACTCGAAAAATGTTTGCAGGAATCGCAGGCACAAAAAAACCGCATTATTGTTACCGATGGCGTGTTTAGCATGGATGGCTATGTTGCCAAATTGGACCAGATCTGCGATCTGGCAGAAAAATACAATGCCCTGGTGATGGTAGATGAAAGTCATGCTACCGGCTTTATCGGAAAGACCGGCCGCGGTACTGTTGAACTAAAAAATGTGATGAGCCGCGTTGACATCATCACCGGAACTTTAGGCAAGGCGCTGGGCGGCGCCATGGGCGGATTTACCACCGGCAAAAAAGAGATTATCGAAATGCTGCGGCAGCGTTCGAGGCCTTATTTGTTTTCCAACTCGCTGATGCCTGCCATTGCCGGAGCCTCGCTGGCGGTGTTTGAACTGCTGAGCGAAAGCACCGCATTGCGCGACCGTTTAGAAGAGAATATTCTGTATTTCAAAAAAGGATTGAAAAAGATAGGCCTGGAATTTAATGATGGCGAATCAGCCATTGTGCCGGTGATGTTATACGATTCGAAAGTGGCGCAGCAGTTTGCCGAAGAAATGCTGAAAGAAGGCATTTATGTGATTGGGTTTTTCTATCCCGTGGTGCCCAAAGGGCAGGCCCGCATCCGCGTGCAGCTCAGCGCTGCCCACACCCGCGAGCATCTCGATAAAGCCCTTGCTGCTTTCGAAAAAGTGGGCAAACAGCTTCAACTGATTACGTCAAATTGAAAGTGAAGTACTCATTATGGCGTGCCCCCTACAACCGCAAAAACGGCGTGTTCAGCCGTAAGATAAAGTAGGCGGTTGTAGGGGTCGCGCCCTACGCTCCCAAGGTTTTTGGCTGTTTATAGCTCCGGCTGTTCCCTCGTTACACCTTTCTATCTTCCACCACCGAATGCCAAAAACGCTTTCCGCTGCGGTCGCTCACGCATGCGAAGGTGTGATGCTTAACACAAAAGTCTTTAACTTCACTAATCCCAACCACACCAACCACACACTCTCCACTTTTTCCTATATTGCACTATGCACGATCTGCAACGAATCAAATTTTTGTTAGAGTCGAACGCCTATGGCGTTTGCACTAAGATTGGCGAAAAGCTGAACATGCCTATCAAAGACATTCGGTTGTTTTTCATTTACGCCAGTTGTTTGACCATTGGCTCACCGGTGATTCTGTACATGATCCTCGCCTTCTGGATCAAGCTGAAAGATTACGTACGCCGCGGCCGTAATCCCGTTTGGGATTATTAGTGTTACAACGGCAGCAGCTTCAATACAATACGCTGAAACGAACGTTTCTGTTATTACGCTCATGAGGTGTATCTTTAAATAGATCACAAAAACATAAATTTGACCGATGACATTACCATTACACCAGCGCCGGTTCGACTACTTTTTCATCCTGATGTTTTCGCTGTTTTTCATTACGTCTATGATTTCCGATCTGTATCCCACGGTGTATGGCGCACTCGACCCAAACAGCAGCAATCCCCTGATGCGCGCCAATTACGATTATGCAAAAGGTTGTGACCCCTTGTTTTTAAACCCTCCGGTGTGGATGCGGTTCGTCACCGGATTATCGGCCTTTGTGTACGGCCCATTTTATTTGTTGCTGGTTTATGCCTTTATTAAAGGGAAAAACTGGATTCAGGTACCCGCCATTATGTATGGCACTGCGATTTCGGTGATTACCGGAGTAATAGTTTTTGGTGTAGAATTTTTCGGTGAACCCGAATGGCGTTGCCAGAATTTCGGCCGATTTCTTCCACTCAATGCGCCCTATGTTTTGATCCCCTTGCTGTTGATCATCCGCATGCGAAAACATGATCCCTTTGCACGAAAGTTTTAGCAGAATCCAAACTTTCGGCAAGATTTTTCAAAACCGGCAGCAGTTCAAAGATTGCCTATTCCTCGCAATTAATTAAACGGTCCTTCACCATTTCGACATAATGCTATTTTCGCGCCATGGATATGAATGCTATTTTGGGCTATACCGCTTCGGCGCTGATTTTATTGTCGTTTTTGTTTCGCGATGTAACTACACTTCGCATCGTGAACACCATTGGCTGTATCACTTTTGTGGTGTTTGGCTTGCGCACCGGCAATTATCCCATCATTATTACCAATGCCGGCATCACACTCATTAATCTGTACCATCTTTTGCGGATGAAGTGAGTTGTTTTGAAGAAGAATAGGCAGCACTCACTAACCGTTCAGCACAAACGTGCTGTTATTTGCAAGTGGAATTCTTAGTCAGGTAAAGCAATAAATGTCTCGGGCGTAAGTACAGCAATGGATGCTTTTTTATAGTCTTTTACGTTTCTAGTGATGATAGTGGTCAGATTGTTTTCAATTGCACAAGAATGCTGAATAGCATCTTCAAAGTCATTGAAATCAGAAGCAATCGCCAGATCTATTGTCTTGCTATCAACTGGCAATACATTTACAAGTGTTTTAAATGTGCCGATAAGTTGTTTTGAATGAGACGATGAGTATTGTGAACGGAGAACGTAATTTATGTTTGAAAAGGAAAGAGAAGAAACATAAATTTTGATCCTTTTCTTATCAGCGAGCGAAAACAAAATTTCTGCCGTCTTATTGAACGGTTTACGTCCAGATAGCAAGTCAAGGCATACGTCTGTATCAACAAATACCTTTGTCACGTTATTTAGAGTATTTGATTAATAAATGCTTCTTGTATTCTTTTTTTGCGTCAAAATTTTTTGGCAAATCAACAACTCCAGATAAACTCTTCACAAGCGGCGTAACTTCCTGGGTTTCATTTGGCGTAACAAGCTTTCCGAGATAAGATTCAATCAATTTAGAAAGGCTGGTATTCTTGTGTTTTGCATAGTTTTTAGCCTGTTCGATTATCGAATTGTCCAGTTTCAATGTCAGTTTAGTATCCATAATTATTGCGAATACGTGCAAAGATATTAGTTTGTACGTATGAATCAACTTTTCCGACTTAAAGTTTGCATACAACATCAGCCTATAAATCTACCCTCAAAAATTCTTGGTATCAAATAAAAGCGACTGTCAATTTCAAACTTCGTTAGTCTTATATAGAAAGTCGAATCAAACCAATTTATTCTTTTAAGAGCTTCACGGTAACCGCTTCTGTACCACCCTGGGTCCGGAGAAAATATATGCCGGGCGGAACATCCTGCTGCACCCTAGTGCTGGTACCATTAAAGCGAGATGAAGCAATCTGCCGCAGATGCAAATCGTAAATTGTAAAGGCTTGTCCGCTATAGTCATCACTTGTTTCAATTTGCCAGCCATCTACCTTTCCCGGGCTTTGAGAAACACGAATAAAAGATGATGTGGCCGTTGGGGAAGGGATGCCGTTGAATCTTCGCTTTTCAACTAGCGTTCCAATGGGTTCGAAACCATCGGTTCCATCGAAAGAAAATAGTTCAAAAATAGAATCCCTATGCAGGTCAATTTTATATATAGAACCATTGTTAATTCCCTCACCTGAAAGAGTGCCGTACAAGTTGCCATCAGACGCCTGAATTAAGCCAGCAGTGGGACTTGCCGATGAAAAGCCGGTGAAGGAATACCTTAAACTGAAAACAGAAGTTGCGGGATCAAATACGGCCACACCGTCATCAATCACAACATATATGCTGTCTCCTACCAATAAGGGCACTCCATAACCCTGGCTATTGTGGAAAACGCTATAAGCATTAACTACATAAAACGAATCGTTGTCAAGATTATAGCAATAGAAAGCGCCATTTACAAAGGGTCCGCTGCTAGTAGTAGTAACCCCGTAAAGCCGGTGGTGGTAATATAAAGGAGCTGCAATTGGATTCGTACTTGTATAAATCGAATTCACTGCGTCATCTAAAAAGGAAAAAACCTTCAAAAGTGTATTATCCCGTGGATTAAATTGGTAAATGCTTCCGCCACCAAAAGGATTGCCTAAACTATTGGTTGATCCCTCTGTGCTACAAACGCCATAGAAGTAGCCGTCATCCCCAAATGTTAAGGTTCCATATGGATAGCTACCATCATGCCCATTGAAATCATGGAGATTGGTTACTTGGTTAGTAGCCAGATCTATGCTGATCAAAGTACCGGAATTGTATGCGCCCCCAGCCACTAAGGAAGCATATAGCTTTCCGTTATATTCATTAAAACCGTTAAATACTGGTAGTCCTCCAATGGCCGGACCCAAGTCAATAATTTTGGTGAATGTATTCGTTGCCGGATCGAAAGAAAACAGCGTACCCGCAGATAGCCCGAATAGCGTTTGGCTGCCGCCCCCATAAAACATGCCATATATTTTATTATTACTAGCCCAAAAAATATTCTCCCTGGCATCATACCCATTGGCGCTATAATTGGCCGTGTCGCATGCAAACAAGGTTGTATAACCTGTTCCATTTCCATTTATTTTATACAAAGAACCTAATTCCAGCACTCCACCAAAGCGGGTGAGGCCATATAATTCAGGACTTTGCGATTTTGTACCAACCGAACAAGACATCCAGACAATAAGTAGGAATATTCGTAGCAACACGCTGGTAATGTAATAAATTTCGGTAATGAGTTTAAGCAGCAACTGATTGATTTATTGGAATAACCTTCCTTTCTAATGTTTGTGATTATCAATAACCACTTAGGACGTAGGACTTACGAAGTGCTAATACGGAAGTCGAACAAATTTCGGGCAAGCATGTGACCGTGGATAGCACAAACGTACACACTCAGCGGCAGAGGGAACTACACTAATTTAAATGGATTAGAAAAAGTTAATGGCGAGCCCAGTTTAATTGGCCTGGTTTACAACATAAAACGCACCCTGAATATTCCCGATTTTGAAGATTTACTGAAAAAATTGAAAAACTGGCAACCCAATTATAAGAGGGTTGCATTTTCTCCCCAAAACCGAACCATTTTAAAGCCATTAGAGCCTCTTTTTATTTTGAATTAAAATTAGCGGCCTAAAATAAGCCTGTCTTAAAATGGCCGAATTTCAATTTGGATTGAAATTAAAAGGTAATTATTGAAAGATGTGGCGGAGAGGGAAGTTAATTCACATCCAAGGTTTTACGGCTCGGCGTAGTGGCGGTTTCAAAACGACCAACCGTCAATCGACATTAATGTATAAAAAAACTGTAAACATTTTGCACAAATTTCAACCGACATCGCCCAAAGCCGCTGCTGTACGTTGCCAAAATTTTAGTCGCCAAGTCGGTTTTCAATGTCCATACTTTGATGCAAAACCCTGATTATTTCAATTAAGTTTTGTTTCACAACTGTCCTATAAAAAATTAAGTGTGACTTGACCTTAGAACATCTATAATTTTTCCGAATATTACTAAAGTCTTTCCCATGTAAGGGATTTTCAGCTACATATTCGATTTCCTCGAAAATTAGATTTACATATCTGTCGGCTTGTACTTTTGACCAGTTGTCAAACGTGTAAAGCCAAATATTTTCTAAGTCTTCAGCAGCTTTTACACTTATCCTATAGTTCATTTAGTCAAATGTTTCTGATGAAGGTCTTGTAAAAATCTTTCCGAGCCAAAATCCTCTATAAAACCAGATTTCTCGCCAACTTTGAGTTCTTTTACCAACTCCTGCCTTTTACTTTCCTCTTGCTCAAATAAACGTAATGCAGCTCGAACAACTTCACTTGCAGATGAAAAACGTCCTGACTGCACTTGATAGTTAATAAACCTTTCAAAATAATCGCCCAAAAGTATTGATGTGTTTTTTGCCATTTGATTTCATATTTACCTCAAATATACCAACTATTGGTATATATTCCAAAACTTTCAAACCTCCGTTATTGGTTGGTACGACGTTTTGCGGCTTGGCGAAGGTGGCGATTTTTCAACACAAATGTTGATGCGGAGAACCAAACTTTGATTAACCACAAATGTGTCTGCGGAGCACTGAGCCGCCACTTTTGCCAAACTGCTGTTATGCCCAGTTTTTATTTAATTTCTCGTTTCAAATTCATCTTTGCGTTAAATTCAAGTTCACTTTCGCTGAGTCTCTTTTGAATGTGAAAATCGTCCATAGTAACTAAAAGGTCTAGCATTGGATATTGACATTCAATCCAAATTCGTTTTCCATTTGCTCCATAAATTAAGATTGAGTTTTCAATTGTTATTTTTTCGCAGTATTGTTCATTACTTTTCAAATCCTCTTTTGGTATGTCCCCACAAATATTTTTTGTTAGATATTCCGAGTCATAGCCATAAGTTTCAATCTTCACTATTGTAAACTTGTCCTTTCCTACAAAACTTATGTGCGCATTTAAAGCTCTTCTTTCTCTGTTAAATGATTCTATTCGAAGTTCTATAAAATCGTTACCACTATATGTTTCGTCAAATGAGTATTCTAGTCGCTGAATAATATTGTCATTCCAATTTAGAAATTTAATCCATTTGTGAAAATTCCATTTCTCCGGATTTGAAGGTTCAATTGAAATAGAGTCAGATTCAATTCCGCAAAGATCTTTACCAATTAGTTCTTGTAGGTGACGAATTTCTTTCTCTTAAGGGTATGGTCAAATAGTATAGTCTTCATTTAATTGAGCATAATGATTTCCGTTGTTAAGTATTTGCGGTTTGTGTGTCGTCCTAAAATTGGGCATAACTCCCAAATATACGCAGTATATCCGTTTTACCAGTTGTAGTTTATTTTTTCATCTTGTTGATATACAGGCACATATATTTGCTGCTGGCTGGCTAGGCATTGCGCCAAGCCAATTCGTAGAAATTGCAAAGTAACTTTTGGTTGTAAATTAATTTTCCGCTTCACGCCATAATTTCTGCGGCGATTCCGCAATTAATTTGCTTGTATTTGTGGCTTCGTTATTTAAAACATTATTAATTGAATTTACCGGAGTTGCCTCGCCAGATAACTAATGCTACCGCCAGGCGCCCGCGCGAAGGATGCGGAAGGCGCGAGCTTTAGCGAGCGGTGCGAAGCGAGGAACGAGCGAGCACGGAAGCGAAGCGTACCCTGTAGCAGCCTGACCGAACCCCGCCATAGCACTGCATTCCAACATTTCGTTTCCTAATTGGCGGGGTGAGGGCGCGCCATAAAAAAATGCCTTACCCATCACCCGGGCCCATGCGCGCGTTTCTTGATCATGCCGCCTTTTGTGTCTTTTACGCTGTTAATCACTACAAATGCATCGCGGTCGATCTTGTTAATTTCATTCTTGAGTTTGTTTAACTCCAGCCGCGTAACTACGGTAAATAAAATTTCGCGTTCGGCGCTCTCCCCTCGCGTACCAAAGCCGCCCTTGCCTTTGTAAACGGTTACGCCTCGCCCCATTTCCCTTACAATCATTTCCTTAATAGCGCGGCTATAAGTTGAAATGATGGTTACGCCATTGTATTCTTCCAGTCCTTCCAGCACAAAATCCAGCGTTTTGGAAGCGGCCAGATAGGTGATCATAGAATACAATGCGGTTTCGATGGATAATAAAAAAGCGGCTGCCGAAAACACCAACACGTTGATGGCTATAATGATGTCGCCTACGGTAACGCTGAGCTTCCGGCTTAAAAAAATGGCGAGTACTTCGGTGCCATCCAACACCGAACCGCCGCGTATGGCCAGTCCGATGCCTGCACCTAAAAAGAAGCCCCCGAAAACGGCAACCAATAATTTGTCGTTAGTAACCACTGGAAAATGAATGAAGGCTATGGCCATAGCCAGGCCGGCAATGCTGGCGCCGGTGCGTAGCGCAAAGCGTTTGTTGAACACCAAATAGGCCAGAAAAACAAAGGGAATGTTGCAGATCAGCAACAGCCAGCTCAAATGCCAGTTGGAAAGTTCGCTGAGCAGCAAGGATACGCCGGTGGCGCCGCCATCAATGAAATTAGCGGGCAACAAAAAGCTTTCTAAACCAAAGGCCGCTGAACCAATGCCGCAGGTCACTAAAAAAACATCTTTGGCATGGCGCACGGCACTGCGCTGAAAAATTTTCCAGCCTTTGGCTAATTCGTAATCGCTAAAAGATTGCCGCGTTTTGGAACGGGCACGCAATGTGGTTCGTATCACGAGGTGTTGCAGAAAACTGTTCATACCTCGTAAGATAAAAAAACGGGCCTATTCGGTTACAATGATCTCCTCATCGTGCGCATCGAAAAACTTGTACTCGGTGAGCGGGAAATTTTCGTTAGTGTAGATTTTCACAAACTTTTTGTATTGGAAGAACCACTTCATGCGCATTGACGGAAATCCTTTTTTGAGATAGGCGGCCATGATTGGATGCACATACAATCGCAAATCGGGATGTGTTTCCAGCAGGTGCGACAGATCGCTTTGAATTTCATCGAGTATCAGCAGCGGACTACCAATTTTTCCGGTGCCACCACAGGTTGGACAATCTTCGGTAGTTACAATATTCACTTCAGGGCGTACGCGCTCGCGTGTGAGCTGCATGATATTGAACTTCGACAGCGGCAGAATGGTGTGCGTGGCTTTATCGCTTTCCATGGCCACGCGCATGCGTTCCTGAACAGTGCGCTTGTGATCGGGATTTTTCATGTCGATAAAATCGACGATGATGATGCCGCCCATATCGCGCAGGCGCAGTTGCCTTGCAATTTCATCGCACGCTTCCAGATTTACCTGAAGGGCATTGCTTTCCTGCGTGCCTTCCTGACTGCTGCGATTGCCTGAATTCACGTCGATTACATGGCAGGCTTCGGTTTTTTCGATGATAAGATAGATGCCATTGCCCAAATTCACTTGTTTGCCAAACACCGCCTTTACTTGTTTGGTAATACCAAACTGATCGAAAATGGGCATTTTGCCGTTGTAGGCAGAAACAATGCCTTTTTTTTCAGGGGCAATGCGTTCAATATACACTTCCAGTTCTTTTGCCAGGGCGCTGTTGTTGGTTACTACGCGGCTGAATTCGGGGCTGAGCAGATCGCGCAGCAAGCCGGAAGTTTTATCGAGTTCGCTCAACACTTTTTTCACCGGCTGCGCGCCGCGGAGGTTGCGGCTCATTTCCTTCCATTTCTCTTCGAGAAACAGCAGGTCTTCGTGTAGCGTTTTGGCATCCATACCGGCAGCCACAGTGCGAACGATGACCCCAAAATTCTTGGGTTTCAAACTTTCTACTAAAACTTTAAGACGTTTGCGTTCTTCGGCAGAGTCAATTTTTTTAGAAACGCCTACTGAATTGCTGAAGGGAGAAAGTACCAGATAGCGGCCGGCCAGCGTGATTTCGCAAGTGAGGCGCGGGCCTTTGGTAGAAATAGGCTCTTTGAGGATTTGAACCAGTACCTGACCTTTTCCGCCCAACACCTCTTTCACATTGCCGGTTTTTTCGATTTCCGGCTGCATATCTACATTATTAAGCGTGCCATCGGAATGGCCGGCTACGGCCTGACCGGTGAATTTGGAAAGGGTACGAAAATCGGGACTAAGATCAGTATAGTGAAGGAATGCGTCTTTTTCGTGACCTACATCTACGAAAGCAGCATTCAGGCCGGGCATAACTCGTTTTATTTTGCCGAGAAAAATATCGCCGACGTTAAATTGGTTATCGGTCTTTTCCTGGTGAATTTCAACCAGCTTCTTATCCTCGAGCAAAGCCACTTCCACCCCATGCGGGTGGGAATTGACGATCAGCTCTTTTACCATAAAAAAAACAATGAGCAGGTAAAAGCAAAAAAATGGCAGTTCCATCAAAACAGGAACCACCATTTTCCTTCTACCTAATTAATGAGGAATGAAAGAGAGAAGTTTTTACTTCTTCTTATGACGGTTTTTGCGCAAGCGCTTTTTGCGTTTGTGGGTAGCAATTTTGTGACGTTTTCTTTTTTTACCGCAAGGCATCGTAAAAACTTTTTTTAGTTAAATAATTTAGCTTCTTGACTTTATATCAGCAATAAAAGCTTGAATTTCCTTTTTAAGTTCAGGTTTAGTGACCAGCTTCTCGCACTTGTACAATGCATCTAAAGCCTTTTGTTTTTCCCCGTTTTCCTGATAGGCTGTAGCCAGAAGAAACAGCGCGTCCTGATCGCGGGGGCGCAAATATACAACTTTTTCTAACCGCGCGATAGCTTTTTGATATTGTCCGGAAACCAGGCCGAATTTACCCAGCATCAACTGCGCATCGGCATTGTTACTGTCTTTACGCACAATTTCGAGTAACATCCCTACTCCTTTCATGGGTTCGCTGCCCTGATCGAGGTAAGCGGTAGCCAGAAGGATTCGGTTATCGGTATTGGCGCTATCCCATTCTACCACTGTAGAAAGGGTTTCTACTGCTTTTGTTTTTAAGAAGGCGGTAAGATCATTGTTTTGGCTGATGCCTGCGGTAGCCGAATAGAGTTCGCCGGCGTGAAGGAGCGCTTTAGGATCGCGTGCGGCCCTGGCCGATTTTTCGAGGTAGAAGGCCTCGGCAATGGATTCGCCTTTGCGATGGTAAACGGCAGCCAGTTCATCGAATTTAGCAGCGTTTTGCAGCGCATTCACCAAAGCGGCAGTGTCTTTATCGAGCGGGGCATTCACTTTGCTCAGATAGGCACTAAAATCGTATTCGGGTTGGGTTTCGCGGGCGGCTGTCTGCATACCCGGCATTTCAGCGCCTTTGGGCTTGGTTGTTCCGGCAAACAAGTAAATGCCGATAGCCAATACGGCTGTAGCGCCTGCGGCTAACCATTGGTTTTTGTTCATGGCGCGAATGTAGCGTTTTGAAAATGGCATAAAAAAAGGTCCATCTGCCTCAGGCAGTGAACCTTTAATTTTTTGATTTTAATGAAATTATTTTTTCGAACCGTGGTGCGACTTTTTGACTGCATCAACAAACGTTTTGGCAGGTTTGAAAGCCGGGATGTAATGTTCCGGAATTTCGATAGCTACATTTTTCTTGATGTTACGGCCAATTTTCTTTGCACGTTTTTTTGTAATAAAGCTGCCGAAACCACGTACATATACGTTTTCTCCGTTCTTCAATTGTGTTTTCACTTCTTTGAAGAATGCCTCCAGTGCCACTAGAACATCTACTTTTTGAACGCCTGTAAGGTCGGCTACCCGGGTGACGATGTCTGCTTTTCTCATGAATTGAACTTTTTGTGTTTAATAATGGTTTGCTTATTTAAATTGTCTCACGGTAACGCTTTTGCGCTACTTTCGCTTTCCGTGGCAACATTAACCAAAAATTTCAGAACACATAACATATTCCTTTAATATTTTATATGCCGCGGCAAACTGACCACACCATTGCAAAAACTATGCTCAAATGGAACAATACTGCCAATTTGCGCGAAATGCCATGGCGTGGCGAGCGAAATCCTTACCTGATTTGGCTATCAGAAATTATTCTGCAGCAAACCCGGGTGGAGCAGGGCCGGCCCTATTTTGAACGATTTAGGGAACACTTTCCTACCGTAAAATGTTTAGCAGAAGCTACGGAAGATGAGGTACTTCGGCTGTGGCAAGGGTTGGGTTACTATAGCCGGGCGAGAAATCTTCACTACACGGCAAAACACATTAATGATTCTTTTAACGGAACATTTCCAGACAGTTATAAAGAACTTTTAAAGCTAAAAGGAGTTGGCGCATATACTGCCGCGGCCATTGCTTCGTTCGCCTATAACGAACCGGTGGCGGTAGTAGATGGCAATGTGATTCGCGTGCTTTCGAGAATTCTTGGTATAGAAACACCTTTTGATTCTACTGCAGGAAAAAAAGAGTTTCAAGCGCTGGCACAACAAATGTTACATCAAAAAGATCCTGCAAAATATAATCAGGCGATTATGGATTTTGGCGCAACGGTTTGTTTGCCCAAAAATCCAATGTGTAATTTATGCCCCTTTTCGGGGAATTGTTTCGCCAATTTGCATGATTTGCAACAACAGCTTCCGGTACGTTCGAAAAAGACAAAAGTACGGGAACGTTATTTCTACTATTTATTAGACCGGAATGAAAAAGGAGTTTTAGTGCGCAAACGCGAAACGAAAGATATTTGGCAAGGGCTTTATGAATTTCCATTGGTAGAAATGGAAAATGCGGTAAAAAACAATGCGACCTCAGCTTTAGTACCACTGTTCAAAACCACGGGGAAGTTGAAAATATTGCGCGCCTATAAGCAGAAACTTTCGCACCAAACCATTCATTTTGTGTTTGCTGAGGGCAGAACGCAAAGCGAGCAAGGCTTTGAACGCGTTGCATTTCAAAATTTGTTAAATTACGGCTTCCCAAAAACGCTATCTTTGTTTATGGGTGAAATGGGCCTAATTTAGCAGCTCATTTTATCACCTTAAAATTTGTATTATGGTAAACAGAGTTTATCTCTTAGGCAATCTGGGCAAGGACCCGGTAATCAAACATTTTCCTAACGACGGCATGATTGCGGAATTCACGCTTGCTACGTCTGACGACTACAAGGACAAGGAAGGCAAGTGGGTGGATGTGACCGATTGGCACAACATCAAAGTGAACAATCGTTTTCTGGCCGAACGCGTAGAGAAAACCCTCAAAAAAGGCAACCGTGTTTTTATTGAAGGGAAGATCAAAACACGGAGTTACGACGACAAAGATGGCAACAAACGCTATATCACTGAAATCGTAGCGGATTTCCTTCGCCTTCTCGACAAAAAAGAGGGCGCTCAAGGCTCATCTTCAGCACCACAGGCCGAATATGTTTCTAATGGAAACCAGGCCAGTAATGTGGATGACGACCTTCCGTTTTAATTTTTGAGTTGGTAGTTCGGAGAAAAAGTATTCCTTTTCACTCCGAACTGCCAATTTTATTTTTTCAGAATCAATGGACCCCTCGCGACCCGTACTTTTTCACGGGCTACTTTTAGAGAACTTTATCAATATGCCTTCGGCCGGCATTTGGCTTGCGCTTGCAATCATGGGCGCGCTCATTTGTCTTTCGGCGCTAATGGCAGCTTCCGAAATCGCTTTTTTTTCCATCAGTCAGGCTGAAAAAACGGCGCTTCGTGAAAGCGATGAGCAAGATGATGCCCGCCTGCTGCGGCTGCTCGAAAAGCCCCGTTACCTGCTTTCCACCATTCTTATTGGTAACAACATCGTCAACATTGGCGTAATTATCATTTCCTACTTCATCATTACCGGCATCTTCAATTTTCAGGATGTTATAGTTGGTGGATTTACCATACCCAAAGTTGCGTTTGACTTTCTGATCAACGTGCTTATTGTCACCTTTTTTCTGGTACTTTTTGGTGAAGCCATTCCAAAGGTTTACGCCACCCACAACAAAATGCGCATTGCCCGGGCGGTATCACCCTTCTTTAGCGGTTTGAATAAAATTCTTGCCCCTGTAAACTACATTCTGGTAGGTTCAACTTCCATTATTGAAAAACGCATCAAACGTCACAGTTCCGAAATTGATGTGGAAGAAATCAATAAGGCCATTGAGATTACTGTTGAGAATAAAGAATCGAAGAACGATGCCAACATGCTGAAAGGCATTGTGCATTTTGGCAATTTGACTGTAAAGCAAATCATGCGGCCACGAATGGAAGTGGCAGCGGCCGATATCAATTGGGAGTTTCCGGAGCTTCTGGCTTATGTGCGCGAGACCGGTTATTCGCGGTTACCGGTTTACCGTGGCGATATGGACCATGTAGAAGGCGTTTTATATGTGAAAGATTTGATTGAACATTTAGATGAAAAGCCCAACTATGTATGGCAGGAATTGATTCGCGAATCGCTTCACACGCCCGAAACCAAGCGCATTGATGATATGCTGCGCGACTTTCAGGAAACCCGCAAGCATTTGGCCGTGGTGGTAGATGAATTTGGCGGCACCCAAGGTATTATTACGTTAGAAGACATTGTTGAAGAAGTAGTAGGCGACATCAGTGATGAGTTTGATGACCACACCGATTCGAACATTAAACGGCTTGCCGATGGAAGTTTTATTGTAGAAGGAGTTTGTCCGCTGGCCGATTTCTTTAAAGGCACCAATACCGATAGCGAGTTATTTGAAAACGTGCGCGGTGATGCTGAAACCATTGGCGGGCTTTTACTGGAATTGAAAGGACGTTTTCCAAAAGCAGGAGAAACTATTCGTCACGATTCGGTGGTGTTCCGTGTGCTTTCGGTGAAGAACAATCGCATTGAAAAAATAAAAGTGGAGCCGGCATCATGAAGAACGTTTTTAGCATTATTGCCGTTCTGGCGTTATTGTTCCTTTTTTCAGGTTGTCATGGCGATTATGTACCGAAGTCGAAGGCCTATCCGCGTGTGATTTTTCCCGAGAAAAAATTTGATGAATACGATAATGGCAGTTGTCCGTTTGCGTTTCGCAAGCCGGTGTATGCGCAGGTGTATCGCGACAGTGTGTACATGGGCCGGCCCATTACCGAGCCTTGTTGGCTGAACATTTCTTTTCCCGATTTTAATGCCACTGTAAATCTCACTTACAAAAGCATAGCACCCGGAATGTTTGTTCAGTTATTGGAAGATGCTCACAAATTATCGTTCAAACATAGCAAGAAGGCCAACTTCATTGATGAGTCGCTCATTCGCAATAAAAATGGCGTAAGCGGTTTGTATTACGAAGTAGGTGGTGAAGCCGCTTCGAATGTGCAGTTCTTTTTGACCGATAGCACTCATCATTTTGTTAGAGGTTCGCTATATTTTTATAATGAACCCAATGCCGATTCGATGGCGCCCATCCTCAGTTTTGTAAAGGCCGATTTAGACACCATTCTGGGAACTTTCAGGTGGAAGTGAGGTTGATTTGTTGCTGTGCTAATTTGAGGATGTGAGGATGTGATGATTGGAGGTCATCTTGTTAAAACAGTACGCGCTCAGAATAATCAAGGGTAAAACGGAAAACACATAAGTACAATGATACCACATCGGGTATTGGGTGAACGTTATGGTGAAGAAATGAACGTAAGCCGCACCAGAGGCGCAAACCAGCGCTACAATCAGCGCACTTTTCAAGTTTCCATTCCATTTTGCCACGGTGAAACCGGCGGCAGCGGCAGCGGCAAGCGCCACTATCAATCGCATCAAGAGCATGGTAAGCGTAAACGATTTATCAATGGAATGTAATTCGTAATCGGGCCAACATAATGGCAGAAGGAAAAGGCCTAATTTGCCAATGACGGCATAGTCCAGAAGTGCGCCCAAAATGGCTTGAAGCGAAACCCCACTTGCTTTATCACCGGTGTTGTGCATAGTACGTTTCTGAAATAAAATCTATGTGAGGTTTTCCTATAACTTCTTCGTAAAAGTAATTTTATCCTCACCGTCTTTCCAAAAATCGTTGATGACCGCTTCCTGTTTATAGCCAATTTTTTTATAGAAATTTCTTGCTGCCAATTGTGCTGCATCGCTGGAAGTATCTACCACCAGCAGTCTGGCATTTTTACTTTTCAGCAATTGTTCGATGTACTGCATCATTTTATTGGCGATACCTTGTTGTTGAAATTCCTTCGAAACGCCTATTGCCAGGAGATTATAAGTACCATCGGTTAGTTTTTCAGGAATGCAATAACCTATGGCAACAGGTTGGTTGTTTAGGATGGCGGTAAACCAAATTTGATCGGTATCAGGATTGGTGAAATAATCGGCAATCATTTCATCGAGATATTCAGAAGGGAAGAGTTCGCAGGAGTCCAGAACGGCTTTTAAACCTTCCAAATCCAGCCTCTCTACTGGGCGGATGGAACATGCCATTGGGATAGAAATTTTTTATTGATTATTGATTTCAGTTTGTGCGAGCTTACCAACTTCCTCCTGAACCTCCACCGCTGAAGCTACCGCCGCCAAAGCCACCAAAACCACCGCCACTGCTGCTGCTTCCGCCGCCGCCAAAACCGCCAAAACCACCGAAGCCGCCGCCACCGCCGCCGAAAAATGGGCCCCAACCGCTGCTGCTGCCCCGGCGCGAGAAATTTTGTGCGCGGTTGTTTCGCGACATCGCAATCAACAAAAAGATCACAAAGATGACAATGAGAATCACCACTACCGTGGGGATGCCGGAGCTACTATCTTTCTCTCCTATATCATTCACAAATTTTCCAGCCAGCACATCGGTAATAGCCGTTGTTGCTTCATCGAAGGCGGCATAAAAATCTCCTTTACGGAAATTGGGCACCATAATTTGCTGATAAATCCGCGCACAAACATTGGTGTTCAAACCATCTTCCACGCCATAGCCTGTGGCGATGTAACCGGTACGGTCGTGTTTCGACACTAAAAGCACCACCCCATTGTGTTTGCCTTTTACGCCCACGCCCCATTTTTGGCCCAGCGTTGCAGCATAATCTTCAACCGGAGCGCCTTCCAGAGAAGGAATGGTGACAATAACGATTTGAGTGGAAGTGCTATCGCTGTAGCTATCTAGTTTCTGCTCCAGGATTGCCACTTCATCGTTAGTAAGCAAGTGTTCGAAATCATTGACCAGCCGTGGCGGATCGGGCCGTTGGGGAATTTGCTGTGCTTTCAGCAACTGACCGAAAAGCAGCAGCAGCAACAAGCCGATGTACTTGATATTATGCTTCGCTGATTTCATCGCTCAGTTCATTTTTATCGTTACCGCTGTAAGGGAAATGCACTTTTAATTTTTGGCCGGCCAGTGCAACGGCTGCACAAATACCTGCGGCAATTTCATTTTTTACCAGATGCGCTTTTAATTCATTGGCCATTTCACTCCAGAAATCGCTACCTACTTTTGCGTGAATACCTTCATCACCAATAACCGAAAACTTACGATCGTTCAGGGCTACGTAAACCAGAACCCCATTGCGAGCGGCAGTTTGCTGCATGTTTAGCTGATGAAAAATTTCAGTTGCCCGGTCTAATGGGTTATTGCCCGGACAAAATTTTTCGACATGCACCCGAATTTCGCCGGAGGTTTGTTTTTCGGCAATGCGAATACTTTCTACGATAAGCGTTTTCTCGGAATCAGAAAGGCTCATCAGAGCTTAATTTTTGGAGCCACTTCTGAACCTGCCTCTGCTTTGAAGTAACCTTTCGGTTGGAAGCCAAACATTTTAGCGGTAATCACATTTGGGAATGTTTGAATGGAGGCATTGTATTCATTCGCCAGATCGTTGTAATTTTTGATTTGAAAGGCGATACGATTTTCGATATCGGTGAGCTGGTTACGCAGATCGGTATAGCCTTGCACTGCTTTGAGATCAGGGTATTGTTCAAATGTAACCAACAATCTTGAGAGGCTGCTTTGAGCACTTTGGAACTTGTCGATATCTTCCTGTGTGAGTTTTTCAGGATCCACTTTCACCTGCGTAGCAGAGGCACGAGCCTGAATAATTTTTTCAAGTGTTTCTTGTTCATACTTACCGGCAGCTTTCACGGTTTCCACGATATTTCCTACGAGGTTAGCGCGGCGTTGGTATTCATTTTCAACCTGCGACCATTGTGCGGTAACGCGTTCACGGCGTTCAATCATGCCGTTGTAACCACAAGAAGAAAGCATTGAGGCCAGAATGAGGACAGCGCTAAGGCGCATTACATTTTTCATGAGTTTGTTTTTTAGAACAGTTAAAGCTACCAAAAATAGCAAGCTGCTGTAATGAATGGATAGACGAACGATGTGAAAAAATGTTGTAAAGGGATAATTTTTGAGTTAATGATTACCTCCAGGCGCAAGCGGCAGCGGGCGGCAAGGTGCCGCCTTGGGCGGCAGTGCGGAGGCGAAGCCGCAGCACCGAAGCGTTAGCGTAGCCTGAAAGCACGCGGTGCCGCTGTGCCGCGAGGTACGAGCGGATTGCAGCGGCAGCCGCCAAAAAAAAAAAATTATAACCGATTAAACCCAAAGGAACTACGCTTGTCTATAGTTTAACCAACCCCCGTTTAGATGATCCAACTTAACTTTAAAGTAAGAGCAACTTTATTGCCGCTATTGATGCTGCTGGGAACTACGATTTACGCGCAACTGCCCAATGTGATTTTGGGGCGGCCAACCGACTCGGCAATAACGGTAAGCGTTATGTTTTCGCAAGCTTCGGAATGCTATGTGGAATATGGCACCCAATCTGGGCTATATGTTTATAGCAGTTCACAAAAGAGTTTAGCGGCTAAGATTCCTGAAGAAATAGACCTTAACGGTTTGGTGCCAAATACGAAATATTACTATCGAATTGAATCGCGACCAACCGGATCGGGAACATTTCAGCCATCAGCCGAATATCATTTCACCACTCAACGCCAACCAGGAACGTCATTTACTTTTACCTTGGAGGCGGATGAGCATTTGTATGACAAGAAGGGAGTGGACAACATGTACCGCGTTACGTTAGAAAACCAGGCGGCCGATCATCCTGACTTTATGCTTTCGCTAGGCGATATTTTTGGTGATGATCACAATCCGCTTACCACTACGTTTCACGATATGGATTCCCTGCATTATTCCTATCGTCCTTTTCTGGGAGCTGTATGTCATTCGATCCCTTTTTACATTTGTTTAGGCAATCATGAAGGGGAGAACAATTACTATTATTCCATTACGCCGCCCAACAACATTTGTGTTTATGGCACTTTAAGCCGAAAGCAATACTTTCCGAATCCGTATCCGAACCATTTTTATTCGGGCGATACGGTTTCCGAGCCATATGGAATTGGCCAACCTGAAAATTACTTTTCCTGGGAATGGGGTGATGCATTGTTTGTGGTTTTAGATGTTTACCGCTATGAATGTGATACTTCGCCAAAGCCACAGAAATGGGATTGGACGTTAGGAGCAGCACAGTATAATTGGCTGAAGCATACGCTGGAGAACAGCACTTCAAAATACAAATTTGTTTTTGCCCATCACATCAGGGGGCAAGGCCGTGGAGGAATTACAAACGCCACCCAATTTGAATGGGGAGGTATAGATGGTGGTCAAAATAAATTTGCTCAATACCGTCCCAATTTTGCGAAACCGATCCATCAGTTGTTTTTAGACAATGGGGTTAATATTTTCTTTCAGGGTCATGATCACGTTTTTGCCCATGAAATTCTGGATGGAATCACGTATCAGTCTTTACCCATGGCTGCTGATTCGACCTATGAAATTGGGATGTTGGCCAATGCTGATGCTTACACTTCAGATACGCTTGACGGTACGGGGCATTTGCGCGTAACGGTAAATCCGAATTGTGTAACTGTGGACTATGTGAGAGCCTACCTTCCGAAGGACACGCTTTCCGGAATCCATCACAATGGGGAGGTTGCTTTTTCCTATACACTAGGAGCATGCGGAGCCAGTAGTGTTGAGGAACCTGAGACGCCGACTGCAAAGGTTTTTCCCAATCCTGCGAATACGCAATTACATATTGTTATTCCAAAGACTATAAGGAATACAAACTTCCACTTGATGAATAGTATTGGCGAAACGCTACTAAAAAGCGATCAGGCAGAACTGCATATTGATCAAGTTCCTGATGGATTCTACATCCTTCAAATTACCGGAGAAAATTTTAATGAGAATCAAAAAATATGGATTCGGCATTGATGAAAAAACTGGCAACCATTCTGATGATAGTGGGTAATGTTGCACTTCCAGCGCGAGCGCAATTACTCCGGCACAGTGAATTGCTGGGGCGGCCAACCGACAGCAGTATTTCTGTGAAATTGTTTTTTACTGATAGTGTTGAACTGTATGCAGAATATGGTCTTAGCAGCGGTACTTTTACGAACCAAACCGACACGATATTGGCATTGCCAAACAAACCGGCTTTGATTTCTATTCAGCCATTGACCCCTGACACCAGATATTTTTATCGTGTAAGGTACCGGCATTGGGGCGATCACTCATTTAACACTCGCCCTGAGTACACCTTTCACACCAGGCGGCTGGCGGGAAGTACATTCACTTTTACTATACAGGCCGACCCTCACGTAGATGCGAACAGCGATACCATGCTTTATAGGAGATGTTTGCAAAATCAGTTGGAGGACCATCCCGATTTTATGATTGATTTGGGCGACTTTCTGATGACCGACAAGCTTAAGGATCCGTTAATAAATCAGGTACCACATGACACTATTCCTTATCGCTGTCATTTGCTTCGATCCTTTTATGAGAGCACTTCGCATTCGGTGCCGCTATTTATTGCGTTAGGAAATCATGAAGGGGAAGCCGGCTGGTATCTGAATGGAACTGACAGCAACATTGCAGTTTGGGATGCACAGGAACGAATACGTTATTTTCTGAATCCTCGTCCTGACTCCTTCTACAGTGGCGACACCACTAATAATCGATTTATTGGTCAACGTGAAAATTATTACTCCTGGGTATGGGGCGATGCCTTATTTGTGGTGCTTGATCCGTATTGGTATACTAGTTCCAAGCCCGATTCGCTGAATGGATGGCGATGGACGTTGGGCAAAGTGCAATATGATTGGCTCAAGACGACTTTGGAACAAAATCACACTGCATTCAAATTTGTTTTTGCGCATCAATTAGTGGGCGGAGATCCTCAAGGGCGAGGAGGTGTGGAGTTTGCCGACAGGTATGAGTGGGGCGGAAATAATTTAGACGGAACGCCCGGCTTTAGCGCCAACCGACCCGGATGGTATAAACCGATAAAGGATCTGCTTACGGAAAATCACGTCAACATTTTTTTCCATGGGCATGATCACCTTTATGGCCAACAAGTAAAAGACTGTTTGGTATATCAGGAAACCCCTCAGCCGGGGTTGCCCAATTTCAATAGCACCTCTGCTGCCGATTATGGTTATGTAACCGGACAAATCATTAATAATTCAGGTCATTTGCGGGTGACTGTTGAACCCGGTAACGCCAAAGTAGAATATGTACGGGCTTATTTGCCGGCGAATGAAAATAGCGCGCGGCATAATAAAGATGTATCGGCCACATACTTTGTTGAGTCAGCAAAATGTTACGATTCTTTAAATACCGGCGTGCCGGTTATCTGGAACGAAGATTATGTGGATGAGCGTGTTTTTCCCAATCCATTTTCGACAGAAACCAAGATTGTGTTTCATAATAGTCAAAGACAAAAACTGGAAATCAATATACTGAATCTGGAAGGAAAGTTGATTCGAAAACTAGTACGCTCAGGGGAAGTAGCAGCCGGCGATTTCGAAATACTTTGGGATGGAAAAGACGGCTCAGGAATTGAAGTTCCATCGGCAGTGTACATTCTTCAGATAAGCGGTAGTGTTACCGGCACTGCTTCTAACAAAATCATAAAATTGAACTAGCATGAAAAAATCTGTTTTACTACTTACGATATTGCTTTACAGCCTGATGAACATGGCGCATCAAACCGGATCGAATTCATTGAATTGGCGGATTTGGAAAGTGAAAAACAATAAAACAGAAACGGGGAGTTTTTTGATGTTGAAAGCGAATCAGGTTTATATTGAAACAGGAAATGGCAGGGTATTACATTTTCCTATTACTGAGCTTTCGGCTGCTGATGCGGCATTTGTAAATCAAAAATACACACAGATCCGAATTTTAAATGCAAACCGTATAAAAGGCCCGTTTTGGGGTGACCAAATTGGCTGGAATACGTTACTGCTCCTGGCCACGCTGATGATTCTGTTGATTGCATTTACATCTATTTTTGCGGGTAAGACCAACAAACCTTATTTCGTCTATTTTTCGATAGTGGCCACTTTAGCAGTGATTTTCGGTTTTCGCAAAGCCGGATTACGCGAGATTAGTTCGAGTACCAGTCCGGGGTTCGTCGATTCCGCTTTTGCACCCTTCAAGCCCAATGTTTCAACCTATTTCGACAACAATTACTTTTACGTTGAATCGCGCGGCATACCTACAACGCATCAAATGATGGTTGGTATTTCGGATCACGGCTGGCAACAACAAGTGCCTATTCCCCAATGTTATTTCAATCCTAATGTTTGGCCCATTCCGTTAAATCCGGTTATGGCTGCTTCACCCATTCCTTGCGACAGTATTCATTTTACAAGAGGCGCCATTGCCATTGCGGTAAATGGTGTTCCCATTTTTAATGTGCATACCAATACCGGTGTAGATTCCTATCTGGATGGGCAGTTAGACGACTTTGGCGGGCATTGTGGCAGGGCAGACGATTATCATTACCACATCGCGCCTTTACATTTGTATGGCCACACCAGTTCTGCATTGCCTATTGCTTATGGGCTGGACGGTTTTGCAGTTTATGGCGCACTAGAACCCGATGGTACGAGTATGCATGCTTTGGACGCCAACCACGGTCATTTCGGTAACGATGGTGTATATCACTACCATGGAACAGCTAACGCTCCGTATATGATTGCCCGAATGGCCGGAGAAGTTACTGAAGACATGACCCATCAGCTAGTACCTCAGGCCGCAGCCCATCCCATTCGTCCGTCCCGAACACCATTAACCGGTGCGCTCATCACATCCTGCGTGCCCAATGCAACCAATAATGGTTATACACTTTCTTACACCCGTTCCGGACAAAATTATCAGGTGGATTACAATTGGGACGAACAAGGCAATTACACATTTCATTATATCAATCCGGGAGGCACGCTCGATTCGCTATATCATGGATTTGTGCCCTGTGACATAGCAACAGGGATAAAGGAAGTGCTAAGGACAGAAGCAATGATTCAAGTATATCCTACACCCGTTAGAGGTCAACTTCATGTTACGCTTGGCAATGAAATTTCCCGAAACGAAATTAAACAAGTTTTGCTAGTGAATAGTAGCGGCAAAACGGTTTTTACATCTAATTCCTTTACAGGAACCATAGATGTGAGTGGATTTTTGAAGGGTATTTATCTGTTGGAACTAAAAATGCAGGGGAATACTATATCGAAAAGAGTAATTGTAGACTAAGAAGGTGATGGCATTTTTTTATTTCCTGAAACTAGGTGTGCTGCATGTCATTCCATTGGGTTTCGACCATATCCTTTTTATTGTGTCTCTTTTCTTTTTAAGGTCCGATCTTAGGAGTTCGGCTCTTCAGTGTTCGGTATTTACCGTCGCTCATTCACTCACGCTTTGGCTCTCGGCTACCTGTGCATTACCGTTTAATTCAACCATTGTAGAAAGCGCTATTGCGTTTTCGATATTCATTGTAGCGCTCGAAAACGTTTATCAAACAAAAATCAGCTCCTGGCGGCTGATTATTGTTTTCGTTTTTGGCCTGATTCATGGAATGGGGTTTGCCGCTTCGCTGAAGGAGGTGAATTTGCCTCAGGCATCCTTTTTAGCCGCGCTGTTTGGCTTTAATTGTGGCGTAGAAATCGCTCAGTTATCTATCATAGCGCTGCTCTATTTCGGCATCGCCAGTTGGGCTTCAAAATATAGTTGGTACCAAACCTTCCTCGTTAAAAATCTCTCACTCCTCATTGCCGGTATCGGTCTGTTTTGGAGTATTGAAAGAATAATATCTAACTAAAATGAAAAACACCACCGTTCTAATTTCGGTTTTCTTATTAGTGACCGTATCGGCTGGCGCTCAAGCGGTAATCAAAACCATGAAACGACTGCCTGACACCGGACAGCAACTTAGCTATACCAATACCTTTGGTGAAGATGCTGACTTTTCGATTCATCTGCCGGTGTATAAGGTGAATGGCGATGGAACGGTAACCGACACTGTAACCGGCCTGATGTGGCAACAAACCGATGGTGGCGAAATGCGATGGGAGGAAGCCATAACTTTTTGCGACACGCTTACATTGGGTAATTATACCAACTGGCGCTTACCAGACTGCCATGAATTGTTTAGTATTTTAAATGAAGACGCGCTCAACCCAGCCATTGACACCAATTACTTTCAGAGAACCTCAGCCGAATACTGGTGGAGCAGCGAGGTGCAGGCCAACGATTCCTCTAAAATTTGGGTGACCAATGCGGGCGGAGGTGTAGGTAATCATCCTAAAAACGAAACTCTCAGTGCCGGTGGAACCAAGCGCTTTCATGTTCGGGCGGTGCGCGATCAAAGTGCCCCCACTGCACTCAACAACCAGTTTACAAACCATGTGGACGGTACCGTTATCGATTCGCTGACTGGTTTAATTTGGCAATCAATTCCCGCTGCTGATTCTTTAAACTGGGAAGATGCTCTTCATTACGCCGATACGCTTCAGCTTGGCAATTTTCAAGACTGGAGGCTACCTAACATTAAAGAATTGCAATCGTTGAACGATGAAAGCCGGATCAATCCTTCGTTGAACACGAGTTACTTTCCGCTTTCCACTTCGGTAAAATACTGGTCATCCACCTCGCTTCGCAACCAACCAAATAGGGCGTGGTTTCTCGATACACATTTTGGAATTACCTCCTATGCCGATAAGAACTCTAAACAAATGGTGCTTTGTGTCAGAAATAACAGTTTGCCGAATTCCATTATTGATGAAAAGGCGATATCCGCATTATTTTATCCCAATCCGTTTAATACCACGATTCAGTATAGTGAATCATTGAACGGGGCTACGTTTTCAATTATAGATGTATTGGGAAAAACAGTGGTGACCGGAAACTTTGAAGGCGCTCTGGATTTACAGGATTTACCAAAAGGGATTTATCAAATTATTGTTCAGAACGCTTTATTTCCTATTCACCGCATGCTGCTAAAACAGTAAACACAGCAACGGAACAAAGGCTACTTCGGCGAAAATTTTCTTTCAAATCAGTTTGCTCGGGAAAGTGAGGAGCATTAGGTTATAACCAGGCGCAAGCGGCAGCGGGCGGCAAGGTGCCGCCTTGGGCGGCAGTGCGGAGGCGAAGCCGCAGCACCGGAGCGTTAGCGTAGCCTGAAAGCACGCGGTGCCGCTGTGCCGCGAGGAACGAGCGGATTGCAGCGGCAGCCGCCAAAATAATTCAGCTACTTGATTTAAAAGAGATCATGTGCTTCGTGAAACACTGTGGTTTAGCGTGTTTAAGCCGGTTGCAGCGTATCGAAAACCAATCCGCTGCTGCCTTCGCCTTTACCGGAAAGCACTTTTCGGCCTAACCACAAATACGTTTTCCCGTTCATCCACCGGGTGCGCTGAAAGGCGCGCGTGACCACGGTACCGGAGCGCAGCACTTCTTCTTCATGAATACTGAGTTCGGTTTCGGAAAGCAACACGGTGCGCGGCGCTACTAATGCGGATGCGCTCGGCATTTGCGCTTGTTGCAATACAACGCTTCTGTTACCGGAATCGGGATGTACCGGAAGGAATGGAATCCAGTTCCGCGGAACGGTAGTGCCGAGCTTATATCGGAGATCCGCCGCTTTTTCAGGAGCCGGCGGTTGCACTTCACCGAGGTAATTGGTGAGTGCCTGACCGGTATCATAACCGCTACGTGCTTTACCATCGGGGGTTGTAATCACCGACTCAATGGCCCAAACCATATTAGCCATTTCATCGCGAATGAAGGAAACTTTTTCCAGTGGCTCACTTTCCCACGACTTCAGCATAGCGGGCATCAGGAAAAGGCAATCGTCATTAATTTTTGAATCGCCTGAAATATTGAACATGCTCCATTTTTGCCAATTATCGGTTGGTTTTGAACCGGCATGGCGCACCCAGGATTTTTGACCGAAAACATCGGTGACCAGGATTCCTTTGGTTCGGGCAATAGTGCCCACCTGCATTTCGTAAGGCACCACAAACCAATCGTTACTGTAAATCAATCCGAATTCGGCATACTGCATGGCAGCCAGATCGGTGGTATTCGCATCGATTTTTCCAAAATCGATATTGCGGTCTTCCATTTCCCAGTAGCGCACATTTGGCATACCGCCGAACTGCACCGGCGTAGGTACAAACGAAATGACTTCAGCCGGAGGCGCCGGAGTTTCAGCAATTGGATGCGCAGCATTTATATCGAAAGCATACCAATCGAGTGTTCCATCGGCATACTGATCAGATTGTAATTGTATGCGGCTATTGTGATTGGTTGCGTTCAATTGAAACTGATATTCGAGCGCATTTGCTTTCCAGCTATTTTCGGAAGGTGATGCGGGTTGGGAATACAACCGGAAAAACCAATCATTCAACCGTGAAGCTGCTGCCATTACGGAGGCCTTTTCGGCGGCGGTTATTGTAGCATCGGTAGAAAGTATGCCGTGTAAGGAAGCATCCTGAAAGGCGGCAATCACTTTTGAACCGTCAAAAGTGCGGCGTGAGGCGTGATCGTAAAATTGAGCTGCAGCGTTCCAACTTCGGATGTTATTTTCTTCAGCGCTTCCCGATAGCAATGAGAATGGAAACAGCGCAGTAACCTTTTGGATAACAGATTCGGCAATACCGGCTTTAACCATCAGTTTTTTAAAATGCACGGCTGCTTGTAATTTCACATCCAGACTGTAGTTCATTTTTTCGCGCTCTACTTTTGTTTCAAGCGGTATGCTGTTGTCGTAAGGAGAAGAAGGTCCGTCAACAACGGCATAGGTGTCAATGGCTGTTTTTTCGATCACCAGTTTAGCGTCAACAGGCGAGCCCGCATCTTCACCCAGAAATTCACCAAACTGCCATTGGCGGCAGAGCATCCATAGCGGATCGCGGACTTCGGCTTTCAGACTTCTGGAGAAATCATCGGTTCGAGGCCGGGGTTCGAGGCGGTTCCAGCCAACGATGGTTGGCCGTGGCTGAAAATCAACAAGCAGTGGTAAGAGGTTCAATTCAAATTCGGGCATTTCAATTCATTTTAGCATTAACTGACAAATCGGTAGCTATCATTTCGGTATTAGCGGTATAAGCCGGCGTGATGGCCGGAATCAATTGCGCGTAATAGGAATCAGAAAGCATATCCGGTTCTACCGCTCTAAGTTTGGCTCGTTGTAAGGTATCATCCAATATGCCGATGAGATCATTCCACTGCCAGTGTCCGGTTCGCTGCGAAGGTACGGCCACCAATATGGTTTGAGGCGGCATGGCATTAGGCTGATCGTAGTGAAAAGCGATGCCAGTTGTTTGCGTAGCATCCGGAATATTCTCCACCCAATCATGGAGCATCAATCCTGAAACGGCCGAGGAAGGATCAAATGTTGTTGGATTTAATGAAGTAACACAAAGCACATCGCCCGAAATGCTATAATCAGCAGGGAATTCCACTGCCGTCCAGTAATCATCTGTTTTAACCGGCAATTGCAGCGGCTGTAAAACTCCTGCATTTGCTGCATACCAATATGCTGCATTACAAACCATTTCAAGATCGGACATTTTAGGATGAACGCGAGCGGTGCTTTGAAGCCATTCGTCAACAATAAGGTCATTGCCCAGTTCATCGCGGTGATAACGCAATAGTTGATCGGAATTGTTTATCGCACTTTGAAGTTCAGCAGCATTGTTGAGCCGCACCATTGGCAGCAGTTGGAAGTTATTGCCGCACAATAACTTTACAGCTTCGGTGTAGGCATTATACAACTGCGTTTGTCGCTTTGTATTTTCCAGTTGCAATTCTTTCGGATCGGCCGGAAGCGGATCGGTAAAAGCCAGATCTATCAATGGTTGTGCGGTATTCAGTTTCAACTGAATCAGGGAGATAACGTTATTTGTCAATTGTATCAGCGCCAGCCGATCGGAAGTGTTTTCATCAATTGCGTTGAGCGGGAAGGCTTCGGGAATTCCAAAATTTGAAATCGAAACGAGGGCATTTCGTATGGCATTGATTTGAGTTGAAGACAGCGCAGCAATATCGGCATCGGCAGTGCTGTGTGGTAATGCTAACAATACATCCAATGCATTTTTCAACGACTGATATATCGCCTGCAATCTTGATTTCAGGTCGACCATATTAAACCCTGCAGCATTTTCGAACGAATTGTTTTGAGCCAATGCCGGCAGCAGAAAGTCGGACGCAGAAAACGGACGCGACGCGATCAGGCCTCTAACGCTTTGCATCAAAGGCAGCAATTCATAAAATGTTTTTTGATCGTTCGCCCATCCTGAATTTCTGGCCTGAAGATCGGTGTTCACCCTTATTGTATCTGAAATGCCGTGCTTTTTTCTGAAAAAATAAATGATGCGACGTTCTAGTTCAGAAAGGCCGTTACCTGTTTCCGGACCCATTAACAAGGCCAAATCAAGTGCATGAATTTCCAGATCGGCCAATGTTACATCGTCAATACTATCGGCACCATCTACCGTAGCGCTAACTTTACAACAAATCTTCTGAGGATCGCCCAGTAACCCGGCAATCCATTTATTCATGCCCTTTTCAGCATTCGCGCGCGGGGTAAAATCAAGTCCCCAAATTGGGCTGTTGCTGTTTTCAAAAGGCAGCATCACCCGATGTGTAATGGCTTTCCCTGTTCGCACGGTACTAACCACTTCCGGTACCGGAATGTTATACCCTTCTGAGAAGGACTTTAACACTGCAGCGCTCCGTTCAAAATTTCCCTGAGCCATTTGATAAACCGACTCAGAGCTGACCACATCGCCTAGTGCGTCCATTATATTTTCAAGTTCCGTAATGGTATCTTTTATAGCTGCAGCTTCGGCAGATGCTGCGCCAGGCAAGCCGTCAATTTGATACGGATACATTTTTCCTTTCACCCACTTGAGCAAGGCGTTACCGTCTGCCACATTTCTTACCGCAATAGTTTCAGTGGCCTCTCCCGGCACGGGAGAAACACCGGATTGTTGCAACGGGAATTTTTCGCGGAAAACATAGATGTACTGATCAAGTTGAATGCTGCCAACGCTTTTATCATGAAGTTTTCTTTCAAACTGATAGCCAAGAAGTGCGCCTAATGTTTGCCCTGAATTCATGCCATCGATGATATGCAGCGCCGATCTGATATTGCTGCTATTAAGCTGAACCGACATCCTATAGGGATGTGCAGCATCAGCATGTGATAAATAAGCGCTGCGCTGAATAGCTGCAGTTACGGCATGGTTCACACTCATGCCATGAATAAATCCGGCATTGGACGTATCTTCAGTTACAGCTTTCACCTCTCTTTTACGCAACTCTTCAGGAAGCTGGTCATCGCGCATTTTGTTGCGAGGTGATGAAGTTGGTTTCAGATTTTCGAGCCAGCCAAATGCTCCGATATAAATTCCGGAGAAGTGATTTCCTGAACTACGCATATGTTGCAGGCGCTTAGTAAAACATCCGGTAATCCAGGCATCGAGCCGGTGTGAACACAGGTCGGTATGTTCTGCAAAAAGGCGTTCTAAACGCGCCGTGGGCAATGTAGCCAATACACCCAGCGCCTTTTGTACTTCAGGTAAATTTTGCGAATAACCTTTAGTGATACCCAAGCCTTTGATTACAAAATCAGCAGCAATGCTATTGGTATCCAATGCAAATGATGGAATGGCTTTATCGAGATGCAGGTTAAGTATGTCTGCCTTAGAAGGTTCAATTCCACTTACATTTAATATAGATTTCTCTTTTGTTTTTGAAGCCGGCAGTACTTTTTCGCCAACCAAGATTTTAGAGAGATCGGTATGACAGGCATGGAGGTAACTGAAGCGTAGCAGCAGGTACAGCAAGGCGTTCGGCGCCGGTGTTGCGGTTCCGTTGGCCGCTTTAAACAACTGTTGCCGTATTGTTGCAAAATTACTGTTCAGCAGCCAGTGAATGTAGTTGTGGCTTCCATCGTAAGCTTGCAGCAGGCGCTCCTCGCTTAGCGGAAGATCTTCTACTACATTCGCAGCATCCAGTAATTGGGTATGGCCTCCGAACGAGAGGCTCAGTAATTTTGGTGTTTTATCAGCAGGGATACCGAGATGCCTGGCCAAAGCAGATGCTGCATTATAAAAAGTTCCGAACCACGAATTGCGAACCTCTTCGTTTGTGGTTAACCCCAGATAATTCCATGTGGTGCTGTCATCAGTACCGATTCGCTGCGCATATTCAACGGCTGCGGGTTGAAGGCCGATGATATTCATTAGATTTTTTGATGCATCACCAGGTTTTCCGGCATAGCAAACCCGCGATAGAACGCGATTCCATTCTTCAAGAAGTTTTCTGATCACGGTGTTCAGATCATCGTAGAACGATTGCTCTTTAAGGGTTTCAGCAGCACTCCAATTCCAGTTGCGGAAATCAGAAGTTACCAAAAATCCATAAGGTTGATTGCCAATTCGAATGGCGGGAAGCATACTGCGGCCAGCAACATAATTCAAAAAGAAACTTCTGATTTCACTTAGCTTTGTATCGGAAACCAGCGCATCGCACATTTCATCGAAGAAATAACCGAGCGTTCCCGGAAACAGCGCCGTATTCATGGCGATGGCCTCGCTTACATCGGTAAGATTTGAATTTGGTAACAGTTGCAATAATGAAGTGGATATTCCAAGTGCTTCTGCAAAACGCTGTGCATCGGCTTTTTGTAAAGAATCATTTGTTTCAGTAAACGAGTTTATTTGATTCTGCAACAGGTAACTCCATTCATTGGAGGCATCAAATGCGGTGAACCCCGACCCTTCATCACCGGAATTATTGGTTGGCGTTCCCTGTTTAAGAAAAGAAAATCCCGATTCGGAATAATGGTGATTTTGTAGCAGTTCTTCGATTAGGGTTGATCCTTCACCTGCGCTACTGCTAAGTTTGAGCCCTAATACAAATAATTTATCAAAGTGAAGATCAGTAAGTCCTTTCAACGGAATTTTCATACCCATTCCCTGCTGAACGGCCACGTCAAAATTGTGCATCCACTCGATATTTCCTGAAAACCGGATATCGCCAGTTGCGTCGTCTCTGGAAATTGAAGTTTGTTCATCGGCGGGATCATCGGCAAACTTTAAATTTTCAGGAATCGGGTTTCCGGTAAATTCCAACACCTGCGCCCCTTTCGAAAATGCGGTAACTACAAATTTGTCGGGCAGGGTTGGTGCATGAGGAGCAGAAGACCATGCATTTGGTTTCAATTCATTTTGCTCAGGAAAAATGAAGTTATCAGGAGTTACTGCCGTTCCCCAATTGGAAGGTTTGGTTTGCCGTGCTATCCAAAGCGCGCGATTGCCGCCAAAGGAATTCGCGAGTGCATTCCAGTAAGCGGCTTTCTGATCGTCATCATTTCCGCACTGAAAAGTATTAATCCAATACTGCTTTCCCTGTTGCCATTCTTCTTCGGTGAGTTGTTTTTCGAACGTTTGAATAGAAACCTCATCGGGGAAAATGCGCACCCACAGTTCAGTTGGGTGATCGAAAGGCATGAAGCGGGTTTCTATTTTTACCGGAAACAGCAAAAAGGGTGAATCGTCAGTTAGAGATTTTATCTGCTCTTTAGGGTCGGCTTGTTTTACGGGTTTAAGCAAATCGGTAAGTTCAATGGCGTGTTTGTTTAACTGTTGTTGTTTTGCCCTGATTTCGTTTTCAGCCTTACCAATTTCTTCGTTGTAGTTGGAAGGACCGTTATTACGTTTTTGTTGTTGTAGCAGCTTTTTCAAGCCGGCTTGTGCATGCAGCAATTCCGATTGCGCCTGCTGATATTTTTGCCGGGCTTGAGTAATTTCCGGATGTGTAGATGTTACAGGCATTTTCAGGAATTTTGAAGCATGGTGCGCGCATGTATGGCCACCATCACTGGTTTTTGATAAAGAATAGTCGCCATATCGGCAGCGTTTCGTCCCCACTGCACTGTACCTGCAACTGCTGCATTCGGCGCAGTAGTGGCATCCAGTGGTGCAGTATTTGTTAGATGCTGCCAGGAGAGGTCGTCCCACTTTGTAGCGCGTGGCGGATGATCGTTATCTGATTCATCCAAACCAAAGCGAGGTTCACCTGGTACTTCGCGTAATACGAAGAACCATCCGAGATGCTGATTTCCAAGGCGTGCCTTTTCTGCAGCCGTTTCAGCTTTCACATTGCCCATAGCTTCTTCCATAGTTAAGTTGAACCCAATGAAACTAAGATCAGGGTCAATGTTGGCGCCAAATTGCGGATGCCTGATATTGGCATCATCCGGACCTTCTCCGCCACTGTCGTCTAGCTCCAGCACATTTTTCCCATCCTGCCATCTTGCCTTCTGAGCATAAATGATAGTATTTGGATATCGCTTCAGTAATTCGCCACGGATGCAAAGCACCAATTGTTTTTCGCTTGAAGATGTTTTGTTATTGTGCGATCCTGGTTCTGATCGCTTCAGCCATTCATGAATGCGTTTAATATCCTTTTGTTGATCTGCCAATTCTTCAGCGCTCAGTGCACCGTTTGAAACCAGCGCAGGATCCCAAAACTGCCTGAAGTAAGAGCCGCGTTGATCGGTTGGATATTCGCGCCAAAGTAATTCGCCGGCAAATTCCTGATTCAGGCCAAGCATATAAGATTCGATAAACGGCTCATTGGTTTCCAGCAGCGTAACCGAATTTTGGGCAATCAATTTCAGATTCGGAATCAGGTATTCCGACGATAAATCGCTTAATGGTTTGTACATAGCCAATTTAATGTCAGGATATGCCATTACCGGCTTTATCTGCTCCAGTGGCGCATTATTCACTTTAATAATTTTCTTCCAGCGTTGCTGAAAAGAAAACTCAGGCGCTAGGGCCGCATTCAGTTTCTTTCTGGCATTTTCAATTTCAAATTTTGGTGCTTCTATAAAAGAAATTTTTGGTGTGTCGGCTATCTTTGTGAATTCAGTCAATGCTGTTCTTAGCTTAGCGGCTTCGGGGCTATCGCTGTTGCCTGATATGATGGTAGTGTTTGGGGTTCCCGGCGCTGAAACCGCAAAATTTGCTTTGGGGGATGAGGTAAACACAATGGTTTTGCTTACAGCGTTATCTGAAAGCGCGGCCTCCATCAGTTCCACATTTTGCTGCTGCCGGTTGTATTTTTGGATAATCGCCGCCCCTGCAATACCTGCAGCGGTAAGTGTTATAGCTAAAACAAATCCTGAAATCACAAAAGCTGCAAGTAGGAATACAAGCAGCACAATCAACAACCACCATTTGTACTTCAATATCCACACAACAGCGGGTAATAGCTTAGGTGCCTGGCTGGAAATAGCTTCATTCGAAATTAAACGATTGGCTTCGGGCTTCTTACCGGCGGCGGTCGCCATTCCTTCATTCAAAAGTTCCAGAATATTTTTCGACAGGTCTTCCGATTTTGCATCCAGTTTTTTCATGAACACGCCTCGCGGGCGAAGCATCTTCCGGAATGCCGGGCTGGCCGCAGCACTAGTGGTTTTGCTTTTCGATAACAAGTTTGCGATCGTAACCGGACTACCTTTCACTTTTCGGTGAATTTGCCGGGTGAGCTGAAGAAAAGTAGTAGCGGTTTGTGTAGAAAAATTTTTAGTTAAAAAAGATGTATTCAGTTGAATGAATAATTCCAGAAGTCCGATCTTTTTGTTTGCAGCTACTACTTCGCCAACTTGCTTCCAGGCCTCTTCCATATATTCCTCCTGATGTTGCCGTACTACTTCGGCGCCAAGCCCGGCAGTTGCCCGTTGCCGCGGATCTTTATTCACCAAATTGATCCAGGGCATATTGTTGTTGCTGAAATCGATTGTGTCTATTTCTTTATGCCATTTTGCATACAATGGCGGCGTTATCACCTTGGTGCTGAGATTTTGATTAATAAGATCCTGCTGCAGATTGAGTAAATGTTGCACCTCATTATGAAAGCGAATCACATCAGCAGTTGAAGGCAAGGAATTGTTGGAAGAACTTTCGGAAACTGGTGCCAGCAGAGCGCCTTCCATCAGCGCTGTTTTAGGTTCTGTAATCGGCGAGGTTCCAAAACCCGGCTGTTGAATATCAATAGGTCTTTTACCCACTTGAGGATCGGCAGCCACAGGCTTCAGCAACCGAACCAGATACTCAAAATCGCCACCCACGCCGGTGCGGAAAAACCATTCGTAATAAACAGGAAATTCGATATCGTCAGAAGGATTGTTGTTCCAGGCCATTTGCAAGGCATCAGCGTTTGGTGCCACTGTCAGCCCCAATCCATTAAGCCGGCCTATTTCAAAAGCTGGAATTAAAAAAGCGAAATAGGCAGTCTCCTTTTCCAGACGGCGCGGACCGATTAACCTGCTGATACAACTATCAGGATTGGTGTTCAGCTTTTCGCTTACTGTATTTATCTGCGCTTCGGAGAGATTGCCAGCCGTATTCACAATTTCGTCATTCATGTGCACATGTGCCCAAGCCCAGGTTTGAGCCGGATCAACAAAGGTTACTTTGATTGCACTCTTCTTTATTAAAATAGATGCAGAAGGCTTGCCGGGAATTGTAGTTCTGGTAAATTCCGTTTCTTTCAGCACCGCCAGATACAGCCACGGTTTTAAGCGATGTGCAACAATATCGGGCGAGGCCGGCGTGTATCGCCAGGGAAAATCTTCATCGTAAAATTCAACAAAGGGAAGGTAGTTCGGCTCAAAATTCGTAATCCAGTTTTTGGGTTCCGTACGGATTACTGCTTTCGAGTTTACACCGGTAACATCGCCGGGGCCTACCAGTTGAACTTTTTGAGAAACGGCGGTAGCATCATCGTTATTTACCGAAAGTGCAATATCCAGTGTGGCGCGGGATTGATTCACCGGATTGGTGAGGTGATTGGAGATTCCACGGCGCAACCAGGGCAGAAAAGTATATTTTGAATTCGCCATCAGTCGAAGATTTGGTATGCCGGTATTACCTGCAAATTGCCGATAACCGAAGGTTGAAGAATATGGATTTCCTGAAGTGCCTTACGGGCCTCCGTTTCGGTATTGAAAGCAGCAGTTCCCTGATGTACCGTAAGGTCATTAATATTAGTGATTACAAATTGTTCAGGTTGAATTTTTACTTCGGCCGCTGCTAATGGTGAACGGCTCTTCCGATAATAGGATAGCGTTGACTTTGCAGTAGCGTTTTGTTGCAGTAAAAATCCAAACATGGAAACACCCAAACCTTTTAATAGTAAAGGTGCTTTACGTCCGGAATAAATGAGTTCGTGTTTCACTTCTACGGACGCGCCATAATCGCATCGAACGGAATTTCCCGACGAGAGTGAAATACCGGCATCGAAAAGTTCGAACGATTTGCGCGACACCTTTTCAGAATCTGACATCGTAATAAACTGAGCGGCTGCAAACTGCTCTTTTGTAGATGCATATAATTCAGAAGAACCACCTACTGTAATTTTTGTGATGGCAAATTGATTTGTTCCGGATGGTGACTGACTGCCAAATTTGTCGATCGGCAAATTAAGCGGCACCACTTTTTGTGAAACATTCAATATACCGAACGGATGCGCGATGATGTCGTTTTCGCCGGCAATAATTTCGTTGATCGTAACCAACTGACTCGAATTTTCGGGCAGCACGGCATTCCAGTTGCCCATTTTCCCCAATGCTTCTTTGAGTAAAGGCAGAACATCAACCGGCGGAAGCGTATCGGTGCGTTCTTCGCCCCATGTGATATTGAAACCAACCGAAAATTTGACAAATAAAATTTTGAAGGAAGCTTTGCCGCGCGCATGCCAGGGCGTAGGTCCTTCCAGCATCAAATCGAGGCTGATGCAGAATAGCACTGTAGAACCGGTACGCACATCTACCGATGCATAGATATGCGCATTGAAATAAAAAGGATTGAATTGAATAAGCACATCAAAGCCCAGAATTCCATGCACATTAAAACTTCCTGCTTCGGCCAACAATTCGGCTTTCGATCCAAACTGAACGGTATTAGAGGTTACAGCCATATACGCCTCGATGGAGAGCCGCGGATTATCGCCGTCAATCAAATTAAGCGTGATGCGCCGCAAGGTGGGAAGCGACATAGGCGGTGGCACAAAAGCGGGGTGAAAACCACCTATAGCTAGAAGGAAATTAGGATTGCTACCCCAATTCAGGCGAACCACCATATCGCCAGCCAGGGTAAAAGTGAGTAAGCGGGAATTAAACAGCGATGCATCAAAAGAAAGTTCCTGCTTTTCAAAATCAATAACACCTAAAAAATTTACCTGAATGCGTACCAGATCTACATGTTCTTCAGGCAGAATTGTTTTTACCACTCCTAAAATGGCGATGCGCACCGGATCCGGTACTTCGATCAGTAATCCCATTTCCAGCGTAATAAGTGTAGGCGTTCCCCAACCGATCTTTGCCATGGGGCCAAATACAAAACGATCCTGCTGTATCGGAAAAATTCGTTGCAGGTCGCTGATTATACGCGGAGCATTCTGAATAATATCTGTTGGAAACAATACGCTGTTAAGCGATCCATCACTCACACCGGCACGAAGCGGATCAATCAGCATAGTTCGGTTCAAACCAAGCAGGCCGCCCACACCGTTCAGTGTAAATCCATAGCCAAGTTGTATTGGCGTAAACTCGGCAGTAATAATAATGAGCAGCGAAAACCCCTCACTTCCATCAGGCAATTTGGTGTTAATGATTCCAATAGCGCGCAGCGCGAGCGTACCTTTGAAATCGAGCTCCAGCATGCCGGTGTATTCCCCTTTTTCCACATTAATACCCAGAAAACCACCACCGCTAAACCCACCCCCATCAATTGAAATACCTACACCATTTGGCCATTTGAAACCAGCATTCAAATCAAAAGGCCCCAGATTTCCTTCTTCAAAATTTGCTTTCAACTGGATACCGATGTTCTGCACTACCAGCTTTAATGGCCCCAGCGTTGCATTCACATCTGCTCCTAACTCCAGGTTAACTGCCGGATCTTCAGCAGGTACGTATAATCGAATGGAAATCGTTTCAATGCCAATAGGACCCAATTCCAGATGCGGATGCAGTGCTACTTCAAAACCGCCTCCGCCTTTAAATCTTACACCACGTATGCTCGACCACTCTACACCCATATCCATAGCAAGCTCTAAAGGAGTGGTTCCCAGAATTGATTTCAGGAAACCGTCGGTTTCCCCAGCCTGAATCACTAATGCCAAACCATGAAGCGCCGCATCCAGCACTACCTCCCAATCCTCTCCGTCGAAATTCAACGTAAAGCCTGCATCAAATTTTTGAAGTTGAAGCCGCGTTTCGCCAGGGTTGCCCAGTATAATGAATGGGGTAGCAGGTTCGAATAAAAACTGTATTCCGGCACTGGCGGTGATGGTGGTTCCCGGCGCTCCGGGAAATCGTACACTGATTTCATCGGGACGAATTAGAACGCCAAATAGATCTAGTGCATTGGTATCAGCAATAAACCGCAGTTTACAGGAGTCGTTAATCGAAATTTCAGCACTTACGTTTCGGGGGAAAACCGGCTGTAATACCAGGCCTGGTAGTTTTGTGCCGTCTTTTGGAAGAGGCATTAGCGCAATCGCAAGTTCCTGATAGGCACCTCCCAGATAAACGTAGTAATATGGCGCATTCAGATAGGTACGAACGGGCAATGCGCCGGTAGCAGGAACGTTGTAAAACCTGCGTTGCATATCATCACTCATTCTGGAGATGGTAACCGGCAATTTAATGGCGTGAAACAACGCTGCCAGATGCGCTGCCAGAAGATCGAACTTCAACGTAGCAGTTCCCCATCCGTAAATTCGCTTCGGTATCTCAGCAGGGCTTTTGATTACCTCCGGAATTTGATCCCAGTGGAATTTCGGATAAATAAAAGAAGGACGGCTTTCATCAGCAGGGGCCGGAACTACCACATATTCCAGCACATTCAGCATTTTGAGTAGCGTAAATGCTACAGGAAAATCGCGGCGGAGATATTCGGCCAACAGTAGTTCAAACAACCGGTCGGTCATTTCAAGAGCAAAAGCTGCAGGATCGGCTACCACAGGGCCCGTGGGAACCGGAAAGTTTGCAATGGCTTCGAATGCTTCTTTTACTTTTTCAAACAAATCGAGAATATCCTCAATGGAAGGATCACCGCCTGAGGCAAGCGTCTGTATCTTTGTTATTGCCGCATCTACTTTTTGAACGATACCACTTAGCGTATTCAAATAGGCTTGATCAACCTGATCAGAATCCCAGCCAAGTTTATACATCAGTCCCAAAAAATCATCGGGGCTGCTACAGGCTTCCTTTAGTGGTTCAATGGCCAGCACCAGATGCGTGGCAATCAGTTCGAGCGTTCCTTGTTCTCTTTCGGCCATGGTGTTATGGGTTTGGTAGTACTACATCAACTGGATATGAATCTTGTATGAGGTCATCGTTTTCCTTGTGCAGGCCAGGATCTATTAAATCAATTACCGCATACCGGCAAACCGCACATAGTTCACCTATAGCCTGGGAACTTCTCATTTTACAGAAACCGGTAGGGTGATAAACTCCTTTGGTATATTGATCGCCTCCTGTGTATAATCCTACCGCTTTTCTTTTCATATCCGGACTATTTCTAACAGCCAAACGGAATTTCGGATCGAACAGCGGCAACGGATCCTGAAGGCCAATCAGCGGCAGTGCGGGAACTGTGGCGGCAACCGAAGCAAAGGTGCCGTTCAGCGCCTGTGCCTGCGTCTTCATCTCTGAAAGAATTTCTTTCCATGCCAGTTTGTAAAATTTGTAAGTTGGCGTAGCGTCGGCTGCCGGTACTTCCATTGGCAAATACAATAAACTGCCAGCCATAAAATCAAGAAGAATATAATAAGGTAGCGTACCGGCCACATCTTCCACTAGTGTTATCGTATTCCCGGCAATTGACTGAATGGTCATGGTTTCACTCACGAAGTTGTTTTCGGTGAGGAAGGTTTGGTTATTTGCAATGAGCCGGAATCGGTTTCCAACAACAAAAGTGGCACCGCTGGCCGTTAGCGGCATATCATAGGTGGGTCCGTTTCCCGTAACTGGTCCATCCAACACCATATAGGCATTCACCACCCCTGAAGCGGGATCGATACGGGCGGCCCAGTTTCCTTTACCAAACCATTTAAAAATATTGGGAGAAAGATGGGAAGAGTTAATCGTAGTTACTGTAAACACATTCCCGTTGATGGCGGTTATTGTCATCAATTCCGTTTTGAACAAACGCGGAATTCGTTGGCGTAGTTTTACTTTCTGACCAACCGCAAAACGAGCGGCATGGCCCGCCTTCATGGGCAGCGTAACCGTTCCAGGTATAGTAGGATTCGCGCCCGGTGCATAATTCCCTACCGCCGAGGTGAGGCCTGCTATTCTGATCCGATCCCAGTTCCATTTAATTCCATCGGTATTTGAAATATTATGCGTAGCCGGATCTTCAATAAAAGCATGGGGCTGAACATTCGACCAAAACCTTTTGGTTTCTTCAGCTACATCCGCCGGATAATCTAAATCCTTATAAGATTCTTCCTGATACTCATCGTCGAGACCAAAACTATGGGAGAGCTCATGAGAAAAAACGCCGTACTGATCGTTGTTGAAAACGGCAGGAACCGAAGTGGTAATTGGAACGGTAGAAAAATCAGAAAGATTATAAGCTCTGCCGCTTGGGTTTGCCGCATCGGTATGGATTAGGAATTTGTGCCGATAGGCATAACCTACCATGTCATAAATATCGGTCGGATCGTGCAGATTCAGAAAGAAATAGCCATCGCCGTTCAATTCACGACCACCTTCACTGTTCAAAACGAAAACAATCAGATCAAAGTCTTTCGGACGAGGTTCCGTAGCACTTTCATTCCAGATATTATTCAGCGACTGACCCGTTGGAGTGCGCAAACGCGACAAAAATTGATTCAAACCACTACGCGACGTTCTATGGTTATGAAGGTCCATCATTCTGGAATCATACATGAATTTCGGGAATGCTGCGCGGGGTTTTCTGCCCCAATATGTATTCAGAAATGTATCTCTTTCGTTAGGCTGAATGCGGTTGACCAAAAAATTTCGCCATTGCACCAGCACATCATTTGTAACTAACTGCAAATCGGCATCAGAAACGCTGTACAGGGCGGTAATTGCCGCGCGGAATGCGGTGAGTTCAGCGGGTGTGGGCGGATCGGTAAGTGGCGGTAAATTTGAAGTTGGCATGCCGGCCACATACAGCATATCTTCCACCGTCCATCCCGCCGCTGGCACCGGCACTGCCGTATCGGCAATACGCATATTAGTATTATGGAACTCAAAACCAAGTACATCGCCATTGGCATCGGCGGCCACAGTGTGATCGCGGTACACTTCTCCAAGAAAGTTTAAACCCCGCTGGCGGGAGAACGTCATACATTTCCAGAAGTTCATGGAGTCGGTAAACCTATTGTAGGGAAACAAAATGGCATCGCCGCTCAAGCGATTCAACAATTCATCAACGGCGTTGTTAAAGGCAGCTATATCATCAGGTTGATTTTGAAAACCATCGGCCAGAAACAAAACATTTGGAACATCGTTGCGGCGATTATAAGCCACATTAGTTGCCGTTCGAAGTGAAGTAGCGCGAAAAGTGGAAGTGGAATTCCAGGGCGCATCAACATAAATCTGCCCTTCAGCCAAAAGATTTGAAGCGCCGAACCGTACATCAGCTTTAATGGTAGTAGCCACCAGCCGGTTCGCCGTATCGCCTGAATTCACTTTGATTTCGGGGGTCACTACACCTGAAGAAGTAACCAGGTTACTGTGCGCTCGCCATGTTGCCAGTTTCAAATGCGTGACATCGGCCACTTCACCATCATCGAATTCCACATATACTGAAAAGCGGGCATTGGTATTGGCGGAATCAACACCCGTCATACCACGACGTACAGTAAGCACTGGAGGACTGAGCCAGGCTTTGGTTAAACTGTTGTGCAGAAATATACGAACGCCACCGATCAGTTTGTTGTTAAGCACACCATTTCCTGTTAGGATGATGCTTACCACAAAATTACTGAGGTTGGGCGCTGCCGCTCCAGCAACTGTGGTAATGGCTCCGGTGGAAGTATCGAGCGTATGGCCTTCGGTGCTAGTTATAACTGTTCCAACTGTTGAGGCCACCTTGAACGTAGCGCCATAGGCCACATTCACCACCTCGCCGCCGGGAGGAACATACGCATTCAGATCAACCCAGGTGTTATCCTGTTGCTGAACTTTAATCAGCGGCGCTAAGTTAAGCGCATTACCGCGCAGCAAGTGAAAATCGCGGTTGGCATCAATTGCTTCTTCGTGGTTTACGTAGAAATCTTTGATAGGCATGAGTTCAGGTTTTCATCAGCAAGCTAAAACTTTATACGAAAAACAAGAAGCAGGAAAAAAAATATCGCAGAAAAAGAGAAAGTGACTACTCATTTCCCAGCAACTTTCACCGGAAGGCGCACCGCCAGGCGCAAGCGGCAGCGGGCGGCAAGGTGCCGCCTTGGGCGGCAGTGCGGAGGCGAAGCCGCAGCACCGGAGCGTTAGCGTAGCCTGAAAGCACGCGGTGCCGCTGTGCCGCGAGGAACGAGCGGATTGCAGCGGCAGCCGCCAAAAAAATGGCTTCGGAAAACCGAAGCCATTAATGTGGAGAATATCGGAGTCGAACCGATGACCTCTTGCATGCCATGCAAGCATCTTTACTTTTCAGATAATTATATTATTTTATAAATATCTGTTTTTCTATTAGTTATGTTGATATTATCAACACATTGTTTTTATTATTTCGCGGATATTTGGAGAAAATGTTTCACTATTGTTTCACTGAAACTTTTGAAACATGCCAACTACCAAAGTATATTTTAAACAAGATGCAGCATTGAAAGACGGAAGCCATTCCGTCTTTTTACGTGTTACACATGAACGACAAGTTAAGTATATCAAGATTGGAACGAGTTTGAAAAAGGATTGGGACTTCAATAAAGACTTGCCAAAAAAAAGCCATCCCCTGCAAAGGGAGCTGATCGCTTTAATAAGGAAAAAGGAACATGAAGCAGCAAAACTTTTTATTAATCACGTAGAAAACGAAAAGGACTTCACTGTTGAACAGTTACGCGCACAACTTAAAAACTCCACAAAAAAAACTTCTGTTTATAGCTACTTTGAAAAGGTAAAAGAAAAGCTTCAAAAGGAAGGACGCCTAAACTATCGCGACATCTTCAACTCCACCTACAAAAATCTGTATAAATTTAGAGAGGGTAAGGACTTCTATTTTGGGGACATAACGCAAACTTTTATTAGCGATTTCGTCGCATTCCTTAAAGAACAGAATGTGAAAGACAATTCCATATTCGTATATCTGCGAACATTCAAGACCCTAATTAATTATGCACGCACCGAACATCTGGTTAAGGAAGGTTTCAATCCATTTAAGGAAATCAGTTTTGCTAAATACAGAAAGATTAAAACTGCAAAACGTGCCATACGTAACGACCGGACACAAGAAATAGAACAACTGTCATTAGAAATGGAAACGCGCCTCTGGCATTCGCGAAACTACTTTCTGTTTAGTTATTATACCATGGGGACGAACTTCACCGACCTCGCCCATCTAACTTGGGAACAAATCGGAAAAGACGTAATGAGTTACACACGACAAAAGACCAAGAGAGAGTATTCCATTCCGCTTAATTCCAAGGCTAAAGAAATTCTCAGCTATTACAGGAAGAACAATCGAGACAAATATGTTTTCCCTATCTTATCGGAAGAACTCCACGTTTTACCTTCACAGAAATTTCACCGAGTGAAAAGGGTGTTAAAAGAGTTGAATGCAGATTT
Organism: Chitinophagales bacterium; assembly: GCA_046329575.1. Taxonomy (GTDB): domain Bacteria; phylum Bacteroidota; class Bacteroidia; order Chitinophagales; family LD1; genus UBA1941. The sequence goes on along the minus strand of JAXLUJ010000003.1, from coordinate 184,220 downwards.
GAAAACTATAGGGGGGAAACTTGGTATGGAAGACCACCTAACAAGCTATGTTGCGAGGCATACGGCGGCCACCACACTAAAACGCGCTGGGCAGCCTGTGCAGGTGATTAAAGAACTTATGGGGCACGATTCGGAGAGAACTACTGAAATTTACTTAGAGCAGTTGGACGAAAGTTTTTTGGAGGGAGCGGTCTCTGTTTTATAGAGGCACAAAATAAGAAAAAGGATATTTTCAATTTATGGAAAAGGAATCAAAAAAGTTGTATGAAGGATATTCGACTTCATTTTTAGAAGATACTGCTACCGCAGCAATTGTAACTATGTATAGTGATGGTGATATTGTATTACGCTTTAGTGTAGCTGGTGCTGACACCGTAAAGGAGACTGTAGCAGTTGGTCAAAAAATAGTAGTAGAAAGCCTAGGTTCAAGATGGGAAGCAATGTATAGTGAACGCTATAGTGATTGCGCAAAAATAACCGTTCTTAGAATCCACCCGTAAAGTTATTTTTTAGGGGTAGGTGCCGGTGGGTCTTTAACATTATCTTTGAGGATGCTAGGCCGTTCCTTAACCCCTCCATTTTTTGCCCCTACTTCCTTAGGTTGATTTATCTTAATCAAACCCCTTTCGTTAAATTTTATTTTGTCCATATCCTCTATTGTGCGTCTTCTATAATGATGCTATCTATAGGCAAACATAAATAAATGGAATTAATTTCATATAGTTTTTCACTGTCTTTATAATTGTAAACCGAAACATCATATAAAACCAATTCCTTACAATCTTCATTTTCCGAATGGAATCGAACCCAGCCTTTATAGGTCAGGCCGTTTTTAATATCCCGAACAAAAATCCATTCAATCTCATCTAGACCAAGAAATCTTGTAAATAAATTGTCATCGCCATACTTCTTCGAAACGTCGAAGATTCGAGCGAGACGGAAAAGAATACTACTGTTTTCAAAGGCGCTCATAGCGAATCCAAGAGTAATACCGATACAGCTAGCTGCAAAGACTTCTTTATAAGGTATCATATCATTCATTGGAGAGTTTCGGAAGAAATGTAAAGTCGGATAGTGAAAGTCTGAAAAGCAACAAGTATCAAAAAAGTGATAGATTATTATTATCATTTGTAACACCATGTAGCTGAATAAACCTTGAATAATGGCGCTGATAAAAAACATAAAGTCAGGTAGCGGTTTGTGTGATATCGTTAACCGCCTATAGATTATCGCTGCTAACACACCTGGTGTGAGTAGAACTATAATTTTAAATGTTAAGGCTGAAATTTCCATGGGCTAAATTTTTAGACAAAATAAACAGTTTGTAGAGAAAAATAAATGAACCTCTGCTGTTAGGACATAGGAAGGAGTTGTAAAATCCCCATCTTTCCATTCTAAAGTTCAAGTCAATGTCTTTACATCTTATCCAAACGTATTACAACGAAGTTGAGCGCGTCAAAAAGCACTCCTCAGCAGAAACCTAACAAGTTTTACAGGACATTTTTTCGACAACAACAAAGTTACCTTAAATTGGAACAACCGATTGAAAATAAATCTTACTTGCCTCGCTTGATAGAGTACGAACCTAATTTCAGCCTACGCATTCAAAGCAACTTCGACCCTGAATCGCGCTAGACTGTCATTGCCGCTGATTAAAAAACTCAGGGACATATTGAGGTGTTTATGTTATCCTTTTTACGTGCGTTTATTAAAATCGCGAAATGAAATGTAATAAAAAACAATAGATTTAGATCCAATAGCAAACATACTTCGTAAATTAAAGTTAATTAAACTCTATTAATCTATTTAATTTAGCACCATGAAATCATATGTAACTGTTCTCACTTTTCTTTGTACGTCACTAGTACATTCACAAAACGTCTTTCAAACAAACGTCGGGAATGCACAAAGAACTTACGAAAGCGCAGATTTCGGCAAGGTTGGTATTGGAACAACTAATTTTTTTGCTGATCTCCGAGTTCACGGGGCGTTAACGAAAATGGCACCGGATGGTTATCGGGCGGTTATAGAAATAGATAACCAATACGGCTCTTTTAACGTTGGAGACGAAAGCTATTCAGGATTCTTATCCAATAGCTTATTAGTGTCCCGATCTAATTCGGATGACCCAGAAGACCCATCGTTCCATTATAAATCTTATGATTTTGTTGTTAAGGGAAATGGCTGCACCGGTATAGGATTTAATGACCCTACAGCTCAGTTGCATGTGCGCGGGGTAACAGCGGAATGGCTTAAGTCGGAAATACCTCATGAACTATTCTTAGTTGATATGGGGAACCGCGAAAGAACTGTTTTGGTTGCAACGAAAGACAACCGTGTAGGCATCAACAAATTCAATCCCACGTATGAGCTTGACATACTTGGAAAAACAAGGGTATCTGAGGATCTATATGTTGGGGGTGCTGTAGGTATTGGCACTGAAACACCGAACAACAAATTACAAGTGATCGGTTCCGGCAATTTTACAGAGAACCTTTTTATAGTTGGTAGCGTAGGTATTGGCACCAATTCCCCGCAAGCAAAATTAGATGTAAGTGGCGACGTTCGAATTAATAAAAATGAGTTTTATTTAAGAGAAGGCAATGATCAATTTCATGGATTGGGATGGTATGGAACAGGAAAGCCATTTGCTTCTCAGACGCCGGATGGCCCGGTGCTCTATGGATTTGCAGGTGGTGCTTTAGGAACTCGTTATTTAGGAGTGGATTTATGTGTTCTAAGCTGGAGTCACGATGGGAAAGTTAAAATTGGGGAAGTTTCTACTCCCGGCGATTATCGCTTATATGTTGATAAAGGAATAATGGCTGAGAGTTTTCGATGTGCAATAAAAACTACTTCCGATTGGCAGGATAAGGTTTTTGACAACAACTATAATCTTCCTTCGCTTGATTATGTTGAAAGATTTATTTCGTTGAACCGCCATTTACCTGCCGTTCCCAGTGCACAGGATGTGGTAAAAAACGGCATTGATTTAGGGAATATTAGCGCAACTCTACTTGCTAAAATCGAGGAGCTAACTCTTTACATAATAATGCAACAGCATGAAATAGAAGAATTAAAATGCAAATAATTTCCGCATCCATCTAAAGACCAGAAGTATGAAAAATTCACTCTTTACAATTGTCCTTATTAGTATAGCTAAGATGTCGATTGCCCAAGATATTATTTCCAATGGCGGGTTCGAAATATGTTCGGTTCCGACATGTCCAACTATTGATAACTACACGTGTGATGCTATTACCATTTCTAACGAAGGACATTTTTTCCAAATTTTGGATTGGAAAGGATTAGGGCTTACTGAGCACGGTTCGGGTGTATGTAGCTTACCGGATGTTTTTAACGAAATCCCTCTATCCCAGAATGGTCATAATCACTATGCCGGTATTTATACTGGTGAAATAATATATCAAGAAATGACCCAGATATACCCGGAAGCATTTTACAACGTTTCTCTTGACTTTGCTTTAGGCAATTCTTTTAATGGTCAGAGCCTAAGTGTGTCCGACGGTATCACTTTTGAAGTTTGGACTACCATAGGAATGCCAGAATCATATAATTGTGAAGAAGAAGTGACCGCATACGGAGCTCACTTATTGGCTACTGGAAACACGCCTGCAAATGCATTGCCCAATCAATGGTATCACTTTGAGCAGATGGTTCGCGGAATGCAGTTTAAATATATCATATTGAAGGTTAAGAAAGTTAATAATTGCAATGAGTATTTCTTTTTCGATAATGTATCAATTGAAAATACTTGTTGCGCCGACATGATGCTTTATCAGAATTTTAATACTGGAGCGGCTTGGCAGGAGCATTTACCGCATTTGACTCAGCGCGCACTGTACATAAAAGCTGGCAAAGATGTAGGCTGCCCATATACCCTTCCCGGTGATGTAGTTGTTGCTTCAACAGACACTGTAAGCTTTAAAGCCGGAAATTTCATAGATCTAAAACCGGGTTTTGAAGTAAAACCGGGAGGAGTTTTCTCCGCCTTGACAGGCTCAGGTTGTGAAAAAGAAGACCCATTTTTTCAGAGAGATTATCAGATTTCCCTTAGCTTTTTCAACGATATTGCGATTTTTAATTGTACTGGAAACTGGGCGGCTGCTTTTGCTTTTGGATCTGTGAATGCAACGCACTACCGAGTAAGGATATTTGATAGATGGGGGCAGAAATTTTACGACCATTCAGATATGATCCGGGAGAAATACAACGTCTATTGGGATGGCTCGGGCGTTAGTCCATATATATCCCCCGGCTCCGAAACCCCGTCTGTTGTAGAACTGGAATTGTTTAACTGTATTACGGCAGCGCATATGGTTAAAACCTTTTCTATTCTTTACTTCTATGCGAATGGTTGTCTACCCCATTATAAAGTTCCAATAGAACCTGAGAGTCACAAATCTTCTATTACACCAACCAGTGAAGTAAATATTTTTCCCTTGCCTGCAAATAAACAAGTAAGTATTGCGTTAAATTCCGGGAAAGCGATCTCACAAATCAGGATATTGGATAGTTATGGGGCTGAAGTTGCAAATCAGGTTTATATACCCGCAGATTCAAATGACAGGTTAATGAATATTGGCGTAGAGAATCTACCAGCCGGTTTGTACGTAATTGAGATTACTGCGAATGGAAGAAAATTTGTTAAACAACTAGTTGTACTACATTAATATGAAAAGCACCTTTTTTCTTGGCGTTTTCTTATCCTTGTTCCTAATGGACTGTAGGAAGTGCATGACTTGCAGCAATCGCTGTGTAATATGTGAAGCTCCCTCATTTGGTTATAAAGATACACTATGTAATACTGAATTTCCCTCAGACCGTGTTTTTGATACTATTCTTTCCCAATACGACTATCAATACCATTATTCCTGCAAATCAGCCAGTGCAATCCAAACTTCAAATGAAATATGCGATGACAAACAATCGTTGGAAAACTTAAAGAAAACATATGAACTACAAAGATACTCGTGCAAAGCTGAATAAGGTTAAATTAAATTTCTTTCACATTATACTTATTCTATGCTTGACTTTTTTGATATCTTCTTGTAAAAAAGAGGCATGTGTGTATTGTGAGTTTTCCTGTTACTACTTTTGGCGTGCTAACACCGAAATATGTACTGATTACTTTGTCAGTGTTAGTGCATTTAACCATTATAAAGATAGCCTATTGATGATTGGCGACAGTTGCTCACAAACACACGATCGAGTTTACTCTGGGTATTCCTTTTGCGGAACTGAACGTAATGCCGATGCATATCTAAATGTTCGTTCATCGAATGGCTTTAATTGCCATAGAATCAATAATTGAATATAGTACGTTTGCTTTGAAATTTTCGGCACTAACGAATACAAGAATGAAGGAACTATTTGTAAAGATGTATTGAAGCCTTTTTGTATTTAATGAACTGGACCATTACAGAAAAAAAGTCGTTTGATTCCAAAATAGAAGTAGCGTTTAGAAGCTTACAAATTTGGCGAATACAAAGAAGAAGTGATTAAGCTTTTAAAGAAGGTTTGTACATATCAGTGGGAATCATGAAAATTATAAAGGAGATGGAGGTTGTTAGCTAAATTGATTGAGAATGATATTCGACTCTTATTCAGCGAAGGTCATTTACCACAATTGTTTGCAAACTTGGAGGAATTTAAGAGAATTCCAATAGGAGATTGCATACGAAAGATTGACCCTACAACTGCCAGTACGTTCGATTTTCTACTTAATGATGAGAAAGCGCGTATAGAAAAGCTTTTAAACGACAGGCTTCCTACGGAAAGAGCTCTCTTTATTCAAAGAAGGAGAGAGGAGATTTTATTAAAATTCGAAAATGGTTTCCCGCACACAGTCGACAACATATTAGAAAAGAATTTGGATGATTTAATCCAATTTTCGAATGCTGTGATGCCTTCGATGCCAACTTTAAGACCACATATTCCTGAGGAGTTTAGTGTTCTAAAAGACAATGATTTCATCCAATCCGCTGTTGCATTAACGTTAGGCCCTCAAAATTTCGAGCAGCATTTTACATCGATAATAAGCGCCTTTGAAAATTGGAGTATAGATAACCCCGATGTTGAAAAATATGTAAAAGCGGAGCGCCCTATTAAATCGTTACTAGCAGTTTGTTTATCATTTCAATTAGAAAAAAAGCTCCTTTCTTACTTAAATGAAAAGCTAGAGGGTTTAAACGGAATCCATGTTATGCCGAATGAAAAAATTGAGTGGCTAGGAACTCAAAAGCAATAAGGTGAATTATTTGTCGAACTCCACAAGAATGGCTGGATAGCAGAAATAAAACCAAAACTAATAAGCCAATCTTTTACCAAGGCCGATACTATTTTTGAAGTGTTAAAACCTACGTCCGACAAATTATCAGGAGCAACATACTTAGGCGTTTACACCAAATCTTACAAAAAGATGTTTGATGCAATCAAACCAAATACTAAGAAAACGAAAGAGTTATAAATAAAAGTCATTGCAGCAATCATTGCGGCAATGACTTTTATTATCATTCCTTATCAGTATTGCATCATCAAAATAATGATGATGAACAAAGTTATAGTAACCACGGCAGACGAACTTCAAAGCCTTATTCAACTTTCGTTGGTACGAGCTTTAGCTGATAGCAGCCAAAGCACCCATACAGTGAGTAACGAACTAATGAACGTTCTGGAAGCAAGCGCGTTTTTAAACTTGTCGAAACAAACCCTATATGGGTTTACCTCCAGACATGAAATTCCCTTTTTTAAAAGGGGCAAGAAACTCTATTTCAGGAGAAGTGAATTAGAAGCATGGGTGAACGTTGGTAAACAGAAAACTAACGAAGAAATCTTTGCTGAAACACTAGGTAAACCAGTAAAGTAAATCCACGTGAACGCAAGTAAACCTTTTGTAAACGTTGGACTTATGGAATCTGTTTATGCCATAGAGCGGGAACGCTTTTTAAGTAATCTAAAGAAAAAGGCGGCAAAAGTAAAGCACTTAGATTCTCTAGAGATGTTCGAAAATCCGTCCGTTGACGTAATTAAGAACCAGAGGTGTATTCACGCCATCCGTTCCGATATAAACGAAGGTCTAGGTTTCCTAAAAGCTAGTGATGAATTGCAAAATTCATATAACTGTCAACTTGCGAAGATCAGTGCCTATTATGAAGATCAGATTGACGCCTTGGAACAAGAAAAATCACAAATACAACGCGCATTGGTAGAATCAAATTGCCATCGAATGCAAGCCACTATAAAAGCAATTTCCCAAATGAAACCCATAAAAAACAAGTAGAATGAAGAAATATGAAGATGAACTTTTGAATGAATCTCAGGAGCCTTTGTTTGCCGTCAAAACGGTAAATAATTGGATGGAGGAAGCCAAAGAAAAGCCCATCCCACTTCCGCTATTCGGTACACTTTGGCACGAAGGCGAACTTGCAATAATGTTCGCAGATACCAACGTAGGGAAGTCAATTTTAGCAGTGCAAATAGCTAACCTTATTTGCAACCATGGAAGTTTAGGTGTTTTACATTGTAAGGCGGCTATTCAAAAGGTTGTTTACTGTGATTTTGAACAGAGCAGTCAACAGTTCTTTCTTCGCTATTCCAATGAGGTTAGCTTTTACCACTTTTCACCGCTTTTTTTGCGTGTAGAAATAAATACGGCTTTTCAAGATTTGGGAGCTTTTGAAGAACACTTCGAAAGTGCGGTTGAAAAAGTTATCAAAGAAACCGGAAGTAAGGTTTTGATAATAGATAATATTTCGTTTTTAAGGATTTTAGGTACAGAAACCGGAAAGGAAGCTATAATGCTTATGCAACTCTTAACTCGTCTCAAAAAGGCATACGGCCTTTCCATCCTGATTTTAGCACACACACCGAAACGAGATCAAAGCCGCCCACTTACAGTGAACGACTTAGGCGGAAGCAAACAGCTGGCGAATTTTGCGGATAGCATATTTGCAATAGGCGAAAGCACTCAAGACAAAAGCATCCGATACATAAAACAGATGAAAGCCCGAGTATGTGAAAAAGAATATGAGGAAGAGAATGTGATAGTTTGCACCCTAGAGAAAAATGAAGCATTCGTTCAGTTCTGTTATCAAGGTTGTGATAAGGAAAGAAAACACCTAAGGGTTTATTCCGATGAGGATCAAAGTAAGCTGGAACAAGAAATCCTTAAAGACATTCAAGGAAACCCGAGCTTATCTCATCGTGAACTAGCGAGACGACACAATACCAATCACAAAAAGGTCGGTAGAATAATTGAGCGTGCTCAAAGAGATGGGACACTTGGGACGGAAGGAACAACGTCCCAAGTGTCCCATCCGTCCCAACAAAAAGCACTATGAAAATTCAAGCCTATAATAAAATGCAGCTTGCAAAGCTTTACGGTGTGAGCTATGAAACGTTCAAAAGATGGCTTTCCAAAGTTCCTGAACTTGGATTAGAAAAAACGTCAAGAACCTTAACGCCAAAACAAGTGGAAAAAATTGTTTCGTATCTAGGCTCACCTGACTAACCCACAATAACTAAGATTAACTAGGGTTAACTGATAGTAACGTGGATTAAGTACAAAGCACGGTTTATTCGGGTTGTTTATTTGCACAAACAATTCGAAACATGGAAATTCTACAAACGGCAGCCGAGCCTACAAACGGCAACCAGAAAAAAATTACAGTCGGGTTTAAATGCCTGCCAGAACTAAAAATGAAATTGTTAGGGGAAGCGCAAAAGTTAGGCGTTACCCTCAGTGAACATGTCGAAACGATTGTTTCGAGCTTCACACAAAACGAAAAGGACGTTTCAAGTTCTGCCAAGCCAACATTGGAGCCGTCGAACCCTTCGGCAGAAAAATTGAATCCAGAGCTATTTTTAAGCCAGCTGAACAACGTCTTGGGTGAACAGCTTTCCCCCTTGTTTGATGCGGTGTTGGAGGTACGCGAAGCCATTTCTGAACAGCGCACTAAGTTTGCCAGAGAAGATTATGAATTGCGCATTGAAAGTCTTTGTGAGGAGAATGCGGCATTGAAAGAGTTACAGGAAGACATTCTCACGAACGCTGATTTGCAAGCAATGTTCGAACGCTATAAAGGAAAGAAGATCGAATACCTTTCTAAAACAGGCGAAAAGGGAAAGAAGGAAATCAAAACCTTAGGCGAACTAATTAACGTTTTGGTAGAAACAAGCATTGATAAAAACTAAAAACGAGTAATATGTTAACGAGTACATCAAATATCACAATTAGCCCTTCGGGAGGCAACTTTTGGGTCTATTTAGCCCTTTTCATCTTAGCTATGATAGCAGGCTACCTACTTTTTAAGAGAAGCAAGCCGACATCCGCAATAGACGATTCCATCTAGATGTTTCACTATTGTTTCACTTACAAAAAAAGAAGGGTTTCAGAAAACCTCTGAAACCCTTGCTATTACTAGCGTGGAGAATATCGGAGTCGAACCGATGACCTCTTGCATGCCATGCAAGCGCTCTAGCCAGCTGAGCTAATCCCCCAAAGCGAGCGCAAAACTAACTTTTCGGTTCGTTTTTCAAATAGCCTACCATTAATTTTGCTGCGCGTGCCGAGGCGCCCGCACTGCCCAGCAGGCGGCGCACTTCTTCATAATCGGCCAGCACCTTTTCGCGACGGCCCTTTTCAAGGATAGCGCGCAATTCGGTAATCAGATTATACGCATTCAACTCTTCCTGTATCAATTCAGCAACCACCTTTCTGCCGGCTATCAGGTTCACCATGCCGATGAACGAAATCTTTTTTACCAAACGCCGCGCCAGCCATACCGAAACCGGATTACCCTTATAGCAAATCACTTCAGGCACACCCAGCAGCGCGGTTTCCAAAGTAGCCGTGCCGCTGGTAACCAAAGCGGCTGTGGATTGCTGCAAGACGTGGTAGGTGCCGTCTATGACCAATTTGGCGCGAGCAGATCCCATCAATTTGCGGTAAAAAGCTTCCCCCAAAAGCGAAGTGCCGGTTACTACAAATTCGTATTCCGGAAAAGCATCTACAATTTTCAGGTATTCGGGCAGCAGGTATTGCACCACTTTTTTTCTACTACCGGGAACCAATGCAATTTGTTTGGAAGTAGTTTGCTGAAATGTTGCAATATCAGGCAATGCGTCGAGTAGCGGATGCCCAACAAAATCAACCGGCAGACCGCGATCTTCAAAATACTTTTTTTCAAAAGGAAAGATCACGAACAATCGGTCTACATATTTTTTCAGTTTTTCGATGCGGCCTTCTTTCCAGGCCCAAACCTGTGGTGCGATGTAATAGAACACACGCATCTTTTGTTGTTGAAGAAAAGGCAACAACCGGAAATTGAAGCCCGGGTAGTCGATTAGAATGACTACATCGGGTTGCCAGGCTGCCATATCTTTTTTACAGAAAGAAATGTTGGAAGTGATTTCACGCAGATGGCTGAGTACTTCCCAAAAACCCATGAAAGCCAGATGGCGGATGTGTTTCACCGGTTCGGTTTGGGCTACTGCCTGCATTTTATCGCCGCCCCAAAAACGAAATTCTGCAGCAGGATCTTCGGCGCGAATGGCGCGCATGAGGTTACTGCCATGCAAATCGCCCGATGCCTCGCCGGCTATGAGGTAATACTTCATAGAATTGGCTTAACGGAATGCATCGTTGCGCACCAAACCGATCACAACCGGAATAGCCAGCAACATGGTTGCCAGAATCACGCCTTTGGCCACATTGAAATAATCGCGATTGATAAACAGATAGAAAACACCCAGGTTCAGCATACAACCCACGCTCAAAAAACTGCTGATGCGGCTGATGGACGCTGCCGAATGCCATAACATGGACAATGTGATGAGCGGAGCGCCCATAGCGTAGTGTTGTACTAATCCATATCCGTAAACCAGAAAAATACCGAGCGATGGAACGATAAGCCCCAGCAAAACGCCAATCCAAAGCTTGTCGTACTTATAGAAAGTGGGGTGTTGTGAAAAAAAGTTTTTAGCCATTTTCCCGTCCGTTTTCGAGCCATGCAATATAACTATTCACCCCTTCTTCCAGTGGAAGAAATCCTGAACGGTATCCCGCACTTTTCAGTTTCTCCATTTTTGCCTCGGTAAAATACTGATACTTATCGCGAATGTCGAGCGGAGTAGGAATGTAATCAACCACGGCATCGCGTTTCATAGCGCTAAAAACTGCGGCGGCCAAATCGTTGAAACTGCGCGCCTTCCCGGTGCCTACATTAAAAATGCCGGAAGTTTTTCGGTTTTCAAGAAAGAAACAACACACGGCTACCACATCGTTTACATGGATGAAATCGCGTAACTGTCCGCCATGTACAAAATCGCTGCGGTGCGATTCGAACAAATGCAATTTTCCGGTTTCGCGGATTTGTTTCCATGCGTGAAAAATCACCGAAGCCATTCTGCCTTTGTGATTTTCGTGGGGACCGTAAACATTGAAAAATTTCAATCCCGCCCAGAACGGCGGACGAGCCACCGATTGCAGTACATGAACATCAAAAAGTTGTTTGGAAAGCCCATAGGGATTAAGCGGTTTCAGTTGCGGCACCAGGCTTTCGTTATCATCAAAACCCCATTCGCCCATACCGTAAGTTGCTGCCGAAGAAGCATACACCATAGGAATACCGCGGGTTGTGGCAATTTCCCAAAGCACTTTACTGTAACTGGTATTGAGCGAATCAAGAACCCGAAAATTGAACTCGGTGGTATCGGTACGGGCGCCCAAATGAAAAATAAAATCTACTTCTCCGGGGTTTTCCAACAACCAATCCGCAAATTGGTTGCGATCGATACGAAGGCCTTTGAGATTTAAAAAGTTGGCAGCTTTGTGCTCATCGGTAAAATCATCTACCAGCAGCAATTCATGCGTTTGTTGCAGCGCCTGCGCCAGATTCGAACCAATAAAACCGGCAGCTCCCGTTATCGCTATCATACTTTCATTTAGCCGGGTTGTTATAGCAAACCCGATACCTTTTATCTTTGCTTCGCTTTTTTAGTCGTTAGCAACTCGCAACTTGTGTCTTGTGTCTTGTGTCTTGTGTCTTGTGTCTTGCGTCTCGCGTCTTGTAGCCATCCACTCTACAAATATTTAAAGCTCATTTTAGGATCGAGTGCCAGCAGTGATTCGTACAACAATGAAATCACGTTGTTCACATCATCGCGGTGTACCATTTCCACGGTGGTGTGCATATAGCGCAGTGGCAGTGAAATAAGCGCTGAAGGAATGCCGCCTTTGGTGTAGGCGAACGCATCGGTATCGGTACCGGTAGCGCGCGATGCTGCGTCCATTTGATACGGAATCTTTTTACGATCGGCCACAGTGCGGATATGGTTTAGTAAATTATTATGGACTGCGGGGCCTATAGTAAGCATCGGACCACTGCCGCAGCGGAAGTCGCCCTCCACTATTTTATCGATCATGGGGGTGCTGGTATCGTGGGCCACATCAGTGATGATGGCGCAATTTGGCGAGATGGTATCGGCAATCATTTCGGCACCGCGAAGGCCCACTTCTTCCTGCACCGAGTTCACAATATACAAGCCGAAAGGGAGTTTTTTACGGTTCTGTTTGAGGAGGTGCGCCACTTTTGCAATCATTAAACCACCGGCGCGGTTATCAAGCGCGCGGCCGCCAAAATAGCGGTTGTTCAGTTCAAAAAATTCATCCTGGTAAGTAATTACGCAGCCTACGTGGATATCCATAGCTTCTACTTCTTTTTTAGAAGTACATCCGCAATCCAGAAAAATATTCTCGGCCGTTGGTCCTTTTTCCTGACCGGCTTTGCGCGTATGTATAGCAGGCCATCCGAATACGGCGGGCACGCGGCCTTTGCGCGTATGGATCCAAACGCGTTTGGATGGAGCGATCTGATGGTCGCTGCCGCCATTGCGTTTCACATAAATCATCCCATCACCTGAAATATAACTTACAAACCAACTGATTTCATCGGCATGGGCTTCAATAACTACTTTGAACGAAGCGGAAGGGTTGATAACGCCAAAAACAGTTCCGTAATTATCAACGTGGTAATCATCAATGGATGGCTTTAGATAATCGAGCCAAAGTTTTTGCCCTGCGGCTTCAAAACCGGTTGGCGAAGCATTGTTGATGTAGTTTCTGAAAAATTGAATGTCGGCGGCGTTGAGCAGCGAAGTGGTTTTTTTCGCTTTTTTCTTATCGTCCTTTGCCATGCTTATTGTTTAGAATTCAAGCATACGCAATAAAACACGGCCTGCCAAAAAAAAAGGGGAAATTCGATTATACCTCATCCGTTTTAAGCAGCAACTTTCTTATCTTCATTTACATCTATTAGTTATGAAGAAGTTATTACTGTTATTGTTACCGCTTTCGGTATTTGGTCAGAAGTTTTTCGTGAATTCCATTCCAGTTACCAAGGGTGGCGATACGCTTCGAAATGCGTGGACCGGTGGCATGAACGCTCCGATATTTTCTTCAATCGACTGGAATGGCGATGGTATTCAGGATTTGGTGGCTTACGACAAATTCGGATGGCGCCCCATTCCTTTTCTGAACAATGGTTCCGGCACTTCCATGCCATACACTTTTGCGCCCGAATACACCCGTTTTATGCCGCCCTTGCGCGACTGGATGCTGTTTCGCGATTTTAATGGCGATGGCGTTGCCGATATTTTTTCATTGGAAACCAATAATTCGATTGGTTGTTACAAAGGCCAGCGTTTGGGAAAACAGTGGAGCTTCACGAAGTATAAACCCCAATTGCGTTATACTGATGGCAGTTTTTTCGATAGAATATGGACCTTTTTTAACGATATGCCAGCGGTTGTGGATGTGGACCGCGATGGCGATTTAGATTTACTGGTGTTTTCGATATCAGGTGGCACCAACATTGAATATTATCAAAACCAATCGGTAGAAACCGGTTATGGCCGTGATTCCTTCAATTTTATGATAGCCGATTACTGCTGGGGCGGTTTTGCGGAAAACTCGCTCAACAACAATGTGACGCTCAACTTCTGCAAGCGCGATCACCTCGGTGAACCAGTGCCAAACAATGGCCGGCATGAAGGCGGTACGTTGTACACCTTCGATTACGAGAACGATCATGATGTAGATGTAGTGATAGGCGACATCAGCTACAACAATTTGCTGTACATGCGCAATGATGGCGATAGTTCACATGCCCACATGGTCTATTACGATTCTATTTTCCCGCGTTATGACACATCGGTGAATCTGCCCATTTTCCCGGGTGCCTATGATGTGGATGGCGATAACGATGGCCGCCGCGACCTTTTTATAGCGCCATTTTGGGGTGGGCCGGATCTGGGCCAGATTCAGGATACTAAAAATGTACTGTTCTATAAAAACGAAGGATTACCGGAGAATAAATTTCATTATGTATCGAACGATTACATCACCGCTTCTCAAATGGACTTCGGCACCGATTCGAAGCCCGTTTTTTTCGATTATAATGGAGATGGATTGCTGGATATTGTAGTAGGAAATTATGGATATTACAATCCGTTCAATCAATCGATATCAGAGTTGGGCTTATTGCAGAACAACGGTAACGATACCGCTCCTTCCTATTTTGAGCGCGGGCTAGACTGGAGCAATATCAGCGCTTTTCAATGGGTGAATGTACATCCGGCATTTGGCGATTTGAATGGCGATGGTTATAGCGACATGATTATTGGCGAATCAACCGGTGCAGTACATTATTTCAAAAATGCAGGAACTACTACCGCAACTTTTCCGGCGGTAACCACTTTGAACTTCGGGAATATTGATGTTGGAGAAATGGCGGCACCTTTCATTTATGATTTGAATGGCGATTCGCTGAACGATCTTATTATTGGCGATAAGTTGGGACGGGTCCATTATTTTAGAAATTTCGGAACCAGAACAACGCCGCGTTTCAACAACGATACTGCCAATCATTTTCTCGGAAACATTCGCACCAACGATCCTTCCAACGGTTATAACAATGGAAATGCAGCGCCGGTAGTTACTGTAGAGAACGGCCAAACAATGATTTACTGCGGCAGCCTGCGGGGATTCATCTATAAATTTATTGTGGATCCCGACAGCCTGAATGGTGGCGCTTTTCAGCGTTTAGATTCCAACTTTTTAAAAGAACGGGTGGGATTTCGAAGTGTGTTGAGCATTGCTGATTTGAACCATGACGGTAAGGCAGATTACCTTACCGGAAATTCGCGCGGCGGATTAATGTTGTATTCTGATTCTGCCTGGGAAGGTCATCAGGATACCGTGGTGAATGCCGTTCCTGAACTTGAAAAATCATACGGCCTCAAAGTATATCCCAATCCGGCCAAAGGCTTGCTACAATTCGATTTGACCGGGGAAGACATGGAGTTACAGCAAGTGGAACTTATTGATCTTTTAGGTGCATCTGTACTTAAACAATCACTTAACGGCCATCACAACAGTGTTTCGCTCAGCAATGTAAGCGAGGGATTGTATGTGGTGCGTATTTCAGCTAATGATGGAAAGCTGTTTACGCGTCGTATTAGTGTGGTGCGGTAGTATTGGGAATATCAAGTATAAAATGGGTGTTTTTGTTGCTATTCCCGGCCTTATGAAGTATTCCAAACTGATTCAGCGCCTGTATATCTCTAGAAGCTGTCCTGTGAACATATGGCCATTTTCGCCCATTTAGTAGTAGTTAGATGGCCATCAAAATCATAAAATACTCCGCATTCGCATTTTATTCCGCATTTTATGCGGAATAAACCCTGATTTTACTCCGCACGGCTGCTAATTATTTCAGCCAGCCTGGTTATATTCGCAAAAAACCACATATTATGAAACCATGGCTACAACTGATTCTTATGGCAGCTTTTGGCTGCAGCACACTAACCACTACCGCTCAGGATGGCACGCTTGATGCCTCTTTTAATGGCGGTATGGCAGAAATACTATTACCGCACACCGTTTTCAATTCTCCCACTCATATGGCTGTTCAAAGCGATGGCAAAATTGTGACTACCGGCTTTGCCGTTGACAGCACCATTTCCGGAAGGCGCGTGTATTTGACCCGTTATACTACGGCCGGTGTACTTGATAATTCGTTTGGCACTAATGGCGTGGTTTTTAAATCAGTGAACTCGAACTATTGCATGGGCCAGCGGGTGATTATTCAACCCGATGGGAAAATTGTAGTAGGCGTTAATTTTATGGATGGAACAGGTTTCCCGAAGGCGGTGCAACTGACTCGTTTTCTTAGCAACGGTACTATCGACAGCGCCTTTGGCACCAACGGCAGTACCGATACTTTTCGCGTAGGCAGTTCCGCTACAGTAACTGATCTGATTCTTCAGAGCGATGGCAAATTGCTACTTGGGCTGAGCGACTATCCCAAAGGCGCTATTGTTCGTTACAATGCCGATGGGAGCCGTGATAACACTTTTAACGGCACCGGCTTTTATTCCTGGAAACCCGGATTTAATGGCGCTATAACCCTATGGCTGATCCAGAATCCCGACAACTCTATCATGGCAGCAGGTTCCAGTTCAGATGGCGGCAATATGTTTTACTATATCAGAAAATTCAAAGTTACCGGCGTGCCCGATAGCACCTTTAACGGCACCGGACTGATTACTAACCGTTCGTTCAGTATTTATGGAACCTATGTGGGTGGATTTATGCGGCAAACCACCGGCAAATACATTCTGGCCGGTCACAACGGTTATCAGCGCGATAGTTTATTGGCCGGGCGTTTGAATGCCGATGGGTCGGTTGATAATTCCTTCAACGTAACAATTGAAAAAATAAACGGCAAGGTGAGCCGCGGCGCTACGGCTTGTTTGGAACCCGACGACCGCATTCTGATTGCCGGGGTTACGGATACTACGCTTGGAGGCAATGCCGGGCACACCGCAGTAACGCGCTTTAATGTAAATGGTGGAAAGGACAACAGTTTTGGAAGTAACGGATCATGGGTGAGCACGGATATTGCGTATGCCGTTTCAAGTGTAAAAGTTCAGCCGGATGGTAAGGTTCTGGTGGCATCGTATAAATACGACATTCCGAGCGATCTGGCCAATCAGGCCATTTACCGGCTAAACAATACGCTGTTTACCGGTATTGAAGAAAGCCAGGTGAAAGATGCGAAGATGTATCCGAATCCGGTTAGCGGACTGTTGCACCTACCGGGAGCGGTAGGCCGGGTGCAGGTTTATTCTCTGATAGGGGGATTAGTGTTGAACGGTGAAGCTCTGGCTGAAACGGTGGAGCTGAGCGGGTTACCGGCAGGCACGTATGTAGTGCAGGCTGAAACAGAAGGGCGCGGCATTTTGCGCCAAATGATTACCGTTCGCTAGGAAACTTTTCATTTTGGAGAGAATTTTCTATTTTTGGCGTCCTTTTCACGGTAAAAGCTGATGAAAAGGGGGCATTGCCCGATCGTCTAATGGCAGGACTACTGATTTTGGTTCAGTGTGTATAGGTTCGAATCCTGTTCGGGCAACGAAAAAAACCGCTTCTCGTATGAGGGCGGTTTTTTTGTTTAAGGGTTTGCGGGCAAGTGCCTTGCCAGGAGAGAGGGCCAGGAAATGAAAACCCGAAAAGCAGAAGAAATTACGAATGAAAAATTACGAATTACGGGATGACCGATGTTCGTATGTTAAATGCCAACCTCGTAATTCGTAATTTGTAATTGATTGTATGGTGTGGCAGAAGTTAAGACCGCATTGCGCTAATTCGGCAAGATAGCGTTAGAAACTTCGACCAGATCACAATAGAAATTACGAATGAAAAATTACGAATTACGGGATGACCGATGTTCGTATGTTAAATGCCAACCTCGTAATTCGTAATTCGTAATTTGAAATTTTAAATTCATGCTACTCACCGGGATGGTATATTTTTTCTGCCTTGCTCAGAATTTCAGTCCAGTTGAAAGTCATGGTTTTAAACTGTTCTTTGGTAAATAATTCCATTTGATCGTTAAAATGTGGGCTGCCGGGCCGGGCAGAAGCACCATAAGCGTTGATTGATTGAATTTCTACACCTTCCGGAGCGTATTTGTTTACCTGTATATAGCCATCGCCTCCGGTGATTCGCCAAATGCCTTTGGTTTTATCATACAATTTTGGATCAGCGGCACGGGGCACTTCTCGTAATCCTGAGGCGGGGAAATTTTTATTGCCGCGTATCAAACGCTGCACATCGCCAAGTTTCACCTCTAATGTTCCGTATTTCTGCAACATGAATTTTTTGGTTCGGCGCAATGCGTTTACCAGATCATTCTCCTGAAGTGGTTCTTTTTTGATCATCAGAAAAGCAAATGGCACTTCCCATTCCTTTTGCAAATGCTCGTGCAGCAGCATGGCTACAGCCGCATCTTTATTATCGGCATCTCCACTTCGGTTCCACTGTTTTAACTTCTTAATGGCATCGGCTAAATCAGGATATTTACTTTCCTCTAAATGGAAAGCCACGTCAAAATTTCGTGCATAACTGCCTGCCGGGGAGTACGTCTTATCAAATTTAAAACGCAAAAAATCGGTCCAGGTGAACTTATCTTTTACGGCAGCCAACAGCTCTCCGAAGCGCTCGCCTCTGTTGTAGTTGAATTGTTGGATACCCACAAAACTACCCTTCCAGGAACAACCCGGTCCGCTAACCGCATAGGGGGTTTGATTGCAACTGTAGAGATAACCGCATTCGGGATTTAAAAGCGCGGGTTTTCTGTTATAAGGAAGAAGGGATTGCCACCGGTATGCAGCTGTATTGACTTGAATAGGCAAATGCCAGTTTAAAACGGAATCGCGCAGCGGAAGTTGCCCGCCGCTCTGGTAAAAAATAGTTCCGTTCCTATCGGCATACATTACATTGAACAGCGGAATGGCTTCCATCTTTAGTGCTGTTTCGAATTCGCTGAAATTGGTAGCCTTATTCATCCGATACCACTGTTCAGTAGCACGCAAATCCATTGCACCGGGAAACCTGAGCGCATACCAACCTTTTTTTGATTGAAAAACAGGGCCGTATTCGCAACTGCGTATTTTTTTACGAATGCCGATTTTAATGCCACTTAAATTTATTTTGAGACAGGCAATTTTTGTTTGAAATGCCCTCCATTTTCCATCATACCAATACGAACTCCGGCGGTGCTTCAGTTTGTAGATATCGCCAAAGGTATGGTAGTTAGTAGTATGCGCCCATCCTAAATAATTATTGCTGCCAACAAAGATAGTTGTACCGCCGGGAAACAAACCGCCAATCACTTCCCAGCCTTCATCGCTTTTGATATGGGCCTCATACCAGGCGAATCTGCCTTCGATAGGCTGATGGGAATTCACCAGTAGCCAGGCCTTGCCGTCAATAGTTCGGGAAGGCGAAATAGCCATGGAATTAGAGCCTATTTCATTTGGCTGATGCAACAGCTCAATGTGATTATCGCGAATGGATTTGAGCGCCATTCCGGCGCCGGCAAACAAAGTGAGCGTGAGCGTAGATCCTTTCACTACATCTCTTTCAGTAAACGGCAACGCGTTTTTAAGAAGCACTTCGCCGGGATGTGTAGCGGCAAAATCATTGACGCCTTTTACATAGCCTTGCAATACTTTTTTAAAATCATCGGAAATGGCCCGATTGTAGTTATTGTCAACCAACGTATCAATACCGAAAAACTTCAAACCGTAATCGAACAAAACGCCTTCTTTACCCAGCACTTCGCCTAACCTTCCCTTTCCGGCCAGCAGGTTTTGCTGAATACTTTTAAAATCATCTTCGCAATGCGCGTAGGCCAGTCCGTAAGCTGCTCCGGCATCAGTAGGCGCGTGAATGTGTGGCACTCCAAAACTATCGCGTACTATGGTAATAGCAGTTGTATTGATCTGAGCTGATGCGCTGTGTAAAATGAAGAGCCAGCCTGCTATCAGTGCGTTTATTTTTTTCATGGAATTAGATTGCATTAACATCGCTCAGTAGGTTTTGGGGTGGAAACAAATGCCACTTTCAAATTAAGCACAACCTTCTAAATGTGGGAATTTGTTATGAGTTGAAAAACTCTACCTTAACCTAAAAAAATTATGGCCTACAAAATTGGGACTAAAGAAAAGCCGATGGCTTTAAAAACTCCGCCGCTGAGTAGTGAATACACTATGCATGCCGATGAAAAAGACGGTAAGGAAATTCTGGTTTGCACTGTTGGCAAAACCGTTTTGCATTACGATATGCGTTGTTTAGATGATCTTTATGCCATGCTGAAAAAACATGGCGATTGGATGGAACTTGGCAGTGCTGATGAACAAAAACCGGCAAAGGAAGGCACTGTAGAAGCCTGGGGACGTTCGGAAAAAAATCCTGTGGGGGGCTGGTATGGCTTGAAGAAAGGTTTCCGCGGAAGATTCGGGATGTACATTCCGCCCTTGATGGAAAAACTGGGTTTGGCCGAAGTGACCCATGAGGCTAAGAACAATAAAATGCGGGCGAAGTAGTTGGTGCATAAACCATCATTTGTTTTGAACACCTCCGCCGGGCTTTGCGGCAGCGGGCGGCAAGGGCCCGCCTTTGGCGGGCGTGCGAAGGCGAAGCCGTAGCACCGAAGCGTTAGCGTAGCCTGAAAGCACGCGGTGCAACAGGCCGCCGATGACTCAGCTAATGGATGGCCGGAAATAAAAAAGGCGGCCTGTTGCAGCCGCCATAAATCAAATTGGCCGAATCTGTCGGTAAGCTGTCGGCAACGTAGTTTTTGCGTACTGCAATTTTGACGCAAATCCTATGTATGAAAAAGTTAGCTTGTTTGCTGTTGTTGCATGCGGCGTTGCGTTCCCAGGGGCAAAGCACGGTTATCAACGCCATTGTATCATCGGGAGGAAACCTGCTTTCGGGTAATGTGTGGCTTACCGATACCGCTGCAAATTACCTTGCCGGAAATCTTTTTGAAAACGGCCAACTGCTCATCAGTACCACGTTTCAAGGCACAACTACGCTGCACCTTTCATCGCTGGGTTACCGCGACACTATGATGGTGATGGAAACGAAGGGAAATGCAATTTCACTTGAGGTGCAAATGCAACAACAATGGCAACAATTAGGCACTGCCCGGGTTACAGCTAAAAAGCTGCTTTTTGAACGTACAGCCGACGGTATGTTGGTGAATGTAGAAAACACACTGCTCAGCAAAAGCGCCAACGCTGCAGAATTGCTGGCACGCGTACCTACTGTTAGCGTGAGCGGGAACAAAGTTTCTGTTTTCGGCCGTGGCGAGGCGCTGCTACTGTTGAATGGCCGCGAAATTACTTTTGAAAATTTCAAATCACTGCCGCCTTCCGATATCAAAAGTGTGGAGGTACTAACCAATCCCGATGCGCGTTACGATGCCAAAGGAAAAGCGGTGGTGGCAATTACGATGCAGAAATATTTTAGCCAGGGTGTGAGCGCCACCGTGGTGAACGGTACCACCTTCGGTATTTTCAAAAAGCAACCTTTTGGGAAGCACGTTGTGAATGCACCTAACATTACATTGAATTTTAGAAAAAACAAATGGGACCTGAATGTTTATTATGCCAACGAATATGGCGCCAGCCGCATGGAGAACGATTTTGTTACTTCCACTGCCCAATTAAAAAAGGTGGGGCATTATGCCGAAGATAACTATAATCAAAGCGTTCACTACTATCGTTTGGGAATTGGGTATCAGCTCAACGAAAACGCTTCGATATCGGCGCAATACGACGGGCTGTCACATTTCTTTAAACTGAATGTGGCACAAACCGGAAGGTTTTTCAACTACGATACACCGGTGGCCACCATTTTTATGACCAATGCGGCCACCACACAACTTGTAAATCATTCGGTAAACCTTAATTACAACCGGAAAATTTCACAGGCAGGTCATACACTTTTTGTTGGCGCTCAATTCAATCAATTTCAAAACCAATTGCTCGATCAAATTACCGAAACTATTGGCAGTGCGGGTTACAACCGTATCAACAACAATCTCAACCGAATCCGCATGTACACGGCACAAGTTGATTACAGCCATAAATTCAAAAGCGGCTCGCTGGATTTAGGTCTGAAGTTTTCGCACACTACCAATTCCGGTAACATCAAATTTTTGACGAAGCCGGTCAGCGCTTCTGATTATTTTTCTGATCCAAACTTGATGAATCAAAATGTATATCGTGAATTGGTTCCCGCGGCCTATGCCGTTTACCGCCATGAGTTCAAAAAAGTGAGTTTGAGCCTCGGCCTGCGCTGGGAACACACCGTAGCCAAAAGTCATTCTACTTTGAAGAACATCACCTACTTCAGCAATTCCTATTCCAATGTTTTCCCGTCGGCCAAGGTGCTTTACAAATTGCACCCGAACTGGAAGCTAAGCGCCTCTTATTCCTATAAGATCAACCGGCCGTTGTATCAGGACATGGATCCTTTTTTATGGTATCTCGACAGTCTTACGAGTATTCAGGGCAATGTAAAATTACAGCCGGAATATTTGCATCAAACGGAAGCTAAAGTGCATTTTAAATTATTTGCTTTGCGTTACAACTTTACGTTCTCGCAGCGCACCATTGCCTCGGTGTTAATGCGCAACAGCGCTAACCCCAGCGAAAATGCCGTGGTGTTTACTAAAGACAATATTCAGCAGCGAACCATTCATACAGTGGCGTTGGAGTTACCTTTTGAAAAAGGCCATTATTCGGGTTACACCACTATTGCTATGAATGTGTATCAGTTTTACGATAGCCGTCCTCAGTATCGGGCATTGAAGACCTCACCACAATTTTATTTTTCAACTTACCACAGCTATCAGATTCCGAAATGGTTCACGGCCGAGTTTACGGCCGAAGTTTACAGTGGCAGTTTCGATGGTTTTACACGGCGGCAGCCTTATTACTATTTTACGTTAGCCCTATCGCGTTCGTTTTTGAAAGATGATGCGCTGAACATAAATCTGATGTGGAACGATTTGGCGCGCACAGCTATTTGGAGTGGTACTTTTTCGGCCAACACTTACAGCAACGCCTATGCGCAGCGTTTCACCAGCAGTTATGTAAGGCTCACGATTACTTATAACTTGCTGTCGAAAACCATTTTCAATTTCAATAACAAAAATATTAACGAAGCTGAATTCAACCGCATCAAACGATGAAAAAGCCCACGCGATTTATTTTTCTGGTATTGCCCGAGGTGCATTTGCTTGACCTTGCCGGGCCCGATCAAACGCTATTGGAAGCTATAGGATATGGTGCGAACTTTGAGATTTTATATTGCGGAACAGAAGTGGCTCCAACCACTACTGCCGGGCTGCAATTGAAGCAACAGCAGCACTTCAGCAAGGTGAACGTGTTGCGCGGCGATTATGTGATCATTCCCGGCAGCAACGTCAGTTACTTGCTTTCAGAAAACTTTCGTAAGCAGGAAAGTATTTTCGAATGGTTGCGCCAAAGTTATCAGGCGGGCGCCAATTTGATGAGCATTTGTGCCGGTTCGTTTGTGCTGGCGCTGGCGGGAATTTTGAATGGAAGGCAATGTACCACACATTTTAAGCGAACCGCCCAGTTGCAAAAAATGTTTCCGCAATTAAAAGTGAAAGAAGATGTTTTGTTTGTAGAAGAAGAGCGCATTTTCACCAGCGCCGGAATTACGGCAGGTATCGATTTGATGTTATACGTGATTGAACAACTAACCGACAGTTATTTTGCGCACCAGGTGGCGCGCGAGTTGGTGATGTATATCAGAAGGGATGGCAGCAGCGGTCAGGAAAGTGTTTTTCTGAAATTCCGCAATCACATTCATAGTGGTGTTCACCAAACTCAGGATTACATCATCGATCATATCCACACTAAAATTTCCCTGGCCCAACTGGCCGGAATAGCGCACATGAGCTATCGCAACTACAGCCGTATATTCAGAAAAGAAACCGGCGTAACACCTTTGGAATACATCAATTTAGTTAGAAGGGAAAAGGCGGAACAATTATTACTGCATCCCGACCGCAGCAGAAGGCAGGTAGCGAATATGGTTGGCCTGGAAAGCGAGCGGCAATTGCAGCGATTGCTGCAGAAGTGAGAAGTTGAAAGTTGCAAAACCCACCACACCCACCACACCCACCACACTCACCACACCATTTTTTTGGGCGCCCCGCAACCCGCATCGGGCAGTTGCGGCTGTGAAACCGTTGGTGCAGGCGGGTTGCGGCGGGCTGCTTCAGGGTACGCTTCGCTTCCGTGCTCGCTCGTTCCTCGCTTCGCACCGCTCCCTTCGGTCGCGCCATTCCGCATCCCTGGCGCAACACACTACCGCCAGGCTTTGCGGCAGCGGGCGGCAAGGGCCCGCCTTTGGCGGGCGTGCGAAGGCGAAGCCGTAGCACCGGAGCGATAGCGTAGCCTGAAAGCACGCGGTGCAACAGGCCGCGATGACTTCGTTTTGCCTTTTACCCTTCTAAAAGGCGGCCTGTTGCAGCCGCCATAAAAATTATCGCTTCACAGCAATTTAACATTCGCTTAGCATTTTCATTATACTTAAATTCGCGCAAAATTTATGAAATGAAAAAACAGCTGCTGCTGCTGTTCATCGCCTTTGCCACATCGGCTATGGCTCAGGTAACCGACCGTTACCCCAATATACAGTCCACCCTCGAAAACAGCGTAATCATTGCGTGGCGCACAGCTACCGCATCGAACGGATCGGTACAGTATGGCACGTCGGCCGGCGCACTCACCAACACCGCCACCGAAACCGGCAACAACCAGATCCACGCCATTACCCTAACCGGTTTGCTGCCCAATACGCAATATTACTACAAGGTAGTTAGCGGTTCTTTTACTTCCAGCGTAGAATATTTTTATACCGCAAAACCTGAAAGCGCGCGCCGTTTCGACTTTCTGGCCTATGGCGATTGTGGCTTCAACAACAGCGTACAAAATACGATTGGCGGTTTTATGACGGCTCAGGTAGTGGATATGGGGCTGGTAGCAGGCGATATCGATCAGAACGTAGGCGACGACTACGATACACGGTTCTTTCAGCGGTATAAGGACATGCTGAAACACACCTGCATTTACACCGCCATCGGCAATCACGATGTGATTACCAACAACACCAATTATACCGATGCCTTTCACTTGCTGCACAACAATCCGGCAGGCTCTGAAAAATATTATTCGTTCACCTGGGGTAATGCCAAATTCATTACCATTGATGGCAATGGCGATTACACTCAGGGCACGGCGCAATACACCTGGCTGGAACAGGAGTTGAAGTGTAACGACCGCCAATGGACGTTTGTATTCTTCCATCAGCCGCCATGGACCAACGGCTGGGACATTTCCTACAATATTCCGTTTACGCCTTTCTATCATTATCAGGGCAATGCCGATATGCGCACCAGCATTGTGCCTTTGTTCGAAAAATACCATGTTGATTTTGTGATCAATGGTCACACCCACAATTACGAGCGCGGCATTTACAATGGCGTTCGTTACTTTATTACCGGAGGTGCCGGCGGTGCCACGCCGGATACGCATCAAAGCAGCAACGCCCCAAATATTCAGTTGGAGATGAACATCAACAACTATATGAAATGGAGTGTGAATGGCGATACGGTGAGCTACTACACTTATAACCTCAGCAATCAGAAAGTAGATTCGCAAAAGATCATCAAAACATCGGTGACTTATGCCGATCAGTTAAGCGCTACTCCGGTGTTGTGTTATGGAGCGGCTACAGGAACTGCAACTGCAACGGTAGTTGGTCCGCACCCGCCTTACAGTTTGTTGTGGAGCAATGGCGCTACTACACCTACTGCTACCGGCTTAGCTGCGGGAACTTATCAGCTAAACATTACTGATACCAATGGTTGCGTGAAACAACGCAGCATCGCGGTTTCGCAAAGTCCGGAGTTACTGATTCAGTCATCGGTTGTTCAGGAAAGGTGTCCGAACGAGCATAACGGCAAAGTAACGCTTAACCTTTCAGGAGGCACGCCGCCATACCAGTACGCATGGGCGGCAGGCACCAATGCCGATTCGCTTACTGCCGGAACTTATATCGCAACAATTACTGATGCCAACAATTGCACGGTTACCAAAACCGAAAACATCATTACCCGCGGTGGGTTGAAACATCCACATGTAACCGCAGCAAATCACGAAACCATAGTTTGCAAAAACGATAGCGTGTTGTTGAGCGCCGATGCCGGTTTTGTTTCCTATAGCTGGAACAATGCCGCCAATACTGCTTCGCAGTACGCTCATCAAGGCGGCGCTTATTTCCTGAACGCCACTGATACTGTGGGTTGCGTAGTAGCTTCCGATACGGTGCTGTTGCAAAACGACTCCATTCCGCACCTCACTATTACCGGTACGGTGAATCAGTTGAACGCTCAATTACAAGGCTCGCAAAGCGGTTTAACAACCTATCTGTGGGATTTCGGAAACGGCATTCACGCCACTACTTCCACTCCGGGAACTATTTATTCGTATCCCGACACCGGAACGTACGAAGTGAAATTGATTACACAACACTATTGCGGCGAAGACACCGCCACATTTACAGTTCATGCAACGCGGTTGATTTCAGGAATTGCGGTGCTTCGCGAAGGTTCGTTCGAAGTGCGGCTGGCGCCAAATCCGTTCAGCAGCAGCACTGCGGTTCGCATACTTTCTGAAAATTCCGGAAGCAGTTCGATTCGGTTGTATAGTCTGGAAGGCAAAATGATACGCGATTACGGAACGATATCGGGAAATACTACCACTATTTCCCGCGAAGGTTTAGCTGCAGGAGAATATATTCTGGAAGTACGTCAAAACCAGCAGCAGCAACGCATAGCGCTGATAGTGGAATAATATGAAGCGCATTGAAAAGAAATTATGGATCGGGGTTTTGGCTTTCGCCTTAACTCCGATTTTTTGTTTTGCTCAAAATTCGATTGCAGCAATAAAACACAAACCGTGTAAACTGCGCGGAAGCTGGCAATTGGTTCGCACCTTCAGCGATGGCAAATTACATGATGTAGAAAAAAACGAGTACGATGCCGTAATCCGCATGAAATGTTTCCATCGTTTTGAAGAAGAAGTGTGGTACGAAGGCTACCACTGGATTATTGAAGGCAAGTGGTACACCCGGCGCAAAACCGATTCCCTTTGTTTTGTACAACGCGTTTACACTTATGGTAAGCTGGAAGATAAACCGGCCGATATCCGATATAACTTAACCGAACTTTCGCGCGAATTTTGGACCGGCCAATCGGTAGCAGAAGGCAATCGCGTGGAATTGCGCTACAAAAAATTCAAACCCAAACGCAAAAGCAAAACCGTTCATTCTGAGAATTGATTTTTTCGGGCCTGGAAGAGGGATGAGGGAAGTTGTCCATTGTTGGAGGCTTTTCGACGGTTGGGACGAAAGGGACGTCATTCACCGCTGCGTTCCTTGCGCAACCTTTGCGTTCACTGCGTTAGAAAAGGGATGAAGGAATTTGGCCATTATTAGAGGCTTTTGGACCGTTGGGACGAAAGGGACGTCGGAGCTGAACCATCATCATCAAATTTTCATATTATCAAATCAACTTAATTCATGCATTTCCTCTAGCCGCAATGCACAGGCCATTTTATCTATTTTTCGTTGCTGGTTTTCCTACATCATGAATTGTTCTAACCAAAACGTCAACAAATGATTGCAAGGCCTTAGTCGTGGTACTGTCATTCACTAGAGCAGTTTGTTGTTGTCCCAGGACGGTGTCCTTATCGGTATAAAAATCAGTTGAAGTGCTGTCAAATGTCACCGAAATAGCCTTTTGCCCAAATAGGTCAACGCTATTAATTATAAAAACAGATCCTCTGGGGATTAGAACATCTTTGTTAATAACAGTGGTTACAAGAACCTTACGGTTGAAAAGTTCGAGGTGGTCCACTTTCCCAATTTTAAATCCATTAACCGTCACGTTTGATTCTGTGCTTAAACCGTCCACATTATCCAATACAACATAGAGCGTGTTGCATTTCTGTCTGCAAGCCGATAAAAGAAATAAAAGAGCCGTTGTTAATGCGATTGCTTTAATAAGGTTCGTCATATTAGGTTGTCTTTCATTCCAAATCTAGTCATTACTAGTTTTTCATCGTCTAAAGCAATTTACAATTGAGGTCTTTACAACCTCAAATTATCAAATCATCAAATTGTAGGAGGTTTGAGACGCCGTAGCTGGACCATCATCATCCAATCTTAATATCGACGACTACGGTACTACAATCAACTTGGCGGTTAGCACTTGTGTGTTTCTTTCAACACGGATGATATAAACTCCCGAAGTTAAACTGTTGCTGAGCAACCAACGCTTCCCGGAAAACTGCCTTTGCATCGCAATAACATTTCCCGACACGTCATAAAGCGACAGTGTTGCCGGTTGTAACAATTCTTTGGTAAAGAAAATTGATCCGGAGCCATAAAAAAATTGCAGATTTTCCGCCCCAAAAACATCAATGCCATTAGGTAGTTTTCTAAGTACATTAATGTACACCATGTCGCCTGCTTCATTT
Source organism: Chitinophagales bacterium (assembly GCA_046329575.1). Lineage (GTDB taxonomy): Bacteria > Bacteroidota > Bacteroidia > Chitinophagales > LD1 > UBA1941. The sequence goes on along the minus strand of JAXLUJ010000003.1, from coordinate 155,702 downwards.
TTATTGAGGTAAACATTAGAGTCGCAATAAACATCCACACAACCTAGTGCTCCAGTAGCTTTTAGACAAATGTCATAAAACCCTGCGGATGAATATTGATGTGATGGTGTATCGCCTTGGGTTGAGGTGCCGTCGCCCCAAAACCATTCCAATTGTAATGCATTGCCGGTTGATTGGCTTATTGCATACCATAAATGCGGTGTGCCGGATGGGAAAATGCTAAAGTGTGCTACCACGGAATCGGGGATAATGGAAAGTGTCAGAATAACAATGCTGTCGCATCCGCTTTGCGCCGAAAGCGTATCGCGGTATACCCCGGCCATAGATAAAACCTGACCACCGAAGTTATATGTTGCCCCGGCACAAATGCTTTGTGAAATATTATGGTTCGAAGGATTTGTAACACTTAGCGTTAAAATAACAATGCTGTCGCATCCGCTTTGCGCCGTAAGCGTATCGCGGTATACCCCGGCCATTGATAGAACCTGACCACCGAAGTTATATGTTGCTCCGGCACAAATGCTTTGTGAAATATTATGGTTCGAAGAATTTGTAACACTTAGCGTTAAAATAACAATGCTGTCGCATCCGCTTTGCGCCGTAAGCGTATCGCGGTATACCCCGGCTATTGATAGAACCTGACCACCGAAGTTATATGTTGCTCCGGCACAAATGCTTTGTGAAAAATTATGGTTAGAAGAATTTGTAACACTTAGCGTTAAAATAACAATGCTGTCGCATCCGTTTTGCGCCGTAAGCGTATCGCGGTATACCCCGGCCACCGATAAAACCTGACCACCGAAGTTATACGTTGCCCCGGCACAAATGCTTTGTGAAAATGAAAATGTCGCTGATTGACGACTAGTCAAATTGAGCGTGATTACACTATCGCACCCGGCAACCGAGGTAAGCGTGTCGAAATAAATTCCCGGATTACTAAGAAGCTGTCCGTAAAAATTGAAAGGATGGCCCTGACAAATAGTGTCGAAAAGAATAGCACCGGTTACCTGACAAGTGCTGGCTGCAAAAATCCAGGCGGCTCCTAAGTTTGAATTATCGCCATACCCTCCGCAAAAAGCAGTTTTGCCATTTGCAGTTAAAGCCACGCTGCAGCCCTGATAAATATTACTTCCTATTGAACCGGTACCCACTAATTTTGTACCGAGCTGTGTGTACACATTTCCGCTGCGTTTAAAAACCCATTGTGCCCCGATATTACCATTATCCTTGTCCCCTCCTGCTATTAGAATGCTTCCGTCGCACGAAAGAGAAACCGATGAACCTATAAACGCTCCACCTATCGCGCCCGTGGGTACTAATTTGCTGCCCACCTGCGACCAGTTGTTACCCGAACGTTGAAACAACCATATAGCACCCTTATTGTTATTATCACCAGGGCCTCCAACGGCAACCACCATTCCATCGGCTGAGATAGCTGTGGAAAAACCTTGAGATATATTAGTTCCAAACGATCCCGTGGAAACCGCCCCGGTGCCCTTTAATTTCGAGCCCTGCTGGCTCCAAACCCCCGCTGTTCGGGTAAATATCCAAGTCGCTCCATAAGAAAAACTATCCAAATTACCACCAATAGCCATTGTGTTTCCATCAGCCGAAAGTGAAACAGACCATCCCATTATAGCACTCCCATAGGAATCACTGCAAACTAATTTTGGTCCTTGCTGTGTCCAGGTATTTCCCGAACGCACAAACACCCAGGCTGCGCCCAGGTTATTTGAATCAGCGCCGCCACAAGTAACCAGCGTATTTCCATCAGCAGAAATAGCTACCGACCTGCCTTGTTCCGACATATTTGAAGTGGAAGCATCATTTCCAATCAGCTTGGGACCCTGCTGCGCCCAAGTGCTGCCTGTTCGCTTAAAAACCCAGGTGGCTCCTACATGGCTGTTGTCATACACACCACCTACAACGGCTGTATTTCCATCAGCTGAAATAGCAACTGATGAAAAACTTGGGTTCACTCCACCCGAACCCACAAGTTTCCCTCCTTGCTGCACCCAGGACGCACCGGAACGGATATAAACCCATGCTGCACCGAAATTACTATTATCGCCACTGCCCGATACAATTGCCGTATTTCCATCAGCCGATATGGCAACTCTTTCACCTTGGTAAATACTGGTGCCGATATTGCCTGTACCTACTAACTTTAATCCTTGTTGCGCAAAAACGCCATTTCCAGTTGCAGCAACCAAGAAATTACCAAATGAGTCGATCCCCAAAGCTGTGGTAATTGCTACTTTCCCTGAAGTAGCTTTTAAAACCATGCCTACCAACTGCGTATCGCTGGTTGAAACAATAACAGCAGGACTGCCGCCAACCATAAAAGCCGTTGGGTTTGAAAGATTAGTGCCTTTAACAGTAAGCACCGTACCAACCGGACCGCTGGCAGGGGTAAAACCGGTTATTGTGGGAATGGCACCCACCATCGTGTGGATCAGCAGGATACCGGCGAGAAGTAAATAAGGGCGCGTTTTAGTTCTTGTCATTCTTAAAGTTAACCTTTTCTGCGAAACCGTTGATAGTCTTTATATTCAAAAAAGATTAAAGTGCTTCGCCGGTTTAACATATCCCGGTGCCTTTGCCAACCACCTATAGCAATTTTCAAATTTTTCGGCATCATTCCACCAAATACACCTTCAATTCATCCATCACCACCTCCTTGTCGCTGCCCAAATTATCGAGCTGAATAGCAGCATTATCAAAATTTATACGCGGTGCCCGTGCATAAAAATGCAGCGTCTTTTTTCTTCCTAATTTGATTAACCTGAAAACATGAACATGATTGCGTTTGATCTCCTTACCATGATCATAGAACACCAGCATCCATTCACAAGTATGCCACATATCCCACTCTATATCTTTTGCAGAAAAATCGGCAGTTACCTTGTACCACTTTCCCTTTTTTAAATCTTCATCCAAAAAATAAGGCGCGGTAGTTTGAAGCTCCTTATTCACCCGTATGGCGCGGCCGTCTGCTGAATTGCCGGTTACTACTGCGTTTGCGCTAGTATCATTGTTGAAATTGTTTTCATAAATCAGCTGCCCGGTTTGCGGATCGTTGAGATACTCTGTATTGTCGAGCAACGTCATGGTTTGGTCATCAACTGTCCATCTTCCTAAAATGGCCCACAAATACGTTCCATTCATTTCAGGCCCTCTCAACAGCGCGCCACGATGACTTTGATGCACCACCCAAAGATTGTACAATAGAAATAAAAACAAGAAGAGTGTCAGCGCCATTCTTGCCCACCTGAAGGAAGCCATAGAGGTAAAGCACATCGCCATTGGAATAGCAAATATTGGATACGATTGCACCATGGCGCGCTGACCTACGCTCCAGCCATACCACCATTCGCTCCACGAGAAACACATATAAGTGAATGGTACAACAAAAACTAAACAACTCACAAGCAGTATTCGCTTTTCTTTATACAAAAAGTAAAATCCAGCCAGCGCAAACGCCATCACCGGCGAATACAATAACCACCCTGCTTTTGGGCTGAATAAGCAATTCCAGATATGCGGCTGAAACCAGTCGAAGCCTTGTTTTTGATAACTGTACACCAGCCATTCACCAGAAACATATTTCCAATAGCCAATTTGTATGGACGCCATTAAGGCAAATGCTATTCCCGCCATTACAACCAGGCGGAGATTCTTTTGAAAAAAATTTTTACGCCGGCGCAAGCTTTCCCAATTTCCTATTCCCCAAAAAAGAGGGATTAACAACGAGATAGTTTCTGTGGGCCGCGTAATTGCCGCTAAACCACACAAAGCCCCAATCGCAATAGCAGTGCGTTTTTGAGGGCTTTCGTAAAATCGTATGGTGAGCCATAGCAGCAATGCATATAAAGTGAACAGCGAATTGTGCGTCATAGGCCCGGAAAAAGTGGCGTACTCAAAATAGTTGCTGCAGAGCGCAACAGCAAACAAGGTAACGGCAGTTATACCATCGGTGAAATAATAGAGCAATACCATCCGCAACAGCAGCAGTCCGAAGACAGAAATGAACAAACTCCAAATTGCTACAGCAATCTGATAGGGCGTTGAGAATCCATCGGCCGGGTACTTTTGTGTGATCTTACAATAGGCATGCGCGGCAAAAAAGGCAGGTGATAAGATGATGGCTTGTCCGCTGGAATACTTCATCACATAATTGCCCGACGAATGCAGAAACGCCTGTTGGAAATCGGGGCATGGGCCGTACTTCTCGATCAGCTCATTCTGAAACGAGCACTTTTTCAGATCATGGTAAACGAAGATGGCCGGGAGGTACATATAATATCCGGAAACATCCCAACTAATCACCGCTTCGGTACCTTTATTTTCCCACTTGGGGTAATAGAAAGTGACCGCTGTAAATTCAATAACAGCTATCAGTGTGACGATCAGCAAAGAAATTCTATTCTTCATTCCAGCTATTCATCACCGCAATCGCAAGTATAATCATGAGTGCGATCGATGCAGGTCACCACTTTTACTTCACGCGGACAGCGGGCAAAAACAATTCGCAATTGCGTGCCGTCGCTCATGGCATCTTCAATGGCGAAAGTGGGGCAGCGGCCATTATCAGCTTTAGATTTTTCTTCGTTTACATGACCTTCGCGCAGCACTTCACGGATATTTTCTTCGGTAATATGGCGGCAAGCCATACGGCATTTGGCGTGGCGCGTAAACACCAGTTTAGCATCAGGCGGAATCACTTGCTGTAACCGACCATCACTAGCGGTAGTGTTTGTGGGTGAATTGGATGCACTGATTTCGCGGGCTGTTTTACAGGATTTGTAAAAGCGAAATGCCCCGAAAACCAGCAGCAGCAACACAATCACAGCAATGCTGCCGAATTTTTTGGAGGCGGGTTTTGCGTTGTTTTGCATGTAGTAAATATAGTTTTTACGAAGAAGAAGCCGTAGCTGCCATCACATAATAACGCAAAAAGGCTTGGGTATTGCTACCCAAGCCTTTTTAAATAAAGTATTCAAAGCTTACTTGGCCGATTTATCAACCACCACTTTACCGCGGTAGATCAATTTATCTTCTGACCAGTGCGCACGGTGGCGCAGGTGGCCTTCGCCGCTCATAGTATCAACCGAAACGGTTGGCGCTTCTGCTTTGTAGTGCGTCCTTCTTTTATCTCTTCTCTGTTTCGAGATTCGTTTCTTCGGATTTGGCATAACTTATTTTTTATCGCGTTACTAATTCTTATTAAAATCTTTCAAACCTTCCCAACGCGGGTCGGCATCATTCTTTCCTTTTCCTTCTTCATTGTTCAAATGCTTCAGCACGGTTTGATTGCACTGCGGCTCTTTTCCCGGATCATTGCAGCCCCAAAGTTGTATCGGGATGCAAACATTGATATAATCGTAAATCAGCGGCGCCACATCAATAAAATCTGACTCACGCGAGATATAAACGATTTCATCATCATCATTCGCCCCTTTTGCCAATTCTTCCGAAAATTTTACCAGACATTGATAGTCGCCAAAAATTTCTTTGTTGAACGGCTCCAGACAAAGATCACAGGCAGCGCGCACGGCGCCGTCAATGAAAAAGTTGAGCATAAAGAACGTTTCCTTTTTCTCGAGTTCCAGTTTTACGTTCACACTGCACTCGCTAATCAGCGAATCGGGGAAAAAACTGAAAAAATCGCCGGTAATTTGGTATTCAAACCGGTGTATTCCCACTTTTAAACCCACGTACGGAATCAAAAATTCCCTCAGATTTTTCACGGCCACCGTATTAAAGATACCTCGCCACCAGGGCGTTCCCGAAAAAGGGACGGCAAATATAGAAAAAAGACCTAAATTCCAACACTAAATGTGAAAAACCTAAAATCCCGGTGTTTTGGATCCCCAAATCAAAGCCGTAAACTTAAACCAACTAAAATCTTATTTCCTTCGCGGCCTGTTTTTCACCTCACACTTAAAATGTAACAATGGCCAAGCCGAAAACTGTTTATTTCTGCCAAAGTTGTGGCAATCAGTCGCCTAAATGGATTGGAAAATGTCCGGTTTGCGGCGAATGGAACACCTATGTAGAAGAAGTAATTGATAAAGACGAGGCAAAAGCCAAAGAAAAAAATTACAGTTCCAAAACCACTTTGGTGCCTGTTGCCCTTCAGGATGTAGAAGATACGGCAACCTCGCGCGTGGATACGCTGGACACCGAGCTGAACCGGGCGCTTGGCGGCGGTATTGTGGAAGGATCGCTGGTGCTGATAGGCGGCGAACCCGGAATTGGGAAATCTACTTTGATGCTGCAACTGGCGGCGCAGTTGCAAAACAAACGGGTGTTGTATGTAAGCGGCGAAGAAAGTGAACGGCAAATTAAAATGCGCGCCGAACGCATTGGCATCAAAAACAACAGTTGCTTTTTGCTTACCGAAACCAATACGCAGGCCGTTTTCAAACAAGCTGACCTGCTGAAACCTGAGCTTATCATCATGGATTCGGTACAAACCTTGCATTCGGTTTATATCGATTCGCCGCCGGGAAGTATCTCCCAAATCCGCGAGTGCACCGGCGAAGTACAGCGTTTCGCGAAAGAATCGGGTATTCCTGTTTTTCTGATCGGGCATATTACCAAAGATGGAAGCATTGCCGGGCCAAAAATGCTGGAACACATTGTGGACACAGTGCTGCAGTTTGAAGGCGACAGACATTACGCTTACCGGATACTTCGCACCATCAAAAATCGTTTTGGCAGCACTTCTGAAATTGGGATTTATGAAATGCTGGGCAACGGCCTGAGGCCGGTATTGAATCCTTCTGAAATTCTGCTCACTGAACGCGAAGAACAACCCAGCGGCATAGCCATTGCCGCCATGATAGAAGGCATGCGTCCGTTTTTGATTGAAGTGCAGGCGTTGGTTACGCCCGCTTTTTACGGAACGCCGCAACGCAGCGCCACCGGCTTTGATGTGCGCCGGCTAAATATGCTGCTGGCGGTACTGGAAAAACGCGCCAATTTCCGTTTTGGCACCAAGGATGTGTTCCTCAACATTGCCGGCGGATTGCGCGTAGATGATCCGGCTATTGATTTGGCCGTAATGGCCGCACTGATATCCTCGTATGAAGACCGGCCGGTTCCTGCAAAAACCACCTTTGCTGCCGAAACCGGATTGAGTGGCGAAATCCGCTCGGTGAGCCGCATTGACCAACGCATTGCCGAGGCCGATAAACTGGGTTTTGAAAATATTTTTGTTTCGAAATTCAATTTGAAAGGCATCGACGTTTCAAAATTCAACATTCAGATCAGCGGTCTGTCGAAGATTTCAGAACTGGTTCAGGAATTGTTTCCGGGGTAAAATGGGAAACCGCGGCCAAACTGCGCTGATAGCTGTTGTTTTTTGGATAGCCTGTTAGAGTGATGAAATAATTATGCAAGTGTGTTGCCCCGCGGCAGCGATGGAGCGGAAAGCCCGCAAGCCGCAGCATAGGAATTACGAATGAAAAATTACGAATTACGAAATGAATCAGGCGTGTATTGCTTGATCATCCTCCTCTTCGGAATTCGTAATTTGAAATGGCGTTGTTTCATGAATATACCCTAAACGGGATTTTTATTTTTTGCGGATGCCGGGCTGTTCGCTGCAAGTCCTCAGCCGCGGCCTAACGTTTGTGAACCTTGAAAGGCAGCAGTGGCGCGGCTTCCGGGCTTTCCGCTACCATCCCTCATATCTTTGCTTTTGTTTGAAACGATACTATTTTCTTTGTAGAGCTTGAGAGAACCCGGTGTGACAATCACATTCAATCCCTTGTAAGTCGATAAGACTATACTCCGCGGTAGGTTTTAATCACATCGGGTCTCTTCTCCGGAGTCGCAACAGTACCCAAGTAACAGTTTTGATAACTGTATACGCTATAAGGATGAGAGATGACGACAGAGAAGATTTTTTCAGGCATATTTTTTAACCAAAAAGTACCTTTTATGTTAAAGTATTCTTTAGGCATCGATATTTCCATGAAGTATATCGATGTGTGTTTGGGCACTATTGACCAGCGCCAAGTTTTTAGTGTACTCCGCAACCATCGTTTTAATCAAAACGCCTCGGGATTTAAGGCTTTGGTAAACTGGATCGTGAAGTATCGTCGCGATGTGGAAATACCTCTGGTGATAACGATGGAAGCTACGGGCGTGTACCACGAAAACTGTGCGATGTATCTGCATGAAGCCGGTTATTCGGTTTCCGTGATGTTACCTACTCGCACAAAGGCTCATTTTCAATCCTCAGGCTATAAAAGCAAGACGGATAAGATTGATGCGGCTGGTCTGGCAAAAATGGGAGCAGAACAATGCTTGCCGGTTTGGCAACCCATGGATCCGTTCATATTGCGTTTACGCGCAAAAACCCGACGCCATGAAAGTTTGAACATGAAGAAGACGATTACCAACAATCAGATTCATGCGTTAAAGAACGCCATGCATACTGACAAAGAGGTTTTGGCGCAGTTAAAGAGCGAGCTAAACTTTTATAATAAGCAGATAAAGCAATTGGAGCAAGAGATAAAGCAATTGCTGAAAAGCAATCCTGATATTTATGAAAGAGCGTTGAAGGTAATGTCGATTAAAGGTGTCGGACTGCTTACCACCGCCGTGGTGTTGGCTGAAACCAATGCCTTCGCTCTTATTAAGAGCCGCGGCCAGTTATTAAAATATTGTGGCTATGAAATTATTCAGCACGATTCGGGTATGACCACAGGAAAATCGCATGTATCGAAAGCTGGAAACGCCCATGTAAGAAGAATTCTGCATATGCCAGCGTTATGTGTAGTCCGTTTTGGTGTGGCGCCATTTGCAAATCTATATGCTCGAACTTTTGACCGACACAAGGTAAAAATGAAGAGCTATGTGGCGGTTCAAAGGAAATTGTTGTTGTTGATGTTCGCTTTATGGACCAAAAACGAACTGTTTGATCCTCAATATAACCATGCCGAAATCATCCAAAAGGAAGAGAAAAAAAGTAGCCCCTTAACAAGAAGGGGCATACCCGAAGTCACCGTTTAACTTGTTAAACGGGCAGCGGAACGAAAATAAATATTTCGTTTGATTTGGATTTTAAGACAGTACCTACCGCGGTTGGTAATAATTTCTAACCGAACCAATTTTGAGTAACATTTTATGGAAGAATGCTGTTGCCAAAAACAGCTTAACTTTTTATCATCGGTTATCACTTTCCAAATCCGCATTCCAGAAACTGCCGGTATTCTTCCACATTGGGTGTATAGCCCCGTGGATCGTTCAGTAATTTTTCGTTCGTATCAATTAGGACGTAATATGGTTGCGAGTTGTTGCGGAAACAACTGATTTCAAAATCGCTCCATTTGTTGCCTACCGTCTTGATCAATTTGCCGGTTACAGGCGAAGTGTATTGTTCCGATTCAGCAAGTGGTTTTTTGTCATCTACGTACAACGACAATAAAATGTATTTGTCTTTGATGATGTTGTACACTTCCTTTTTGCTCCACACATTTTCTTCCATTTTCCGGCAATTCACGCACGCCCATCCGGTGAAGTCGATCAGCACCGGTTTGTGTTCGCGCCGCGCCGCTTCCATGGCTTCGCAGTAATCGTGGTAACATTGGAGTTCCAGCGGACAATCACCGCTGCATTTGCTGATCGAATAAAACTTTGGCGGCGGAAAACCACTAAAAAGCGGCGTATCGTTTCCGTAAATTCCATATACCGAATAACCGGTGAATACCAACGCCAGCAACGCCAGTACCAGCTTAAAGGGGGAAGTTCTTTTTTCGCTGTATTCCTGTTTAAACTGAATTCCGCCAATGCAATAAAAAAAGAACATCAAACCAATAAAGGCCCAAAGCCCCAAAAAGATTTCGCGTTTTACAATTCCCCAATGCGAAACCAAATCGGCATTCGATATAAATTTAACCGCAAAAGCCAGCTCCAGAAAACCCAGTAATGCTTTGAAGGTATCCATCCATCCGCCACTTCTTGGCAAACGATTCAGCAGTGTGGGGAAAAGTGCAAACAGCGCAAAAGGCAATGCCAATGCAAATCCGAAAGATGTCATGCCCACCACCAGTTTAATTTTTCCGCCATCGGTTCCAATCAGATTCCCGAGCAAAGTTCCGATTAGCGGACCGGTGCAGGAGAAAGAAACAATGGCTAGAGTAAGCGCCATAAAGAAGATGCCGATTTTTCCTCCTTTATCGGCAGCCGCATCCGTTTTGGTGCCTAAGAACGACGGCAGGCTGATGTCGTACAGCCCCAGAAACGAGAGTGCGAAAACCACCAGCAAGATGAACATGAAAACGTTATACCAGGTTCCGGTAGAAAAGTCGTTCAGCGTATCGCCCGAAGCGCCTAGTAACACAAACGGCAACGACAGCAAAAAGTAGATGAGCACAATGCTTGCGGCATACGTGAGCGCATCTGCAATGCCTTTCGTACGGCTTTCGGCGCGCTTGGTAAACAAGCTCACCGTTAAGGGAATCATCGGAAAAACGCAGGGCGTGAACAGCGCCAGCAACCCAAACAAAAAACCCTGAATCAAAGCGTCCCAAAGCGAAAGTTGCGACAGCTGTTTACCGCATTCATGCAAAGGAGCGCCAAAATAGTCTTTGCGAAAACCTTTTATCGGCACATCACAAATTCCGCCTGAGGTTTGAATCGGTTCAATAGAGGCGCTATCCTGAGGTGCCGGAACCGAAGCCTCCACTTCGGTCTTAACGGTATCTTCAGTTATTTTTTTTTTTGAATCAGCCGTAAGGCTAAGGCTGAAATCGCGCATATCTGGCGGCAGACAACTTTTATCGTCGCAGGCCATAAACTCAAATGTGCCTTTCAAAACCGTATTGCCTTTTAAACGAATCCGCTGTTCAAAATGCGCGCTGCCTTCAAACGATTTTACCGGAATGCCGAAAACATCATCCATTCCATCATGCACCTTTTCGCCCGTTTCGGTCATTTTCCCCAGCAATTCAACATTGCTGTTCTTTTCAAAATTAAACGACGTTTTTACCGGTCCGCCTTCACCAATGAACATGCTGTAAGTGTGCCATGGCTTGTCAATTTTGGCATCGAAAATGATCTTGAACTCATTATCGTTAATTTTCTCGCTTTTCCACGTCCAATGAACCGGATCGGCAACCTGCGCGCCGGAATGGAAAGCAAACAGTAAAAAGCAGAGAAACAGTACCGCATTTTTCATTCGATAAAAGTAATGGTATCGGGCAAACGTAATAGTATTTAAAAAAGGTTAACAGGCTGGTAGGTACCCCTTTCTGAAAAGGATGCGGTTGGTGGCTCTGTTTTTTCGTATAAATTTGAAAGGAAGGCGGTGGTTGTATGCTGGTTACCGAAAAAAATATTGGGGAGTTGCTGGAAGCTGCTCAGCAAGAGCAACTTGAAGTGGCATTGCCTGCATGCCTCGAACTGGCTGCGCGTTTAAATACCAATCGCGAAACACCAGCGCTGGAATATGCTACTCAGGCGTTATCACTTGCTATCAAAGGAAACCATCGTAAGGAAATTGCTTTGGCCCATATCGAACTGGCGCGATTCTTCCTGTATATTTCTCAGGATTATTCCGGCGCTGTAGATCATTGCCGGAAAGCGCTTCAACATTCGGGCGAATTGCCTTTTTCGAAAGTTGCGCTGGCTTACCGTTTAATGGGCATTAGTCAGTATTTTTTTGGTAGAATGAGTGAAGCCGAAGTGTACTATCAGGAAGCGCTTTCGTGGTTGCGTAAAATTGAATCGCCGCAGTTTACCGATAAGGAAGACATGGCGCATGTTTTCTACAATCTCGCCATTCTAAATAATTCAAACGAAAATAATTTCCTGAGGCTGCATTATCTCGATCAGGCCATGGCGCTTTATACCGAAGTGGGTTCTGTTCGGGGCATTGCACTCTGCAATGATGGTTATGCCATATATTATTTTAATGAAGGCGAATATGAAAAGGCCGTACAATTCCATCAGCGTTCCATTGAACTTTTTGAGGGTTTGAACGACGAAGCAGGCATCGCACGCGCCATTAACAACATGGGGCTGATTTACCTGAAAACAGGCGATTACGAAAAAGGCTTCGAACTAATGAAAAAAGCCTTAGGGAAATATCGCATGCTTAATGAAAAATATCATTTGGCAGTAGCGCTCATTAACCTAGGTAACGTTAGCTTCGAATCGGGTAAGGAAGAATTGGCTCTTCAATATCTTCATGAGGCATTTGACATTCTGCAGCACAGCGAGAACGATCAACTGCTTTGCGAATTGTACGACGCCCTGCGCAAAATTGCAGAGGCCCGTGGCGATTTCGAAAAGGCATACAAATATCAGAATTGCTGGATCGTATATAACAACGCTATTCATAACGACGATAAAAAGAAATCTATCAATTACGCATTGGCAAAGGCCACTAGCGATCAAAAAGAAAATGCGGCCCTTTTTGAAGAGGAAAAGCAGCGGCAAATCCGTAACTACATCCGTAAGTTGGAAGCGGTGAACCACGATTTGGAGCAGTTTGTTCACGCTGCGGCTCATGATCTTCGCGAACCTCTACGTTCCATTAAAAGTTTTGCAGAATTACTTCAGCGCAGAATGAGCGGCAGTCAGGAACCGCAAATCCGTGAATACACTGATTTTATTTCAGAAAGCGCCACGCGTATGGATCGCGTGATCCACGATCTGCTTGATTACAGCGGCGCTGTAAATGCCAGTGAAGATTCGCGATCAGTTTCGCTTGAAAACTTACTGAAGGATGTGCGCGCTAATCTTCACACCTTCCTTTCCGAAAAGAATGCTGAGGTGATTTTAGTGAGGTCAGGAGAAGTTTTTGGTCCGCCATCACAGTTAAGAAGATTGTTTGAAAATCTTATTGTGAATGGAATTAAATTCAACCATAGTGAAAAACCGGTAGTTAAAGTTACCTATACTCTGGAGAACGATTTTCACAGAATTGATTTTAAAGACAACGGAATTGGGATCGATAAAAAATATCACGATCGCATTTTCAAGATTTTTCAACGGCTTCATAAACGCACCGAGTTTGATGGAACGGGCATGGGCCTCACGCTTTGCAAAAAAATTGTTGACCGCCTGCATGGCCGTATCGAATTGAGCAGTAAAGAAGGGAAAGGCGCTATATTCTCGGTTTATCTTCCGGTATAAACAAAAGAGGCAAGCGAATGGCTTGCCTCTTTTGTTGCTGGTTCGTTTTTTTTAGAAACGATAGGCCAGTTGTAAAGTGTAGTTTCGTGGTGCTTCAAAACGGCCCGGACGAGGCATCCATTCCCAGTTCAAAGCATTCTTGCAAACGAAAGATATTTTAAACTTAGGCGTTGGCTTTACACCTACTGCAAGGTTTAGGATGTGGTCGCCGGCATAGTTATTCTTAATCTGCGCATCGCGGTATTGATACAACCCTTCAAATGCCGATGAAATAGCGCGGAAGGTTTGGCTCACAAACGCATTGTCAATATTTTTCTGGAAAGAAATGAATTGATAGTCGATGTTCACATCAAACCATTTGTGATCTAATCCAACTACCAGTTTCAACTGATGCTCCGGACGGTATTTCAAAGTGTTTTTTGTAGCCGAAGAAGTCATTCCGTAAGTGATTTGATTCAATGTATCAATGTTCTTCGGTGCATTGGCATTGTTATAAGTGCTGGTGAGCAAGCCAAAGCCATCGGTGGGCTTAATTTGCTTACCTAACTCATTGTAAATCGTCATAGGCTTATCCCAGTTCAACGCTTTGGTGTTAATCCAGGTGTAACCGGCAAGGAAGTTCAGCGTGAACTGCCCGGCAGTAAGTTGACCGCCAAGGGTGAAATCGATACCCAGAATGCGCGCATCGCCGATGTTTTGCGAAGAGAAACCGGCGCCGAATGTTGGGCGGGTGGCCGGGTTTCCGAAAGCGCCAAACATGAATTCCATCATGTTAGTGTATTGATTCCAGAAACCGGAGAGATCGACGAACATTTGCGTTTTTGACTTTTTACCGAACTGAAAAGCTTGTTTGATACCCAATTCAGCCGAATACCCTTTCTCAGGCTTCAGATTCACGTTTGGATAAATGCTGATAGGACCTAAAGAAGTAGTTACAAAGAATTCGGCAATTGACGGATAGCGAAAACCTTGTGCAAAGGAACCGCGAAGGAAAGTGGCCTCTGCTGCCTGATAGTTCACCCCTACACGGAACAACGGATATTTAAGATCTTTCAAACTATTCTTTCCATCTACGTTGAAATACTCGTAGCGAGCGCCCAGCGTCACATTCAGGCGATTGAAAAACTTACCATCGAGTTGCGCATAAACCGATGTGTTATAAGCATTATGGGGTTTATCGCCATAAAGATAGGGCGTAGGATAATATCCCAGCGAATCTTCAAAATGCTTACGAACTGATGCAGGCACGGTGTCGTTTTCAGGTTTTGGAGGGTTCACATGGTCGATACGCGCACCTACGCCACAAACAAAGTTCAGTTTTACTTTCTCAGAAATGGTGAACGGGCGCTGATAGCTCAGGTCAAGAATATGGCGGTTGCCAATTGAACCTTGACCGGTGGTATTAATGTTAGAAGAATTCAGCCAGCGGTAGCGAAAGGAAAGTTTGTTGTCGCCAAATTGATAGTTCACAAAAGGATCTACCACGTAACGGCCATTGCGGTATTGCGTAATGGTGCCGCCCAGCGGCCGATAGGCCTTTGATCCAACACTGTCCCAAACAAAAAATGTTTTTCCCCAGCTATAATAGCCAAGGGCATTGATGCCCAAATTCAATCCTTTCACTTGCTTTACACGCCAGCGCACTTTCACATTCAGCCGCGCATCATGCGCATCAGCCGAATCGAGCCAGCCGCGGTCGGTATTAACGGCAAGACCGGTAATCAAATCAACTTGCCCCAATTTGCGGCGGTCGGCAAAGCTCAAACCGGCAAAGTATTGCGGCTGGCCTTTTTGCCACCAGCGCATTTCAGGTGTTTTTGTTGGTGGTTCATACGCGCCGGCATAGCTCACTACCCGGGTAAATGGTTCATCAGTAGGATAGGCCATACGGGCGTTGATTACGCCATTCAAAGCTCCGGAACCATAAATGGAAGATGCCGCACCTTTCAATACTTCAATTTGCTCTACGTTCTCTACAGGAATAGCGCTCCATTTGGCGTCGTCCGCATCGGCCGTTGTAATGGGAAGATCATCGTATAATACGGCCACACGCGAACCCGCGCCATACGACCATCCTGAACCGCCACGGATATTCGCCTGCCCATCGGCTATGGTTACTCCGGGAATTTTTTGCACCCCATTCGATACATCAGTGATATTTTGGTTCTGGAGTACATTTCCCTTCATCACTTCCAGCGAAACGGTTTCCTCGCTCAACTTTTTTTCATACTTGCTACCCGTTACCACCACCTGATCCATGATTTTCTGGCGTTCGGTCATCGTAATATTATGAATGGCCTTTTGCCCTGCGGCCACAGTTACATTCAACTTTTGTTCTTCTTTCCCAACATATCGGAAAGTTACGGTGTAAGTGCCGGGAGGAACCGATAGCTCATAATTGCCATCATAGTCGGAAACGCCTGACATGCCGGGTTTCGACAGGTCAATGATTACCGCGGCCTGAATCAGGCCTTCTCCTTTTTCATCTACAATACGGCCCTGAATGGTGCCGTTCTGAGCCATTGCAAAAACACTACATAATGTGAAGAAACATGCGGAAAAAATTCCTTTCATGAGAAGTTTTGATTTTAGTTAACGCTTCTAAAAACACGTATTTTTTTGAAAAACAAAAATTCCGTTAAAAAACCGGCTCTACCTAACGATGTTTGGTATTCCCCTTATAATTTAACAGAACTCGTTTAATGCGTTGATTTTCGGGTGAACGACCGGATGTTTTGGGTGAATGGCCATGCCACGCATTGCAAACAAGTTTCATCTTTTATATATTCGCCGACAATAAAATCAAAACATGAAACGTATTTACTTGAGTTTGCTGGTACTGTTTTTTAGTGCCGCATCTGTAAAAACCTATGCGCAGGCGCTGGGCACCTCGTGTCCGGGCTGTGCGGTGAACACCTCGCTGTTTAATAATCCAACCGATTTTGATGTGGCCCTAAAGCCGGATACTATTGTGGTAACACAAGGCGATACGGTAGATTTCGACGTTACTTACCTGTTCCCTAAAAAAGTTCAGGCATCGGGTATTACTGCCGATGTTTCCAGTGTTCAAATTATCAGCGTGGCCAACTCGCCGATTGGTTTAAAAATGACGTGCAGCAGCCCGGCAAACAATTGTACTTACTATCCTCAAACCAACCGTTATGGTTGTGTAAAGGTTTGTGGCCGCACTTTGGAATCTCCTGGTGTTCGCCTCGTAACTATTGTTGTAAATGGTTGTGGAACGGCATTGGGTCAAACTCAATGTCAGAACCAGAACGTTTATGTTCCTTTGAAGATTCTTCCGGGAGCTGTGGCTTTCAATCCTTGTTTTACCAAATCGGCTGCTTCCGGTTGCGGACCAACAAGTGTAACCTTTACGGCAACACCTAACACCTGCTGCCTCGATCCAAACTTGCACCCTTGCAAATACAAATGGGATTTCGGATCGGGCTATTCTGATACTACTTTGACTCCGCCGGTTCAAATCTTCGCGAATTCAGGTGTTCACTATGTGAAACTGAAAAAATATGGAATGAAATACGTGGTTACCCGCGTGGCTATTTCTGATTATGCCGGTTCAGGCGGCAGCCACTTCTGGTGCGGTGATGTGGAAGAAGTAAACCTTCCTATTCTGGGATGTACTTCAAAACCTGACTTCTCCGGAACCATTAGCCCTATTGGTGCAAACCTTCCTGAAGTTTCTGATAACCTGAGCGCCACCTGGAATAACCTGAACTATGAGGTAACTAATAATTTGCTCACATTCTCCTTCCAGGATGATGATGCGGTTAGCCAACCCGATCAGGCAGGCGCTACCTCTATTAATGTTACCGGCCCCGGACAATACAACATCACTACTGTAGCTCCGGGCGGCGGCGGCGGTGTTACCGGTTCGGTAACTATTGCCTTACAGGTGAAGGATTCTACTGAAATTCTCGACTCTGTTGTAATCTACGATTTCCCGGATACCGCAATGGTTCTGGCTAACAAAGATTCGGCTTGTGATGTAGATTCGATTCGTTTGTCGCTGGATGCCGATTTTTCGGCCAATGCTATTCAATGGTATAAAGATGATACCATTCTGATTGCCGGCGCCAATGATTCCATTTTCTGGGCTCATGAAAGCGGAAGCTACTCCGTAGAAATCCTGAACACTACTACTTTCTGTAAGTCGAAATCAGCAGGTCATGCTGTAGCGTTCGGCCAGTCGGCTCCGGTTTCTACCAATGCCGTTTTTGATGCGGCCAGCAATCAGTTCTTCCTGAACCCATTCCCTGGTGGTTTTAAAGCTCGTTGGTATAAAGATAATTTGCAGATTTCAGGTCAGGAAGGCCGCTTCCTGCCAAACTTAGGCCCGGGCACTTACTATGCAGAAGTTTATAATCCAAACTTCCCAATGTGTAGCGTAACTTCAGGATCTGCCGTTCTTACCGGAATTGGAAATGAATCGGCTGCCAACGATATTGCTTCGCTGGAGGTATTCCCAAATCCGAACAATGGTCGTTTCCAAATTAAAGCCAACACTTTCACTGCTGTGGAAGTGAAACTGGAAGTAACGGATATGGTAGGCCGTGTGATTTGGTCTGAAAACATGGGCAACCGCAATGGCGAGTTCTCTAAAGAATTTGATTTCTCTTCAGTAACCAAAGGCGTTTACTTCGTACATGTTGAAACGGCCAATGGCAAAATGACCAAGCGCGTTAGCATTCAGTAATTGTTTTTCGCAGCTTCAATGAAAATCCCGGTGCATCGCACCGGGATTTTTTGTTTACGTCTGTTATTTTTGTTGTCGGTTCAATGAAATTCCATTTCATTCGTCACCAGCGTTATGCAACAAGCAAATCAAGTAGAAAAAGGCCGGTGGCGCGACCTTCGCGATGTTTCTGATCTTTACCGTTACATTCTGCCTTACAAGTGGGAATTTCTGATCGGTTTTGTGTGTTTGCTGGCCACTACTTCCGGGTTTGTATTTCTGCCCATGGGCCTTACCAAGGTGATTGATTCGGCCATGAAAGGCAACATTCAATCGGAACGCGTAAGGGAGGTGGGTTGGATGCTGGGCGCCATTATGGTGATGCAGGCGTTGCTGTCGTTCTTCAGAATTTATTTGTTTGAAAGTGTGAGCCAAAAGGCGATGAACGATATTCGCCTGAAGTTATACGAGCAAATCATTACCAAGCCTATTGCTTTTTTTGAACGCAACCGCACCGGCGATCTGATTTCGCGGTTATCGGCCGATATTCAGCAGTTGCAGGATTCCTTATCTACCAACCTGGCGATGTTTGTACGGCAGGCGGCATTACCTCTTTTTTCCATTCCGCGGCTTTTTGTGATTTCCGGAAAATTGACGCTCATCATGATGGGGTCGTTACCGCCGCTGATGCTGATTACTATTTTTTTTGGAAGATATGTGCGAGCACTTTCGCGTCAAAATCAGGATGCACAGGCGGCTAATAGTATTATGACGGAAGAAACGATTAGCGCTGCTGATATTGTAAAGATATTCACCAATGAAGCTTACGAAAGCCACCGCATGAAGGGATTGATTGGCCACATTATTAAAGTGGCCATGCGCGTAGCTAAGTTTCGCGCGGCGTTCATCTCTTTCATCATTTTTGGTTTTACCATGTGTATCATGTTCATTATTTACATGGGCCTTAGCGAGGTGAGCGCAGGGAATCTGACCATTGGCAAATTGGTGGAATTTCTGGTTTTCACGGTAATTATCGGAACTTCTTTAGGCGGTTTGAGTGAAAGTTTTTCTACTATACTTCGCACTATTGGTGCATCCGGACGGGTGCTTGAAATTCTTCGCGAACCTGTTGAGATTGATTTGAATGATAAAGAAGAGACGGTTGCCATTCAGGGCGACGTGCAATTTCGCCATGTTAGTTTTTCATATCCTTCAAGGCCCGATTCTCCTATTTTCAAAGACCTTAGCTTTGATGCCAGACCAGGGCAGAAAATTGCATTGGTTGGCCCCAGCGGATCAGGGAAGTCAACCGTTATCAAACTGCTGAGCGCCTATTATCCGCTATCAGGCGGGGAAATTTTGGTGGATGGAAAGAATATCCGCGACTATAATCTCACCGCCTTCCGAAAAAATCTTGGCATTGTGCCGCAGGAAGCCGTGCTGTTTGGCGGAACTATTCGCGACAACATTGCATACGGAAGAACAGGAGCTTCGTTAGAAGAAATTCGTGAGGCGGCCAGGCAAGCCAATGCACTTGATTTTATTGAACAATTTCCCGATCAGTTTGAAACGCTGGTGGGCGAACGAGGCGTAAAACTTTCCGGCGGACAAAAACAGCGTATTGCTATTGCCCGCGCCATTTTACGCAATCCAAAAATCCTTATCCTTGATGAGGCAACCTCTTCGCTAGACAGCGAATCAGAACGTTTGGTGAAAGAAGCGCTGGAGCGTTTGATGGAAGGGCGGACCTCCTTCATTATTGCACACCGTTTCAGCACCATTCGCGAAGCCGATAAAATTGTAGTGATTAACAGAGGTAAAATTGTAGAACAAGGTACGCATAAGGAACTGGTTCAGATTGATGGCGGACTATATGCCAATTTGCTTCGGCTGCAGTATGAGGAAAGCTAGGGAAGTTATAAGTTGAAAGTGGAGAGATGTAAGTTTGAAGAAGTCCTGTGTATGTTCCTCAAAAGTGAGTAAGGCGCTGTATTTTGGCTAACCGCGGCACGCCGCAGCGAAGAAATTACGAATTAAAAATTACGAATTACGAGGATTGGGATGACGAATTCAAGATTGGATATTTCTTCTTCCATCATAGTTTCGTAATTCGTAATTTGAAATGGCGTTGTTGCATGAATAATTCAGGAGCATGGAAAGGCATTGCCTCAAAAGGTGATGAAATATTTAAGAGGACCTGTGTATGTTCCTCAAAGTGAGTAAGGCTCTGTATTTTGGCTAACCGCGGCAGCGATGGCAGCGTAAAGCCCGCAAGGCCGCAGCGAAGAAATTACGAATGAAAAATTACGAATTACGAAATGAATTAGGTTGGTATTGCTATGACTAACTTCCTGTTTCGTAATTCGTAATTTTGAAATTCGTAATTCGCCCAGAACGATTACACAGCAATGGTTTTAGGCTTTCCGCGGCCTGAGGACTTGCAGCGTACAGCGCGGTTGCCGCCATTCCATTCGTAAATAATTTGTATAAATCGCAGTTACTTTTTAAGGTAAATAGGCATTTCCATATTCAGGAAATAGCACGGATGGAAAACCACCTGGCCGAGCGTGTTGAACTCAATGGCAGGCGCCGGAAGTTTGATGAAGTTCAAAGCGCCCAATAATAATCGGCCAACGCGGGTGTGGGCTTTTACATGCATCAGATTATAGTCGATTGAAATAAAAAATTTCCGGTAGCGGGTTTGGTCTTTGCGGTTGTGAAAAACCCCATTTTTATCAGTCCAGGTATTATCGAAACCGCCGTAAAGGTTTCCGGCGCCATAGCCCACTGCAATATTGAGCCATTTGGGAAATTTCGATTCTTTACGAAACGCCCACGGATTTACGCAAACCCAGTAATCGATATTGTTGTAATCTTTAAAGAAGGTATTCACCAGTCCGGTACCAAATAATTCGTTGGCGCGGGTGCCCAGTTCGCCATGAGGATAGGGTTGTAAGTGCACAGCAATTTTAAGTTGAATCCGTTGTTCGCCCCAAGCCAGATTTTGCGACATGGCAGCCAGCGAGCCGATGCCATTAGCGGCAATATCGCTCCAACTAGCGCCCCATTTAGAAGAGAATCCATCGAATATTTCGATACTGGATTGGGCCACAAAACCGGTGAGGGCGCCATATATAGCGGCATCGCGGCGGTTGGCGCCGCACCAGCGGTACCATTGGTAAGCAAAGTTCGATTCGGTGTAAGCACCAATGATGTGTCCGCCTTTGTCGATCTGGTTCCATTCATTTAAATCGTTGAACCAATGAAATTTCGATCGGGGATAACCAGCGTACCAAAGGCGGTCGAGGAATACCATGCCTGAAACATAAGCGCCGCCAAGGCCTACGGCTGTGCCAATGATGCGTTTATTGTTGGGCGTTTTCGCAAAATTGAGGAAAGAGTTCGGCTTGCGGAACTGATTGAAGTGGGAATTATAAATGGAATCGAAGACGCGGTCCTTTTCAATCCATTTGGCATTATTCTTCTGCCCGAAGATGGTAACGGTACTTCCTAACAGCAGCAAAAGCAAGCCGAAGCGCATGGGACGAAAATGGGGAAAATGGGGTGAATTCAGGCGATTTGATGTGATTTAGTTTTCCGAGAGGCTTTTCAAATTCAATTTTCCATATAAATTTGAAGGAAACCGATACCCATCCGGAATCTGATTGCCTAGTTATTGGCCATCGTTTATGGTTTGGGATCACTAAAAACCGAGCCATGCCAAACCAACTTACATCCTTTAAGCTGCCACTGTTTTTTGCAGCAACCGTTTTTCTTTTCCAATTATTAAAATTTTACAGCGTATGAAAAAGACGTTTTTGCTGCTAGGTTGTACCATGCTGGCGCTATGGGCAATGGGAAACGATAGCGTTCAGGTACAAACGGCCGACTTTATGCCCGACTGGAGAACGATGTTCACACCGGCCAATTTTCTGCTTTGGTTTCTTACCTACATAGGCGTGCTGCTGGCGCAAGTACTGGCGAAAGACAAAAGCGAAAGCGACAGGTTTATTGAATTTTTCAAGCGATTGATTCCGGGGAAGGCCGATAATTTCTACGCGGTTTTCAGTTTAATATTTCTGCCTATAGTAATGTCGGTATTAGTAATGGTTTTCATTTCACCTGTTGGAATTAAGGGCGCGCTTACTGCCGGTTTAAGCTGTAGTACCATTTTATCGGTAACAAAAAAATAACCTATGGAACTGAACAAAATATTGCTGATCATCACCGGGGTATTATTTGTAGGAACGGTAGTTCTCAAAACCATTTGGGAAGTAAAAGGCCGCACAGAAACCTCAACCGACCGATTGATTTCGCGGCTGCCAGTGATGGCGTTTTTACTCGTATTGGCGGCGGCGGTTTTTTCCTATTTCAGAACGCATCAAAAAGTGGAAGAAGACACGGCCAAAACTACGGCAGCGGTGGAGGCTATTGACAGCCTTTCCGGACTAACGGCCACTACGGTATCGGAGGCGATAGCCATCGACAGCACTTCTTCGGCCATGATCGAAGCGCCACAGGTGCCTGATACTATGGCCATCCTCAATGCCATTAAAAAGGCCGATAAAGCAGATGCCGCTATTTCGAAAGTAGTGGAAGATACCCGCGAAAGAGAGAAACTGGTTGGTGGGCTTTCCGGGCAACTTACATCATTGAATTCAGCAAAGTTAAACTTAAGCAGCAAGCGCCAGGAACTTGTAGAACAGTTGGCTTTAGCCAAAAGGATAGATGTTTGCGTATTTTATTTTGAAGAACGCGGTAAAGAATCGTTTGATAAGGCCGTTCAGGCAGCCAAAATTTTGGATGCATTGAACACCTATAATGTAAGAGTGAAAAAAATCAGCACAGCGGTGAATGCGCGCCCCAGCTACGATATACACCATAGCGAAATTCGTTATAATAAGTATCAGGATTCGAAAGATGAAACCGAAGTAGCCAAACGATTAAAAGCGGTTATAGAAGCCTCGGGTGTTGAACCGGAAGTAACCCTGAGGAGCGTACCATTTGACACGCCGTGGTATATCAGCGTTTTTATTTATTAACTCATGAAGCGGCTCAATCTTCACTAAAACAACAGTTATGGCAGAAAAAAAAGTGTGCATTTTATCGCTCGACGGTGGTGGCATCCGGGGAATTTTATCGGGAGAAATTGTGAAGGCGCTGGAACGGAAGCTGCGGGAAGTGAGTGGTTCCGAGAAAAACATTGGCGATTTTTTCGATTTCATTGCCGGAACCAGTACGGGCGGTATTATGGCTTCGGCCTATCTGGTGCCAAATGAAATGGGAACGGCCAAGTATAGCGCGTCTTCCATTCAGGAGATTTATACCGAAGAAGGCGATCAGATTTTCCCACCCAATTTTTTCAGAAAGTATTGGAGCTATTTGGTGAACGAACAATATGATGCTGGCGGGCTGGAAAAAGAACTCACTGAATTTTTTGGCGATTGCCGGTTGAGTGAACTGATTAGGCCCTGCCTGATTACATCGTATGATATGGAGGCACGGAATGCCAAATTGTTCAATTCGCAATCGGTGAAGGATGCCATTCACGATTTTTATATGCGCGATGTGGTACGGGCCACTTCCGCAGCGCCTACTTATTTTGAGCCGGCAGCTATCGAATCGATTTCAGGTGGATATCGCTATCATTTAATCGATGGCGGCATTTATGCTAATAATCCCGCATTGTGCGCGTATGCTGAAGTTCGCAAAATGCACTTCGGAAAAGTGATTGGCGACAACATTGAAAAAACACCTTCGGCAAAAAACATGTGCATTGTTTCCATCGGAACGGGCAATGTGAAAAAACCGTACCGATTCAACGAGTATAAACATGCCGGCAAAATCAGTTGGGTGCAACCATTAGTGGATATGCTCATGTCGGGCAATTCAGAAACCGTGGACTACCAATTGCGGCGCATGTACGAAACGCTTGATGCCCAGGACCGCCAGGATTATTACCGTTTGGAGCCCGCCATCAATTTATCTTGTACCGAAATGGATGATGTAAGCCAGGAGAACATCCGCAATTTGTTGAAAGACGGACAAACTTTTGTAGAACGCAATGAAGGATTGCTGGAAGAAATTGCGAGAAAAGTGGTTCAGTATTTCTGATTAACCCACCAGGGCTTTTCTTACTGTTTCCAGGATCTCATTCACACGTTCGGGAGTAGCCGCTTCGCCATAAACGCGCAGCACCGGCTCAGTTCCTGAAGCGCGGATCATTACGCATTCTTCATTCGCGAAATGGTATTTGTAACCATCTATATCTTCTACCCGTTCTACGGTAAGATCGCCAAAAACTTTGTACTCCCCGTTTTTGCAAGCGTCCACAATCCGAAGTTTTTGTTCTTCTTTCAAATGCAGATCCAGACGGTTGTAGGCGAATTTACCTACGATGTCGTAAATATCATTAATGAGGTCAGCAACCGTAATGCCCTGCAGGGCCAGATATTCGATCAAAACCAAGCCATCCCAAATGCCATCGCGTTCGGGAATGTTGCCTTTAACGGCAATGCCGCCGCTTTCTTCGCCGCCCACCAGCACATCTTCGGTAATCATCTTCTCGCAAATGTGTTTAAAGCCGATCTTCGTTACTTCATATTCTAAACCGAAATGCTTACAAAGTTTTTTAACCTTATCGGAAACCGAAAAAGCGATCACCACTTTTCCATCCAGACCTTTAAATTCTTTCAAAACATAAATCAGCATCAGAATGATGTGATGCGCATCAATGAAATTTCCTTTTCCGTCGTAAACGCCGATACGGTCGGCATCGCCATCGGTACACAATCCAAAATCAACATGTTTGGTTTGCTTGATATAGCTCTCAAATTCTTTCAGATTTTTGGCAATAGGTTCGGGAGCCTGCCCATAAAAGCCCGGATTGTAATCGCAGTGCATCAAATCGGCCTGCGGTAGTATTCGCGGAAGAATGCTTTGACCGGCGCCATACATGGCGTCATAGCCCACAACGAATTCGGCTTCGTTAATGGCATCCAGATCGAAATATTCGGCTACATGGTTGTAGTACATTTCTTCCAGATCTACCAGCGCTACTTTGCCCTCTTTCACCAGTTCGTCGATAGTTTGTTCCGCTATACTGTGCTCTTCAGGAATCATAGCTTCGATTTCATCGATATAGCGCACCAGCAAGGGGCCGCCATGCGGGCCTTTCAGTTTATACCCATTGTAAGTGGGCGGGTTATGCGAAGCCGTGAGAATGATGCCCAAATCGCAATTCAGTTTATTGGCTGCCAGCGAAATCATTGGCGTTGAAACAAAATGCTGATCGAAATGCACTTTCAAGCCGTTCTGAACAAACACATTAATTGCAGTTTGGCAGAAAAGGTATCCGCCGAAGCGGCAGTCATATCCTACCACCACACTTCCTGAGGGATTGTTCTTTTTAATCCATTGGGCAGTAGCCTGGGCCACGCGGGCAACGTTATCGTTGGTAAAATCTTTAGCTATGATACCGCGCCATCCGTCGGTTCCGAATTTAATTTTAACGGGCATGAGTCTTTTTTTAGCGTGGCGAATATAAAAACTACGGCGCAAAGCGCGAGCGCTATAGCCGGAAGTGGATTTTCGGTAGCAGCCCAGCTATTGCCTTATCCCGCATTAGTTTTATTTTGCGCACCAAATTTGTTTTATGGCAGAGGCAATTCGAATGGGTCGTATGACCGACACAATGGAAGAAGGTTTTGTGGCCGAACTATCGATAAAAGTGGGTGATACCATTAAAAGCGGCGATACCATTGCGGAAATTGAGACTGATAAGGCTACGTTGCCATTAGAGTCTTATTTCAACGGAACGGTTTTGCATGTGTCGGCCAAGAAAGGCGATTCCCTGAAAATTGGCGATTTGATTGCGATTATTGGAAAACCGGGCGAAAACTTCGATGCGTTATTAAGCGCTGCTCCTGCTGCACCCCAATCAGAAAAGCCGGCCCAGGAGGAAAAGAAACCGGAAGCGGAGGTGAAAAGTGCGCCTGTTGCTGAAATGGTTTCCTCATCGGCTTCAGGCAGCCGTATCAAGGCTTCGCCACTGGCCAAAAGTATTGCCAAAGAAAAGGGGATTGATTTAACACAAGTGAAAGGAAGCGGCGAAGAAGGCCGCATTGTGAAGCGCGATATCGAACAGGCCGGAACCGGCACAACCGTTGCTACACCTGCCATTCAGGGCAAAGAAGGGTTTACGGATGTGAAAGTATCGCAAATGCGCAAAACCATTGCCAAGCGCCTTTCGCAATCGAAAATGAATTTGCCGCATTTTTATTTGACGGTTGATATCAACATGAACAAAGCGGTGGCATTGCGTACGGATTTGAATGCGATTCTTCCTACTAAAGTTTCATTCAACGATCTGGTGATCAAAGCGGTGGCCAAAGCGCTTCGTGAAAATCCGGGAGTGAATTCGAGTTGGCTGGGCGATACCATCCGCACCTACAATCATGTGCATATTGGAATGGCCGTGGCTGTAGATGAAGGACTTGTAGTTCCGGTAATCAAATTTGCCGATCAAAAATCGATAAGCGAGATAGGAGCGGAGGCCAGACAATGGGCTGAAAAAGCGAAGAACAAAAAATTGCTTCCTGCCGATATGGAAGGCAGCACCTTCACCATATCTAATCTCGGCATGTTTGGGATCGACGATTTCACCGCTATCATCAACGAACCGAACGCCTGTATACTTGCGGTAGGTGGTATTCGTCAGGTGCCTGTGGTGGAAAATGGCGAGATCAAACCCGGAAACATGATGAAAGTGACGCTTTCCAGCGATCATCGCGTAGTGGATGGCGCTGTGGGTGCGAAATTCCTGCAATCGCTCAAAGCATTGCTGGAAGCGCCATTGCTGATGTTCGTTTAATTTTTCAATACCATTTATGGTACCACAATTCCGTACTGAAGGTGCGGAATCCTGTACTTTGGTAAAGCCGCTGTGCGCCATAGTTACGGCCCTGAGTTACCACGAATATCTTTTGCTGCCCGGCTTTATGGCATTCGCCAATTACAAACTGCAGCAGTTTTTTGCCCAGCCCCATGCCTTGATATTCGGGTGCAAAACCAACCAGGCCAATGATAGCGGTATGACCCAGGCTGTTGCGAATGGTACAAAAGCCAACGGGTTCGCCTTTATCGAAAATGGTATAGCATAAATGGTCGAAAGTGCCTAAAACAGCCTTTTCCACCCAGCCTTCATAAAAATCGTTGAGCTTCGATTCTTCAAAATTTCCATCGAAATAATAGCGACTGTCCTTGTACAATCCCGACCCGCAGCGTTTCAGCGCGTGGATGTGTTTCTTTTCTGCCAATCCTAAAGTAAATCCTTCCGGAAGTTGTGGCGTAGGTTGTGGTGAGGTGTTGCAATCGAAGGTAAGGCGAATATCGGTGAACTGAAACCGGTGTTGTTCGGCCACTTTCACACTTTCGCGGTCGTGGCAATTGCACAAATATTCGAGCAAACGGATGTGGTGTTGCTTTACAAAACCATTTACCTTGTTGTAGATATTTTCAGTGAGATTCCGCGAACTCACATAGCCTACGGCCATTCCGAAAAAATTAGAATCCCAGGGAAGCAATTTTACCAGATTGGCGATTTCGGTAAAGTTGAAATTCGGATTGTCGTAAAGTGAGAATTGCGTAGTGCCGAAGTTGCCGGTACGGTCGTTAGCCTTATAATCGATCACAATATCGGCCAGCGATTGAAATGCTGCTTTTTCGTCGAAAACAATACTCACAATTCCGAGACCTTTCAGCATAAAATGCTGTTCGGGAAGCAGTCCGTTCGAAATGACCACATCTGGTTTTTCGCGGCTTAGATTTTCGAAGGTGAGTTCAGCAGTGGTGGCGGCAGTAATTTCTTTATCGGCCACGCATTGTTCGTAGGCTACGCGGAGTTCCCGGGCGTAGTCATCGGTGCGACCATCCTGTTGAACGAACAGTTTTTTCATACCGCTTACGCGTGTTTTCTGCGGAACACCTCAGTGCCTTTTTGTGCGGCTGTAGATTGTACCATACCATCGCCGAATATTTTTTCGATATGGCGAATTTCTTCCACCATCTTTTTCATTTGGCTGGTGGTAATGGAAACCGGATTATCTACCACTTCTTTTTGCTCATCCATTTTGAAGTGTTTTTCGATGATGCGTGCCCCGGCGGCTACAGCATATAAAGGCACTTGAATGCCTGCAGTGTGGTCGCTTTGGCCAATCAAACAATCGAATTCTTTCATCAGTGATCCGATGGCGCCCAAATTGGCATCTTCTTCTTTTGTAGGATAGGCGGAAATGCAATGCAGCAACGCAATATTGCGTGTGTTTTCGCGAAGGGTAATGTAGGCGGTGCGAATTTCGTTTACATCGCTCATACCTACCGACAGGATTACCGGTTTTCCGGTTTGGGCCACTTTGCGCAAAAACGGAATGTTAGTTACATCAAAGGAGGCTACTTTATAAAGATCGCAATTAATGGATTCGAGATAATCCACGCTTTCATCGTCGAAAGGAGTAGAGAAAAACTGTCCGCCACGAGCGTGGGCATAGTCTTTCAATTCTTTAAACGCTTCGAAAGGTAGTTCGCATTTTTTCAGAATGTCGAAGATGGGTGAACCCGGGAAGGTGCGTTTTTCGGTTTTGTAGGTTTGAAACTTCACGGCATCGGCGCCGGCGCTAAGGGCTGCGTCGATCATTTTTTTGGCTACCTGAAGGTCGCCGCCATGATTGAGGCCGATTTCGGCAATAACGTAAGTAGGATTTTTAGCGATGATGCCATAGTCTTTCAGATTGCGCATGCGTGAGTTTTATGAGGCGGTGAAAATAAGAAAAAGAGATGAGAGATATGAGATGAGAGATGAGAGATGAGAGATGAGAGGGACCTAAAATTTCTGAAAAATGATTTAGAGCGATTAAATAAACACATGGGCTGCTACTTTTGCCATTCATCCTAAATATATGTCGCAGAAATCAATACTAAAGCAAAAGTCATTTCAATTTGCTCTTCATATTGTAAGTTTAGCGCGTTCCTTATCAGAATCGAAGAGTGCGCCTGTTATTTCTACACAAATACTTCGAAGCGGCACTTCTATAGGCGCTATGATTCGCGAAGCTGAACATGCCGAATCCAAATCAGACTTTATACACAAATTGAGTGTGGCCCTAAAGGAGGCCAACGAAACGCTATACTGGTTGGAACTTCTTTGTGGTTCAGGTTATATTTCTAATTCCCAATTTCAAGTGTTGCTGAATGAAAATGACGAACTGGTCAGAATGTTAGTTAGTTCAATAAAGACGCTAAAAAGCAAAGAGCATTAACCCCTTCAATTTTTCACTTTTCGGCTATCACTTTCATCGCTCCACTTTCATCTTTCACCAAAAAGAAAAGGCTCGCCTTTTGGACGAACCTTTCTTTCTAACCCTAAATGAAAAGTTTTAGAATTTGATCACCAGCGTATTGAACGGGTCATCGTTCAGAACGTATTTTACGGCCGAGCTGTTTTCTTTCGAAAAATCGGGCTGTAATTTCAAATCCAAATCTACCACGGCAGCAGATTTTTTGATGTTGTAAGCGGTGTATTTGCGATAGCCTTCTACTTTGAAGATAATAGAGATCGGATCACCAATTTCTTTTTTCTGAATAGCTAATGCGTAATTACCATCCTTATCAATTGCAGCTTTCAGGAGTTCGTCGCCAAACTTGTTGAAATTGATGCGCGCATCCGTTATTGGTTTTTGCGTTTCTGCATCATAAATTTTACCCGTTACCACCAAAATATCGGGATGGTTAATCATCAGATTTACCACCTCCTGGGTTGTTGACAATAATTTTCCTTCCGAAGGCAATTCGGCCTTCAGAACGGCGGCTGAAAACAGCAGCGCCAAACCTGCGAGTACAAACCCTTTTTTCATAACACTCTCCTTTTTCTTATTAAGTGCAAAGGTAATGCCTGCATCAGTTTCACGCTATAGTTCACATGGTTATATCCGCTAAACGCGTTCAAAATTCCGTTGAACGGAATGCGTTTTAATTCCATTAACAAACCGCTTATTTGAACGGATAAAATTTTCGGGTGAACGTTTTTATGCGTGGCCGGGAAGCGCAGTTCATCGTGCAAATTTCGCCCCATTAAGGCGGAAGACGCAAGACACAAGAGGCAAGACGCAAGCTGCGAGCTGCGAGTTGCGAGTTGCGAGCCGTGAGTTTATAGCCGACACACCCAGCACACCGATACACGGATGCACTTTTCAGACGCAAGACGCAAGACGCAAGAAACAAGATACAAGACACAAGACGCAAGCTGCGAGCCATGAGTTTATAGCCACCACACTCACCACACTCACCACACCCACTACACCCACTACACCCACCACACCCACCACACCCACCACACTCACCACACCCACTACACCCACCATCCAATCCGCATTCGCTATCTTTGTTCGATGAATGCCTTTTCCCCCGATATTTTTCTGGGCCTTGCGGCAGGCTTAGGTCTCAGTGCCTGTTGCGGTTTCAGAGTTTTTACGCCATTACTGGTGGCGGCAATTGCGGGCAAAATGGGCTGGCTGCCGCAAGCTGCTAATCTGAACTGGTTAAGCTCCTGGCCGGCGCTGATCTGTTTTGCTACTGCATCTGTTGCCGAAATTGCGGCCTACTACATTCCCGTGGTAGATCATTTTCTCGACCTCATTGCCACACCTTCGGCAGTGGTGGCCGGCACGGTGGTGAGCGCTTCTACACTGGTAGGAATTGACCCGATGTGGCAATGGATACTGGGTTTGATGGTGGGTGGCGCCAGCGCGGGTGTAATACAGGCAGGAACGGCGCTATTGCGCATTGGCTCAGCAAAAACCACGGCTGCCACGGCTAATCCTATCGTAGCCACGGCCGAGAACGTAGCTTCCATTGGAGGCTCCCTGTTGGCCTTAATTGCACCGGTACTCATGGCGGTAATTATTTCGGTATTGCTGATACTCATCATTCTGGCGCTCAATAAATTTTTCCTTTCCAAGAAAAGAAAAGACAAACCACACCGGGCATGAGCACTACTACCATTCATAAATAATTCCGATTTAACCGATGAACAAAAAGCTATTTGTTATTCTTATTGGAGTTCTATGGGTAATTAGTTTGTTCGCATTTGCCGCTAGCTGGTCGCCTTATCCAGTACTGGCCCATTCCACGGTGCAACAAATGCTGCTTTTGGCCGAAAGTCTTTCCATTATTTTTTTATTGTGGAATGGCTCTACTTATAAGACTGGTTATTTTGGTGGACTGATAACTGCTTTGTTTTTGTTTCTGATAGGAAGTTTATTCCGCTTGTTACATTGGCCCGGCGCCATCTTTCTACTAATAATGGCCGCTTTCTTTTTAATTGGGGTATATACGGTTCGTTTTTTTACAAAAAAGGAAAAACAGCTTTCTGACATTCTAAAGTTGTTTTTAGTGTTATTGATAGGCGTGTATATTGCCCTTACTTACTACCATTTTCAGCATAAGCTATATCTGCGTGCTACTATTGGCCTGATTACGCTTGCACTAATGGTGTTGGCCATTCGCAAATACCGGAAAGATACGCCGTTGCCGGTATGAAGGTTCCGGATTTTTTGGCGTGCCCCTCACCCCGCAGGCAAAGGTTTGTGATTGCGCAAACCCGCAACTGATGCGGTGTTCGGGTCGTGTGCTAACGGGGTACGGCTTCGCCTCCCGTGGTCGCTCGTTCCTCGCTCCCACCGCTCGCTAAAGCTCGCGCCCTTTCGCCCACTCACGCTACGTTTGGCGGTGATGACTACCGCCAGGCGTGGCGCCAGCGGGCGGCAAGGCCACGCCGAAGGCGTGGGTGCGAAGGCGAAGCCGCAGCACCGGAGCGTTAGCGTAGCCTGAAAGCACGCGGTGCCGCACGGCCGAGGAACGAGGCCCGCGGCAGGCGCAAAAAAGTAGAAAGATGAAAGTTGTAAAAAAGCGTGGGGTGGGTTTTGGAAATAAAAAATAGTTTAGACGGATAATTTTTTGGCAATGCACAAAACGCTTGCAGCGGCCGTTGCGCTATTTACAACCACGCTTTTTGCTCAGGAAACTACTTTTAAAACCAATGGGCCCGACGACTTCCGGCAGGGCCGCCACGCCTTCATTCACGCCATAGTGGTGCAATCGCCTACTCAAAAGACCGATAGCAATGGTGCATTGTATATCGATAATGGCAAGATAGTGGGCGTGTTTCCTAACAGTGCCAAAGTGGATGGCAGTTACATTGTTCATGATTGCGGAGGCAAGTACATTTATCCTTCTTTCATCGATCTGTATTCCGACTATGGTATCGGCACCCCACGGGCCAACCGCGACGAAGAAGGCATTCAATATGAAACGAACATCAAGGGCGCTTATGGCTGGAACCAGGCCATACGCAGCGATTTTGATGCCTACCGCAATTTTCAAATCAATGATAATGCAGCCGCCGAATACCGAAAGCTGGGCTTTGGAGCTGTGCTTACCCACCGCCGCGATGGCATTGCGCGCGGCACCGGGGCGTTGGTGTTGCTGGGTAATGAAAAAGAGAACCGATTAGTGCTGAAACCTCAGGCCGGAGCGTTCTACTCGTTCAAAAAAGGCAGCAGTACTCAGGAATATCCAAGTTCGCTGATGGGCAGCATTGCACTGATTCGTCAAACTTATTTAGACGCCCAATGGTATAAGAATACCACACCGGCCCAGCGCGAAAAAGAAATGGCCAATATTTCGTTGGAAAGCTGGAACGCCGCGCAGCAACTACCACAGATATTTGAATCGGAAAGCTGGCTGAACACCTTGCGTGCGCAGAAAATTGCGGATGAGTTTGGCGTTCACTATTTATACAAAGCCGGCGGCAACGAATATCAGCGCAGTAAAGAGCTAGCGGCACTAAAAGCGCGGTTCATTTTACCATTGAACTTCCCAAAGCCCTATGATGTGGAAGATCCTTACCGCGCCCTTTGGGTGAGTTATGAGGAAATGGCGCATTGGGAAAAAGCCCCAACCAATCCGGCTGCGCTGAAAAAAGAAGGCGTTGAGTTTTGTTTCACGGCTGCCGACCTGGAAAAGCGCGACGATTTTTTTAAGAACTTACGTATGGCCGTGAAGTATGGTCTTTCGCCAGAAGATGCACTGGCTGCTTTAACGGTGAACCCTGCAAAGTTCATTGCCGCGCAAGATCAATTAGGTACGCTGGAAAAAGGAAAGGCGGCCAACTTCTTTATTTGTTCCAAAAATATTTTTGATGAAAAATGTGTGATTTACGAGAACTGGGTGAACGGCAAATATTACGAAATCACCAAACCCGAATTGAAAGGCATAGCCGGCGAATATCGGCTGGAACTTCGCGGCGGCAATACCTACGATTTGAAAGTAACCGGCGAACCATCGGCCTTAAAGGCCGTGATTGGGAAAGATTCGAGCAAAACGGATGTAAAACTTACGTATGACGAAACCGGTGTGGTGATTTTGTTCACGCCCGATAAAAGGCAGCCACAGCAACGGTTACAGCTTACCGGTACGGTAAGTGTAAGCGAAAAAGACTGGACCGGTATGACATTGTATGCCGATGGCAGCACCGGTTTTTGGAAGGCGGTTTATATAAAAGAAGTTCCGGCTGATACGGTTAAGCCGGCAAAGAAAGATACAGTTGATTTCAGTAAGATGGGCAAGCTGCTTTATCCATTTTCGGGCTATGGAAATGAGCAATTGCCTGTAGTTCAGAATGTGTGGTTTCGCAATGCTACTGTTTGGACCAACGAGAAAGAAGGAGTGCTGAAAGATGCGGATGTGATTATCCGCAACGGAAAAATTTCGGCAGTAGGCACCAAATTGAACTGTGCTGAATGCGTGGTTGTAGATGCTACCGGAAAGCATATCACCAGTGGCATTATTGATGAGCATAATCACATTGCCATCAGCGACGGCGTGAACGAAGGCACAAAGTCGAGCAGCGCCGAAGTGCGCATTGGAGATGTAGTGATGAGCGAAGATGTGAATATTTACAGGCAACTTGCGGGAGGGGTAGTAGCCGCACAATTGCTTCACGGATCAGCCAATCCGATTGGCGGTCAAAGTGCGCTGGTGAAGTTTCGTTGGGGGCTGTTGCCCGAGCAAATGAAAATAGCGGGAGCCGATGGTTTCATCAAGTTTGCATTAGGCGAAAACGTAAAGCAGACCAATTGGGGCGATAAGTTCCGGGTGCGCTATCCGCAGTCGCGCATGGGCGTGGAGCAGACCTATTACAATTATTTTACGAAGGCGCTGGAATATGAACAGGCGCTGGCCGCTAAAAAACCGGTGCGCAAAGATCTGGAACTGGATGCGTTGCTGGAGATCATTCGCAAGAAGCGCTTTATAACCTGTCACAGTTATGTGCAAAGCGAGATCAATATGCTGATGCATGTGGCCGATACGTTTGGTTTTAAGGTGAACACCTTCACGCACATTCTGGAAGGGTACAAGGTGGCCGATAAAATGAAGGCCCATGGTGTGAACGCTTCCACTTTTGCCGATTGGTGGGCCTATAAGTATGAAGTGATTGATGCGATTCCTCAAAATGCAGGCATTCTGAATAAAATGGGAATTACAACCGCCATCAACAGCGATGATGCCGAGATGGCGCGCCGCCTGAACCAGGAAGCTGCAAAAAGCGTGAAGTACACCAACATGAGCGAAGAGGATGCCTGGAAGATGGTAACGCTGAACCCTGCGAAAATGCTGCATTTAGACGCACACATGGGCAGCTTGAAAGCCGGTAAGGATGCGGATGTAGTGGTATGGAGCGATCATCCGCTTTCGATTTATGCGCGCGTAGAGCAAACGTATGTAGATGGCATTTGTTATTACGATTCGAAAGCCGACGAAGCCAAACGTAAATTGCTGAACAGTGAACGCGCGCGATTGATTCAGAAGATGCTGGACGAGAAAAAAGGCGGCGCACCCACTCAGGAACCTGTAAAAAAGGACAACCGCGCCTACAGTTGCGGTGAGAACGAACAATAAATCCGATTTATGAAAAAGATATTTTTTGTTGCGATGATAACTGCCGGTCTTGTTGTTCAGGCACAGGAAGAAGTGCCGGCACCGGCCGCTGCGCAAAAGGAACGCATTTGCATCAAAGGCGCTACCATACATGTAGGCAATGGCACTGTAATCGAGAATGGCTATTTGGTGTTCAACAATGGTGTGATCGAAAATATTTTCAGCGCTGCCAATGTGAAAACCGACGCCACTTTAGGCAAAGTGATAGATGCCACCGGCAAGCATATTTATCCCGGACTGATAGCTTTGAACACCGTTATTGGTTTGGGAGAAATTGAGGCCGTTCGAGCTACCAACGACGCCAGCGAAATCGGGGGAATGACACCTGAGGCCCGCGCCGCAATAGCCTACAACACCGATTCAAGGGTAACGCCCACCGTGCGCACCAATGGCGTGCTGTTTGCACAGGCCGCTCCTCAAAACGGAAGAATATCCGGCACTTCATCAGTAATGCAATTGGATGCATGGAATTGGGAAGATGCGATAGTGAAAGCTGATGATGGCATTTTTATGAACTGGCCATCAATGTTTCGCATGAAAGGCTGGTGGGCTCAGCCGGAAGGCTATGAAGTGAGCAAGGATTATGTAAAACAGGTGAATGAATTGCGGCAGTATTTCCGTGAGGCGCAAGCTTATGCCTCTGGCAGTAACACCAAGGTGAACCTGCGTTTTGAAAGTATGCGCGGCTTATTCAGCGGCTCGAAGCAGTTGTACATTCGCGTTGACTTTGTGAAAGAGATACTGAATGCCATTTCATTTGCTGAAGAAATGGGTTTGAAGCCGGTAATTGTAGGCGGTAAGGACAGTTATCAGATCGCTGATCAGCTGGCGCAGAAGAAAATTCCTGTTATTGTTTCTAAGGCTCACGATTTGCCAAGTTACAACGATGACGACATTCAGCAACCTTACAAAACGCCCGGAATGCTGATGAAGGCAGGCGTTTTGACGGCCATCAGCATTGATGGTTTCTGGCAGCCGAGGAATCTGGCGTTCGAGGCCGGAACGGCAGCAACGTATGGTTTAACGAAGGAAGAAGCGCTCCAACTGATTACGGCAAATCCGGCCAAAATTGCGGGGTTGTCACAGTTGGGTACGCTGGAAGCGGGGAAGAGCGCCAGTTTCATCATTTCCACAGGCGATGTGCTGGACATGCGCACTTCAAAAATTGAAAGGGCTTTTATTGCCGGTCGGGACATAGATCTCGACAATAAACAAACCGAGTTGTATCGTAAGTTTAGCGGGAAGTATGGGTTTTAGGGTGTAGTTGGTGTGGTGGGTGTAGTTGGTGTGGTGGGTGTAGTGAGTGTGGTGGGTATGGTTGGTGTGGTGATTCAGCGCTCATAGCTCGCAGCTCCTACCTCATGGCTCACAGCTTGCGTCTTGCATCTTGCGTCTAAAAAGTGTATCGGTGTAGTTGGTGTGGTGAGTGTGGTGAGTGGGCTATAAGCTCATGGCTCGCAGCTCGCAGCTCATAGCTCACGGCTCACAGCTTGCGTCTTGCATCTTGCATCTTGCGTCTTGTGCCTTGCATCTTGCGCCTTCCTTTCTCCAATTTTTTTCCTTAGAAAGCAATGGGTTAGCGTAGTGCATAAAACAATTGTCGCATTTCAGGCGTTTGGTTTTTATGCAATAAATGTACTTGTACCAATTTTCTAATTAAAACTTGAAGTATGGAAACAACAGGTAAAGAACCTGCATCGCGCAGGATCTACGTATTGCTGATTGCAATACTTTTATTGCTGAACACTTTCTCCGTTTATCTTTTTATTGAACAGCGCAATGAGACTACCGATCTCGGCCAACAGCGAATTGCATTGCAACGCGAATTTCGCAACCTGAACGATACGCTGGATCTGCGCTCCAATCAAATAGAACAACTGCGCGGTTATAATGCAGATTTAGACAGTAAAGTAAGTTCGTTACAACAGGACATTGCTACTAAGCAAAAGGAACTTTCGAAACTGGCTATGAGCGGTCAGGCATCGCGTAGCGAGTTACAGCGCGCCAGAAGTGAAATAGCTTCTTATAAAGAAAAGCTGAATGCTTTGACGGCAGAAGTAGCTTCTTTAACCGAGAAGAATGCCACTTTGCTTGCCGCTAATACGGAATTGACGGGCCAACTGGAAACCGCTAAAACTTTCGGTATTACTATGACCGAACAGAATGCCTTGCTTTCGAAAAAAGTAGCTATAGGTTCGTTGCTTCCGGTGTCAAAACTGGATGTAGCCGCTATTCGATATCGCAAAAACGGGAAGGAAGTAAAGGTGAAAAAAGCGAAGAGCGCCGAAAGCTTGCGCATTGCTTTTGAAACCGGCTACAACCGTGTTCTGGATCCCGGTGAGGTTAGTTTATATGTTCGCATCATCAATCCGAAAGGAGAGACGATTGCTTTACAGGAGCAAGGTTCGGGAACAATAACCGCTCAAGATAATTCGCAACTGATGTACACCAAACGCGCGGACATAGATTATGACAACACCAACAAAAACGTGACGGTTTACTGGAACAACCAGATTACTGAACCCGGCACCTACAAAGTAGAGCTGTATCAAAGCGGTCAGGTAATTGCCCGTGGCGAAGTACAGTTAACGTAAATCCATTCTTTTCTGAAAGAAAGCGGGTCCTTAGGGACTCGTTTTTTTTTGAGGGAAGGATGAATAAAGAATTACGAATGAAAAATTACGAATTACGGGTGATTGGGTGAGCAATTCAAGCGGGAAGAATTACGAATGAGAAATTACGAATTACGAGTGATTGGACGAGCGAATCAAGCGGGAAGGAAGGAGGAAAAATTACGAATTACGAGATAGCAAACCTCTAATTTTAGACTTACCTGCTTTTTCGTAATTCGTAATTCGCCCGAAACGATTACACAGCAAAGGTTTTAAGGCTATCTAAGCCTGAGGACTTGCAGAATTACGGATTAGGTTTATCATATAGTGGTTTCGGTATCTTTTACCGAAGAGTTCAATAATTTGGCAAGCACATCAATAACTCCCGCCACGGCAACCGGTTTTTCAAGAAAAGCATCTGCGCCGTATAGTTCGGCCTGTTCCCGCGCCTCGCCCATAGCGCTGATCAACACAATTTTTGATTGAGGCGAAAGTTCTTTGAAGCGTGAAATTTCCTGTGCGCCCTGGCCATCGGGAAGGTTATTATCTAGAAAAAGTATGTGAGGCAGCAGTTTGTTGAACAACAACGTGCCATCTTTAATGTTATGCGCCACTGAAACATCGGAAATACGCGACTCAACCACCCGTTTCAGGAGTAAGCAAAGATCCTGATCATCGTCGATAATTAGTGCGTTAACCGTATCCATTTTCTTCAAATCCTGTTTTACTTTAAAAAAGTATGCCGATCAGGCAGAGGGAAGCATCACACTATCAAACCAATACCGCTTAAAAGTTTGGATGAGCGATAGGATTTTGGCGTATTCCACGGGCTTTTTAATGTAACTGGCTGCGCCTAAAGCATACGTATTTCGGATATCAATTTCGGAAGAAGAAGTTGAGAAGATCACTACGGGAATCCTTTTAAATCGGGATGGTTTTTAATGCGTTTCAACGCTTCGCGGCCATCCATTTTCGGCATGTTGAGGTCAAGCATAATCACCGCCGGAAGCAGTTGCTGTGCCGCCATTTCATCTAACATCCTGAGGAGGTGTTCACCATCTTCAACGAACAACAACGGATTAACCACCTGATTTTCTTCAAAGGCATATTTCAGCATCTGCTTGTCATCATCATCATCATCGGCTACTAAAATTGGTAATTGATTCAGCATTTAAATAGTTTTAATCGTTAAGCGGGAAAGAACAGTATAAAAGTTGCGCCTTCACCCGGCCGGCCCACGGCCTCAATGGCGCCTCCGTGATTGGCCATTACTGCCTTGGTAATAGCCAAACCGATGCCGGTGCCTTCATATTCGTTGCGGCCGTGAAGTCTTTGAAAGATAGTAAATATTTTTTCAGCGTACTGATTATCAAATCCGATCCCGTTATCAGTAACAGTAATTCGGTGAAATTGTTTGGAATGATCGAGATGAGAAGGAAGTTGCAAACTGTTTTTTTCCACGAGTTGATAAACAATTTTGATTTCGGGCTGGCGCACATCACTTCGGTATTTCAATGAATTGCTGAGAATATTCTGGAAGAGCTGCATGAGTTGCAGTTCATAACCTTTTATTTTTGGAAGACGTGCCAATGTAATTACAGCGCGGGTTTCAACAATTATGGCTGAAAGATTGGTGCGCACCTCGGTGAGTATAAAATTCAAATCCACCTCCTGCATTTCTACTTTGGTATTCACTACACGGCTGAATTGCAGCAGATCGTCGATCAGTTTCTGCATCCGCATGGCAAAGCCGTTCATTTTAGCAATCATTTCCTTGCCATCGGCAGAAAGATTATTGCTTTCGCGAATGCTGAGGCGGTCGCCAAAGGTCCGTAACTTACGCAGCGGTTCCTGAAGGTCGTGTGAGGCCACGTAGGCAAACTGCTCCAGTTCGCTATTGCTGCGTTCCACTTCAGTAATCTTTTTCTGCAACTGAAAAAACAGCTTTCTGCGGGCGGCCATCTGCCGGTTCAACACCAGAAAAGTGAAAAGGATGAGTACGATGCTAAGCATAGCTGAACCGATGAGGAAGTATGGACTGGTGCGTTGTGTTTTCAGTGAAGCATAATGCCTTTGGCGCAGTAAATCGTACTCATTGTTGGTCATATTGCTGATGATGCGCATCAGCGAATCGGTAAGTGTGCGGCCTGCCAGAATATCTTCAGCAGAAATGCCCACGCCCGATTGTGCTTTCCGATTTGTGATGTTCATGAGGTCGAACCGGCTATTCAGTAATCGATTCAGGCTGTCCAGACGGTCTTTCTGAATTTCATTGTCATCTACCAGCCGTTGTATGTTATCGAGAATAGCCAGTGTTTCGGTTCTGCGCAATTTTATGGGAGGCGTCAGATTCCGCTCATGTAGCAGCAGAAAAGTACGCGTTTCTCCTTCGGCCTTATATACTTTCGATTGCAGCGAATTGATTTCGCGAAGCACTTCGTTGGTATGATTCACCCATAGAAAATTGTTGATGCTTTGGTTGTACTGATTGTAAGTAATGAATGCCGACATAGCCAATAATATCACGGCCAGCAGCATGATCAGATACAGCGAGTAGTTCTCAAAAAAACGTTTCATACCCCAAATTGTGGTCGAGTGGTGGAAAAATTTCTACAAAAAAATAATTGGGGAAGTGTGGGTTTGAATTGTTTTGTGTTGATATTCAATGAATTGATGGGTTGGCATAATTACAGATTGTTATAGGGAAACTGCAAAATATGATCCTGACTCAAACACAACGACAAGTTCAACGCATACTACCCACTCAAATTCAATACCTGAACCTGTTGAAACTTCAGCAACACGAATTGCAGCAAGCGATTTCAGAAGAGTTGGAAGACAATCCGCTTTTAGAAACCATTGAAGAAAAAGAAGAGCAAGGCGACGATTTTGATGAGGCTTTGGAGTATGCCGAGGCTGATTCTTATGATGATGGTGAAACGCTTGCCGAGCGAGGCATTAATGATCGCAAACTTCATGAAGAAAAGCGCGATATGATGAGTAATACACCTTGCTTTGATACATCGCGTGAAGATTTGAAAAACGACTTGCGTTCCCTGCACCTCACCGCTCGTCAGTTTGATATTGTATGTTATATCGTAGATAGTTTAGATGAAGATGGCTACTTGCGAACTACCACTTCTGAGATTATGGACGAATTATCATTTGCATGGCAAATGATTCTCAATCCTTCTGATATTGAAGAAGCCATTGAACTGGTTCAGCAGTGCGATCCGGTAGGAGTAGGCGCCCGCAACTTACAAGAGTGCCTTCTTTTACAGTTGTTTCGTAAAGAAAAGAAATCAAAAGCCGATGTGATTGCTTATGATGTAGTGGAAGAAAGCTTTGATTTGATGTGCTCCCGAAGTTTTGAAAAGATTCGCGAACGGCATCAGCTTACATCTGAACAATTGCAAAGCGCCATGGAGGTAATCAAAAAGTTGAAAGCCAAACCGGCGCAGCTCGACAGCACCAAACAAACCGAGCGTCAACAGGCCGCAACAGTTGACTTTGTAATTGCCGAAGACGAAAACGGAGTATTATGCGCTACGCTTACGCACACTTTTGCACCTAATCTGCGTTTCAACAACGATACTGAAAAAGAATTGGCTGCTTTGTTGCGCAAAAAGAAAAAGAGCGCCAAGGAACAAGAGCGTGAAACTTTTTTGAAATCGAAAATGCAATCGGCCAAGTGGTTTGTTGATTGCATTAATCAGCGCGAACGTTCGTTGCAATTAGTGATTAATGCGATTCTTAGAAAGCAAAAGGCGTATTTATTAAGTGGCGATAAGAGTGATCTGAAACCGATGATACTTCAAGATATTGCAGAGCAAACCGGTTTAGATGTTTCAACTGTTTCCCGAATTACCAGTACCCGTTGTGCCGACACTCCGGTAGGAACGATTTACTTAAAAGAATTGTTCACTCAAAGTATTGCTACTGAAGAAGGCGAAGCTATATCGAACGCCGGGGTGAAACAAATGCTGGTACAAATTATTGCTTCAGAAAACAAATTACAACCGCTGAACGATGTACAAATTGCGAAGTTGCTGGAAGAGCGCGGTGTGAAAATTGCGAGGCGCACTGTAGTGAAATACCGGGAACTAATGAATGTACCTGCGGCCAAATTGCGCTATCAGGCAGCGGCGGCGGCTTAATCGAGGTGCAGGATTTGAATGCTCATGGCCGGCAAACTAAGCGTTGGTGTAAGTTCATTAGAGGTGTCGTTTAAAAGGTTGGTGTACTTTTTCCGCGATTTTAGAAATTCCTGAAATCGGCTCAGGTTAAGCGTTTGAGGTTGTTCGCTAAAGTGCATCACCACCATTATGGTATCTTTATCGTTATACCTGAAGTACACATAGGTGTCGTTTTCGGGAACAAATTGCGTAAGCTTACCGGTTTGCAATACCGGCATCTTTTTTCGCAACTGCGCCAGTTTTCTAACCATTTCGAATGCTTCATTTTCATTGGCATTTCTACCTGTTGCCGAGAATTTGTCGATGCGGTCGTGAGGCCATCCTCCCGGGAAATCGCTGCGAACTTTACCGTCGGGATCGGCATAGTTCTTCATCAGAATTTCAGTGCCGTAATAAAGGGATGGGATGCCACGGGTAGTGAGCAGAAATCCAATACCCATTTTGAATTTGCGCAAGTCTTCCCCAGCCATCGAATAGAAACGGCTAAGGTCGTGATTGTCGAGAAAGATTACATTTTGCTGTGCTTCAGAATACAAAAAGTCTTGCGCTAAAGTGTAGTAAATGCGCGCCAATCCACCGGTCCAATCCATTGGTTTGGAAAGCGCCTCGTTAATGGCATAACTGAGTTGAAAATCGAGCAGCCCATCCAGATGCGTGTTTCTGGTATCGCAAAGTTGCGGATCTTGCTGATAATGGGCCTGAATGGCTACGCCATGGTCCCATAGTTCGCCTACTGCAGTAAAATGCGGAAATTCGAATTTGATAGCGCGCATCAATTCGCTCATAAAATCGAGATCGGAATATGTGTACGTATCAATT
Source organism: Chitinophagales bacterium (assembly GCA_046329575.1). GTDB lineage: Bacteria > Bacteroidota > Bacteroidia > Chitinophagales > LD1 > UBA1941. The sequence continues at coordinate 113,175 of JAXLUJ010000003.1, read as the reverse complement.
CGAAAGCCATCTATTCCGGTAGTTTCGATCCACCAGATTGAATTTTGAATTAGGTAGGTTGCCAACAACGGATTTTGCTGGTTCAAATCGGGCATGTGTTTGGCAAACCAGCCGTTGCTCATTTTATTTTTATCGAATTCAGAAGCATAAGGATCGGATAGAACCGGTGCACGATAATTCGTTTTGAAAAAGGTGTCGTGCTGATGAATCCAGTTTGTTGCCGGCAAATTTTTTACCAGCCAATGTTCACTTCCAACATGGTTATAAACCATATCCATCAACACTTTCATTCGGCTTTGGTGTGCCTGTTGAACTATTTTTTGAAAAAGCGCCACTGACCCTAACCGTTGATCCACTTCATAATGATCGGTTATGGCGTAACCATGATACGATTCCAACGGCTGGTTATTTTGTTGAAATGGGGTCATCCATAAAGTAGTTACGCCAAGATCGCGCAGATAGGGCAGATGATTTAATACACCTTGCAGATCGCCGCCATGGCGGTGGAACATGCTATCGCGGTTGATCCAGGGCTGATTTGAATTTTTCCATACATCGTTGGCGGTATCGCCATTCGAAAACCGATCGGGCATCAGCAAGTAAATCAAATCAGACGGGTCAAAACCATTTTGCCGGTTCTCTTCACCTGATCGGGCGCGCAGTTCATAGTTCCATGTCAATTTTTTGGCGCCGTTAAATTGCAATGTCATGAAACCCGGACGGGCCTGATTTGAAACCATTAAATCGAGAAAGAGATAGTTTGGATTGGCAACACGAGTAGTTCTGATCAGTTCCACACCGGGATAGCGCAAAGTGCAACTATCGGCCGCAATATTTTTACCATACACGCACAATTGCAGCGATTTGTTGTTCATGCCAACAAACCAATTGGGCGGATCGATGCGCGTAATGGAGGGAGCGGAACTAACTGCCGCAACCGACAAAGTGATACTACTTGCCAGAAGATAGAACAGAAATTTCATGGATGTTCAACAAATGCAATTTTGCCGTTTTCAAAAAGATGCGGGTAGTAGGCGCGAATTTCTGAAAAGAAAAGTTCGCAGGGAAGGTCGTCGAACTGTCCGTATTCGTGAAGGTATTCCATGTATTGTTGTCCGTCGGCCGAATATTGTTGAAAAACGGAATCGTGATAGCCGTCAAATTCCAGCGGTTGGGTATCGAACTTTTCACAAAGCGAACGATTGAATGCAGGCGTACATTTCACCCATTTTCCCTCTAATAAAAATTCGTTGTAGCCGTGAAATACAAACTTATCGGTGCGCAGCATTTCCACGAATTTATCAGCCGCCAAATGGTTTTTCACTATAGAAAATCCGAGGCGCGAAGGAATTCCGGCGGCACGACCGGCGGCGGCAAGCAAGAGTGATTTTTCGATGCAATAGCCACGGCCCCGATGTAACGTTTGAGAAGCCGATATCAGCGATTCATCTAACACCAAATGATAAGGATCGTAAAGAATTTGATCGCGAACGGCCAGGTACAACACTTTCGCTTTTTCATGCAGATCGGTAATTGTGCCAATAGTTTTTTGAGTGAATTCGAGCACATCAGGATGATTGCTGTCGATAAACCGGGTAGGGCGCAAATACTGATCCGTTTCCATGGCGCGATAATAAGGATTAGCGCGGAATGGCGCGGTGTTTATCCTTCCCAAACGTGGGTTGGTAAGAAGAAATTAAACTTGTAGAATGGAAAATCTGGAAGAAGAACTGAAAAAGTTTCGTTTTCGAATGAAGGTGGAAATGCGTTGGAGTGATGTAGATGAAATGCATCATGTGAACAATGCGGTTTATCTCACCTATTTCGAACAATCAAGAGTGTACTATTTTCATGAGGCTTGTAAGTGGAACTGGCAGGACGATGGTGTGATTCTGGCCAACGCGCATGTGAACTACATCCGGCCGTTGCATTTTCCTGACCCGGCCTATATTTATGTTCGCGTAGCTAAAATGGGCAATAAAAGTTTTGAGGTGCAATACCTGATTGTGAACGAGTGGCCCGACCGGAAAGAGGTGATTACTAACGGTTATACCACTTTAGTGATGTTTGATTACAAAGCCAAGGCGCCTTTTCCAATTCCGCAACGCATTCGCGAAGCGTTAACGAATTACGAACCCGCACTGGAAGCATAAAACACTTTTATGGATATTGAAATTTTCCGCAGTAACAATGCGATTGAGGCAGCTAAGTACCGAAAATTAGTAATGAACCGTTGGTTGTTCGAATTGTTTCTGCTCAAAAGTTTGCCGATGGGCTTTTTGGCTGGTTTGCGCGTGAAACATTTTGATGCGCAGCAGTGCGAAATCAGCGTTCCCTTCCGGTGGCTGAATCAAAATCCTTTCCGTTCTACTTATTTTGCGGTTCTGGCGATGGCTGCAGAAATGAGCAGCGGTATGATTGCCATGATGCACACCCACAAATCAAAACCTTCCGTTTCGATGCTGGTCACCAGACTGGAATCGGAGTTTATCAAAAAGGCTACAGGCATTACTACATTTACCTGTGCTGATGGCGACGGCATACGCGAAATTATTGAGCGCTGTATAATTACCGGCGAGGGCCAAACCTACACCTGCACAGCAGTGGGACGATCGGAAAGCGGCGAAGAAGAAGCAAGGTTTCGCGTAACGTGGTCGTTCAAAGCGAGAAAGGAGAGAAGAGATGAAAGATGAGAGATGAGAGATGAGAGATGAGAGATGAGAGATGAGAGATGAAAGTTCTCAGTTCTCAGTTTTAAGTGGCTCTGTAAGATAAGCATTGTTAGTTGTTCATTTTCAAACCTTAGCCATTTTGAACCGGCGAATTGCCGGCGATGTTGCAATTTTAAAATCGCTTCCTACGTTTCTTAAAATAGACAACCCATAGGGTTTGTTGAAATCAATACCACGTAACAAAACCATTGACCATAGCGCAACAAGTACATTTGTGTGAATTCGTTTTCCTGAATTTTAATGCGCGGCGTACTCTTTTTTTTATTGCTATCGGTTTGGTGTGAATTTAGTTCGGCCCAAAAAACATTTGTATATGTTGATCCTAACAAAACGTATCACGAGGGGTTGGAACTGTTTGCTGAAAAGAATTATGCCGGTGCCCGCGAGCGGCTGGAGCGCATAATACCTCAACCGCAGCAAACTACCGGAACCAATTCTTTCATAGTTGCAGAAAAAGTTGATTACCTCATCGCAGTTTGTGCCGCAGAAACAAATGATAAAGATGCCGAATCGTTACTGCGCAATTACTTTACCAAGTACCATGCTACCGAACATCGCAATGCTATTACGTTCTACTTAGGCAAATATTATGCTCAGAACAACAAATATGCCGAAGCTGCCGAATGGCTGGAGCAAGTAGATGTTTCGGAACTGGAAACTTCCCAAATCGTTGAGTATAAATTTTTATTGGCCTATAGCTATTTTGTAAAGAAAAAATTTGATCAGGCGAAGCCGTTGTTTCGCGATATCAAGGATGTAAAGGAGAAATACTTCTATCCATCAAACTATTACTACGCCTTCATCAGTTTCTATCAAAAAGATTACCGCAACGCCTTGAACAGCTTCAAAGCCATTGAAGATTCCAAGTTGTATGCCAGCGTAATTCCTTACTATATTTCTCAAATCTACTTTCTGGAGAAAAACTACAAAGAGGCGATTACCTATATCAACAATAACATCGATAAATCAGCGGCCAACTATAAAGATGAGATGAACCATCTTTTAGGTGAGGCTTATTTCCAAACTTCTGATTATGCCAAGGCCTTGCCACATATCGAAAAGTTTGTGATGGCCAACAATAAAGTTCGTAAGGAAGATATTTACGAACTGGGCATTTGTCAATACAAGACGGGCGCTTATGAAGCGGCTATAGGTAACTTTGAGCAGATCAATTTGCTGGATGAACCTATGGGCCAAAGTGCCACCTATGCGCTGGCCGATTGTTATTTGAAGACGAATGCCAAGAGTAAGGCGCGGTCGGCATTTCAGAGCGCAGCCGCCAAAGATTTCGATAAGGACATTAAACAGATTTCGCAATTCCAATACGGGAAATTGTCGTATGAACTGGGCTATGCCAGCGAAGCCGTAAGCACCATGGAAACCTATTTGAAAGAAAATCCAAAATCGGCTTATACCGATGAAGGCTATGACGTATTAGTGAACGCATTGGTACTTACTAAGAATTATGAACGCGCTTTTCAGGTAATTGAAAGTTTGCCAGAACTTACGCCAACCTTAAAGGAAATTTATCAGCGCGTTACCTGTTATCATGCGGTGGAAGTGTACAACGACAAACGCTATGAAGAAGTGCTTACGCTTTGCGATAAATCGCTTAAATATCCCATTTCGCAGGAGTTGGCGGTGCTTACCGCTTATGTGAAAGGGGAAGCCAACTATGCCTTGAAAAATTATCAGGATGCAATTGTGCAGTACCAGCGCTTTAATGCCGGCATGAAGCCGTATATGGAAGAAAAGCTCCACTTATCGGAAATGCGCTCGGAATACAATATGGCCTACGCCTACTTTAAACAAAAGCGTTTCCGTGAGGCCAAACTGCACTTCTCTTCGGCATTAGAGCAAAGCGCTTCAACCAAAGACAAGGAAGCTAAAAGCGCCATTGTTCCCGATTTGTATCTGCGGTTTGCCGAGTGCTGTTTCATTACTAAAGATTATAACGATGCCTTGGGAGCCTATGATAAAGTAGCTACCAATAACTGGACCGGCGCAGAATATGCGCAGTATCAAAAGGGCATTGTGCAAGGATTGCAGAATAAGTTCAATGAAAAAATCAATACGCTGAACGATCTGATTAACAAGTACCCCAATTCGATTTATGTAGATCAATCGCATTACGAAATTGGCGAAACCTATCTGGAAACCGATAACAACCGCGATGCAATTGAAGCATACAACAAAGTGGTGAAGTATTATCCTAAAAGTGCTTTGGCGCCGAAGGCTTATCTGAAAACATCGCTGGCGTTATATAATTTGAATAAGAAGGAAGATGCTTTAGACCATTATAAAGAGTTGATCAAGAAATATCCGGGCTCGCGGGAATCGCAACAAGCTATTGCCGCTATTAAAGATCTGAGCGTGGAGTTGGGAAAGCCTGCTGAATATGCGCCTTATGCCAGCAGCGAAGGCGAAAAAGATTCGCTAAACTATCAGGCCGGCGAGTTGGCTTTCCTGAATAACGATTGCGGCCGTGCCATCATATTATTTGCGCATTATAAAGATGATTTCCCCAAAGGCATTTTTATTAATGAAGCGCGCTATTACCGTTCAGAATGTTTGTTGCGCAATAAGCAGTATAACGATGCGCTGGGCGAGTATAAAAGTTTGATCGAAAACCGCTACACCCGGTTCTACGAAAGAGCGCTGCTGAATGCTTCCGGCATTGCGTTCTACGAATTGAAAGATACGGCTGCTGCTTACGAATTCTATAAAAAATTGTATGAAGCCAGTTCCTCTACGGCCAATACCTACACCGCCACCTTGGGTGTAATGCGCACTTCCTATCATCGCAATAAACCTGAAGAAACCATCGAGTTTGCCGATAAGATCATTTATGGCGAAGGCAGTAAAGAACCGGATGTAAATGATGCGGTGTATTTGAAGGCAAAAGCGGCCATGGCGTTGGGAAAAATCGATATCGCCTACATTAATTTTAACCGCGCGGCCGCAGCAGGCATCAGCGCCCGCGCCGCCGAATCGAAATACCGCGTGGCACAGTTCCTCTTCGATAAAGGCGAATACAAAGCATCGCTGGATACGTGCTTCAAAATGAAGAACCGTTTTGGAAGTTATGAGTATTGGATGGTGAAAGATTTTATTCTGATTTCCGATAACTATTTCGCGCTCGGCAATGCCTTTCAGGCCAAGGCCACGCTGGAAAGCATCATAGATAATTACAAAGGCGATCAGGCATTGATTGATGAAGCCAAAGTGAAGTTAGAGAAGATACGAACGGCAGAACTGAATCGTTCGAAGATTCAGTTAGAGCGCCCGGCCGATCAATTACAAATGGATGAAGACACCATACGATGAGAACCATTAATATATCAAAACGCCCGTTGTTGCTGGGTTTTGCGCTGCTGCTGCTTGGCGCCACCGCTGCTGCGCAAGGTACTGTTGGTAACGATCAGGTGATCATCATCAAAGAGTTCGAAGGCAAAATAAAGGATGCCGACAAAGTGAATTTTTCGCCTAACGTTCCTGAAGAAGAATCGCGCACACCCAAGCAAACCTATAATGTACCTCAAAAAGATTTTAAAGACATTCCTTTTGAACCTAATCCGCTCCGGCCTATTTCAATGGGAAAGGAAAAGATTGAAAATTTTAATACCAGCTATCTGAAACTAGGGTTTGGAAGTCAGCTCACGCCATTGGTTCAATTGGCGTATAACGACAATAAAACCAAAAACCTCAAATTTGGTTTTCACTACGATCATGTGTCGCAATATGGCTTTGCTATAAAAAATATGCGCTACAGCGATGATTTGGCCGGTTTGTATTTGCGCTATGATATGAAAGGAGTGGAGCTAAGTACCGCATTCGATTTTCATAATTTACGCACCCACTTTTACGGCACCAATGAAACATTTTCCGAAAAAGATGTGCGGCAAAATCTGCGCGATTACGATGCGCGCATCGGCGTGAAGAATATTTTGAAGAATAAGGCGGAGATCGACTATAACGCCAATGTGCGCTTCAATTATTTTCAGGAAACCTATGGCGGCAGCAACGAATACTTTGTGGCGGCCAATGCCGGCGGCAGCAAGGTTTTCAAGAAATACCACAGCGCCTTTGCCGATTTTAGTTTCGATATTTCCAACTTCAAATCTACCCGCCAATCTACTTTCCGCAATTTGTTCTTCCTGAAGTTGGGTTACGGTTTCAATAATGATGATTGGAAGGCCCGTGCCGCTTTTACGTTTGGCGTGGAGGGAAGTAAATTCCTGCCCTTACCTGATTTATATATCGAAAAACGATTGTACAAACATCAGCTCATTGCCTTTGCCGGTTGGGAAATTACCTTCCGCAAAAACTCGTTCCGAACGCTTTCGGCCAACAACAATTTTATCAACTCCGATATCGCCTTGCAGAATACCCAAATCAGCGAATTCAGTAGCGGTTTGAAAGGTACGATTCAACATTTTACCTATCGTTTGAAATTTGGCTATCGCCGCTTCAGCAACATGCCGTTGTACTACACCAATTATTACGACACCAAACGTTTCTATGTAGCTTATGATCCTACGGTGAGCAATTTTAACGGGCAAATTGAACTAGGCTGGCACATCAATGAGTCGTTCCGCGTTCTGGCGTTGGCCGATATCAATGCGTATTCACTTTCCAGAAATACCCGCGCCTGGTACGAACCGGCGTTGAAGTTGAATTGGAATGGCACCTACACCTGGAAAAAGAAAATTGCGATTGGTTTGAATTTGTATGCCTTTAGCAGCTATTATGGATTTTTGAGTCCGGGCAATGAGAAAAAGCAAAAAGGAACTGCCGATCTGAGCCTGAACCTGGAGTATTACTTCAGCAAGCGCTGGTCGTTTTTTGGCAATTTGAACAACATTGCCCATCAGAAGTATGAGCGTTATGCCGGCTATCCGGTTTATGGTATTAACGGATTGGTTGGCGCGAAGTTTAGCTTCTAACCTACGCTTCCAACTCTCAACTCTCAACTCTCAACTCTCATCTTTCATCTTTCATCTTTCAACTTTCAACTCTCTTCTCTCTTCTATCATTCTTTCAGGAATATTTCGAACCGACCCTTAAAAGCGGTAGCGGGCGAAGCGAAAATCGTTTTTGGCATTCGGTACTGATTTCGAAAAAGCGATATGGAAGCAAGCCTTGCGAAACAACAAGCCAAAAACATTGGGAGCGAAGCACGCGGCGCCGCGGTGCGGCAAGGAACGCCGCCGCAATGCCGCGGCGACCGCCCTAAAGAAACGGAATTCAGGCCACGCACCCGTTACTCTGCCACCACCAATTTTTTGACGCAGCGGTATTCGCCAATTTCTATACGCAATTCATACACGCCGTTTTCCATATCTGTGCATTCCATATTGTTCTCGCCGGAATGAAGCGATTGCACTTTGATAATCTTGCCATTCGAGCCAATAACTTTAACCACGCCATTAGCAGCAGTATTTTCAATCCACAGCATAAAGTGACCGTTACTTACATTCGGTGATAGCGTCACTTTCGGGATTGCAGTTTCGTTATCGAATAGGGAGGCGCTGCCATCAATAGGCGTGATCATATTCTGATACCCGTTTACGGTAACACATTGGCGATACACGCAGCCATTTTTAGACATCTGCACGCCGTACACCGTATTCACCCCTGGTGCGGCAAGCGGCAGCAACCAACTGGAATTACCATTGGTAGGATTGGTGCGATAGGCATTGTTAGGCAATACCGAACCGGCGCCATAACCACTTCCCGAACTACAATTGTACCAGATGTAATTGGTGGTGTTGGTGCCGCCGTTCTGATTTCCCGGCCCGGTTCCGGTTACGTCAAGTTCGGCATAGGCCGGATCGGGTGGATTCACCGGAATGTATGTAGGGCCCGTTAAATTGAAGGGTGCCGGAGTAAGTCCCAAATTAAAAACGCCGGAAACCGGCGCGCTCACACAATTTCCGTTGGAAGCGCTGCAAGTAATGGTAATTGTTCCGGCATTACCGTTAGCCGAAAAAATTTGGGAAGGCGTTGTTGTAACCAATCCGCCTAACGAGCCTAATGAACCTGGTGAAACGCTCCACGAATAAGCAGTGGCTCCGCTTGATGGTGTTACTGATGCCGTAATGTTGCTGGGTTGGGTAAGTGCGGTGCAACTCAAATTGGGCAAGCCGGGCGTACTTACACCCTGGGCGATGCTGGTGCTTGTTAATGCCGTTGCACATGCGGGGCTGCTACCTGTAACTGTTTGCTGTAAATTAATAGTGCTCCCACCGGTGCCACCGGTGATATTCACACTGCTGTTGGCTACATTACTGCCGCAGCCACTGCAACTATAGCCGCTGCCGCCGGTCTGGGTCCAAGTATAATTTAAGCCCGTGGCAGGCGTAGTGCTTACTGTAGTTACTTCACCCGGCGCCAAACAACTTACGGCATTGATGGTGGCAGCTGCCGGTCTTATGCTAATCGGGATAATGAACGGTGCGGTGCAGGTATTACTAATGGAAAGCGTAAAATTTCCATAAACTGCAGGATTGCTAATGGCAACATCGCCATAATTGTTATACGAAGCGCTCCAACCTGTGGGCAGACCGGTGTACGGAGGCTGAAATGCAGTAATACCGGGCAAATTGAGCGCGGCAGCTATTCCGCTTGGCATAGTAAAGCTAAAGTTGGGTGCGGTACAATTCGGTACAGGAAAGAGCGCTGCGGTGAGCATACGTTTGATAGTAATGCTGTAAGTACGCGTTTCGCCGCAAGGCGAAACCGACGTAAGCAGTACATCGCCGGGGTTGTTGTTGATATTAAGGCTTAACGAACTGCCGCTGAATGGCGGGGTGCCACCCCATGCTGCAGGCCAGTTCCAGGTATAGCTGTAGCCACTTTGAGGGGTTACGGAAAAGTTGATGGCTGTAGTGAAAGGCGCGATAGCATTAGTGCCCACACAAACATTTGCAGGATAATTGTTCAGCACATTTGGGCTGGCATTGCCACCGGTTATGGTCACCACCGGTGCTACTATTGCCTGCCCCAAACCCATGGTGGTACAGGTTGGCGAGGCCGATAATACACCTTGCGAACTGTACTGATTGCACAACCCAAAGCAGCATTGCAATTTGCCGCCGTTGTAACCGGCTGTGGTGGTTAATGTGATTTTGCTGCTGTCGTTAGAATAGCCATCGATGGTGCATCCCGGTGGTACCGTCCAGAAGTAGCGGTCCATACCGATTTGTTGGTTCAGATTATCGGTAGCCAAAGGATCAACGCAGAAGGTATATTGACGTAAAGGCGCCAGACAAGTAGGCCCGCTGATGGGCGAAATATAGGAAGTGTTATATTTTTTATAAACGTCGAAACCACAAACGCCTTCGCATTTTTCAGTCTTATAAATCAAATTAATTCGTCCTTTACTTTGAGAGTAGTCGAGCGTAGTAGCGCCGCGGTCTTGTACATCGGCCGACACCACGGTAATGGAAGTGGGCGAAGAGGTAACCACCTTCAAATCGCCGCTCACTTGCCACGAAGAAAAAGCGCTATTGACATAGGTCACATTAAACGTGAAATTTCCGGATGATGCCCCCTGTGAAGGAACCGCGTTGAGCGGAATGTAAATGACATCATCGCATTTCACTATAGTTTCTTTGTTGTCGTTTTGGGTCCAGTCGAACTCACCTGAAGTGGCCAAACGAATGGAGGGTTGGGCGGTTAGGCTGAAACACAAGCTGGTGAATAAAGCGAATAGAAGCGACTGAAGGCCGGAGAAATAATTGGGCATAAATTGAAATTTAGGTTAGTGATATGGCAAAGCCAGATCAGATAATTTATGAAGAAGTAATTGGAGACTTGCATGAGGGTGAGATTGAATTTAGGGGCGTCAAGATTTCAGTTTTTGGTTACAGTTTGTAAGAAAGTAAAAATTCGGAATTTGAGGAAGCCGGTAGCATTAGGTACAGAATTTTAAGGTTTTTAAAAAGTGTGGCTATGAGTAACTTTGTGGTACATCAGCAAGTAGCTATAAGGGCCGATCTTACTGCGGTTTGGGATGCGTTAACCAATCCTTCCAAAACAAAAAAGTATTTTTTCAATTGCGAAGTGCATTCTACATGGTTGCCGGGAAGCGCCATTGTTTTTGAAGGAAGGATGTTTTGGTTTTTCAAAATAGCCTTGCATGGAACTATTTTAGATGTACAGCCGGGAAGGTTGCTGAAGTATGAATTGTACAACTCGGGCAATTCCGGGAAATCAGTAGTTACCGAAGAATTACACTTTCAGGATGGAGTAACTTTTTTGAGTATTTGGGATGATGTGGGAGATGAGCGAGGAGCGGAGAAGCGTTTTAGCAAATCAGAAAAAGGATGGAAGAAAGTTCTAAACGGACTAAAGCAATTGTTGGAATTGGAGCGTTAAACCATGTGGCATGGATTCGGGAATGCTGTCGGTATATTGTACTATTTTGTAAAGTGTGTTAATAAGTGGAATGCAAGTGGACACTGCTTGAGGTAATCTTGCGGCTAAATATAAGCGCAGCTTATGCAGAAAAAACTACTCTCACTGGCATTACTTATCGGATTGGCAATTACGGGATCGGCGCAGTCGATTGGCATGACGCCTTGTTCTTGTTTAGATAACTCCACCCAATCAGGACTCACGAATAATTCGGATGGTGAGTTTACGCAAACCGTTACGGTAAACAGCCTTCCGGGTGAAGTGTGGACCATTGCAACAGTTACTAATTTCTATGATGTTGCATCTCCTGCACCGCCTGCTGCGCCTATTCTGCATCAAGTTGGCGATACCATTCCGGAAGTTGCTTCGGGTATTTATTCCATTACCGGAATTATTGTTGATAACCGGCCATTTACATTAGTACTCACCAATGGCGATACGAGCTTGTTGGCTATAAATACGTGTTTCTATCCGCATCCTACCATGGAGGCGATTGGTACCGATTACTGCAGTTCCGATCCGGTAGTTGCGCTGCAAATTAATGCTGTTCCACCATTTGGTACAGGTACTTTTAGCATTGGCGGAAATGGCGTTAGTCAGTTGGATCCCTCGCTTTATACCGGTGCTCAAACGCTGAGCGCGAATTGGGATGGATTGTTTATGAGTTTCCAAAATCCGGGATGTAACGTAACGCTTACTCAGGATTTTTATGTGCATCCGCAACCTAATCTTACCGCTATTCCTACCACCATTTGCGAAGGTGAATTTCAGGATCTGAATCTTACTATTGGTGGAACTTTAGGCGATAGCATTACAGAGTTCCATGATGGAAGTCCTACAGGTCCGTTGGTTTCCAGTCCGGCACAAATATTTTCCAGCACCGATCTTTTTGCCGTTTCTATTTCCAAGGGCGGAGGCACTTGTACCGGCTCGGTGGAGTTGCAGTTCAATGTGCTCTCGCCATCATCGGTGGCAAATGCAGTGAGTATTTGTCAGGGTGATGATATTACAGTGAACGGGCATACCTATAACACTGATGGTGTTTACATGGATACGTTGACCAGCGCCAATGGCTGCGACAGTATCATTCAAACTATTTTAACGGTAAATCAGCCTACAACTGAAAATTTGAGTTTCACCGTTTGCGAAGGCGAGAACGTTGTGGTGAATGGAATAACTTACGATTCAACCGGAACATACGTTGATCATTTGCTGAATGCAGCCGGTTGCGACAGTACCATTACTATTTCACTTGTAGTAAATGCTACCTCTTCTTTCACGCAAACACTAACCCTTTGCAACGGTGAGTCGGTGGTTGTGGGAAGTAATACTTATACGGTTGATGGAAATTATAACGATACGCTGCTGAATGCAGCCGGTTGCGATAGTTTTGTGACTACTAACCTCTCATTTCTGCCAAACAGCGCATACTATCAATCGTTCAACTATTGTGGCAGTGGAAGCGTTTCGGTAGGCTCACACACCTATACGAGCACGGGTTTGTATTCCGATACGCTAGTTTCTGCCAATGGTTGCGACAGTGTTATTACTACTGATCTAATCGTAAATCCATCTGACGTTATCAACCAGAACGTAAATTTGTGCCAGGGCCAATCGGTTACTGTGGGCGGAAACGTTTACAACAGCAATGGTGTGTATAACGATACGATGAGCAATATGTATGGTTGTGATAGCATTGTGAATACTACCGTTTATGTAATCCCGAAATTTGTAATTCTTAGTGAAACAATTTGTAACGGTCAGAGTTTCGTGGTAGGCATTCACAGCTACACTACTGCAGGATCCTATCTCGATACGTTATTGAACTCGTTGGGGTGCGATAGCATTGTAGCGCTTGACCTGGCAGTATTGCCGGTTTCAGCCTACTCTCAAAATGTTTCTTTCTGTGCCGGTGGTTCCATTAATGTGGCTTCCCACACCTACACTTTGGCAGGAACTTATCAGGATACTGTGCTTAATATGTTTGGATGTGATTCAGTAATCACCACAACCGTTTCTATCCTGGCATCCAGCACCAGTTCTTCCAGCCCGGTGATATGCGAAGGCGATACTGTTTTTGTGGGAACCAGCGCTTACACGGCTTCAGGAACATATATGGATACGCTGGTAAATGCTGATGGTTGCGATAGTGTGATTACCACCAATCTTACCGTAAATCTTAAAAGTAATGTTTCGCAAAGCTTTACCATTTGCGCAGGTCAATCGATCAGCGTAGGACTGCACACCTATAACACTACCGGAACTTTTAGCGATACCCTTTCCAATATAAACGGTTGTGACAGCATCATCAGTACTTCTCTAAATGTGCTAATGCTTTCATCATCACAAAATGTGACCATCTGTAATGGGCAATCTTATAATGTTGGAATGCACTCGTACACCACTGCAGGGGTGTATAACGACACGCTCACGAATGGAATGGGTTGCGACAGTATTGTTACTACTACATTAACGGTTAATGATCCAACTTCTTTTAGCCAAACACTTTCACTTTGCTTCGGTCAAACTGTATCGGTAGGTCTGCACACTTACTCATCGAACGGAGTGTATGCAGATACCCTCACCAATGCCGCTGGTTGCGATAGTGTGATCACTACTGATCTGACCATCCTTCCTCAAAATGTAACCAATTCCTCTGCGGCCATTTGTTTGGGCGATAGCTTTATGGTAGGAAGTCACGTATACTATGCTGGTGGCTTATACAGCGATACGATGACGGCTGCCAACGGTTGCGACAGTATCGTTAATACCGATCTCAGCATTAACTCCCCTTCAACAGCAAACATCAATATGACTGTTTGCTACGGTTCTACTTACACCTTGAACGCTATTGTTTATTCGGTTTCCGGATCTTACGTACAGCACTTCACCAATTCAGTGGGCTGTGATAGTGCGTTGACCATCGATTTTACGGTTCTTCCTCAGAACCTTGTAATCAATCCGGTTACGCTTTGCAATGGACAATCGGTTACCGTAGGTTCGCATACCTACAATGCTAGTGGTATATATGCTGATACACTGATGGGTTATGACGGCTGCGATAGTTTCGTAAATACTACGCTTACTATACTTCCTGCCAATACCGCTACTCAGAACGTGACCTTGTGCTTCGGGCAGTCGGTTACAGTTGGAAGCAATAGCTACAATGTCAACGGAACCTTTAATGATACCGTACCTGCCGCAAATGGTTGCGACAGTATGATTACCACAAACGTAACTGTGCTAAATCCGATAAGCAGTGGTCAGAGTGTTTCACTTTGTCAGGGCGACAGCGTCATTATCGGTAATACCGTGCATTATACTGCCGGAATTTTCAGCGATACAGTGCCTGCTGCAAATGGTTGCGATAGTGTAATTACCAGCGAAATCAATATAGTGCCGGCTTCGTTCTATTCTCAATCAATTACCATTTGCCAGGGCCAATCAGTAACCATCGGATCGAATGTGTACAACATGATGGGGGTTTATAACGATACGATACCTAATGCTGCCGGATGTGACAGTATCATTACCACTGATGTTACGGTTATCCCAATCAACTATTCGCAGAACTTTACTTTATGCAATGGCCAAAGTGTTACTGTTGGAAGCCATGTTTACAATGTTTCCGGAAGCTATTCCGATACGTTGGTGAATATGAACAGTTGCGACAGCATCATTCTTACTACCGTAAATATTTTGCCGGCACTTACCGGTTCGCAAACACTTACAATTTGTCAAGGACAAAGTGTGTCAGTTGGTGCGCATACCTATAATGTAGCCGGAATTTATACCGATACTTTATTGAGTTCAAATTTGTGCGATAGTTTGGTGACTACCAATTTGGTGGTGAACAATGCTTCTGCTTTCTCTCAAAATGTAAACATTTGTCAAGGCCAAAGCCTTGTTGTGGGATTGAACACCTATAACTTATCCGGCACCTATATGGATACGATGGCAAACAGCAATGGTTGTGACAGTGTGATTACTACCGTGCTGAATGTGATCAGTCCTGCAAGTGGCGGGCAAAGCATTTCGATCTGCGCCGGACATACCGTAACTATTGGTACTCACGTTTATGCCGCAGCGGGAACTTATTTAGATACACTGGTGAGCACGCTTGGCTGCGATAGCTTTTATCTGAGCACTGAAATTTCAGTGAATCCGAATGCTACGTCTTCGCAATCCTTTACGATTTGCCAAGGTCAAACCATAACTGTAGGCAGTCATAGCTACAATGCCAGCGGCGTGTATAACGATACATTGGTAGCAGCGAATACCTGTGATAGTATCATTACTACCACATTAACCGTAACGCCGGCTATTACTACATCTCAAGCCGTAACCATCTGTCAGGGACAATCGATTACCATAGGTGCACACAGCTATAATGTTGCCGGAATTTATATCGATACGCTGGCGGCTGCTTCTACCTGCGATAGTATCATCACCACTACACTCACGGTAACCAATGCCGTAACAGCAAGCATCAATGCACATATTTGTGGAGGTTCATATAGCTTCGGTGGAAGTGCGCTAACCGTTTCCGGAACATACCACGATACGATTCCTGCCGGTAGCGTGGGAGGTTGCGATAGCATTACTACACTAACACTCACAGTAGGTCAGCCTAACGCCAGTACTGTTAACCAAAGCATTTGTGAAGGAGCTTCCTTCAATTTCAATGGCGTTGTTTTAACTGCTGATGGAATTTATCGCGACACTATCCTGAATGCAAGCGGTTGTGATAGCGTGATTACACTTCACCTCACGGTTAATCCGCGTCCGTCGTTGGGGGCTGATCAATCCGATTCAGTTTGTGCCAATAGTTTATTCAATTTGAACGCACTTAATTTCGGAGGCTTATCGCCATTGGTTTGGAACACTGCTTCTCCAAATGCCGTAGCTCCGGGAACCTACACCGCTATTTATACTGATGGAAACGGTTGTAGCGACACCGCTTCAGCCATCATCATCGCCAAGGTTTCTCCTGCGCCGCTGGTACTTACAGCGGGCGACAGTACCTTCTGCGCGGGAACTATTCTCACTCACTTTGAGGTTACTAATATTCCGGGCGCTGCTTACACTTGGATTTACAACGGAACCGGAGCCAATCTGATTCCAAACGGCTATAAGCTGGATATGGATTTCAGTTCCTCGGCTACCGGTGGTGAACTTTCAGTGAGCGCTGTGCCGGGTAACTTATGCGGCACACAAATCCTTTCCATTAATCTCAAATTACTGCCTGCACCTTCCGTTACGCTTACTTCCAGCGATGCAGATGGTGTGATTTGCGTGGGCGAACAAGTAACGCTTACCGCCTCAGGCGATGATGTGAAAGGTGTTTGGGTGAACGGTTATGCCGATTCAGTAACCTCGCTTACACTCACCATAAGTAATGACACGGTTTACAACGTGTATGCCTTTGCCGTAAATGCCTGCGGACAAACTTCTGATCACATCCAGTTGATTGGTCATGCGCTCCCTGTGGCTGATGCAGGAATCGATACCGCGATGACTAAAGGAACCTGGACGCAATTGGAAGGAAGTGCTTCCGGTAGTCCGCCATTCACTTATGCCTGGACTCCAGATTCCACGCTGAACTACAGCAATGTGAAAAATCCGATTGCCAGTCCGAATGCAAATGCCACTTACTATTTGATGGTGATGGATATGTATGGCTGTATGGCTATGGATTCAGTAAACATTGCGGTGAACCCCGGTGCTGAAAGCCTGAAATTCCCTGATGTGATTACACCAAATGGTGATGGCAACAATGATGTTTGGAAAATTGATCTCGATAAATTCCCATCGGCCAATCTGGTAATCTTCAACCGTTGGGGTGAAGTGGTATATGAAAGCGCCGGTTACAATAACGATTGGAACGGCACCTTCCAGAACAACGGTAAACAGCTTCCGGATGGAACATACTATTTCGCTTTAAAACCCGATACTTCAGGTACGGTGTATAAAGGCGCTATAAACCTTTTCAATTACAAAAAGTAGGATTCTCATCATTAATACATAACCGATGAAAAAGATTTTAATTCTTGCAAGCACTTGTATCCTGGCCCTGAGTGTTAACGCGCAACAGGTACCATTATACAGCGCATACTATTTCAATCAGTTCTTGTTGAATCCTGCTTTTACGGGAATCAATAACGATTACCGCGCCTTTCTTTTCTATCGCGATCAGTGGACAGGCCTGCCTAACGGACCGGTTACCCGCGGTGGAACAGCCGAAGGATCGTTCTGGAAAAACCGCAGCGGTGTTGGCGTGGACGTAATCAACGATAACACCGACATCATCAGAAGGCTTTCGGCGCATATCAACTATGCTCAGAAGGTTCATTTTGCAAAAGATCACATGATCTCGGTTGGTGTTGGCATAGGATTAATGGATACCCGCATTGCCTTCAACGAAGCGCATCCTGCTGACGGAAACGATAATTATTTGCTGGTGAATTCAGGCAATCGCGTAGCGTTTGATTTGAATGCGGGTATCGCTTATCAATGGAAGAAGCTGCGCATCGGTTTTGCCATGCCGCAAATTCTGAATACCAGCGCCCGTTATACTTCCCAACTTCAGGAAACCAAATTTCAATTAACCCGTCACATCAGCGCTTCGGCTTCTTACGAAATTAATATCGCTAAAGAGAAGTTCAACATTACGCCAATGGTATATGTTCGGAAAGGCAATAGCGCACCGGTTCAGGTTGATGCCTCTCTTATGCTCGATTACAAGCATATGGTTTTTCTAGGCGCCTCTTATCGCACTGAATATGGCGTTTCTGCTATGGCAGGTGTGGACCTGTTCAAACATGTGACCATCGCTTATGCCTATGACTTTAATCTCAACAACAAAATTAAATCGGTAGTTGGCGGATCGCATGAAGTGATCTTAGGGGTGCATTTTGGAAATAAAGATGCTGCTGATTCAAAGAAACTTCGCGAATCGCAATTGCGCATCGATAGTTTGATGTATCAAAACGATGAAGCCATGCGCCGCACTGAATTGCTGAAAAAGCAATTGGAGAAGAGCAAGAAAGAAGCGGATGCTATGCGCGATGAAAATGCCAAAGCGAAACAACTGATTGCAGAGAATGATAGTTTACAAAAACTAATTGCCGATTTGGCAAAAGACCGCGCTGATTTCGAAAATGGAAAATTGATTGGCACTAAATCTTATGTAGGAAAGCATTATG
Organism: Chitinophagales bacterium; assembly: GCA_046329575.1. Lineage (GTDB taxonomy): Bacteria > Bacteroidota > Bacteroidia > Chitinophagales > LD1 > UBA1941. The sequence continues at coordinate 94,817 of JAXLUJ010000003.1, read as the reverse complement.
TGCTGAATAATATCTACTTCGAAACGAACAGTTCGAACCTGATGCCGGAATCGAAAACGCAGCTCGACCAACTTGTGAATTTGTTGAAGGAACGTAAGAACTGGCATATTGAAATAGAAGGCAACACCGATGATATTGCCAGTGAGCAATACAACCAATGGCTCAGCGAAAAACGCGCTAAGCAAGTACACGATTACCTGATTAAGAATGGCATTGCCGCCAGCCGCCTAAGTTTTGTGGGTTATGGCAAACGCTATCCCATTGCTGATAACAGCACCGATGCCGGCCGCCAGAAAAACCGCCGCGTAGAATTTAAAGTAGTGAAAGAATAATCATTACGATTTCAAGAATAGAGAACAACAAAGAGGCTCCGCAAGGGGCCTTTTTAGTTTTAAATTGAAAGTGTTAAGTGGTAAGTAGCGGAATCTCCTGACCATACGTTTTCACCACACTCACCACACTCACCACACTCACCACACTCACCACACTCACCACACTTACCACACCTACCACACCTACCACACCTACCACACTTCTCAAACTTCTCATTTCAACCGCACCATCATCTTCACCGGATTGTGGTCGCTATAACGGAATTTGGCATCCATGCCCTTTACTTCTACCACTTCTACGTTGGGCGAAACAAAAAAGTAGTCGATCACAGTAGTAAATGTAGTGGCCTCATCAAAAGCCTTGCTGTTCTTGCGATTAGTGGGAATGTTTCCATCATAAGCGTACTTCCATCCCGGAATGTAGTTGCTGTCGTTCTTCAAAAAATATAATGGATCGTCCAGCTTTTCCTTTTCCCATTTATGTACGTCGAAATCGGGAGGGGCAATATTCCAATCGCCGCCAATAATCACATAATTTCCTTTGGCGTATTCGGCCTCAACTAACTTTTTGGTGAGCGCCATTTGTTGCTTTTTCACGCCGCCATCATCATAAGCCTCAAAGTGGGTGTTGATGGCTACCAGTTCTTTCCCGTTTGAAACTTTGTAGCGTTGCATTAATAAACAGCGCTTCAGGTAAAACAGTTTTCTGGGGAAGTCGGTTATTCCGGGTAAAGCAATTCGCTCTGATTTTACCGGCTCAAATTTCGACAGGGTCAACACACCACCCAAAATCCGGCCCAAAGGCTCGGTCCATGGAAAGGGTAGGTATTTCACATCATAGTTAACCGCAAAAGTGCTGTAATGAGCCGGTAATTGCGCTTCAATGCCTTTTACTTCGTTAATATGCCAACTGCGCTTGCTGTATTGATCGGCTTCCTGAATGAACATAAAATCGGCGCTGCTATTGTCTTTCAGCGTTTGCTCGATTCCGGCCACATAGCGTTTCACCCAGTCTTCGGGTGTGATCACCATTTTTCCGTCATCGTAAAAAAAGTCGGTTTCGGCGCCCAAACCTCCATACCCGATGTTCCACGAAAGAAATTGCAGGGTGGTATCGGTGGAAAGAACTTTAGCTTCCGGCGTGGCAGCGGCCGTAGTATTTACCTGTTCTATTGGTTCGGGCCGTAATTGCGTAATCCAACCCACCAAAATATTTCCGCCTACGTAAAGCAGCGGTACCGCAATGATGAAAACAAGGACCCAAAGCATTTTTTTCATGGATTAGATTTTATAATGCTTGTAATTTTAGTTTAAACTTACTGAACAAAAAATCGATATGAATCATTTTGAATGGAACTGGGATCAGAATGGCTATAAATTGTATGCACAGGGCTGGAGCCCCGAAAAACCAAAAGCGGTAGTGTGCCTGGTACACGGCTTTGCCGAACATGGCGGGCGCTATGAACATGTGGCTAAACGTTTTGGTCAAAACGGTTTTGCTACTCTGGCGATCGATCAATTTGGCCATGGGAAAAGTGAAGGCCCTCGTGGTTTTTCGCCTTCATTGGAGGCGTCAATGGATGCTATAAAGAATTTATTAGAGGAAGCATCGCGCCGTTATCCCGGCTTACCGTTGTTTATCTACGGTCATAGTATGGGCGGCAACATGGTGTTGAACTATGCGTTGCGCCGTAAACCTTCGGTAAATGGAGTTGTAGCAACTGCACCTTGGTTGAAATTGGGGTTCGATCCACCGGCTTCCAAAATTTTTCTGGCAAAGATCATGAAGAATATCTATCCAAAATTTCCGGAAAAAGCGGATTTGGATACCAGCGCTATTTCGCGCGACCGCGAAGAAGTGCGCAAATATGAACAGGATCCCATGGTGCACAACACCGCCCGCGCCGGAACCTTTTTTGATACCTACAATGCTGCTGCATGGGCGCTCGAAAATGCCGCTTCACTTTCACTGCCAACCTATATTGCACATGGCACTGCTGATCGGTTAATCTCTTTTTCCGGTTCGGAAGAATTTGTTGCGAAAGCACCAAAATCACTCATTACTTTCCAGCCGTATAAAGATTATTATCACGAACTGCACAATGAACCAGCAGCAGAGCGCGAAAAGGTGCTGGCAGGAATTTTAAGCTGGATGGAAAGCAGGATCTAACGACTTCCTGCAAAAGGAATAGAGAAAGTTTGCGTGGTATCGGCCTTGTTCTTTGCTACTACCGTAAAAGAAACCGAATTATCTACGTAAGTACCGGAACCACTGGCGTGATAAGTACCCGACAAATTTCGGATCGTCACATCTTCGTCAATACTGAATTTATCAGCAGTAGATAGCACTGCCGAAGGAAATTCCACATAAGTTTCACCGGCGCCGTTCTGCAGTTGGATGTCCAACGTCTTGGTATCTACCGCGCTGATCACCGCTTTATTGTAATTCGTATAAACACCGGTTGCCAAATAGGTTCCGGTGCGGTTGATGGTCAAATCAGTCGAATCTTTACAACTGCTCAATACGAGCAGCAATACGATTGTAGAAAGAATAGATTTCATAAAAGACATCGCTAAAAAATAGTGCCTTGCAAATTTCAAATTGTAAATTTCAAATTACGAAGATGAATACGAAGAGTGCTAAACCTACCACACTAACCACACCCACCACACTCACCACACTAACCACACTAACCACACTCACCACACTCACCACACTCACCACACTCACCACACAAAAACCTACCTATGCGCCCTTCAGAATCCGCGCTACGGTTTCGCCAATGGCTGCAGGTGAATCTACTACGTGAATGCCACATTCGCTCATAATGCGCATTTTGGCTGCAGCCGTGTCATCAGCACCGCCAATAATAGCACCGGCATGACCCATGCGCCGTCCCGGAGGAGCAGTTTGCCCGGCAATAAAGCCCACAACCGGCTTTGTATTGCCGCTGGCTTTAATCCAACGGGCAGCATCGGCTTCCAGGCTGCCACCAATTTCGCCAATCATCACAATAGCGTCGGTGTCCTTATCGTTCATGAAAAGTTCTACGGCTTCCTTAGTGGTAGTTCCAATAATTGGATCGCCGCCAATTCCGATTGCGGTGCTTACGCCTAAACCGGCCTTGGCTACCTGATCGGCTGCTTCGTAAGTTAATGTTCCTGATTTGGAAACAATTCCCACACGGCCGGGTTTAAATACAAAGCCCGGCATAATGCCCACTTTAGCTTCGCCCGAAGTGATGACGCCAGGGCAGTTCGGACCAATCAAACGCGATTGGCGCGTACTGAGGTAATTCTTGGCCATCACCATATCCTGCACCGGAATACCTTCGGTAATGCAAACAATGAGTTCTACGCCTGCATCGGCGGCTTCCATGATAGCATCGGCCGCAAAAGCAGGGGGTACAAATATGATGCTCACATCGCAGCCGGTTTCCTTTCGTGCCTGAGCCACCGAATTGAACACCGGTTTTCCGATGTGGGTTTCACCGCCCTTGCCGGGGGTAACACCGCCTACTACATTGGTGCCGTACTCTATCATTTGCGTAGCGTGGAAGGTGCCTTCCTTGCCGGTAAAACCTTGTACAATGATGCGGCTGTTTTTATTTACCAGAACACTCATATCTGTTTTGAATTTTAGTTGAAATTAATTGGAGATTAGTTTTTTTACTTCACGCATTTGCTCCAAATGGCGCCTTTCATGCGAACAAATGATATCAAACGCCTTATCCAGCGTGTACACCAAATTTCGGTTGGCCGGCGATGATAGTTTTGCATTTCTGCCAAGCAAATCCTGAGAAGCGCGAATCATTTGCTTGATCTCTTCCTGATGTTTTTCGAAATCGGCTATCGTAACAGAAGCTCCCACAGCAGGCTCCCATATCGGAAACGTCTTCATTTTTCGCTTGCGGTTGGGCTGAACACTATCCAAAATCATATTCCCAGTTGCTTTAACAAGAAATCCGATTTTGGCTATAAACGGCAGCGAATAGCTACCGCTGCGCATTTGCTCCAGCACCGGAGGATAGGTGTTGTTCACTTTAATAAGATGGTCGAGGTTTTCGGCAATGCTCCAGGCATTGGCCGTAGGCTTACGCATCATTTCAACTGCCGTCAGCCCACCGAATTCGGCCTTCACGGCTGCGGTCATTTCATCTAACTCGCTGATCCACTTTCCCGTATCCATTGTTATTTGTCGGCGGCTTTACGCAAATCTTTCAAAAAATCGGAGGCGAATATAAAATCAAAAAGTTCACCGTCGCGGATATTCATGATTTCGGCCGAATTGCCTTCCCAATACTTCAACCCTTCGTGAAGAAATACTACATTATCACCTATACCCATCACACTATTCATATCGTGGGTGTTCACCACTGTAGTCATATCGAATTCTATAGTAATCTCCTTAATCAAATCGTCGATAACCAAACTGGTTTTGGGGTCTAGACCGCTATTGGGTTCATCGCAAAACAAATATTTCGGGTTGAGCACAATGGCCCGCGCAATACCCACCCTTTTCTTCATACCGCCCGAAAGTTCGCCCGGATATTTTTTATTGGTGTTCACCATGTTTACCCGCTTCAGGCAGGTATTCACGCGTTCCTCCTTTTCCTGCACCGTCATGTTGGTGAACATATCCAATGGAAAACGAATGTTTTCCTCTACCGTCATGGAATCAAAAAGGGCCGAACCCTGAAATAGCATCCCGATCTCGCGGCGAATCATCTTCCTTTCATGGAAGTTCATATGGGTAAAATCGCGGCCGTCGTACAACACTTCTCCGGAATCAGGTTCCACCAATCCTACCATGGTTTTCAGCGTCACAGTTTTTCCGCTCCCACTTTTACCAATTATCAGATTGCATTTTCCGGATTCGAAAACGGCGGAAATGCCTTTCAGAACCTTTTGTCCGCCAAATGCTTTGGTTATGTTCTTTATTTCTATCACTTGAAATGCTTAACCGAGTAGGAAAAAGGCTACAAAGAAATTTACAATAATCACAAAGATACTGCTCAAAACTACTGCCTGGGTGCTGGCGCGGCCAATTTCCAACGCCCCGCCTGTAACATTATAACCCTTGTAACAAGGGATGGAGGAAACTATAAAGGCAAAAAGTATTGATTTAATAAACATCACTACAACGTCCCAATTCTTCATATAATCTTGCAAACCACGAACATATTCGGCAGTTGTAAAGAATTTCCCCATAACCCCGGCCGCCCAGCCGCCAATTATCCCCAAAAAAACGGCAATTATGATCAACATCGGCACTACTACCAACGAGGCCGCAATCTTCGGCCCAATCAGATAGGAACGGGTGTTCACCCCCATAATCTCATAGGCATCAATTTGTTCGGATATGCGCATCGAACCCAGTTCGGTGGCAATATTAGAGCCTACCTTACCGGCCAGCAGCAGTGCCGTTAACGTAGGCGCCATTTCCAGAATCAACGATTTCCTTACAATAGATCCCATCCACCACATGGGTACCAGGCCGATTCCGCGAAGCTGGTAAGCGAATTGAACGGCTGTAACAGCTCCAATAAACGTAGAAATGATGGCGATAATGGTAAGCGAACCAATGCCAATATCGTTCATCTGCCGGAATACTTCTTTCGAATACATACTGGCTTTCTCGGGTTTGGCCACGCTGTGGCGCACCATCAAAAGGTAATTCCCAAAATCCTCAAAAATTGCCATGCGCGCTAAAATAGTTTTTAGCGGTAAGTTTTTCGTTTTTAGTTTCTCCCACTATTCCACCACCATTCGCAAATGCGCGGTTTCGGAACCGGTTTGTACTTTTAGCACATAAGCACCTGTTTGTAGTTGCTGAACCGGCAATGCCAAATCGTTCCGGCCACTTTCTAACTCCAACTGCTGGCTCATCACGTTTCTTCCGCTGATATCGCAAATTTCCAGCAAAGCCGTACAGTTGCTGCCGGCCTCCATACGAATAATGGCTGCGCCATGAACTGGATTTGGCATCAATACTATTTGCAGCGATTGATTTTCCCGCTCCTCAATTCCGTTTGCTGCTGCCAGCGTTTTGTTAAAGGCATACATACCGTTGCTGGTTCCTCCAAAAGCAGTAAACTGCAATTTGTACTGGGCACCATCCCGGCCTTTTACAAAAAATGCACGATCGCTGTACACCGAATCGCCTGCTGCATTTCTGAAATTTTTCCCGATCACATTCATAGAAGGCAATAACGGACCACCATAATAGCTTTCAAGCGATTCAGGATAATCGGTTTGAACGGCTGAAACATATTCATTTTGAAGCACACCCATGTCTTCGGTTAGCGCCAACGAACTGTGGTTGGTTGTAGTATATCGGGTGAACAAAAGATCCCAATCGCCACTGGCGGGTTCTTTATCGTGAACAACGTGATTCTGTAAGTCGTAGTAAACGAAATTCTTAGTGCCGTATTGTTTCTTACTTACCGCCTGCAGCATAAAACCGCTGTTGTCGATATTGGCAAACTGAAAATACATCACCGTGTCTTTCCAATCGCTAAGTATAGAAAGCTTTTTAAGGCTGCCGTCGGGCAGTTGAAGTAGAAACAGCGAATCGCCTACCACCGAGTGTACATTGCCACTGATTACATATTCGCCCCAACCATAATTAAAATCATCGGCAAAATTTTTGGTGGCATTAAAAGCACCAAGGTTCCAGTTGGTATCGCCATCAAAATACTGTGGCCAGGTGCGATAACCTGTAGTATCAAGAGTAGAAAACGAACTGGTGTCCTTTCCGGCGGCATGGTATAATTTCACCCCGGCGGCACCATTGATGCGAATACAAACAGCACGGTTGGTCGATTTGGGGATGATAGCCGGCCGCATCGATAGCGCTATATGCCAATCGGTATTTGAAGCCACCGTTTTTGTGCCATTGCTCAATTTATAAAAAACCATGTTGGCGGCATTGGCGCCTAAAAGAATGGAATCGGCCGGTACCGCCCTGGAAACCATTACAAACGACAATAAAATAACGATGAGGTAAATTTTTCTTTCCATGCCGCAAAAGTGCTTTGATAAGGCAATCTTATGTCACGGTTTTGTCATGAAAACGAATCCTTTTGCTGCATTTTATCATCATTTTGTTTGAAAATACTGATCAGGATCAGTTGAAAGAAACGCCCTGAAACCCTTGCTACGAGGTGCTTTTTACCCAATCTGTTACTGCCTTTCGCGGTACTTTCTTTTATGAAGGGAAAAACGGTGTACTATGAAAACGGGAGAGACCTTATTTTTAATTGATGACGACGCCGACGACCGCAACCTATTCCGGGCCGTGCTGGAGGACTTCGAGGCCGAGGTGAATTATGTAACGGCTGTTGACGGTTTAGATGCCCTTCAGAAATTGCAATCGGCAGAACTTTTACCAAAATTGATTGTGTTAGATTTGGGCATGCCGTTCATGGGCGGCAGCGACCTGCTCATTGAACTCAATAAAATAGAGCGGTTGAAACAGGTGCCGGTGGTAATTTACTCCACTTCGCCTTTCCACTTTGCCAAAAATGTAGAGCAACAAATCAAGGTTGCCGACACTATTGAAAAGCCTTCTACCATTGATGGCCTGGAATGTATTGTTCGCGATTTGCTACAACGTTATTTTCCCGGTGCGCTTAAAAAAGAACATTGGGCATTACAACAGCGCGCAACCGGTTCTTAATATTATTTTCGGGCATGGCTAAAGCCCTTCAAGCGAATTTGTTTTGGCAACAGTCCCGAAAGGCGCTGCTTATTGATGTGCGTTCGCCGGCTGAATTTCTTCGCGGCCACATACCGGGAGCGGTGAATATGCCTTTGTTCAGTAATGAAGAAAGAGCCCAAATCGGCACACTTTACAAGCAAGCAGGCAAACGGGAAGCCGTTGAGGCAGGCCTGGAAATCGTAGGTCCGAAAATTCCTTCTTTTGTGCAATTTGTCAAACCTTTGGTTTCCAACAATACCATCTACATCCATTGCTGGCGCGGAGGTATGCGCTCGGGTTCCGTAGCCTGGTTGATGGAAACCGCCGGCTATGAAGTGTTCACACTTTCCGGTGGTTACAAAAGCTTTCGTCACTTTGCAGCAGTGGAATTATCAAAGCCACGGCCGTACTTGATTTTGGGTGGCCCAACCGCCAGCGCCAAAACGCCGGTACTGCACCAATTGCAGCGGGCTGGCGAACAGGTGCTCGATTTAGAGGCCATTGCACATCACCGCGGTTCCGCCTTTGGCGCTATCGCTCAACCCGATCAGCCTACACAGGAAACTTTTGAAAACAGATTGTTTGAAAAACTGATTGATTTTAATTCCGATCAGCCGGTATGGGTGGAAGATGAAAGCCGCGGTATCGGCAAATGCTTTTTGCCGCCCAATTTTCGCGATCAACTGCGGCAGTCGCCATTATTTTTTATAGAAAGAAATAAAGAAGTGCGAATCAAAGAAGCGGTGCGCTGTTATGGCGATGCCTCTAAAGAAGAGCTGATCGCTTGTTTTGAGAAGATAGAAAGAAGAATGGGTTCCGAGGCCATGCGTAAAGCAGTGCAGCATGTTCATGCAAATGAGTTGGAAGCCGCAGTGGCTTTGGCTTTACATTATTACGATAAAGCCTACCGGCATTCGCTGGAACAACGCGGCAACGGCCCGGTACAATTCCTGAAGTTTGAAGATCAGGACACAGCTTCAATTGCAATGGCATTATTGCAGCACGCTAAAAAGACTGCCAATCGTTCCATAGAAACTATATGACACTAACTTTTGAACCATTAAGCAACGCGCCAAAACCAGTACGGCTTACTCATTTTTCAAAAGCTTCCGGTTGCGGTTGTAAAATAGCGCCGGCGGTGTTGCATGAAATCACCAAAGGTCTTTCTGCTGAAGGCGAACGATTGTTAGTTGGATTTTCAACCGGCGATGATGCGGCTGCCTTCGATCTGGGCAATGGGCGCGCCTTATTGCAAACCGTCGATTTCTTTTCGCCTGTGGTTGATGATGCCTTTACTTTTGGAAAAATTGCCGCAGCAAATTCAATCAGTGATATTTATGCCATGGGCGGCCGGCCATTTGGCGCCTTGGCTGTATTGGGTTGGCCCAGCGAAAAAATACCTGCCTCTCTTGCCCGTGAGGTGATGCAAGGGGCTTTAAGCATTTGCAAAGAAGCGGGCGTTATCCTGGCCGGCGGTCATACTATTGATTCGGCAGAACCATTTTTTGGATTGTCGGTGAGTGGAGAAATTGCTTCCGCTCACATCAAGCGCAACAGCACCGCAAAGGATGGCGATCTGATTTTTTTGACCAAACCTGTTGGCACCGGTATGTTGGCCGCCGCTTGTAAGCGAGATGTGATTACGGCAAGCGAAATAGAAGACGCGATAAAAAGTATGTGTACGCTGAATGTGGCCGGAATGCGTTTGGCAGAATGGGAGCAGGTGCACGCGGTGACCGATGTGACCGGTTTCGGTTTGTTGGGTCATTTGCTGGAAATGTGTGATGGCGCCGGTTTGAAAGCGGTAGTGCACTATGATCGCATTCCCGTTTTCAATAAGGTGAAAGAACTTTGTGCGGCATTTGTGTATGCCGATAATACGATGCGTAATTGGAAAGCTTATGGTGAAAAAACCTTGGGGGTTGATGGCGAAAAACTGTTGGTGCTTTGCGATCCGCAAACCAATGGCGGTTTATTGATAGCTGTTGATCCTGATTGCGAAAAAATCTTTTTAAACGCTTTTCCTGAAGCGGTAAACATCGGGCGGTTTGTAGCAGGAAACGGAGTGGAAATGATGAGTTGAAACTCAATCAGGATGGTGGGTGTAGCCATCTTCGGGTTTGCCAAGTGTGACGCGTATGGCCACTGCAATCACCAATACCAACAGTATAAAACCGAAAATGAAAAAGTTATTGGAAAGCACATTTTCCAATAAAGTTCTGAGGGTATAGCCATTTTCTCCCATGCCTATTTTTTCAAACCGATTTCAATAAGCCGCTCATCCAGATATTCACCGGCCGAAATTGGCGCGTAGGCACATGGATGGCGCTCATCTACGCAAGAAGGCAAACAATCGAGGCGCATCGAGCTTTTCGGGTGCGTGAAGAATGGAATAGAAAAGCGCGGCGTACCCCATTTTTCGCGCGGTGGATTCACCACGCGATGCGTTGTAGAGCGCAAACGATTGTTGGTGAGCCGCTGCAGCATATCGCCCACATTTACTACAAAGCAACCTTCAGGTGCAGTAATATCCAGCCATTGCTGTTCTTTCGAGAGCAATTGCAACCCTTCGGCTGAAGCACCCACTAAAAGCGTAATCAGATTGATGTCTTCATGCTGTTCGGCACGAATGGCATTCTTAGGCTCTTGTGTAATTGGCGGATAGTGAATGGCGCGCAAAATGGAATTGCCATTGTGCACTTCTTTATCGAAATAATACTCCCCAATGCCCAAATGAATAGCGATGGCGCGCAACAATTCAATACCGCATTTTTCGAACGATCGGAACAGTTCGCGGCCCAGGGTGTTGAACTCTGGAATTTCTTTCACCGTAACATTTACCGAGTATTCGCTGCTGATAGGATCGCCGTCTTCCACGATTTGACCCATTTGCCAGAACTCTTTGAGATCGGGACTATCAAAGCCTTTAGCTTGTTCTTTTCCAAAGGAAGTATAACCGCGCTGGCCGGCCAGTTCCGGTATTTCATACGCCTTTTTTACTTCGCGTGGAAAATCGAAAAAACGTTTTACGGCAGCGTAATAATCGTCAACCAATTGTTGGGAAACGCCATGATTTTTAACCGAAACAAAACCTACTTCTTCGAAGGCGCGGCCCAGATCCTGTACGAATTGCTGTTTGTCTTCTTCAGATCCCTTGGTGAACTTGCTGAGGTCTACAATTGGAATGGTATTTAACGACATTTGATCAAAGTTGATTTTTAGAAAATAGAAGCGCGGTTATCAGCAGTTAAAATATAAATTTTTAGTTTTTGAGAATGAGTTCTCGCCTGGTCATTTTTTCTTTTGGAAAACCTTCGAACAATACGGCGTTTTCGTAGTGCCGATGGCTCTCAAAAGTGAAAGCCTCTGCCGCATCGTGTACCCAACGAATATTTCTGCCGGCATAGTACACCATTTGTGGCGAAGGCTCAGTAGTGCTGAAAATAATATCGTTTGGGTCAGATTGCGCCTTTACGGCTTCACCCCATTCCTTTTCATCGGCATAACGATGGTGATGGATGGAGTATTCGCCGGGCAGGTTCATTAATTCGTATTGCGCAATAAAAATAAGCACCGTAACCACCACAGCCAGGTTCAGCTTGCGTGCCGAAAATACTCCCGACTTTTTCATTTTATCGTAGAAAATACCAAACAATACGCTAAAGAACAGCGATGCATACAACACCGTAAAGTCCTGAGAAGAATAATTAAGGAATACCAGATGCAGAAATAAAATGGGCATTACCGATAACCAAATAAACCGATAGCCATTTTCAGAGAAAACAATTTTGAGTTTGGCTCGTGTTACTCCAATGTAAATGAACCCTGCAATCATTGCATAAAATGGAAGATAGTTGACCAGATAGTTGTAGAGCAGATTTTTGAGATAGATGAAATATGAAAAAAAGAAGTAGAAAAATCCTTGATGCCGGATACCCACGCTGCCTCGTAACAGGTATCGGTTCAGGATTTCGCTGAGGTAAGCTTCAGGGCCGTTAATGAGCGAGTATTGATACGAGATCAATTGCAGCACTACAAACAACGTTACAACCGTACTGATGAGCAACACCCTAAAACCTTTGTTGCTGCGAAGGTGCATAAGTGAATAAACGATTACGCCAACGGCATAGAACACGCCCAACCAGGAGGTATAAAGCAAAAGGAACAGATTGAGAATATAGAAAACGATGTATTTCGGAACGTAGAACTTTTGCCGGATAATCATTTTAAGCACAATGTAGGTGCCAACAATAAAAGGCACCTGAACCGCCATATCGCTCATGTACACATTACCCTGAAACCATAATGTTGGAGGTAGAAAAAGATAAATCACATAAGAAACAAAGGCCGGAAAATAAAGATAGCTGCGCGCGCGGTTGAAACTGAGCACCGAAACCGTGAAATACACAAAAAGCGCGCTGATAAAATGCAGAAACAGATTAATGAGCTGAATACCCAAAACAGACGGCCGCCAATGCAGTAACTTAAACACGCCAAAGGCAAAGTAGTAAGCCATAGGCGGATGCGAAACATAGTAATAGTTGCCGTTTCGGTCAAGCATTTTGCCACTGGCATTGGCGTGATTGTTAATGAATTTATCAGCATCATTCTGATACGTCATTACCGGATTGCCATTGAAATTTTCAATGCCGTTGTCGTACCAGATTTCGAGGATGCGCAGGCTAATGGCGGTGCAGAATTCGTGGTGTTTGGAAAGCGGCCGGTTGAGTTGCGGCAGGCGCACTGCAATACTGAGGGCAAACGCCAGTAAAAGAAACGGCAGTGTTTTTCGCAGAAATACCATAAGTGCAAACGAAACTAAAATTTCTGGGAATAGCACTCAAAATGGTAGGTCGAACCAATTTTAGTATTAAACTAATGGGTCACATTTTTTATGAACGTCGCAAACGGACCACGAAATTTCAATTTTTTTAAAAACTTTTTTATTTTTCGCCGTATTTTGAATAATTCAGCATATGCGGATGGGCCATACATCTTAATGATGATCATATAAATAAAATGAACATGAACCGTTCCTGTTTCTACTATTTTTTGATTTTTTTCTTAACTTTACCAGAAGTTGAAAACGCTCAAACACCTGGGATAGACCAAAATTGGCAGCCCTTTTTTACTGAAGAGTTTAATGGTCCAATTAATTGGTCAATTTGGAAAATTCCAGATTGGAACTGGCAACCGCAAAGGGAAATTTGGACTGCAAATAATGTATTAACAAATATCCAATCTGGTTACGTTTATTTTAAGGCGAACGTAAATTCTGGTAACGGCAGTCTTTATGATGTGGGAGGATTAATGTCTCAAAATAACTCTTGGCCATATGGTTATTATGAGATAAAATGGCAGTTGCCTAGTGATTACGGGCGATGGCTTTCATTCTGGATTTGGGGTGGAAATACTACTCCTGACGGATCAGAAGAAATTGATATGTTTGAAAATCATGCTGTAAATAATAATGATTGGTATATGAATACTCATATCCATCTGCCAACCTCTTGCAATCCTGGAAATGGCTTTCATGCAGTTCTGCCAACTGACCTTACCATTGGGGATAATATTATAGGGATTGAATGGACGCCGAAGGTCTTAATCTTTTATTTAAATAATGTTCCTGTTAAAGAAATCTTTTATGATGGATGTATACCATTTACGAGAAAATCTATAATGTTTATTACACCTGGAATTGCAAGTAATCAAAACCCATCTTTCCTGCCAAATTACACAAAGGTAGATTACGTCAAAGTTTATACATTGAAAAAAAATTTAATTGATGTTTCAATCACCAATAACACTCAATTAACAAGTTACTTGTATGAAGTAAAGCGGAATATCGAATTTAATGGACAAACTTCGCCACTATCTGTCGCATCTGGAACTCAGCCAACTTTTAGAGCTACACAGGGTATAATAATAACGGGTGATTTTACCGTGCCACTTGGCTCAGGTATTACTCTATTCACACACGACGAACCAAATAATTAATAAAAATCAATAGTTATGAAATTATTTCTATCATCACTCTCACTTTTAGTTTGCTCTACCGTTTTTTCCCAAATAAAAGTTACAACTAATGGAAAAGTAGGCGTAGGAACTTTTATCCCACAAGAGCAATTTCAGATTGGCGATAGATGGACATTTCATAACGGAGGCCAAAAGACAATTAACTATAATACTTATTTTAACGGAAATGTTGTTCGACTCCAAAATGATTATTGCTCTAGTATGAATTTTAATAATGATGGGAGTGTTTCGTTTAATTTTGCAGGTTTTGGGAATGCGGGAACCATTGCTACTATGAATCAAGGCTTTAGAATTCAGAATAATGGCAATGTAAGTATCGGTAATTTTTTACCCTCGTTTAATCTGGATGTTTTAGGGCAGGCAAGAGCTGCTGGGATTGTGCTGGTTTCAGATAAGCGTTATAAATCAGACATTAATAAAATTACTGATTTTGAAAGAATTTTCAAACTAAATGGGGTTTCATATAAATTTAATTTAGAGGGTGCTACGATGCCTATGAACGGTAGACGGTGTTTTGGTCTTATTGCCCAGGACGTGCAGAAAATATTTCCTGAAATTGTTTATTCTGATAGCTTAGGAATTCTTGGAGTCGATTATTTGGCATTGATACCATATTTAGTGGAGGTTGTTAAAGTTCAGGATTTGTACATAAAAGAAATTAAAGACGCACTTAAGGATAAAGCAATTAATATTTCGACCGCTACAGATGTTTCGGATGATGTGAATAAATTATTTCAGAACAATCCAAACCCATTCAATAATAATACTATAATAAAATGTATTGTATCGGATAAAGTTAAAAACGCCACCCTTTACGTTTATGATATGAATGGTGGGCAGCAAAAGGTCCTTCCTATTAAGGAAAGAGGAACGATTAATGTAGAACTTAATGCAGGCTCTTTAAAGCCAGGCCTTTATTTTTATACATTAATTTGTGACGCAAGTGAAGTTGATACGAAGAAAATGATAATAACCGAATAATTTGGGTGAATATTAAAATGAAATTATTTTTCAGAAGGCCATTTTATTTATTCTCCATTACATCAGTAGTTTTAATAGTATATGTATGTTTAAGATGTCTTATCGTCGGAATAACCTACGATGAAGTGTGGACTCTTAATACTTTTGTTTCTGATTCAGTTATTAACATCGTTACATTTAAAAACTGCGATGCCAATAATCATTTATTAAATACATTGTTTATTAAGACCCTTTTTCTTCTTGGTCGGCCGTCAGTGTTTTTGGCTCGATTTCCAAACCTGCTTTCGTTCGTTATATATTTGTTTTTTTCATACAAGCTGTGTCGATGTTTTTTTAGTTCTTTTGAGAGTTACATTGTTTATTTATTATTGGTATTAAATCCTTTCTTAATTGATTTTTTCGGCTTAGCACGTGGTTATGGCTTGAGTCTGGGATTTTTATTGCCGTCTATATATTTCGGGATGAAATTTTTTGAATCATCCGCATTAAAGGATTTATTGTTTTCGTATACTTTTGGAGCTTTTGCAGTGCTGTCCAGTTTCTCTACTCTTAATTTCTATGTTGCTTTATTTGTTGTTTTGAATTTAAGGTCTATCTTACAGTTGAGAAGCATTAAGTTATGGAATTCTATTTTTATTGCATCGTTTATCTCAGTGCTATTAACTTTTGTTGTTTATGAGCCATTAAGAAAATTAAAATTAAATGGTAATCTATATTATGGAGGAGGGACTGGATTATATGCCGACACATTATCGTCCTTAGTTAGTTGCTCATTATATGATTCGAAGTATGTGCATTTAACTGGAATCGTATTGAACGTCTTTTTAGTTCTTCTATTTTTAGCATTTTGTAATTCAATAATTACCAACTTTTGGCGGACTGTTAATTTGTCGTTTCTTTATCAGGTTTTGGCTATAACCGTTCTATCAATTATTTTTCAACATCATTTTTTAGGCACTTTGTATTTAATTGATAGAACTGCCCTATTCCTTTATCCTCTTATTATATTATCCTTTTGCTTACTTTTGAATGAGTCTAATCGATTTTTTAGTAGAAGCGTTTTTTCAGTTTTACTAATTTTATTCTTTTGCAACTTTCTAAGGAATGTTAATCTCACTAAAACTAATATTTGGTTTTTTGAATCGCACACTAAAGAAGTTTTGAACTATTTAAATTCACGAGCAAAACAATCTGGTCGTCCAATAAGAGTGGATTTTTCATGGCCTCTTCAAAATTCATTTCGTTATTATCTCAAGCATGAACAAATATCGTTTGTTGAAGACTGTAAAATTCCGACTGATAGAGATCAGTTAAATGTTAATTCGGATTATTATTTGTATTTAGGGAAGTCATTAGAAAAGGTTGGGTACGATGCTAATACTCAAAAGGTTTTATCTTTTCAGAGGGATACTATTCTATCTTATAACAACGAGTGCGTCTATTTATTTAGATTAAAAGGTTTTCCTAGGTAATTCGAGGTTTACAATAAATAGGATAATCTTACAATTAAAATTTGGTTATTTCTAACTATATTACTGGCAATTCCTATTATTGCTTTATGAGGGAATGGTTTCGGTTAGATAAGACCAACGAAACGAAGGCGTTTTGGCAAATCTACAGTTGGACGGTGATGGCAGTGGTGCTGTTCTTTGCCCTTATTGCCATTGGTGTTTTTGGCCGGTTGCCCTCAATTGATGACCTTGAAAATCCGCAAACGGCTGTGGCTACCGAGGTGATTAGCGCCGATGGCGTAGTGCTGGGAAAATATTATCAGCAAAACCGCAGCAACATCCGCTACGAAAACTTGCCAAAACCCCTGGTGAACGCCTTGCTGGCCACTGAAGATATTCGCTTTTACGATCACACCGGCGTTGACCTCAAAGCTATTGCCCGCGCCCTTTCCGGCGTATTGGGGCGCGATAGCAAGGGCGGCGGCAGTACTATTACGCAACAACTGGCTAAAAATTTGTTTCCGCGCGGCAACCACTGGAAAATCACTTTGGCGCTGCGCAAATTCAAAGAATGGGTGATTGCTGCAAAACTGGAACGCGCCTACACCAAGGAAGAGATTATTGCTATGTACTTCAATACTGTGGAGTTCAGCGATAATGCCTTTGGCATCAAAAGCGCTTCGCAAACGTATTTCAACAAACCGGTTGATTCGCTTAAAATTGAAGAAGCAGCGGTGCTGGTGGGCATGCTGAAGGCGCCTTACCAATATAATCCGAGGCTGCACCCGGTGGCTTCGCAAAAACGCCGCAATGTAGTGCTCGATCAGATGTTTCACTACAAATTTATTACACAGCAACAGCGCGATTCGCTTTTCGATTTGCCCATTGCTTTGCAGTTTACTGAAGAAACACATGACGAAGGCATGGCGCCTTATTTCAGAGAATATTTACGGCTTTATCTGAAAGATTATTTCGAAAAACATCCTGATGCCGATGGTAATAAGTACAATTTGTACACCAGCGGTTTGAAAATTTATACCACCATCGATTCGCGGTTGCAACAATATGCAGAAGCCGCACAGCAACAGCATTTGACCGAATGGCAACAGCTCTTTTTTAAAATGAAAGAAGGCAGTGATCCGTGGAAAGATTTTGCTACGGAATGGAAAGCAACCTATGAAAGCTCAAGCCGCTACAAGCAATGGAAGGAAGAAGGAAAAACCGCCGCACAGATTGATGCGTTAATGCACAAAGCCATACCGATGCGCATTTTTTCGTGGCAGGGCGAACGCGATACTATCATGAGCCCTTACGATTCTCTTCGTTATCACCGCTTGTTTTTACAGAACGGTTTCATAGCGGTTGATCCGGCCACCGGCGGTGTTCGGGCCTGGGTGGGCGGCATCAACTACAAATATTTTCAGTACGACCACGTGAATGTGAATACCAAGCGGCAAATTGGCTCTACATTCAAACCCATACTTTATACGGCTGCGGTGCGTGACAAAGGATATTCGCCCTGTTATCAGGTGCCCAATCTTCCGGTAACTTTTGAAAAGGGCGATCCGCGTTTCGGGTTGATTAGCGACTGGACACCGCACAACAGCGATGGTAAGTACGGCGGTATGCTTACGCTGAAACAGGCGTTGGCCAATTCAGTGAATACGGTTTCGGCGTATTTGATGCATGAAATGAGTGTAGCCGAAGTGAAGAAACTGGCGCAGGCCATGGGCATTGTAAGCAAAATCCCCGATCAGCCTTCTATTTGTTTAGGCACAGCCGATATTTCACTGATCGAAATGGCCGGCGCCTATACCACTTTTGTGAACAAAGGCGTGCATGTAAGTCCGGTTTTCATTTCGCGTATTGAAGACCGCAGCGGTAACGTAATTGCCACTTTTGATGCCGAACGAAACGAAGTGTTAGACGAGCAAACCGCTTATACGATGATCGAGATGTTGCGTGGCGTAGTGCAGTATGGAACTAGTCAGCGCTTGCGCTTCCGGTATAATCTGCGTAGTGATATGGCGGGAAAAACCGGCACCACACAAAACAACAGCGATGGCTGGTTTATAGGTTTGACGCCAGATTTGGTGGTGGCTACCTGGGTGGGTTGCGAAGATCGCTTCCTCCGTTTCCGCTCCATGGCGCAGGGCCAGGGCGCCAGCACCGCCCTGCCGATTTATGGTTATTTTATGCAGAAAGTGTATGCTGATAGTGCATTGACAGGAATTAGTCCGTCGGCAGTTTTTGAAAAACCCGAAAAGATGAATATCGAGTTGAACTGCGGCGCGTACTTTGAAGAAAAGCCCGATCATTCCCGCGATTATGGCGGATCGGAAGATAGCTTTGAGGAGGATACGATGAATATTGAGTAGCATCGGAAAACCACACGGAATTGGCTAATATCGCCGCCGAATTTGCTGTTATGAAAATTGGAATTATCAGAGAAGGGAAGAACCCTCAGGACAACCGCACGCCGCTAACACCCAGCCAGTGCCGCACCCTGATGGAAGAGCACAGTTCGGTATGGATTGCCGTACAACCCTGTAAGCACCGCTGTTTCAGCGATGACGAATATCGCTATCAGGGCATTGCGGTGCGCGAAGATCTGAGCGATTGCGATTTGCTGTTAGGCGTAAAAGAAGTTCCAATAGAACAATTGATTCCGAACAAAACCTATATGTTCTTTTCGCATACCATCAAAAAGCAGCCGCACAATCGCAAACTGCTGCAGGCATTGCTCGATAAGAACATTCGCCTGATTGATTATGAATGTTTGAAAGATGAAAATGGGCAGCGGTTAATCGCTTTTGGCCGCTGGGCGGGCATTGTAGGCGCGTATCACGCCATTAAGATGATTGGGCATCGCACCGGTAATTTCAATTTAAAACAAATGGTGTATTGCCACAATTTTGCCGAAGCGCAAAAGGGTTTGGATAATCTGGAATTTCCAAATTGGAAAATTGTGCTTACAGGAACCGGCCGCGTTTCGAACGGCAGTGCGTTTTTGCTCGATACCATCGGAATCAAAAAAGTATCGCCTCACGATTTTTGTTATAAAGAATTTGATGAGATCGTTTACACCCAATTAGAATCGAAGGACATGTATTACAAGCCCGGCGAAGAAGAATTTCATACCGAAGATTTTCATAAAAACGCCAAAGGCTATGAGTCGGCCTTTTATCCGTTCACCAAAGTTGCCGATGTGTTCATCAACGGCATTTACTGGGATTCCAGCATTCCCGTTTTCTTTACGAAAGAACAAATGAAAGCTGCTGATTTTAAGATCAAAATCATTTCAGATATTACGTGCGACATTGCTCCGCAAAGTTCTGTGCCATCTACGCTGATGGCCTCTTCTATTGCCGACCCTTATTACGGTTATGATGCTCAAACCGAACAAATCACCGGCACATTTACGAGCGAAAGTATCGATATCCAATCAATCGATAATTTACCGAATGAATTGCCCCGCGATGCCAGCGAAGATTTTGGGAATATGTTGCTCAGCCGTATCATTCCCAGGCTGATGCGAACCGATAGCCAAACCATTTACAATGCTACAATTGCTGTGAACGGCAAATTGAACGCACCTTTTGAGTACCTAAACGATTACGTTCAAGGGTAGTAGCTTTTAGCTTACAGCCCGAACCTCACAACTCACAACTCACAACTCGTAGCTCGCAGCTCCTAGCTCGTAGCTCGTAGCTCGTAACTCGTAACTCGTAACTCGTAGCTCAAAGCTCGTAGCTTATGACTTTAGTTCCTCAAATCACTCCCCCAGTTCAGCTTGTTCTTCAAGGCCGAAATAAAATTCATATCGGTGAGGCGAACCAAACAGGCCGAAAACGCGGCCTTCTTTACAGCTAATTGATACGACGAATCAATGGTTTCAAAACGCGAATCCAGCGTACACAAAAAGCTGTTGCCACGTCCTGTTACCTCAAACGAAAGCACCACTTCATCGCTCACAATTATCGGGCGTACATTCAAATTGTGCGGCGCTACCGGCGTGATTACAAAATTGTTGGAAGTGGGATAAATAATCGGACCGCCGCAGCTCAGCGAATATCCGGTGGAACCCGTTGGCGTGGAAACAATCAACCCATCAGCCCAGTAGGCATTCAGCAACTCGCCATTCAGGTAAGTATGCACCGTAATCATCGAGCTCTGATCTTTGCGCTGCACCGTCATTTCGTTAAGCGCATAAGGGAAGGAAGTGAACAGCGGTTTGTTGCTCGTCATGTCTAGCAACGAACGCCTGTCAATCAAATATTTTCCTTTCGTAACCACATCAATCGCCTGATGAATTTGGTCTTTGCCCACATTGGCCAAAAAACCCAGCCGCCCGAAATTGATACCCAAAATCGGCGTTTCGGTTTCTTTAATAAAAGTGACCGCTTCCAGTATAGTGCCATCGCCGCCCATACTGAATACTACTTCACAAACATTACGAATCTGATCGTAATTGGAATAGGTTTCTTCGAAAGAAGTGATCTTGAAATTATCACGCAAAATGCGCGCATAGTTTTCTTCCACCACAAAAGGTTTCCCTATCTTTTTCAGATAGCTCATCGTTTCTTCGATGTAGGCAATGTTGCGCGGGTCAACCGACTTTCCGTAAATGGCGATCATAATTGCGGCGTAAGTTAGGAATGAAAATGGAAAGAGCGAAAAGACAAACCCTGGCGGGGAAATTAGGAATGACAGATTACGAATTACGAATTACGAATTACGAATTCGTATCCTTTACTCCGTAATTCGTAATTCCGTAAATCGTAATTACCTCTTTTCAGAATAAAACGGAACTCAAAGCTCACCGCTCGCAGCTCAAAGCTCGTAGCTCAAAGCTCGTAGCTCACAGCTCACCGCTCACAGCTCACCGCTCAACGCTCACAACTCGCAGCTCAAAGCTCGTAGCTCGCAGCTCACCGCTCTTCTAAAAATTCGGATTAATACTCACCTTAATCGCCCAGTTTGGCTGACCGGGAACATCGCGGTGCGTGACCCGCCAAATGGCATCCAGACGGATGATTTTGAAGATATTTTCAACGCCAAAACCTACTTCAATATACGGCACCGGATAAGGTTGCGAAAACGCAAAGCCGGGCTGCAACAAACTATTATTGCGCTGATCGTAAGTGCCGAAAAGACTTCTGAAATACAACACCTCGCGCAATTGCAAACGGTTCCACAATGGAATTTTATTGAAGAAGAAACCATCGAAATGATGATCAACCCAAAGTGAAACATACTGATTGGTTACAAACTCAAATTCACGGGCCATGTTGTAATTCAACGCATCAAAAATAGGCCCGAAATTGCCCGCCGTCACAAACCCCAGCGCATACGGCATTTTGCCAAACGTTTTTCCGCCTTCCAATTTGTAATTCGTATGCCCCAGCATCCAGCTCAAACGTTGCCGTAACGTCAACACCATCTTGTGATAACTGTTATGCTGATTGTTTACATCCAGAAAACCCAATTGGTAACGGAACAACAACACCGGATACTTCGTCTTGATGAAATAACGGTAAAATCCCGAGCGGTAGAATTGCGAATTATAGCTGTACCGCGCATCAATGGTTAGTTCGGTAGTGTTGAACGAAGAAATGTGTTTCAACGTACCATCGCGTTGCGTTTGACGGAAGTCGAAAATTCCGGGAATATCGTAGAACGTGCGGTTGCCCACGTTCATGATAGTGGAAAAGTCGCGCGTCCAATCGTTTTCGATCGAAACATCCCACTGCCTTATCTTCATAATCTTCGAAAGCGCCTTTCCGCGTATCAGCGTTAAGAAATTGTCAAAGGTCAGTAATTGGTTTTCCTGACCCAGCACCTGCATATCGTACTGATAGTTTACCGTAAGCTGCCGCCAGCGCTCATTTCGGGCCGGTAAATTCACCTGCATCAGCGCCTGATATTTAAAGTCCTTGTCTTTGAGGCCATAAGCGCCATAGCCCAGCAAATGCACTTTGCGGCTGAACTTCTCATTCGTTTGTCCGCCAAAGCGAATGCGCCAGCCTTCCACATTATTTCTGCTCAAAAATTTGTAGAAACGGCCGATGTCTATTGGTCCGGCTGCAAAGTAAGCGGTAGTTACCAGTTTCAGCGTCCAGTACCATTGTTTGTAAGCCCGCACTTTCGGTATGGTATCGTTGTTGAAAATTACCGCCCGTTCATATTTTGAAAGATCATAAAAACGCGCCGTATCCCAGTAATCGCGGCTCTTTTCGCGGGCATCGGCAGCAATAATTTGCTCGTCCTGCCGCTTGAAAACAGAATCTTCAATAGGCGTATTGAACCTGAAATTTCTACGATCGAAATGCTTTTCCGCCATCAATCCCATTTGCATTTTTGGCCGTTTAAAAAGCGTTCCCTCTGTGGTCAAATCCTCCGATTTCATAATCCACATACTGTCGCCCACCAACGCAAAAGTTTGAGCAACCGTATAGTCTTTAATGAAGTTGAGGTTCGATTTTTCGTTCGGGCGGAAAAAGATTTTTTGGACCGCCCAGGCCGCCGAATCAATCCAAGCATAACCTTTCAGCGCCAAATCCACTTTCGACCGGCCCACAAAGTGCAGTTTGTAGGTAGTGCGCCCATCAATTTTTTGCGTATCGGTAAGAAAGTACTGATACGTAAGCAAGGCAGTGGGCGAAAATGGCGAAACGAACGACTTCCCTGCAATCACAAAAATATCGTCATACACATTCACTTCGTCAAAGGTGTAGTCGGCCAGCCGCGAAACCGAAGTATTATTCACCCCTGTAATTTGAATTGCCTTAATGTATTTGCGGTAGGCTTTGGGTTTCTTTCGGTAATACACATCCGCCAGCGATTCCTGAAGCAATCCGCGAATGAAAACGCGCCCGTCTTCCATGGTATCCTTGTTGTTGAACACAAACCGGAACGGGTTAAAAATTTTCCACGTCAGGAATTTAGCCCGCGGGTTCACCAAGCCGATATTGAGCTTATTGTATTCCTCAACCGTGTAATTGTCAAAATTTTGGGCGCTGTTCTGTTTGCGGTGCGCCACTACCTGATGGTACACAAAGTTAGCTGTGGTATCTACAAAACGCTTCCGTTTAGCCGCTTTCACCGTCACCTCGCTCAGTTGAATATCTTCGGTGCCCAGCATCACGGTGATTTCCTGACTTTTACCCCGCTGGATGGGTACTGCTTTGCGCGGATAGCCCAGGAAGGTAATAATCAGCGAATCCGTTTTTTCAGGCGTATGCAGGTAAAAATAGCCATCCACATCAGTAGTAGTAGCCGTGATGGTACCCCGCAGGCGCACATTCGAGTAGCTCAGCGGTTCTTTGGTTTTAGCGTCCAAAACCCTGCCGCGCACTTCGGTATATTGAGCTTTAACTGCAAACGGTAAAATAAATAGAAACGCAAGGATAGCCCTTGCCATGCGCGTTTTCATCGGGACGGTGAAAATAAAAAAGATTGAGGAAGGTGGGAGTTGGGAGCCAGGAGTTTCGAGCTACTAGCCATGAGCTACGAGCCACGAGCTGCGAACGGAAACCCAATTACTGATAACGATCATTCCATCGTTCATTGTTCATTGTTCATCGTCCATCGTCCATTGTAAATCGTTCATTGTTCATCGTCCATTGTCCATCGTCCATTGTAAATCGTTCATTGTCCATCGTTCATCGTCCATCGTCCATTGTAAATCGTTCATTGTTCATCGTCCATCGTCCATCGTTCATTGTAAATTGTTCATCGTTCATTGTCCATCGTCCATCGTCCATTGTAAATTGTAAATTGTTAATTGTCAATTGTCCATTGTTATTGCGGCACCCGCGCTCTACGTTCCAATCTTTTTGCGCGGCCAGGGATGCCCATATCGGCAAACTGCGGATAGCCGCGCAAAAAGGATTTCCACTTCGATCGCTGCCGCGGGAAGCGTTAAATACTAAGGGGGAACATCGTGCCAAGAAAGATCCAATTTATCGACGAACGCATCAATAAATCGCACCGGATTATCGGCTTTAATTTGATCTTCCAGCGAAGTCATCATCATCTGCAACCGGTTGTTTATCTGCACGTAATTCATAAATCCACCCAAACAAACATCTTGCCGCGCTACATTTTGCAGAATGATTTTTTTGAGGCAGATTCACAGGTTGACGTTAGTGGGACCCCTTAACCGACGACTTTATAATTTTTGGACTACAGGACAGAAAACCGAACAGACCCAGCCCAACCACCACCCGACATAGTTTAGACGACACAACTACTCTTTGAAAACTGTTTGGCAGTTTAAAAACTTTCAGTAAATTTGTTGCTCATAGTCAACATGGAAAATGGTAAAAAAGGCAGTACTGAATGACCTTATTTCTACTCAAAACTTTACAAGTCTTGAGAAACATTTGGTATTTCAATATCTGAACAACCAAAAACTGGACTTTTCCCAAAGCCCAATTCTGACAAACTATTTCAAAGGATTTGAACAGGATACAAAATTATTTTTTGAAGTTTCGGCTTTAGAAATTGTAACGATAAAAGACCTTGAAAACCTTTTAGAACTTATAATTCCTCCAACTGACCGAAAACTGAATGGTGCGTTCTTCACACCTGACTATATAATTGATTTTATCATTAACGAAGTTAAACCGCAACCCGCCGACAAAAACCTTGACCCAAGTTGCGGCTGCGGCGCGTTCTTAATCGGTTTGACAGAATATTATAAGACGGCTTTTTCAAAGTCTGTAAAAAAAATTGTGAAAGAAAATATTTACGGGTCGGACATCCTCGCATACAACATTCACCGAACTAAACTTTTGCTGACAATTTATGCTTTACAGAATAATGAAATTTTGGAAGAATCCGATTTTAATTTATTTAATCAAGATAGCCTAAAAGCTAATTGGACAATAAGATTTGACATAATTGTAGGCAATCCACCCTATGTGAAATTTCAAGACCTTTCAGACGAAAACAGAGATTATTTAGTAAGAAATTGGACAACGGTTGAAGGTGGCACTTTTAATCTTTATTTTGCGTTTTTTGAGTTGGGTTACAAGTTGCTAAAACCAACAGGACGTTTGGGGTATATAACACCTAACAACTATTTTACTTCATTGGCAGGTGAAGCAATGCGTAAATTTTTCCAACAAAAAAAATGCGTTACGAGAATTATTGACTTCACTCATAAAAAAGTTTTTGACGCACAAACATACACAGCTCTGACCTTTTTGAACAAACAGGAAAATGACGCTATTACTTTTGACAGAATTAAAGACGGTTTCACACCGCAAGACTTTTTGCCGATTGCAAACGGTTCTTTGAACTACTTGAAAGATTTGAACATAAAAAAATGGCGTTTACTTAAAACAGAAGAGCAGAAAAACATTAAAACTATTGAAACAATCGGAACACCAATCAATAAACTTTTTGACATTTGTGTTGGCATTGCAACTTTAAAGGATGAAGTGTTTTTTATTGACGGCAGAAAAAAAGGAGATAGTTGTTATATCAAAATAACCGACAAGGGAGTGTTTGAGATAGAAAAAGAAATAACAAAACCTATTTACAAAATTTCGGACTTCAAAACACAAGAAGAAGCCGGACAAAACACAAGAAGAATAATTTGCCCTTACACACTCAAAGGAAATTTGGCAACACCGATTCCCGAAGCAGAATTAAAAAAGCATTTCCCAAAATGCTACGCATATTTACTTTCTGAGAAAGAGGTTTTATTGAACAGAGATAAAGGAAAAGTAAACTTTGAGCCTTTTTATGTTTGGGGTAGAACACAAGGTTTGGTGAAGACAGGAAAAAAACTCTTGAACCCTACATTTAGCCAAACGCCAAGATTCTTATTGATAAACGAAGAACAATCCTATTTTTCAAATGGTTATGGCACATTTTTCAAACAGGAAACAGATTCTTTATTCTCTAATGGTGTAAATCTAATTTCAAAAGTTGAAAACATTGACGTAGTACAAAAAATTTTCAACTCAATTATAATGCACTATTATGTCAGCAAAACAAGCGTTGCAATTGAAGGTGGCTATTCTTGTTATCAAAAAAACTTTATTGAGAAATTCACAATTCCTGAGTTTTCGGAAGAAGAAATAGTGTGTCTTCGTTCATTAAATGAACAACAAGAAATTGATAAATTTCTTATTCACAAATATCAGGTCAAAATATTCAATCCAAATCTTTGTTCGTAATTATCAAGTAGTGTTCTAGCAAAACCGTCAAATTGCAAGTTGTCCATTAACGCTGTTGAGTTTGGCGGGAGCAAATTATCCTGAATTAATTGTTGTGTTGTACTATAAATCTGAACGGGATTTTGTGAAAAGTCTGCAATAATAAGGGCTACACGTTCATATTTAAAATCATCATCTCGTTGCCCTTTTCGCATATTTAAAGCCGCAAATCCCTTTATATAACGCTCCAGCTGCCTGGCAGTTGCGGCAGTAAAATTTGAGTAAACAGGATTGTTGTGAGCAATTTGCCCAGAATCAAGTTCTCTAACAGAAATCAAATACATCTCACCAAGAACCATTTTAGGAACACGCCTATGAAGATTTAAAGGCTCTGCATATGTTCTTTCAAACATTGTGTCGACATTATTTCCTAAACTGCTTAACTGAGTTCTTACATTAACGGACATAATATGTTCAGTAAACAGTTCGCCATATGGTTCTATAATTCCAGTATTAAATAAACCATTGAAACCTAATAGTTCTTGCCTAGGCTGTAAATTATTAGGAAAAACACAAACATCTTGTTTTTTGAATTTTAAAAAACCTGCTAATGTTATTTCGGGGTTAGCCCTGCCGATTAACGGGCGAATATTTATAGCATTGACACCTTCTGCAACTAGTGACGATTTAATTGTTTCGTGTAATAAGTTTACAATTTGTTGCGAAGTTATCAAAGAAGTTTTTCCAGCAGCACCACCTGACCGAATTACATCCTCTACCGAAATTTTAATAATTTCTAGAGACTCTGCTAGAGTAAGAGGATTTAGTGCAGCTAAAGCAATCCTTGCGTCTATATCACTTTTTATCTGTTGTAGTGTTCTCAAAGTTATTACTTTTAAAAAATTCCTTGACATTTACATTAAGTGCCACAGCAATTTTTTCAATATTCACAATTGACACATTGCGTTGACCATTTTCAATACTTGCGATATAACTTCTATCTAAATCAGATGCATAAGCCAGATCCTTTTGAGACATTTCAGCTTTTTCTCTTAAATCTTTGATTCGTTGACCTATTTTTAGTTTTATATCCACGGTTGCGAAGTTGACAACTTGTTGACTATAAATCAAAGACTATAAGTAACACTTAAAAAATGTTTCTCATTCAGATAGGCAACATAAAAAACGATGGCGAAAGGAGTATGCCTGTAACAAAGGGTTTGCCAAAATGGGGGAGGCCAGAAGCCGTGTTTCAACTTTTGTTTTTCAATTTGGTTTCATATTCCAGCTTGACGTTATTAATGTAGCTATGTGCAAACCATCAACTTTTATTTATAAATTTAGCTTCCGTTAGACAGACGGACGGAATTCTATTCCTGCACTGCCCCAAGCGCCAAACCGTTAGGTAATGCTCAAATACGATCCTAAAAAATTAAAACTCTCATATACGGTTTTTCAGAATTAGGAATATAGTTGTAGCGTCCATACTCCGACAACTTTAAAAGAATTAGAAGAGGAAACACTAGGCATGAAACTCGCCTTGGTAACTATGAAACCGGCGATGGTAACTATGAAACTCTCGTTGGTAAGCATGAAACTGGCCATGGTAACTATGAAATTGCCATTGGTAAGCATGAAACAGCCATTGGTAAGCATGAAACTGCCGTTGGTAACTATGAAACAGCCATTGGTAAACATGAAACTGGCCATGGTAAGTATGAAAGTCGGGTTGGTAACTACCTTCTACCTGTTCAATCAAAAATTAAAAGAACTAAAGAGGACTTCTTGCGTGTTGGTGGCTATCGAATCGGTGAGATGCCAATGCGTTTGGCTTCTTGTTTAATTTTCTAAGTTGGGAGCAGTTCTTAAATTAGAAACTACAATATCGCGCTACTGAAGGCTTTATATCTATCTATGAAATACCTGCTCCTACTATTTTTTCTTCCGGCACTTGCTGTTTCCGGTCAATCGAACCATAAATCACACCAGTCAACCAGCAGCAGTCCCGCTAAATCAAAACAAAATAATACCAAAACGATGTCTGATTACTCTCCAAGCTTTGAAAACGCACATCCCAACGCAAAAAGACTGATGAATGAAGATTTCTTCTGGAGTACAATTGAAGAGACTGCTCCTTTTGGTAACGATGACGGTGCAGATACCTACGCCGGTTTTGCGGAATGGCGACGAACGAATAAAACAGCCAACCCCAAACAATTTTTAAACGAACAGATCGACTATTGGGGTTATCCAAAGTTCGATTTTAATGAAACCAATTTGGAAAAACTGAATCCGTATATCAACAAAAGCATATTTGGAACCCGAATGCTTTCGGGTATCGACGCAGCTATCATTGCTATAGCATTTGGGCAATTATATCTGGAAGGCACCATCGACAAAGACTTTAAAGAACTTGCAAAGACCGCAATTCGCCGGGAACTTATTCCTGAATTGCTAAATCGTTGGGGCGATGAAATCAAAAATTTACGGGAAACACAACTCCATAAAATGTTAGTAGTTTTAGATAAAGTGGATTAAAACCGGGGCATAAACTCTCGTTCCATCTTGATTTGCTAACCGCTCGTTGCAGCGCCTTCCGGCCATGCGTTTTCCGCGCCTGGCCAAAACTACGCTCACTCCCGCTCCCTCGAAATTTGCAAAGCTACCCCGTGGGAATACGAAGATCGGATGGTATCCGCATTATTCCCCCTTACTTGATATGTTACACTGAATTTTCTGCTGTTCAACTATTTACAGTTGAAGGTGATGAAGTACATTCAATGTCTTCGCCGGTGCTGATTCCAAACCATTTCCAACTAAAGAACTAAAATTCGATTTTGAATTGGTTGTCTAAATAGTTAACTTAGCAACGTGGCTTTTGAGCGACAAATTTTTACCTATAAACGCTATTTCCTGAACTTCTATGAAGGCCTTGATGATAACGTACAGCGAAAAATTGAATGGACGTTAAACCTTATCAGGTTTATGAAACAAGTTCCCGAAAAGTACTTTAAACATATTGAAGGAACTAAAGGGGTTTATGAAGTAAGAGTGGAGGTAGGAAACAATATTTTCAGAATCTTTGCCTTTTTGACGATGGTAATCTGGTTGTTTTAGGAAATGGATTTCAGAAAAAAACTCAGAAAACACCTAAACAGGAAATTGAAAAGGCATTGAAAATTAAAGCAGAATATGAAAGCGAAAAATAAAAACCTCACTTCGTTTACCGATATTCTTGACAAGAAATACGGCAAACGAGGTGTTGCAAAAAGAGAACAATGGGAGCAGGAATTCGAGGCTTTTCAGCTTGGCGTTTTGCTTGAGGAAGCTAGAGTGAAACTCGGTATGACTCAGGAAGAACTGGCAGAAAAATGTGGCACCAATAAGTCTTACATTTCCAGAATTGAAAACAACGCAACGGATATTCGCCTTTCAACATTGATGAAAATTATTCAAACCGGCTTCGGCGGGCAATTGAAACTGACACTACAACTTTGAAACAAATCGCGGCCGCACTTATCTTAGCTTCACCTCCCCAGCTCCCGGTAGGTTTCCAAAGCAACCTCGTGGGTATATGAAAATGCGGATGGTTCCTCATTATTCGAAAGAGGCACTCACGATAATCGAAAGCTCCAGTCACTAACAATCATTTCGCATTAGGTCGACTTAGCTCACTAAAAACTTGCCACCAGCTTCTTAACACTTACCACTTACCACTGATTACGCTCCCCACACTTGCTGCTCTTGTCACTATCTTCCGAAATTCTATTTTCACACAAAATTCCTGTATGAAATTCTTTATCGATACGGCCAATCTCAACGAAATTAAAGAAGCCGAAGCTTTAAGCATCCTCGATGGTGTAACCACTAACCCTTCCCTAATGGCCAAAGAGGGCATTAAGGGCGATAAAAACATACTGGATCATTATGTGAACATTTGTAACATGGTGAGCGGTCCGGTTAGCGCCGAAGTGATCTCTGTTTCTTTTAAAGAAATGGTAGAAGAGGGGAAAAAACTGGCAGCATTGCATCCGAATATTGTAGTTAAAGTGCCCATGACGGTGGATGGTGTAAAAGCCATCAAATGGTTTACCGATAATGGCATCAAAACCAACTGTACCTTAGTGTTCAGCGCAGCGCAAGCACTGTTGGCGGCTAAGGCCGGCGCATCTATGGTGTCGCCTTTCATTGGCCGCATCGACGACTCCTGCTGGGAAGGCGTGCAACTGATCGGTCAAATCGTTCAAATTTACCGCACCTACGGCTACAAAACCGAAGTGCTGGCAGCTTCTATTCGTACACCATTACATATCGTGCAATGCGCCGAAGCAGGAGCCGATATTGCCACTTGTCCGCTTTCTTCTATCATGGGCTTGTTCAAACACCCGCTTACCGATATCGGCCTGGAAAAGTTTCTGGCTGATTACAAAAAGGTGAATGGATAGGGGAGGAAGAGACGCAAGACACAAGGGGCGAGACACAAGACACAAGACACAAGACGCAAGAGGCAAGAGGCAAGGGACAAGGCGCAGGTTGAAAGCGCTTTCGCCACTGATGCACTTATGCACGGATACCCGGCGCTACGTATGCAACATCCAATCGCCTGAATTCAACTTTCAACTTCCAGTTCTCATCTTTCAGTTTTTCACCTAACTTCCCTCAATGAAGAAAATCTGTACGCTCCTGCTTTTTGCGGCACAGTTCGCCATGGCGCAATCGCCCATAACCTTGCAACCTTTTGCTTCGGGTTTTGTAAAACCGGTGGATATTAAACACTGTAGCGATTCGCGTTTGTTCATAGTTGAAAAACGCGGCACCATTCAGGTAATTGATCATGGTGTTCGTCAGCCCATACCGTTTCTCGATATCACTTCACGCGTTAATAGTTCATCGAACGAACAGGGGTTGTTGGGCTTTGCATTCAGTCCGAATTTCAAAAACGACGGCATGTTTTATGTCAACTACATCCACGGCAGTGGCACCGGATTTACCCGCATTTCTTCTTTTCACTGCATGCCTGATTCGCTGGTGGCTGATACTTCTTCTGAAATTATTTTGTTGGAAACGCCTCAGCCTTATGTGAACCATAATGGCGGTAACATGATGTTTGGTCCTGATAGTTTGCTCTACATCAACCTGGGCGATGGCGGCAATGGCGGCGACCCCGGCAATAACGGACAAAATTTGGATACGTTGCTGGCCAAAATTCTTCGTATTGAAGTGCGGCCGGGCGACAGCATCTATCATATTCCACCTTCCAATCCTTTTGTGAGCACACCAAATGCGCGTCCTGAAATTTGGGCCTATGGCGTGCGCAATCCGTGGCGCAGCAGTTTCGACCGCCTCACCGGCGATATGTGGATAGGCGATGTAGGACAGGCATATTACGAAGAAATCGATTTTCAGCCTGCGGCTTCCACCGGTGGCGAAAACTACGGCTGGCGTTGTTTTGAAGGTAGTCATCGTTACGATACCAACTGCGCGACCATCGCAAAAGTAGATCCGGTTTTCGACTATTACCACGGTCAGTTTGGTTATTCGTGCTCGGTTAATGGCGGTTATGTGTATCGCGGCTCGCAACACCGAAATCTTTTCGGGAAATACATTTTCAGCGATTACTGCTCAGGGGCGTTTTGGATGCTTAGTAAATCTACCACCGGCTGGAACGTAGATACCCTAGGCGTTCTGCCTTATGGAAAGAATATTGTTTCATTCGGCGAAGATCAATATGGCGAATTATATGCCGCGCTGATCGATAGCGGCATGATTGTAAAATTAACCGATACCACCCATTGCGCCCCTGTTGCCTTTTTCACTTTTGAAGATACCCTTAACGGTTGCTACAGTGGGCCGCTGCATGCCGTAGAAGGAGAGGGGCTTATTTATGAATGGCTTTTTAATGGGGTGAAAATGATGTACGATTCTACTGCTGTGCTCATTCCTCCGGCAACCGGTTACTATCAGTTAAAAGTAAGTCGTTCTTCCGGCTGTTTTTCAATTACCGATTCCGTTTTTGTAACGCTTCGCGATTGTGAGGTGGGAGTTGCTGAAGTTCGCGACCAGGATTTTATAGTAGCGCCCAATCCTTCCAATGGACGGATGGAATTATGGTTCAGCAATAGCGATGAAAAGTGGATTTCAGTTCGAAATGTATTGGGCGAAAAGGTGCAACAACCCATTCGTTCTAATGCTTCCAAAACCACACTCACAATTGATTCCAAAGGCGTATTTTTCGTGGAAGTGTGTTACCATGGCATAAAATCGGTTACAAAGATCGTGGTAGAATAATTATTTTCACCAACACGCAGGTATGGCGCAATATTCGATCAAGGACTTAGAAAAACTTTCCGGCATCAAAGCCCATACGCTGCGTATATGGGAACAACGCTACAAACTGCTTACACCCGGCCGAACTACCACCAACATCCGTTACTACAATAGCGGCGAACTCAAGCGCATTCTCAATATTGCGTTGCTCAACCGCCACGGCATGAAGATTTCTAATCTGGCCAAACTTACCGATACCGAGTTACAGCAGCAATTGAGAACACTCAGCAATCAGGAACCAAAGGCAAATGATTTAATTGATGAACTGCAAAAGGCCGTTTTGGAAATGGACGAAAGTGCCTTTGAAAAAATGCTGTCGCTATCGCTCACAAAAATGGGTTTTGAAGAATCGTTTACCACTGTGGTGTTTCCCTTCCTGGAGCGTTGTGCTATTTTATGGAGCACCGGAACCATCAATTCTGCTCAGGAAATTTTCATCAGGAATCTTATTCGCCGGAAATTGTGCGTGGCCATCGATCATCTTTACCAGAATATTTCGGTGGATTCGAAAAAGTGGCTGTTATTTCTGCCGGAAGGCGAATGCCACGATCTGCAATTGTTGTTTATGGAATATTTGCTGCGGAAGAAAGGACAGCGCGTTTACAATGTAGGCGATGGTTTGTTAGCTGATAATTGTCATAGAACAGAGGAGCTGATTCGCCCCGATTTCCTTTTAACAATTCTCACCACACCAATGCATACCACTTGTTTGGAAGAACTTTTTAAAACGCTCAATGCTCGTTTCCCGCAGGCACAACTGCTGGTTGGCGGGGCCCGCGTGAACGATTGTTCCGATAAAATGCCTACGCGGGCACACGCGTTCAAACAACCTGGGGAAGTGTTCGATTTAACACAGTGTTAAACGATTATAAATTCAATGGCGGTCTTGATATTCGGCAAGGTGCTTGCTACCTTGCATTCATTATTTAATCAAAAAAAAAACCAATGAAAAAGATCATGCAAATGATGATGGTGCTCTTCTTAAGTGCAGCCATCACTACCGTTCATGCTGCTCAAAATGACACTAAAAAAGCTCCGGCCAAAACCGAAAAGAGTGCCAACAGCACCAAAGGCGAGGCTAAACCGGCTGAAAAGAAAGAAGCCAAGCCGGGCAATTCTTCTGCCGATAAAAAGGGCGAGAAGAAGGGCGAAGAAAAAAAGGAGTGGAAGGCCGACAACCGCACTAAAACCGGCGATCCGGTAAATAAGGCGATGAAAGGCCCTAAAGGTGAAACCGTTTACAGCGGCTCTAAAGGCGGCAATTACTATCTCGATGCATCAGGAAACAAAAAGTATATCAAGTAATTGATGCATGAAAAAAGAAAGGCCGGCTCGAAAGAACCGGCCTTTTTTTTTGTGTACAGCCCAAACCGTCATCCACAACCTTAAGGGTACAACACTTGTTTAAATTCTATCAAAAAACCGACCTTCGCTACGCATGGCCGATCCATCAACAAATTCGCTTCCGGTAATGGAGCACTTTTATACCATTCAGGGTGAAGGGTATTATCAGGGCCGGGCCGCCTACTTTGTGAGGCTGGGTGGTTGCGATGTGGGTTGCCCATGGTGCGATGTGAAAGAAAGCTGGGACGCTGAAGCGCATCCTAAAATGACGGTTTCCGAAACTACAGAAGCTATTAAAGAAACAGGCGCCAAAATCGCGGTGATTACCGGCGGCGAACCCATGATGTACGATTTGAATGAGCTTACGCAAGCACTAAAAACAGCAGGCATTCGTGTTCATATCGAAACTTCAGGAGCTTACCTCGCCCGTGGAAATTTTGACTGGATCACCGTTTCACCCAAAAGATATAAAGCGCCGCTGGAAAGTAATTTAAAGCAGGCTTCTGAATTAAAAGTAGTGATCAATCACCGCAACGATTTTCGCTGGGCCGAAGGATTTGCAACAGTAGTTCATCCCGATTGCAAGCTTTATCTGGCGCCGGAATGGGAACAAGAAGAAGAACTGATGCCTCAGATTATTGAGTACGTTAAAGAAAATCAGCAGTGGGAAATTTCGCTGCAAATTCATAAATACATTAATGTTCCTTAAATGGTAAAGCAATGGATTGCGCTGTTAGCGGCGCTGGTATTGGGTTGTAGCGGTTTCTCGCAAGCCGTTACCTATGACCATGCCAAAAAGAAAGCGCAGAATTATTACGATTACGGCAACAATGCTTACGCCTTTGGCAAATATGCCGATGCCGATTCGCTGTTGAAGCTCGCCATTCAAAGCGAAAAAAATTTCATTGAAGCACATTGGCTTTTAGGTAGAATTTATCTTGAAAATCAGCGCAAATCTTCTGCCGCTGTTGAAGAGTTGAAGACCGTTGAGAAGTTGAACCCCAACTACGATGCGCATTTGCTGGAACTGATTGGTAAAGCCCTTTTTGCCAATGGCAATTACGATGAAGCTATTGAATATTACAACCGCTATAAAAAACAGCAAGGCATTCTGCCCGACGATGAAGATGAGGCCGAGCAAATGCTTCGCAATGCTGAATTTGCAAAGAAGGCGATGAGCAATCCCGTTACATTTAAGCCTGAAAATCTTGGCGATGCCATTAACACTCCCGAAGACGATTACATGCCAACCCTTACTGCCGATGAGCATTGGCTCTACTTTACACGCATGGAACGTTTCGGCCGCGCCGTAGATGAGAATATTTTTATTTCTGAAAACAGAAATGGTGAATGGCGTTTGGCCGAACCGTTAAGCGAAGCCATCAATACGTTGCAGTTCAATGAAGGAGCGCACAGTATCTCGCAAAGCGGAAAATATTTGTTCTTCACTTCATGCGATCGCCCCGATAAAGTAGGCGGCTGCGATATCTACTTTTCCAAGAGAACCGGAAACGATTGGGACCGTGGGAAAAACCTCGGAACGCCCGTTAACTCTCCCGCCTGGGAAACGCAGCCCTATTTAGCCGGCGATGGCCGAACCCTGTATTTTGTGAGTAACCGCCGTGGCGGTTATGGCGGTTCCGATATTTATGTAACTCAGATTGGCCCTGATGGCAAATGGACGGAACCCAAAAATTTGGGCCCCGAAATCAACACCAAATACGATGAACAGCGGCCTTTTATGCATCCTGATGGCTATACGCTATACTTTGCCAGCAAAGGCCATGAAGGCATGGGTGGTATCGATATGTTTATGTCGCGAAAACAAGCGGATGGCACTTGGGGTAAACCTGTGAATCTTGGGTATCCTATCAACACTTTTCAGGACGAGTTGGGCTTGTATGTAACCTCTGACGGGAAGCACGCTTATTTTGCCTCCGAGCAGCCCGATACCAAGGGCGGGCTTGACATTTATCGGTTTGTGCTTCCTGAAAATGTGCGTCCTTATGCTTCCTGTTATCTGAAGGGTGTAATCACCGATAAAGATTCCAAAGCTCCAATGGGCGCTAAGATTGAGATTATTGAATTGAGTTCGGGAATGTTGTATAGCACCAGTTCCTCTGACCCTAAAACAGGCGAATACCTCATCACTTTACCTGCTGGAAAAAATTACGCCTGTCAGATTTCTAAAGACAATTACCTTTTCTATTCGGCCAACTTTTCGTTGAAAGAGGTGAAAGAAGGCGAAGCCTATCATCTTGATATTGCCCTTCAGAAAATGAAAGTAGGAGAGGCCGTTGTGCTGCAAAATGTGTTTTTTAATTCCAACAGTTTTGAATTAAAAGACGAATCGAAAAGCGAGTTGAATACGCTTATTGAAATGCTGCGCAAAAATGTTTCGCTGAGAATTGAAATTGGCGGTCATACCGATAACAGCGGCGTGGAGAAAGACAATTTGCAGTTATCGGAGCAGCGCGCCAAATCGGTCTATGATTTTTTGGTTGCAAAAGGTATTGCTGCAGAGCGATTGTCGTACAAAGGCTATGCGGCCGCTGAACCGATTGCCGACAATAAAACGCCTGACGGCCGCGCAAAAAACCGCCGCACCGAATTTCGTGTTACCGCTATTTAACAAATTCCGACTTCGTAAGTCCTACTTCGTAAGTGCAACTTACGAAGTAGGGTTGGTGATAAGCTACTTCGTAAGTTGGACTTCGTAAGTAAAACATCCGATGTGGCGATCTTCTATAAAATGATGTAGGATTTTTTGTGGCGGCACCCGCGCTCTACGTTCCAATCTTTTTGCGCGGCTTACATAAATAATAGCTTTCCGAATGCCGCACAAAAAGGATTTCCACTTCGATCGCTGCCGCGGGAAGCGCTAAAACAAAAAATTAGTCATCGCGCTAAAAATTGCAATTTTATCTACATCGTAAGTCCAACTTACGAAGTCGGGTTGGTGATAAGCTACTTCGTAAGTCGGACTTCGTAAGTAAAAGATTTGATGTCGTGATTTTGTCTACATCGTAAGTGCAACTTACGATTTAGAAGGTTGGTGGCACCTACTTCGTAAGTTATACTTCGTAAGTTATACTTACGAAGTGGAGATTCTTCTCTAAGCTTTTGCAGCAGCGCAAATCTCCCGAACTAATTCCGGATGCCGTTCTAACACATTGCCAATAACAACAGTATCGGCGCCTGCCTTAATGATCTTAGCCGCAGTCTGTCCGTCGCGGATGCCACCGCCTACCAGTACCGGTAAATGCGTTTGTCCCTTCACCGAAGCTACCATCCGCTCCGAAACCGGATGCAGCGCCCCGCTGCCTGCTTCTAAATAAATGCACTGAAAGCCTAACATCTCAGCCGCCAGCACCGTTGCAACGGCCAGATCCTCACGATCGGCCGGTATCGGCTGTGTTTGGGTGATATATGCTGTAGAGGAGGTGCGCCCGCCATCAATCAGTAAATAGGCGGTTGCAATCGTTTTGATGTTGGCGGCGCGGATACCCGGTGCGGCGGCAACCTGTTGCCCGATAAGATATTCCGCATTTCTGCCGGAAAGCAGCGATAGAAACAACAACCCATCGGCACGAACATCCACCTGCATCTGATTTCCCGGAAAAATCACTACCGGAATTTGCTGCTGTGATTTTAAAATTTCTATAGTACTGTGAAACTGATCCTTAATCAACAAACTGCCGCCAACAAAAAAGAAATCCACGCCAGCGCTCAACCCCTCATCAATCAGCCGTTGTAGCGATGGGATAGTAGCTTTGTCGGGGTCGATAAGTACGGCTACATTGGCCTTATCCTTTCTTTTAAAATCAACTTCCATTTATTCTAGCTCTCCCAACGCTTTTAAAGCGTTCATGGCTGCATTTTGTTCAGCAATCTTTTTACTAAAACCTTCCCCACGTCCTTTGGGTTCACCTCCAATATAAACTTCAATCACAAAATAACTTCTCCTGTTGCGCAGTTGTTCTTCTAATACGCGAAAATCAATATCCTTGCCCACTCGCTGAACATAATGATAAATCTTGCTTTTGAAATCGCTTTCTGTAGCTTCCAGGTCATCTACATCTACCAGATTTTGCAGCACTCGCTTAAAAACAAATTGACGGGTCACGTCAATTCCGGCATCCAGATACAGAGCGCCAATCAACGCCTCAAACGTATTGCCGCCTACATCTTTTGGAATACCATTGGTGGCTCGTTTATTCAGTTTCAATTGATCGATTAACCCCAATTTTTCAGCAATGGCGTTCAACGATTTTCGGTTCACAATCTTGGAACGCAATTCCGTTATGAACCCTTCCTCGCGATAGGGATATTTCTTAAATAAAAACTCGGCCACCAGCATATCCAGTACCGAATCGCCCAAAAGTTCCAGCCTTTCGTTATTCTGTTTCGGATCGGTGTACATCGAGCGATGGCTGAATGCCTGCCGGTACCAGCGTAAACGCAAAGGCGTAATGCCGGTAATGGATCTAATGTAACTCACCAGTTCTTTTTCAGAAGAAAAAAAGGTGTTGTATGCCTTATGCAGTAACGACAAAGCCTATGCTTTTTTCAAATGTAAGAAATTACCATGGCCCGAAAACGGTACCATCGTTTAGCCGTTGTATTTTGCAAAAATGGCCGATGCATTATGCCCTCCAAAGCCAAAGGTGTTGCTAAGGGCCGCCCGAATCGGGCGTTTCTGAGCCTTGTTGAATGTGAGGTTCAACTTAGGGTCAATGGCAGGATCGTCGTTGAAGTGATTTATAGTTGGCGGCACTACATCATTCTTTATGGCAAGGATACAGGCAATGGCCTCTACGGCACCGGCCGCTCCCAGCAAATGACCGGTCATCGACTTGGTGCTGCTGATGTTTACGTTATATACATGATCGCCCAATACTGCTGCAATAGCCTTCAGTTCAGCATTGTCGCCCAACGGGGTAGAAGTGCCATGGGTATTCACATAATCAATGTCTTCCGGTTTCATTCCGGCATCTTCTAAACAAAATTGCATGCCGCGTATGGCACCCAAACCATCGGGATGTGGTGCGGTAAGATGGTATGCATCGGCACTAAGACCGCCGCCTTTTAATTCGCAGTAGATTTTTGCGCCTCTGGCTAAGGCGTGATCCAATTCTTCCAGAACAATAGCGCCGGCTCCTTCACCCATCACAAATCCATCGCGGTCGCGGTCGTAAGGACGTGAAGCCGTTGCCGGATCGTCGTTGCGTTCACTCAAGGCTTTCATGGAAGAAAAACCACCAAT
Organism: Chitinophagales bacterium; assembly: GCA_046329575.1. Taxonomy (GTDB): domain Bacteria; phylum Bacteroidota; class Bacteroidia; order Chitinophagales; family LD1; genus UBA1941. Next base: position 55,206 of record JAXLUJ010000003.1, on the reverse strand, counting down.
GCCACCCATGGTAACCGAACCTTCTGAACCACCGGCTACAATTACATCTGCCTTGCCCAAACGAATCAGGTTGAAAGCATCAATCAAAGCTATGGTAGAAGAAGCGCAGGCTGCCACAGGACAATAATTTGGTCCGCAAAGACCATGGCGCATGGAAATATGTCCTGCAGCTATGTCAACAATAATTTTGGGTATAAAGAACGGGTTAAAACGCGGCGTACCATCACCTTTGGCAAAACCGCCAATCTCTTCTTCAAAAATATGCAGCCCGCCAATACCTGCCGACCAGATCACTCCGGCCCGGTAACGGTCTAATTTCTCAGATATAAACCCGGAATCGCGAATGGCCTCATCAGAGGCCACCACTGCATATTGTGCAAAATTATCGAGCCGTTTTACCTCTTTACGGTCAATGAATTGCGTGACGTCGAAGTTCTTTAATTCGCAGGCAATTCTAGTCTTAAATTTTTCCGTATTGAAGGAAGTGATAGGTGCACAACCGCTAACACCATTTTCCAATGCCTGCCAGAAATCTGGCGCGGTATTGCCTATTGGTGTAAGTGCACCGACGCCTGTTACTACAACCCGCTTGAGCGTCATGGGTAGCGTTTTAAGCTAAAGTCTTCTCGAGATAGGATACAGCCTGCCCAACTGTGGTAATAGTTTCGGCCTGCTCATCGGGAATCGAAATATTGAATTCCTTTTCGAATTCCATGATTAATTCCACCGTATCTAAAGAGTCGGCACCCAGATCGGTAGTAAAGCTGGCTTCATTAGTTACCTGGCTTTCTTCCACACCTAGTTTGTCAACAATAATTTTCTTTACGCGTTCAGCAATAGTTGCCATGTTCAAGTAAATTGGTTTGAGGCGCAAAAATAGCATTACGGGGCAAATTCCAAACTAAAAGTTTAGTGCCTCCAAAATCGTCCGATAGCTTTATTTCGCATTACAATCAGCGCTGTATGCCCGGAAAAAAAATAATTCATGAATCGGACCGCAGTTTCAGGCTCATCGGAATTGCTACCGCCATGAAAAACTATACGTTGTGTTTTCGTTTGAATGAAATCCTTCAACTCGAATTCTCGCGGCAGGCCGATCATGAAATTGTACAAAAGGAGAAAACCCTTAAAACCACTTTTGCCGTTTTTGGCGCAGAACACCCGCTTTTACAAACCGAATTTTTCCTTTTCAGCAACAAACAAGGGCAGGAGGCGCTGTTACCCGAAGCCGCGATGTTCGATTTTTTGTTGAAAATTTCCGGTTCCTATAAGGACACCAAAGCGCTGGTGGCAGCCATAAAAAAAATGGAAGATGTACTGGCGGTTACTGAAATCCCTGCGAAAACCATTCGGCAGGTAGATCGGTTGCTTTACGAAATCCCTAAGGAAGCAACGGCGCGTTTACCCCGTAAAAAAATCCGCCCGTGAAATCTTTTTTAGCTGGCTTCCTATTGGCGTTATTCCTTTCGCAAAGTGTGAAAGCGCAAACCGGTGGTAACCCGTTGGTGCGCTTCCCTGATCAGTTCAAATGGAAAGGGAATGGCTTGTGGCCTAAGGCGGAAAGAGAAAAATTGCAGGAATTGCATGCTCAAAGCAATGCTGAAAACCGCAAACTTATAATTACAGATGCGCCGGAAAAAGAAAATGTCTGGAAACAATTACTTGAAAACGGTGCAGATTCCATTGTGGTGAAACAACAACAGCGTTTCAACGATTTCTACAAAATCTATAAGATTGAACTTGAGATTAAGGGCGGTTGCCATTGCGTGCGAATGTAGCGGATATGCAGCTATTGTTTTTTTATGGCGTTCCCCCTACGGGGTCGGGCCATCCACTGCAATGGCGCCATTGGAGTAGTCATAAAATGGGGCCTTTCTCATCGGCGCCATTTCCGTTTCTGTCCCTAACGCGGCGCCTGGCCTTTCACATCATTCTTGCAGTACGCTTCTTTGCAGTATGACCGGTTTGACTATATAAAATCAACACCAGCCGACACTCAAAGCCCGGGGTTTTTCAGATAGTTTTCCACTCGCAGTTTTAGCTGCAACAATTTTGCTTCTCTGATCTGTTTAGGGCTCAACTGTTTCATTCTTTTCAAACGAGCTTGCATAAGTTCGAATGCATCCTTTTTCTTTTCAGAAACATTTTTGTATCGCGAATCAACACCGTATTCGGCCTCATGCTTCCTGTGTGGTTGTTTTGTGCTCATGGATATTGATTTATGAGATTAATGTTAGCGAAATTAAGGTTGAATGCTGCCGCCCGGGCTCGCGGCAGCGGGCGGCAAGGCACGAGCGAAGCGAGTGGTGCGAAACGTAGTGAAGCACCGCAGCGTTAGCGGAGCCTGAAAGCACGCGACCTTAAAAACTAAAAAGCTGATTTCTGCAAGAAATCAGCTTTTTAGTTTTTAAGGGGCCGCCCTAACAATTATAATTTGGAATCATCGATATCTTTCAACCAGTTGCGTACTTCGGCAATAACTGGTTTTACGGTGCTTGGCTCGAAAGGATTGTTGAGGTTGGCCAGTTTTACCAGATCGAGGAACGACTGACTGCCTCCGGCGCGGCAAAGCGTTAGGTAATCGGCCCAGGCCTCTTTGAAATCGAGGCGCGAACGGCGCCAGAATTGCAGTGCGCAAAGTTGCGCCAAACAATAATCGATATAGTAAAATGGCGAACGGAAAATGTGACCCTGACGTTTCCATAAATTGCCTTGCTCGAGATATTCGTTTCCATCGTAATCGATGTACGGACGATATTTCTTTTCCATGGCCAGCCAGGCTTCGTTTCGCTGCTGCGGCGTCATTTCGGGATTTTCGTAAATGATATGCTGGAACTCATCAACTGCAACGCCATACGGCAGGAATAATATTGCTGCAGAAATATGCGAGAATTTGTACTTATCGGTATCATTTCCAAAGAACAGATTCATCCACGGCCACGCAAAAAATTCCATGCTCATGGAATGAATTTCGCAAGCTTCGTATGTAGGCCAAAGATATTCTTCAATAGCATTGTTGCGGCTTTGATAGCACTGGAACGCATGACCGGCCTCGTGCGTTAGTACGTCGATATCATGTGAAGTGCCGTTAAAGTTTGAAAAGATAAATGGCGCTTTGTATTTCGAAAAATGCGTGCAGTAACCACCGGCCTGTTTGTTCTTTTTGTTCACCAGATCCATCAACTCATAGTTATTCATGAAGTCGAAGAACTCTTTGGTTTCCGGCGACAATTCGCTGTACATTTTTTTTCCATTTTCCAGAATCCACTCCGGAGACCCTTTAGGCGTAGCATTTCCGTTCAGGAAATTTAAAGGTACATCATACACTTTCAGGGAATCAAGGCCGAGACGTTTGCGCTGCCGCTCGCGAAGTTCCATGGTCAACGGCACTACCTCATCCACAACTTGCTGCCGGAACTTCTTCACGCTTTCGGCATTGTAATCAGTGCGAAGCATACGGTCGTAACCCAATTCCACAAAATTTTTGTAGCCTAGTTTTTTGGCGATGTTGGTGCGCACCTTCACCATTTGATCGAAGATGTCGTCGAACTTTTCCTTATTGGCGTTCCACCAGGCATACTTCACTTCGGCGGCTTCTTTGCGCGTTTCGCGGTCAGGACTTTGCTCAAATGGTTCGATGCCTGCCAGATTGTATTTTTGTCCGCGGAATTCTACTTCAGCACTGGCCACCAGTTTCGAATATTCGGTGCCCAGTTTGTTCTCTTCTTTCATGTCGTTAATCACCGACGGGCCAAAAGAGCGAACGCTTACAGCAGCAATATCGAAAAGTTGTTTGCCGTATTTTTTCTCCAGATCGGCTTTGAAAGGCGAATTGTTCAGCGATTTATAGAAGCGGATATTCAGATCGCGAAACAGCGGTTCGGTTTCATCGAAAAAGGTTTGTTCTTCTTCATAGAAACGATTGGAAGTATCGATAGTGTTACGTACGCTGGCCAGGCTACCGGCTGTTTGAAAATCGGCGCGCAAATCGTTGATGGCGGCGATCAGATTTTCCTGAGTTGCGCTATCGGCAGCTTTATCGAATTGTTCCAGAAGTTGATTGAATTTGGCCTGAACGGCTGGAAGGTCGGGACGTTTGTATTCCAGTTCGGAAAACTTTTTCATGAATTAATTTTTTAAAAAGGTGCACAAAAGTAATATTTATCCCCTATCGGGATTACAAAGGGAATAAATCAGCATGGGTTGAAAAAGTAAAAAAGAAGAAGTGCAAACTATGAGGGGAAAGCCTCAGCTTGTTTCGCCGCCGTTCAGCCTTGTTTTTGCAGTTTGCCAGTAAGCATGCACCATGCGGGCGTTCAGGGCTGCAGTCATGGCCAGGCAGGTAACAACGCCCAGAGTGGTTTCGAATAAAAAATAATGGTAAAGCCGTTCCATTTGCCCGAACGTCATAGCGCTTTTCAGTGTTCCCAGATCGTTGATGGTAAATGAGTCGTAAACAGAGATAAAGAACTGCGACTGACGAATTACGAACACAAAGAAATTGAGATTAAAAACAAACAGCACAAACCGCAGCCATTTAGGCCGCAAAAACAACGATTGACGGTAAAAGATCACGTATAAAAAGTAGAGAATGGCCGTGAAAACGATCACTGCATTCACTTCCCAATACTGATAATTTACTTTATTAAATATGGGCAAGATCACAACTGTTGTGGCCACCGCAGCTATGAGCCACCACACCAGTTCCCGCGCCAACTGCAGCAACAGCAGTCTATTTTCTTCCATCGTACGCATGTTTTTTAGCATTGAAGAATGCCGCAGCCGAAATTTCACCGGCTTCATATTGTTTGAAAAATGAATCAGGCGCCAATACTTTTTGTGTCCATTTATCGGCGTCGGCTTTGTCGTTCAATTCGGTGAAAAGTACTGCCAGATGTTCTTTCATAAAATCGTCAAGCGAATCTTTTTTTGCAATCGCTTCAATGAAAGGGCGGCCTTCCGTTCCTTGCTTTTGCATCACGTTGGCTGTTGCCAGGTTTAGGCTAAGGAGCAGCGAAGTGTCGCCCATTTTACGGGCTATACGCAAAAAGCTGTCGGCCTGCAGGTAATGCTGTTCCATATTTGCAATTACACCCAGTCCGAAATAGCCCCAACTCATCAGGCTGTCGTATTGTATAACTTTCACATAGGCAGCGCGGGCAGCTTCAGTGCTATCATGTTCCAGCAGTATTTTTCCATAAAAGGCCCAGGCCTTGGCGTCGTTTGGAAATTGCTTCAAAAATTGCTGCAACGCCAGTTTGGTAGAATCATAAGGTTTTACGCCATATCCATCGTATATCTTTACATAATCGGCGTAAAAATGATTGGCGTCCCAGTCGTACTTCACCTTTTTAGGGTCTTTGCAGGAAAACAGCAATAGTAGTAGCGCAGGAACTACGAAGTTTTTCATGCGCCGAAAGTATATCTAAAAAATTCAATCGCCATCATTCATTTAAAAACCTGCGTACTGGCAGCGGCTCGCCGGGCAGGAAACCACGCTGCTGCTAACGAAATTAGGGTAACTGTAATCACTGCCAGAACAAAATCGCTCCACTTCATTACAACTGGGTAAGCCTGCACCACAAAGCTGTTTTCGCCGCCGGTGAGTTTTAAAAAGCCGGTTTTTTGTTGCAGCAGGCAAAATGCGGCGCCGAGCAATACGCCTACTCCGGCGCCAATCCAGCCGGAAAGCAGACCTTCCAGGAGGAACACCGCACGCACCATGGCCGGTGAAGCGCCCAGTGCTTTAAGGATAAAGATGTCCTGCTTTTTTTCCATTACCAGCATGGACAGTGAACCGATGATGTTAAACGAAATAATGAGCAGAATGAAGCTGAGAATGGCGAACACCGCCCATCGTTCCATTTTCATAACCCGATACACGCTTTGCTTTTGTTCATAGCGTGTGCGCACCACAAAATCGTTTCCCAACATTTGCTGCAATTTCACTTTTGCTGCATCGCGGTCGTTATCGGGAGGCAGTTTTACGGCATAAGAGGAAACACTTCCTTCGTTACCGCTAATTTCCTGCGCAAACTGTAGCGAGGTGAAAACATATTTCGAATCGAATTCCTGTTGTATGGAAAAAACGCCAGATGGCAGCAAATCGCGCTGGGTAAATGCATCTTCAGGAAGCAAGGCATTACGTACACCTTTTTTTGGTACAGTTACTTGCAAAGGATATAACGATCGTTCTACATCGGCATTAAGTGCCGCAAAGATATTCGCGCCTAAAATGGCATAGGAGAAGTCGCTATCCTGAAGTTGAAAAAGACCGGCCTTGATTTGTTGGCGCAAACCACAAACGGCATCGTAATTTTGATCGATACCTTTTAGTGTAGCCACAGTTCCCTTTTCTACATACTTAAAATACGCTTGTTCTTCCAAGCTGCCTGCTATCAGGCTTTTGGGTAAGGTGGTGGTGATCGTTTCGCGGAGTTCCCGGCTATCGTCAAAAACTTTTCCGGCGGCGGCGGTGATCTCCAAATCGGGGTAGAAGGAGTTGTAGAGGTCAACCACCAAACCTTCAAAACCGTTGAAAACACTCATTACTACCACCAGCGCAAAGGCACCAACGCCCATACCCGCCATGCTTACACCCGAAACAATATTTATGGCGTTGGTCGATTTTTTCGAAAAAAGATAACGTCCGGCTATGCGTAATGGCAGCATCTGATGGTCCTTGGAAATTATTTGTCTTTTTCGCTATGGATCTTTTTGAACAATTCTTCCATGCGGTAGGCCTGGTCGAGCGTGTCATCCAGGAAAAACTGCAGCTCCGGGATTTTGCGAAGGTGATGGCGTAATTTCTCGCTTAATGCCCGTTTCAGTTCAAACTCATGTGCTTTGATGGCCTCAATCACTTCTTCTTTTTGTTCGGTATTAAACACGCTCAGGTAAAAGCGTGCTTCCGACATATCGGGCGTCACTTTGGCATTAGTGATAGTAACAAAGGCTTTGCCGTAAATTCCTTTTCCTTCTCTGGTAAGAATTTCGCTAAATGCTTCTTGCAAAAGCGAACCTACTTTTTGTTGTCGTCTGCTATCCATATTGTTTCTTTTATTTAAGGCGGGAAACCTTTGAGGCGGTAAATAAAAAGCCGGCCTCACGGTCAAAACTAACTTAAAAGTTGATCATCTTCGTGCTGTGAAAAATCTTGCCGTAATTTTGCGTTATCTGTTGCCCTTTAAGCGGCTTGCTGTTGTAAATTTAATCTGCAACATCCTTTCGGCGGTTTTTTCGCTTTTTAGTGTAGTAATGGTAATACCATTGCTGCAATTGGTATTCAATCAGGTGCCAGATACTTTACAAAAGCCGGCCTTTAGCCTGAACGCTAACGTTATTCTCGACAATATCAAATTCTTAATAAGTGAAGAAAAACGGTTGCACGGTTCCGGCGCTGCCCTTATGGACGTTTGTGTGGCCATAGTGGTGATTATTTTTCTAAAGAATTTTTTCCGCTACATGGCAGCGCGAACGCTTTCACCAATTCGTACCGGAGTGATGCGTCAAATTCGTGCCGATCTGTTCTCGAAAATGCTGAGTCTGCCGATGTCGTATTTCAGCAATGAGCGCAAAGGCGATTTGATTACACGGCTTACCGATGATGTGAACGCTATAGAACGCGGCATCATCAGTATGCTTGAAGTTACCGTGCGCGAACCGTTGAATATCGTGCTTTCCTTAAGCTGGATGCTGATGATTAGTCCCAAACTCACCTTGTTTGTTTTTGCCATGCTGGGGGTTATAGGATTGGTTATCGGAAGAATTGGGAAAAGTCTGAAACGCAGTTCGGGAGGCTTGCAGGGTACCGTAGGAAATGTGATTTCCATAATTGAAGAAACGCTTTCGGGGATGCGCATTATCAAAGCCTTTGGAGCCGAAGGGCATCGCCGGCAACAGTTTGAAACCTTTAATGCCGACCTCTATAATCGCGGGAATTCCATCAATCAACGTTATGAGCTTGCTTCTCCATTAACCGAATTTCTTGCCATTGCGGTTTTCAGTGCTGCACTTTGGTTTGGGGGCAACATGGTGTTACGTCAGGAGATTGAGGCGGCTGTTTTTTTTGGCTTTGTGGCGTTGTTTTCGCTGTTGATTCAACCTGCAAAAAGTTTCTCCTCGGCATTTTCAAATGTCCGCATTGGTATGGCCTCGGCCGATCGGGTGCTGGAAGTTTTACAGGCGGAAAATACAATTGTAGAAAAGCCTGAAGCTATTGCTATCCCTTCGTTTCAGAAGTGCGTGCGATTTGAAAACGTTAGTTTTTCGTATGGCAGATCGAGAGATGTTTTAAAGAACATTTCATTTGAAGTTCCAAAAGGGAAAACAATAGCGTTGGTGGGGCCATCCGGCGCGGGTAAAACCACTTTAGTGGATCTATTACCGCGTTTTTATGATATAAGTGCGGGCGCTATTACTATTGATGGAATAGATATTCGGGAGCTGCAGCTAACCTCGCTTCGAAATCTGTTTGGAGTGGTTTCGCAGGAGCCGGTGTTGTTCAATGAAAGCGTATATGAGAATATCGCATTTGGGAATCCGGTTGCCACCATTCAGAAGGCTCAGGCTGCGGCCAAAACGGCTCAGGCCTGGAACTTTATACAACAATTGGAACACGGCATGCAACAATCAGTAGGAGAGCGAGGCCACAAATTGAGCGGAGGAGAACGCCAAAGAATTACTATTGCCAGAGCGCTTTTGAAAGATCCTCCTATATTGATTTTAGATGAAGCCACATCATCGCTTGATGCCGAATCAGAACAATTGGTGCAACAAGCGCTCACCGAACTGATGCAAGGAAGAACCTGCCTGGTGATTGCCCATCGTTTAGCAACAATTCAAAAGGCCGATGAAATTCTGGTGCTTCAGGAAGGTGAAATTGTGGAACGCGGGAATCATGCTGATTTGATGGCCCGCATGGGGCTTTACCGCAAATTGGTAGATCTTCAAACTTTCGAAAGTTAATCAACCGGCTTTAGCAATCAGGCCGATCAGCTCATTGCTATACTTGAAATAATCTACTTCTATTAAATGGCGTTTCGATTTGGTGAAATGTTGGTTGATGTGCGCCACATCTTTGGCTACATCGGCTTGCAAATCATTGGGCAGCGAGAAACTACCTGAAAATATTGCTGCTAAAAGTTTCGATTGATAATCGGCCAACTTCCAAAAGCAACCCGAAGCCTGAATTAACCCGATGAAAGCAAGGTTGTGATATTCCGGATGAAGGAATCGTTTGTATAAGTTCACTTCCTTGTCTTCAAAATCAATAAGCGATTTATCGAAGAATGGCAATGTAATCTTAAAACCTGTAGCTGCAATTATTACATCAAACGCTTCGTTACTTCCATCTTTAAAGTAAACAGTTTTCCCTTCAAAATGATCGATGTCCACCTTGGGTGAAATTTTTCCATGACGAACATAATAGAGCAATTCACTATTGCTAACAGGATGCGATTGGCGTACCCGATGATCGGGCTTTTGTAGTCCAAAGCGAGTGATATCGCCATTTTCAAGCCGCAAAACAATGCGGTAAACCAAATCAAGTAAGGCATCGGGCACCCATTGAAAGCGATTGGCGATAACATCGGCAGGTTCACCAAAAACGAATTTTGGAATAAAGTGATAGCCGCGACGCATAGATATGGCGGTGCTTTTTGCAACCCTGCAAACTTCAACCGCAGCATCGCATCCCGAATTTCCGGCGCCAACAATCAACACCTTTTTTCCGGCGAAAGGCCGATTGTTTTTAAACGCGTGCGAGTGCAGGAATTCTCCTTCAAACTTTCCGGCATAAGTTGGAAATCTTGGATTCCAATGGTGACCGGAAGAAACAATCAGGGCATCGTATGTTGTTCTGGAAGTTTCATCATTTTTAACGGATGTAATTTCCCAACGTCCGTCGGCCATGCGGTTTACATGCGTTACGGTGGTGTTGAAGCGAATTTTTTCTTTGATGTGAAAATGGTTGGCGTAAGCTTCAAAATATTCGGCCATCAACCAATGCGAAGGATAATCGGGATACGATTCCGGCATTGGGAAATCGAGGTAGGCAGAATGGCGTTTTGAAGTAATGATATGTGTGGTTTCATAAACCGAAGCATGCTTTACTTCTTCAGAATAGATCCAATTGCCGCCTAAACGGTCGCTTTGTTCCAAAAGTGTGATGTTCTGAAATCCGCGCTGCATCAGATTCTTGGCGGCTGCAATACCCGATGAACCGGCGCCAATAATGGCGATGTTGCTTTTAGGATCTAATTTCATGTGATTCGTTTTTGATGTGCTATCCAGGTTAGAATACAATCGGCTGCGATTTTCCAATCGGTATCAATCATCATATCATGTGCCAGGTTGGGGATGGAAATAAATTCACCTCCAAATCCTTTGGCCGTTTTTTCAATGGCTGCCGCTCCCAAAAGAAAATCGTTTTTGGCGTGAAGGAAAAGCGTTGGCGTTTGAGAAGGTGAGGGGTGGTGGAGATCAAGAAATAGCATGTCGAGATAGGCCATATAGGATTCCGGTTGCAGCCGTTCTTTTGTTTGTTTTAAGCGGTTACTGTTGATGGATTCGGAAAAGCAAAGCGTTCGAACCGCAAATTCCGTTTCGGAAAATGGTGCAGTGCTCAAAGTCAGATTTCCTTTTATAAATTTTAATGGAAAATGTCTGGCAGTTTTCAAACTACCGCGCCACATGCCGGTTGCCGGAATGGCAGAAAGTAATACCATTCCCTGAATGTTATATTTTTCAAGTAATAACTTTTGAGCTACGAATCCTCCCATGGAATGCGCGATCAACACCACAGGATGAGGAATGGTTTCGAGTACTGACTTCAAATCGGTGAGATAGTCGCGAATGCGCCACCAGCGCAGGTTTTCGCGGCCTTCACTACCGCCATGCCCGCGAAGGCTCATGGTAATACAACGGAATCCTTTTTGATTGAAGAAGGGAACAAACTCCCATTCGAAGCACCAGGCCGCATGCGCCATGCCATGAAGAAACAGCAAGGTGCAATTTTGAGTATGCTCCTGAGGTTCAAAAATGTGCACTTCCAGCTTCATCGGCTGAATTAACGAAATTGCACGGAAAATCAGTCGGCCGCCAGCGTATCTTTTTTCGAACGCACCTGTGGGAAGTATTTGTACAGCAGGTTCATGTTCATCATTTTTTCTTCCAAAGCTTTGCGGTTTTCGGCAATAGTGTCGTTAAGGTATTTTTCTACCATAAGGCTGGCAATAGGCGCCGAATATGTAGCTCCAAACCCGGCGTTTTCTACAACTACTGCAATTGCGATTTTGCTGTTTTCTTTTGGAGCAAATCCGGCAAAGATGGAGTGGTTATCGCCATGCGGATTTTGAACGGTTCCGGTTTTTCCGCAAAGCGTGATGCCTTCTACCTTTGAAGCAATAGCCGTTCCTGATTCTACCACCATACGTAACCCATCGTTCACCGGCCGGAACCAGCTTACATCTATTTTGGTGTAAAGTTTCTCCCGCTTTTTCTGAACGTCTTTATTTGTAGTTACGTCCATTACTCTGCGAACCAGATGCGGCGGATAGTACCAGCCGCGATTGGCAATTGCGGCATATACATTGGCTAATTGCAGCGGAGTTACCAAAATTTCACCCTGACCAATTCCCAATGAAATGATGGTGGCGGAATGCCATCCTTTTTCGCCATAAATTTTGTTCAGATATTTTACCGAAGGAATATTTCCTCTGGCTTCGCTGGGTAAGTCAATTCCTAACTTCGATCCTAAACCAAAACTCCGCACCTGATCGCTCCATGCACCATAGCTGTCCTGAATTCGTGCAAACTTTTTGCTTTCGATACAGTTTCGAAACGTTTGCCAGAAATACGGATTGCAACTTTGTGCCAGAGCGTACTCAATATCAGTGGCCCAAGGGTGATGGTGGGAACAGTGTAACGATAGGCCGGCAAAGAAATACATGCCATTGCAAGGCACTGTATAAATTTCGCCCTGAACTCCTTCGTTCAAAGCAATCAAGCCAACAATCGATTTGAATGCCGAGCCGGGTGAATAAGTGGCCATAGTAGCTCTGTTGAACAACGGTTGCAGCGAGTCGCGCAACAATTTGTTGAAATTTTCACCGCGAATGGCGCCACACAACAAGTTCGGATCGTAGCCCGGCGAACTCACCATACAAAGCACTTCTCCCGTTTCGGGCTCGATGGCTACAATGCTTCCTTTTTTGTTCTGCATCAACTTCTCGCCATACTCCTGAAGTTTGATATCGAGCGTAGTGTAAAGATTGTCTCCCGCTTTGGCCGGCTTATCGCTTTTCCCTTCGTTGAACGAGCCCTGTTCGCGATTATGCACGTCAACAAAAATTTGCTTCACTCCCTTGGTGCCGCCCAATTCTTTCTCATAAAATTTTTCAAGTCCGTTCTTACCCACATAATCGCCGGGCTTGTAGTAACCTTCTGAATTTTTGATCTGGTTATCGTCAACTTCTCCAATATCGCCCAAAATCACCGCAGCAGTTTTGTGAGGATAGTTGCGAACGGTGCGTACTTGCCCGTAAAAGCCGGGAAACAGATAAAGGAATTCCTGAAAACGAGAGTAGTCCTGCATGCTTACTTGTTTCATAAACACACACGGTTTGTAATAAGAATAACCCTTTGTGTTTTTCATTTTTTTCCAGCGTTCCGGAAAGTCCTGAACGGGAATTTTTAAAAGCTCACAAAGTTTTACAGTATCTACATTCTTGGCCATGCGGGGCACCACCATGATATCAAAAATAGCTTCGTTGAAAACAATCAATTCGCCTTTGCGATCGTAAAGCAGTCCTCGAGTGGGGTAAATCTCAGCTTCGCGAACAGCATTGGTGTTCGCATATTTTTTATCGATAAGTTGAAGATAGGCCAAACGGAAAATGAACAACAGCGCAAAAACGCCGAAAATCACCTGCATGATCCGATACCGCTCTTTAAATAAATCTTTCACTGTGGCAAAGAAAGCGAATGCCACTAAATGCGGAAATAGCGAGGCTTACACTTCAATTAAGTTCCTACTTTAGCCCTATGGGAAAAATTGCAGTAGAAGGGTTGCAGTTTTATGCGCACCACGGTTTTTACAAAGAAGAGCAAGTGCTGGGTGGAAAATTTGTGGTGGATGTTTACATGGAAACCGACTTTACCGAAGCAGCCCTTACCGATCAGTTAGAAAAAACAATTAATTACGAAGAAGTGTACCGCCTGGTGAAAGGGGAAATGGAAGTGCATTCAAGACTTTTGGAGCATGTAGCACAGCGTATTGTAACGGTGATACGCCGGAAGTACCCGGCCTTGCAGCAACTTACCGTACGCGTGAGCAAGCACCATCCTCCATTGAAGGGCAGCGTGGAGCGCGTTTTTGTTGAGTTGAATGGCTGATCAGCGCTTCATCTTATCCAGAACTTTCTGGCCAATTTCCATGGCTAAAAAGCCATCATGGGCAGTAACAGGAGCCGGTTTGTTGGTTCTTACGCTTTCCAGAAAATGTTCAAGTTCCATTTTGATGGCATTCACCGGAACTTTTTCCGGTTTCTCATAGGTGATATATTTTTTACCCCTTTCGGCCATATCTACTTCAAACTCACCGGCGCTTGCCCCGGGTTGATCGCTGATGGTGAAGATTTCGGATTGTTGTTTCAAAAAATCAATGCTTACATAGGAACCCGGCTGGAATATCCGCATTTTCCGCATATTCTTTACCGATATTCTGCTGGCTGTAATGTTGGCTACACAGCCGTTGTCGAATTCGATTCGGGCATTGGCGATGTCGGGCGAATCGCTAACGATGGCTACGCCGCTGGCGCTGATCCGTTTCACATTGCCTTTTACAATGCTCAGTATAATATCAATATCGTGGATCATCAGATCATGTACTACCGATACATCGGTTCCGCGCGGATTGAATTGCGCCAGGCGATGCACTTCAATAAACAGTGGGTTCAAATTTGACTTTCCAATGCTTAGAAAGGCAGGATTGAAACGTTCTACATGGCCCACCATACATTGCACCCGGGCTTCATCAATAAGTTTGGTAAGCTTACGGGCTTCTTCTACCGTTGCGGTAAACGGCTTTTCTACGAAAATATGCCGACCCATCTTTACGGCCATCACGGCTATTTCGAAATGGGTGAGTGTAGGTGTAACTATATCCACCGCGTCAGCAGCGGCAATGAGGTCAGCGGCGTTGCTGAAACGTTTCAAATGAAACGTTTCGATCGCTTTTGCAGCAGCCTTATCGTCAGGGTCGAAAAACCCAATCAGTTCAAAACCGGGAACTTCCAGTAGCAATTTCAGATGGATATGGCCCAGATGCCCAGCGCCGAACAGCCCGATTTTCACTTTGCCTTTCATGTGGTTCGAAGGTAGTGAGGAGGGCCGGAAATCGCTCTATTGCACCATAGTAATGCCAAAACAATGCTGTGAATTGTACTATTTGGTGAAAAAATGTACGTATTATATAGAAAATCAACGTATTGTGGATTCAGAAAAAGCAGAAATCATTGTCTAACAGACCAGTATGATTTTATTCATATTACAGAAAAATGACACCATTTTTGTAGCCAATCAATTATTTTTACCCAATTGTATTATAACAGAAAAATAGCGCTTACCACTTTAGGTTGCAAGTTGAATTACAGTGAAACGTCGGCCATTGGCAGGGCGCTCACTGAGCATGGTTTTCAAAAAGTAGGTTTTAGCGAATGCGCTGATTATTATGTGATCAACACTTGTTCGGTAACCGAAAATGCCGATAAAGAAACGCGTCGTATAGTGCGCACTGCCCTCCGCACCAACCCTGAGGCCAAGGTGGTAATTATTGGCTGTTACGCTCAGTTGAAACCCGAGGAGATTGCCGCTATTCCAGGAGTAAGCATGGTATTGGGGGCGAATGAAAAATTTCAATTGCACCGGCATCTTGAAAAGCTGGAAGAGGCTCAGAGCCCGGTGGTGATGAATGCGGGAATTGAAACCGTAGATTTCTTTTCACCGGCCTATTCGCATGGGGAACGCACCCGTAGTTTTTTGAAAGTTCAGGATGGGTGTGATTACAATTGTTCTTTCTGTACTATTCCTTTGGCACGAGGCCGCAGCCGAAGCAACAGCATTGCCCTTACTGTAGCCGAAGCGCGAAAAGTGGCGCAACAAGGTGTAAAGGAAGTGGTGATAAACGGGGTAAACGTTGGCGATTTTGGAAGAACGCCGGATGGGTTGGAACGAACTAACGAAACGTTCTTTGATTTAATCCGGGAACTTGAAAAGGTGGACGGTATTTCGCGGTGGCGGATATCATCCATTGAGCCTAATTTGCTTTCTGAGGAAATCATCCGGTTTGTGGCAAATTCTGAGGTGTTCATGCCGCATTTCCATGTTCCATTGCAAAGCGGTAGCGACAGGGTGTTGAAGTTCATGCGCAGAAAGTATCTCACAAGATTGTACCGCGAACGAGTGGAAACCATCAAACGTTATATGCCGCATGCTTGCATTGGTGTAGATGTGATTACCGGTTTCCCCGGGGAAACGGAGCAAGACTTTGATCAAACGTATCAACTTATTCAGGATTTGGATGTGAGTTATTTGCATGTGTTCACGTATTCGGAACGCGCGAATACCAAAGCATTGTCAATTGGCGATGTAATACCGATGAACATTCGCAAAGAGCGCAACGAGCGGCTTCGAATTTTATCGGAAAAAAAGCGCCAGGCATTTTACCGTGCTCATCTGGATACGCGCCGGCCGGTACTTTGGGAAGCGGAAAATGATATGGGCTTGATGTACGGCTTCACCGATAATTATATCAAAACCGCTTTCCCGTTTTCTGAACAAAGAATAAATACGATCGAAGAAGTACACCTTGCAGAATTGCATGGGGCATTTGTAAAAGCCGGTGTTCCGGTTATAGCTTAAAATTCACCCATGTCGCTACTGCTGTTAATTGATACTACAACCGAAATGTGTTCTGCTTCAGTGTCAGAGAATGGTTTAGTGTTGATGGAAGCGTGCGAAGCTACGGGATATAGCCATGGGCAATTGCTCACTGATTTTATAGCCACCGTTTTGAAGCGCAGCAACAAAACGCTTGATCAACTAGATGCAGTTGCCATTAGTGATGGCCCCGGTTCTTATACAGGGCTTCGCATCGGGGCGTCTGTGGCCAAAGGCATTTGTTATGCACTGGCAAAACCGCTGATCGCTGTTCCCACGCTGGAAGCGATGGCCGATTTTATGGTGAAGAAAAACCAACAACAAAAAGGTTGGTACGTACCGCTAATCGATGCTCGTAGAATGGACGCCTTTTACGCGATATATGATGAAAAAATGATTGTTGTAGAAACATCAGATTTCACCACGTTAGATGAAAGTTTTTTTAATAAGTTAAAAATACAATGCGGAGGTCAGGTTTTTTTGGGTGGAAACGGTGTAAAAAAGATAAAACCGTTGCATATCAATGGTTTTGGCACAATAATTGACAACGTTGAAAATCGTTCTTCGAATCTATCAAGCTTAGCAGATAAACTATTCCATCATCAAAAATTTCAATCCGTTAATCAGTATGAACCAAACTATTTAAAAAATTTCCAAGGAACCATTCCCCGGGCCTCCATCATTCATTAATGTATTAATACCGACCCCCATTTTTTATGACACGTACGGCTAAGGAAATTCTTTCAATCAAAAATCCCGAAACCAATAAAGAGATTCAGCTCAATTACCTCGTTCTGAAAAGAGCGGTACTCACACTTCGTGCCATCAATCATCCGCTTCGCAAAGAAATTCTGGAGCTGCTCGACGAAAAGGATAAGATGACGGTTACAGAAATTCACAATAAACTCCGTTTGGAACAATCTGTAGCCTCCCAGCATCTGGCCATTTTGCGTAAGGCCGGCGTGCTTATTACCATGCGCGACGGTAAATTCATTTATTACAAACTTAATCACGCCAGAATTCAGGAGATTTCATCGCTGGTAGAACAACTGGCCCAGTAATCTTCTTTCTTACATAACAAAAAAGGCTCCTTTCGGAGCCTTTTCTCTTTCTAAGCGGGAATGTTTTTATTGCTTTTCAAAAGTACGCACTACCGTAGCGTATGCCGGCCCCAAAATAGTGTAGGAGTACACTACCTTTGGTGAATAGCTGATAGTTTCGCCATCAAAGTCGGCAACAGCCTCAGTTTGCGGAACGTATTGCGAAGGCATATCCATAGTAGAATCGCTTTTGATCATGAAGTAAGCCTCGTCTTCATAACTACAGCCGCAGGCATTCGATGTTTGAAAAACGCCTCGTCCAATTTTTGATAGCGTTATGATTGTGCCATTGCTGGTTCGAGCGTAGTCGCCTGAAATATCGAACGCATCATCAACATCTGTTACGGCCACCAACCTTGCTGAAGTACTTTCGAATCCATAACGGTTCTTAGCGGTGTAGGATACAATATAAAATCCTTCTTCAGTGGTATTGATGGAAGTTTGGGTGGTTAAACTACCATTGTCTTTATACAGGGAATCGTAGTAGGTGGCGCCTGCATCAGTATAACTATCGCCCTTATGCAAAATCACTACCGCATCGCCATTCAGTGTAATGGTAGGATAAGAAACCTTAACGGTTGTGGAAGGCTTTTGGTTTTCTTCTTTTTTGCAGGAAGAAATGGCCACTGCGGCCAAAACCAGAATTATGCTGTAAACTGTTTTCATGTTTTCGTTTTTCTGTTTGATTAATTCACGTCCCACCAAATTTTTTCATCTACCTGTTTTACACCCGGGAAATTGGAGTTTCCGGTAACTTCGTCGCTCGGATATACCAGTCGCGCCGGAAACACCCCATTGGCCAGAACCGATGTAACAGATGGCTTTAGGAAATCGGGATATCCGGTGCGGCGTTCTTCCGTCCAGGCCTCAAAGTTTTGATTGCCACACATAGCCACCCACTTTTGAGTAAGAATCAAACGAAGTTTCTTGTCGGTAGTTGTAGCGTTGGCATAATTAACCGAATCGCTTGCCAGAAAATCGGATAGGGCTGCCGGATCCTGCGAAGAAACGGTCCAGTTGTCCCATGACGCAGTAATGGCGGCTTCATACAAGTTCTTATCGTTGCCGGAAAGATACCCGCGTGCAACGGCTTCGGCCTGTAGGAACATCGCTTCTGAGGCGGTCATTAAATAAACCGGAGCAGTAGCGCCAACAATCTCATCACCAGGCAAAGAGAAGTTCGCATCACTTTGATTTCCGCCAAGCAATTTACCTTCGCCTTGCAATAGTCCGTTAAAAATTCCGGCACTGTTAGGATTAAAGAAATCTGCTAAACGCAGCGTATCATTAGTGGCATACATATAATCGGTAATTGATTTGCTGGCAAAAATGTTGGAGGTAGTTTGCAAACCAATATTCGCGGTAGTGTATAACGGATTTTGCTGGAACTTGGCATTATTATATTTCAGATAAGCATCATCGCCTTCTTCTAAAAATACCGGGTCGGTATTTGAAATTCCCAGAGCAGCTACAGAAGGACGAACGGCTGCCTGGCGCAGGAATAATTTAAGTTTTAAAGTATTGCCAAACTTGTACCAGGAAAGTAGATTGCCACCGTAAACCAAATCTTCGCTTCCCGGCGCAGCTTTGGTGTCGTCCAACAAATTCAGACCCTCATCGATCCAAACGGCCAAACTATCATAAACCAATTCTTCCTTATCGAATTTAGGCGAAACATTATCGGAACCTTTCAGTGCTTCCCGGAAAGGCGCCATGCCCCAGGCGTCAACCACTACCTGATAGGTATATACCTGAAGTATGCGCGCAATGGCGCCATAGTTCTGTTTGGCAGGATCGCTTTTCGATTTTTCGTAAATAAAATCGAGATCTTTTAGGGTGCCGGAATATAAAGCCTCCCAGGGACGATCGGCCTCGGAAGAGGTGTAAATGTACTGATCTAACTGCGCGTACTGATTGGCATTGGGCCCTTGCGTCCAATACTGCCCCCAAAAGCCACCGGCAATAGCCAGTTGGTTGCCCATGGTGTATCCTAAATATGCCTGTGCTGCAGGAAGCGCGTATTTTACGTCTACTTGCTCAGGAAAATTTTCGTTTTGGTTTACGTCAAGAAAATCTTTTTTACAGGAGGTAACCAGCAATGCAAAAAACGCCGCCACCAAGCTCAATTTATATGTGATATTCTTTTTCATGTCTTTCAATTTTGGTGCGTTTAAAAATCTGCTTTGATACCAAAGCCCATGCTGCGCAGCGATGGAAGGTTATAGTATTCAAAACCCTGAACGTTGCCGGCTCCGCTGGCATTCACTTCCGGATCGATGTAGGTGTTTTCCTTAGGCACCCACATCAATAAGTTATTTCCGAAAACGCTGATCTCTAAGCCCGACATCACTTTGTTATTCTTGAACAATCGTGATGGCAAGGCGTAGGCCAATGAGATTTCGCGAAGTTTGATGTAGCTGGCGCTAATCAAATTGTAGGAATAGTCCTGACGCATGTAGTTGGTCCAATAATCCTGATAATGTACAGGAGTGGAGTTGGCATGATATTGTCCGTCGGAACCTTTATAAACGCTTTTTTCAATAACAAAATCCTGACGATTGTTGTACAGTGTAAGCGGATCGGTTCCAATAAACTGCTGCAGGTCCCGGGTTCCGGAATATACTTTTCCACCCTGCCGAACGTCGAATAATATATTAAACCGAAGACCTTTCCACGAAAGCGTGGTTCCAAAACTTGCCAGATAGGTAGGCTGATTGTTGCCTACAATTTGTGGTGTCGCAGTTATCAGTGGTTTGCCCGTAGCACTGTCCACCACCGGATTTCCGTGCGGATCGCGTTGGGAGGTTACGGCATAAAAGGTGCCATAAGGCTGACCGGCTTGTGCAACTATCGACATGGACGATAATCCGCCGATCACAATCTGTTGCGCATCGTCAGAAACCTTTTCCACTTTGCTCCAGTTTCGTGTAAAAGTGCCATACAATTCCCATTTAAATCCGCCCTTAGTAGCCACCGGAGTAACCCGTGCTGCCAGCTCCACGCCTTTGTTTGAAAAGATACCGGCATTTACGATACGGGAACTATAACCACTGGAAGGCGCTGCGGGCACTTCAATGATTTCGTTCACTGAACGTTTCTGATAATACGTGATATCTACGGTGAGCCGATCTTTTAAGAAGTTCAATTCAGCGCCCACCTCCCAGGTATGAGAAATTTCAGGTTTCAGATTAGGGTTGCGCAGAATATTACTTACCGAATAACCGGTTACATTATTCACCGGATCAGGAATTCCGTCACCATTCAAATCAACATAATTATAGAATGGCGAATGCACTTCTGATTCGTTATAGCCATCACTCACAGTGCCCGGCACAAAAGCATTGCGCAATAAATAGGGGTCGGCATCCTTTCCGATCACGGCATAGCTGGCGCGAATCTTGGCGTATGACAAAATCCACGGATTGATCTTGGCCAATTCAGTAGGTACGAACGAGCCGCTCACACTTGGATAGAAATAGGAATTCTTATGAACCGGAAGTGTAGATGACCAGTCGTTTCGGCCGGTTACAGTTAAGAAGAATATGCTTTTATAAGCGAAATCGATTTCACCATACAAGCCAATAAGACGGTGCGTAAAGGTGGCATTTGTAAGTATCGGCCGGTCCAGTGAATTCTGGAAATTATAGTAATCGTCGATCGCTAAACCTGCAGTGCGGCCGCTGGTTTCCCTTCTTTTATTCTGATAGATATTGGTGCCTAACAAACCGCCAATGGTCCATTTTTCTTTAAATGTTTTATTGGCACGAATAATAAGATCGGCGTTAATGTCATTTACGCGGTAAATATCCTCGCCATACCGTCCGGGATAAGTTTTGGGTACATCGCGATTCACGAATTCCAGACGTTTCCATTTTTGATAACGAGCATCGGTGTAAACATCGGCGCCAATGCGTCCGGTAAAAGTGAGCCATTTAGTGGGTTTGTAATCTAATGTAAGGTTACCCATGAAACGATCCACTTCGTTGGTAGTTTTTTGGTTGGCCAGCATCCAGTAAGGATTGGGGTAATAGTTGCCAAAGTAGCCGCTTGGTGTATTGAAAGGATTGTTGAGGTCCTTTAGTTCAGCAACCGGAATATCGCGCGGCACATTTAGTACAGCAAAATAGGCAGCATTATCACTTTGGCCTTGATTCAGCAAATCGCCATTGGTTTTAATATAGTTTACAGAAGTAAAAACGCTGAGCTTGTCGCCAAAATCGTGGGCTATAGTGGCTTTAATCGAATTGCGCTGATAGCCGGTTCCTTCTACCACACCTTTGTAGTTATAGTTGTTATACGACAAATAATAGCTGGTACCTTTCAAAGCGCCTGATAGTGAAACGTTGTTATTGGTGATAATTCCGGTTTGAAAGAATTGTTTTTGATTATTAGGGAGAGCCGAATATGGTTTTACACGTTGCGAATCGTTTACGGCTTGTCCCCATGGCCGAACTACGCCATCGAACTTCGGGCCCCAGCTAAAGTTTTCGCGACTATCCGGTTGCATTTCGCCGCCCTGGCCGTACTCATTCTGGTTTTCAGGTAATTTCAGCGGATTGCTGAAACTTACGGTAGAGTTCAAACTAACTTTCCATGGGCGACCCTGACCATCTGTTACGCGGCCTCTTTTAGTGGTGTAAAGAATAGCGCCGTTAGCACCACGTTGGCCATATAAAGCAACAGCGGCGGCGCCTTTCAGTACAGTTACGTTTTCAATGTCCTGAGGGTTAATATCGTTGCCCCGGGAGCCCGCGTCGAACTGATTGTTCAATACATCATCGAAACCGAAGTTTCCATTGTCGATAGGCACACCATCTACCACAATCAGTGCATTATTATCGCCGGTAAGCGATGAACCGCCGCGCAGCACTACACGCGTAGAACCGCCCGGAGAGCCGGTAGCGCTGGTGATTTGAGCACCGGCTACCTTACCCTGCAACGCATTCAGCGCTGAACCCGGGTTTGCATTATTTAGTTCTTCTGATTTAACGGTGGTAGTGGAATAACCCAGGGAGGCTTTTTCGCGCTTCACGCCTAAGGCCGTAACAATCACATCCTTCAAAACTTTTTCATTTTCTTCCAAAGAGATGTTCAGAACGGCCCCTGTGATTGGAACTATTTTGGTAGTCATTCCCACATAGCTTACTACCACATTTGAGGCATTTTCGGGAACCGACAGGGAATATTTTCCATCCAGGTCGGTAGTGGTACCTATGGCTGTTTTTTCTACCACAACCGATGCGCCGATTAGCGGCTGTTTGTCGCGCAACGAGGTAACTACGCCGCTTATAACCCTTTGACATTGGGCGGCATACGAAGCAGTTACCAGTACGATCAGGAGTAATTTGTGCTTCATGAATCCAATTTTTACATTAATAAATGGTTGCTCACTTGCCGAATGTAACAGCAATTGAAAACCAATTTACAAAAAATTAACACCACTTAGGTGTTGATAATTCTTCTTTACAATTCTGTTACACCGAAATGTTCTCGGTTTAATTTGAAGCAGTTGCTAATTCCGAAAGGTAATGGCACTGCTGTATTCATGTTAACGATCATACTCTTTTTTGTTTTTCTGTATTTCGCTACCCTTTTAGGCATTGCATTCTATACGGCTCGCGGCGCAGGAAATGAATCATTCTTCATTGGCGAGCGCAAGTCGAACTGGTTGTTGGTTGCCTATGGAATGATCGGTACTTCGCTTAGCGGCGTCACTTTTATGAGCGTTCCCGGTGAGGTACAGGCCAAGGGATTTGGCTACATGCAAGTGGTTTTGGGTTATTTTATTGGCTATCTGGCCGTAGCATTTGTGTTGCTTCCCCTGTATTATCGGTTGCAACTCACCTCCATCTATGCCTATTTGCGGCAGCGCCTGGGCGAAACGTCCTATAAAACGGGCGCATCTTTCTTTCTGATATCCAGAACGCTTGGCGCTTCGATCCGCATTTATCTCGTACTTATGGTGCTGCACCACTTTTTGTTAGAACCTCATGGCATTCCTTTTGCCATTTCTGCGGCCGTAATTTTATTAATGATATGGCTGTACACCTTCAATGGTGGGGTGAAAACGATAATCTGGACCGATACGCTTCAAACCACAGGAATGTTGCTTGCGCTGGTAATTACCATCATCATGATTCGTAAAGAACTGCAACTTCCTTTTGGGGAGATGCTGCAACACATGCAACAAAAGGGATACACGAATATTTTTCAATATCAAGACTGGAAAGCCGGTAATTTCTTCCTGAAACAAATTATTGGCGGAGCTTTCATTACCATAACTATGACGGGGCTTGATCAGGAGATGATGCAAAAGAACATTTCGGTAAGTACGCTGTGGCAGTCGCAGAAAAATATGCTCCTTTTTTCGGTGATTGTGATGGCTGCAAATTTATTGTTCCTGATCATGGGCGGAGCGTTATATCTTTATAGTGAAGCGCATCAAATCGTTTTGCCTGCGCGAAGCGATGAAACTTTTCCGCTTATTGCTTTGCAATATCTTCCGCCGGTGGCCGGGGTGGTTTTTGTTATCGGGCTCATCAGCGCCCTCTTTCCTAGTGCCGATGGGGCTTTAACGGCTCTTACTTCATCTTTTTGTATTGATATTCTTGACTTCGATAAAAAGCAATGGGAGGAAGTAAAAAAGCTTCGAATAAGGAGGATGGTTCATATAGCTATCACTATACTGTTTTTCGCGCTCATCATTTCGTACCAGCAATTGATTAAAGATTCGGTGATTTCTGCCATTCTGAAAGTGGCCAGCTTTACTTACGGTCCGCTGTTGGGGCTTTTCTGCTTTGGCATTTTCACCAAACGCCGGGTGCGAAATGCGCTGGTGCCAATGGTTTGTATATTGTCGCCAATTTTGTGTTTTGTGATCAGCGAAAAGGCAGCGCTTTTTTTAGGTAATTATAAGATTGGCCTGGAACTCTTGCTGCTCAATGGCGGTATCACCTTTGCCGGATTGTTTTTTATTTCCAACGCACCATCTACTTCTAAATAAAACGTATGAAACAAAAGAAATGGGTAAATCACCATGCCGACAGTGCATGGCGCATGTTTAAGATCATCGCTGAGTTTGCCGATGGTTTCGATCGTATGGAACGTTATGGGCCATGTGTTTCGATTTTCGGAAGTGCACGTACCAGGGAAGAACATCCTGCTTATGAATTAACGGTAAAAATTGCCGAGAAACTGGCGAAGGAAGGCTACGGAATCATTACCGGTGGCGGCCCGGGAATTATGGAAGCCGGGAACCGCGGTGCGAAGAATATGAAAGGGCGTTCAGTAGGTTTGCATATTGTGCTTCCTCACGAAGAGGGCGCCAATCCTTATGTAGATCACAATCGCGTTCTCATCTTTCGATACTTTTTTGCCAGAAAGGTGATGTTTATCAAGTATGCGCAGGCATTTGTGTATATGCCAGGCGGATTTGGAACACTGGATGAACTGTTTGAAGTACTCACTTTGGTTCAAACAAAAAAAATTGCCAAAGTGCCTATCATTCTGGTTGGGAAAGAATATTGGAGTGGTTTAATTGAATGGATTAAACACACCGTTATTGCAAAGGAGCGAAATGTGAGTCCTGATGATCTGAACTTGTTTCATATAACCGACGACCCATCAGAAGTGGTGAAGATTATCAATGCGCATTACAAAAAAGAAGCGCTGGCGCCAAACTTTTGATTTGTAAAGAAGATGATGTTTGAACTGCATTGGCCAAAAGCGTTGGTCGTATTGATTTGTATGGTATGGCAATCAGAACCGCAGGCACAGGTGATCCCCAATAATTTTGGTATGCCGCTTCGAAATCCGCTGGTGTTATCGGGCAATTTTGCCGAGCCGAGGAAAGGTCACTTTCATGCCGGCCTGGATATGCGTACGTTAGAACGCGAAGGTTTAGAAGTATTGGCCGCAGGCGATGGTTATGTATCGCGGGTGAATGTTTCTCCCTTCGGATATGGGAACGCGCTTTACATTACGCATCCTAATGGTTACACTACGGTTTATGGCCATTTGGCTTCTTTTAATGATGCTATAACCAAAGCCCTGCGTACCGAGCAGTATCGTAAAAAAAGTTTTTCGGTTGATTTGTTTTTTAAATCAGGAGAACTTCCGGTAAAGAAAGGTGATGTAGTAGCCTTAAGTGGGAACACCGGCGGTAGCGGCGGTCCGCATCTGCACTTTGAGGTTCGCGATAGTGCCGAACGGCCGATGAATCCTATGCTTTTTGGCTTTGTTCCCCACGATCACATCGCCCCATTGGTGAATGCCATCAAAGTTTATCCTATGGATGGACAAAACCATTTTAGTACCGCATTGCGTTTGCCACTTTCAAAAAAGGAAGGCAGTATAGCCACCACTGCTACTGCGGTGAAAGTGAATGCCGATAAAGTGGGCATTGCTCTGAACACTTTCGATAGAATGGACCAAACCGCCGCGGCATTCGGCGTTTATGCAATCAAGCTTTTTGATAATGGGAAACTAATCTATTACTATCGGACCGACCGCGTTTCGTTTGCAGATATGCGGCAGGTGATTTGTCAGGTTGATTATCCGGTTTTTTTGAAAGAAGGCAGCCGATCCTTTCATCGGCTATTCCAACTTCCCGGCAACCGGCTCGATATGTATCCGGTGGCGGTGAACCATGGGTTTATTGATCTGAGCGATTCACAACCGCATGTGGTGGAATTAGAGTCATCTGATTTTGCCGGTAATGTTTCGAAAGTGAAGATCATTTTGCAACGTGATGTGCACTCCAGGGTATTCAAGCCAAATGGTGTTCGTATGGGAAAGATGCTCGACTGCGGGAACGACAACATTTTTAATACGGAGGAATTTGGGTATGCCATATCGGCAAAGGCACTGGCAGATACTGTTTTTGTGAATTATAAAGTAACCCGCGATACCAACGGTGTAGCTACCTATACGCTGGGAGAGAACACTATCCATTTGTTAGACTATGCTACCGTGAAATTATTAGCCGCTGGCATTCCAAATTATTTATTGAATAAAGTAGTAGTAGTGTGGAAGGATCTGAACGGTAGCTGGGTAGCTAAAGGTGGAAAGAGTGAAGGGCTTTTTATTAGTGCCAAAGTGCGCGAACTCGGCGCCTTCTCGTTGCGCCTTGATACAGTTGCGCCAACCCTTCAACCCATCAATTTCAATCCACAAAAACCGTATTCTGCCAACCAGCGAATTTTATTCCGCACATCCGATAAACTTTCGGGAGTGGCTACATTCAATGCTTTTATTGACGATAATTGGAGGCTGATGGAAATGGATGCTAAGACCGGAAGGTTATCTGTTCTACTAGAAAATTTATCTTACGGAAAACATCTCTTGAAAATTACGGTAAGCGATGAACGTGGCAATTCTAACAGTTATGAAACCGATTTCCTGATGAACTGAAAATTCTATTTATAAATTCTTTTATTTAAAAATCAATCACTAAGTACATGAAAGTAAAAACATTTACCTCGCTATTCACTTTTGTAGCCTTAACCGGTGTGTCACTCATTTCGTTCAAAGCTAACTCCAGCGGCGATGCTCCGCAGCCCGGAATGACTATGGAGCCGCCATTTTATACCAATTGCACGCAATGCCATACTACGAATACGGCTGCTGAAGACTCTTCCAAATTTGCAGTGAAGATGGCCACCACTCTGGCGGGCCTTTCCGGTGGATTGCTTACACCTACTTCTCAATATACACCGGGAGTTACTTATTACATGAGCATGGAATTGAAGAACAATACAGTAAACGCCAAGCGTTTCGGCTTTGAGATGAGTGCTCATGATGGTTCTGACAACAGCGCCGGGCTATTCATTGCCACCAATCATACCAATACGAAAGATACTTTGGGTACCGTAACTCCGCTAAACGGACGCTCTTATATCTCACATTATCACGCGAACAACAATAAAATATGGATCTATAAATGGCAAGCGCCTGCTACTTCTGTGGGGCCGGTTACCTTTTACTATGCCGGAAATTTTGCCGATAGCAGCCTCACCAACGATAATGACTATATTTATTACAGCCATGTTACCATTGGCTCTACGGTTTCAGGCATAGCTGAAACCGATGGTATGAAAGGGTTTCAGCTTTTCCCTGCCCACGCACATCAGGTAATTAACGTAAGTTTTGAAGCTTCGAAAGGAGGAACACTTTCACTGTTAGTTTATAATCTGCAGGGCCAAATGGTAAAACAACTTTTCAATGAAACCATTGCTGCAGGAAATTTCCATAAAGCTTTTGAAATAGAAGATCTGGCAAAAGGTGTTTATATCGTAAAAGCCGATCAAGCCGGAAGTTCCACCAGTTCGCGGTTCTTTAAGAATTAATCAGGCTTGCTTTTAAGTTGTTAAAAAATAGGGACGTATTAAACTTTAATCAAAAGTGCTCGTCCTATAGTTCAATCATATTTTTCAACTAAAAAAAGCTACTATGAAAAGCAACATTCGGTTCCTGGCAGTTGGCGCGGCATTAACGCTGGCTACCTTTAGTTCCTGCAAGAAGGAAACCACAACGCTTACCGATACCGATACTGCTCCGGCATCGAACCACGCTTTAGCCGATAATATTTTTACCGAAGCGCAGAATATTGCCGATGATGCGGCTGCAAATGGCTCCGTTTCGTTCAAAACCGATGGAGCCGATGATTTGCTGAGCGGTTGTGCCATAGTTTCACGCGATACCACTTCTTCGCCACGGGTAATGACCATCGATTTTGGAACAGGTTGTACCGGCAACGACGGCCGCACGAGAGCCGGAAAGATCATTGTTTCCTACACCGGAAAATATAAAGATGCGGGCACTACCATTACGTATCATTTTCAGGGTTATTCGGTGAATGGCAATTTGGTTTCTGACAATAGCACCAAAACAGTGATTAACATGGGTAGAAACGCTTCGAATAATCTGTACTGGAATATTTCGGCCAGTGGTTCCATTGCACTGGCCAACAACGGTGGCACGGTGATTTGGAGCACCAGTCGCTCGCGGGAAATGCTTGCCGGCGAAAGTACTCCCGGAATTTTTGATGATAAGTATTCGGTTACCGGTTCGGCCAGTGGAACATCTGCTGCCGGTTTGGCTTTCAATGCGGTGATTGATGCCGCCAATCCATTGATCCGCGATATGAGTTGCGGTTCAGGAAAACGCCATTTTACGCAAGGTAAAGTAACCTTAAGTATTCAAGGCAAAGCCGATAGGGTAATTGATTTTGGTTCGGGAGCGTGCGACAACGAAGCTACGGTAACCGTAAATGGTCACTCTCGCGTCATTTATTTGTAATTGCTGTTTCTATCCATAAAAAAGGGCTGCTTGAAAGAAGCAGCCCTTTTTTTATTCAATTCCGTGAGTTTATAAATGGATGACTTCGCCGTAGGCCGCAGCAGCCGCTTCCATAATCGCTTCGCTCATGGTTGGATGTGGATGAATGGCCTTAATGATTTCGTGGCCGGTAGTTTCCAGTTTACGCGCTACCACCACTTCGGCAATCATTTCAGTAACATTGGCACCCACCATGTGAGCACCCAGCCATTCGCCATACTTGGCATCAAAAATCACTTTTACAAAACCATCTTTTGAACCCGAAGCGCTGGCTTTTCCCGATGCAGAAAAAGGGAATTTACCTACTTTAACAGCAATGCCCTTTGCTTTGGCCTCTTCTTCTGTAATGCCCACACTGGCCACTTCCGGCCATGTATAAGTACAGCCAGGAATGTTGTTGTAATCAATTGGCTCGGGATGATGACCGGCAATTTTTTCAACGCAAGTAATGCCTTCGGCGCTGGCCACATGCGCCAATGCAGGCCCTTTTACAATGTCGCCAATGGCATAAATGCCGGCAACATTGGTTTTGTAGAAATCATCCACAACCACCAGTCCTTTATCCGTTTTTACACCTACATCTTCCAAACCAATACCTTCAATATTGGTAGAAATTCCAACGGCAGAAAGCACCACATCGCATTCTACTTTTTGAGTGGCGCCTGAAGCATCCTTCATGGTAACTATACAGCCTTTTCCCTTGGTGTCCACACTTTCTACCGAGGTGCCGGTTACAAAAGCAATCCCTTTTTTCTTCATGATGCGTTCCACTTCTTTCGAAACCTCCGCATCTTCGCGAGGTAAAATTCGTGTGGCATATTCTACCACTGTTACTTTAGTTCCCAGCGCATTGTAGAAATAAGCGAATTCCATTCCGATTGCGCCACTGCCCATCACAACCATCGATGCCGGTTGTTGCGGCAGGCTCATAGCCTCACGATAGCCGATGATCTTCTTTCCATCCTGTTTGATGTTGGGCAATTCGCGGCTTCGTCCGCCGGTAGCTAGTAAAATGTGTTTGGCTGCGTATTCGGTTATTTTGCCGTCTGCTGCCGTTACTTCAACTTTTCCACCTTTTTTCACCTTGCCCATACCCATGATGGCATCAATTTTATTTTTCTTGAAAAGAAACTGAATGCCCTTACTCATTCCTTCAGCCACGCCCCGGGAGCGTTTTACAATGGCGCCAAAATCGGCCTTGCCGCCACTTACAGAAATGCCATAATCGGCGGCGTGGTTCAGATATTCAAAAACCTGTGCGCTTTTCAACAAAGCTTTTGTTGGAATGCATCCCCAGTTCAAACAAATGCCGCCCAGGTTTTCCTTTTCCACTACGGCTACCTTCATTCCCAGTTGGGAAGCGCGAATGGCCGCCACATAACCTCCGGGGCCACTTCCTATTACTATAAGATCGTAATTCATCCTGAAAAAATTTGCCGCAAAATAGCTTTTTAGCCTGTAGTTTATAAGGATTGATTAATAGGTAAAGCTATTTTAGAGGTTATGAAATATTTTTTAGGCTTGCTGGTTTTACTGCTTGCGGGCAATTTACAGGCACAGCTCACCACCCAGAAAAAAGAGTACACCCGGGCCGATTCGCTTCGGGGCAGTTTGAGGCCGGAACGCAATTGTTATGATGTTCAATTCTATGAACTTCAAATTAGCGTTGACACCCTCCGCCACACCATTTCCGGAAGCGTAGAAATGAGGTTTAAGGCGCTTACCGACATTCGCAGCCTGCAATTCGATTTGAATGATAGTTTTAAAATTGAAAGTTTGACTTATGCCGGTAAAGGCATTCCTTATACCCGGGAATTTCAAGCCGTTTTTGCCGCTTTTCTTTCACCAATTGCGAAAGATAGTACTGCAACCTTAAAGATCGGTTTTTCGGGCAAACCTATATCAGCTAAACGTGCGCCCTGGGATGGTGGTTTTGTATGGGCACATGATGCCAACGGCAAACCGTGGATTGGTGTGGCTTGTGAAGGTTTGGGCGCTTCCAGTTGGTGGCCATGTAAAGATCATAATAGCGATGAACCCGATTTAGGGATTCGGGTACGTTGCACTGTACCAAAAGGATTGGTGGCTGTTGTAAATGGAAAGAAAGAAGGTGAAACTTCTAACAAAGATAGTACGGTAACTTACTCCTGGTTGGTGACTTATCCCATCAATCTATACAACGTGAGTTTAAACATTGCCGATTACGCGTACTTTTCTGACAAATATGTGAATGCTGACGGATCGGTTCTGGACCTGAACTATTATGTGTTGCCTTATCACTATGAAAAAGCAATAAAACAATTTGAACAGGTGAAGCCGATGATGAAATGCTACGAGCAGTATTTTGGAAAATATCCTTTTCAGCGCGATGGCTACAAACTGGTGGAAACGCCTTATCTGGGCATGGAACACCAAAGCAATATTGCCTATGGAAATCAATACAAACCCGGTTACGCCGGATACGATCACTCCGGTATCGGATTGAATTTCGATTATATCATTATACATGAAAGCGGACATGAATGGTGGGGCAACAGCGTAAGCTGCAACGATATGGCCGATATGTGGCTTCATGAAAGTTTTTGCACTTATGGTGAGGCGGTTTATGTAGAGTGTTTATATGGACCGGAGTTAGCACAGCAGTATCTGAATGCCCGCAAATCAGAAGTTGGGAATCACAACCCCATAAGGGGGCAAATACGCGGGGTGAATGAAGAAGGCGATGGTGATATGTATCGCAAAGGCGCGCTGATGCTGAATTCCATCCGAACCATTGTAAACAACGATTCACTATGGTGGATGGCCATTAAATCAATAAGCGATACGGCTTTTAAATACAAGACAACCGATGGGTCAGATGTAGTGCGTTATTTTTGTGATTACACTCATGCCAATCTAAAACCCGTATTTGAACAGTATCTCGATCATGCCGATATTCCTGAACTGATTTACGCACTGAAGAAGAAAAAAGGCAAAACCTATGAATTTACCTTCCATTGGAAAACTGATGTAGAAAACTTTGAAATGCCCGTCCTTATTACAGTTGGTAATAGCCGTTTTCGCTACAATGGAAGTAATGAACCTAAAAAAGAAATATTAACCTTGCAGAAACTATCCCAATTTTCAATCGATCAAAACGCAACATATTTCAAATTGCTGAAGCCATAAAGCAACAATGGTACTTCGGCTCATAAAACTCAACAAATGAACTATCACACTATCGTACTGATTCACCGCATTCTGGTCTCTGCTTTTTTGTTTCATTATTTGTGGAAGACTTTTTTGTTGCTTTCTAACAAAAGTGAACTGCTTAAAAATTATACTGCCAAAACGCGTATTGCTGAAATGGTTATCAGTCTGTTGTTTCTGGCCACCGGATTTTGGTTGCTGATGCAAGGCGCTGCACTAACTACCTTGCAATATCTGAAACTGGCTATGGTATTCGCTTCTATACCTATTGCAATTGTAGGCTTTAAAAAAGCGAACAAGGGTTTGGCGGTATTGGCCGTGCTGTTGATTATTGGTGCATACGGATTGGCAGAAATCAACAAAAAGAAAACACACACCGTAGTAGCTCCTGCAACGGCAAATGATGGCCGTGAATTATACAACAATAATTGCGCCCGTTGCCATGGCGAAAATGGCGATGCGCAATTAGCAGGAGCTGCCGATCTTAGCCATTCTGCGCTTTCTGATGACGAAAAGAAAAATGCCATTCTTCATGGAAAAGGAAATATGCAGCCTATTGAAGGTTTAACCGACGAGCAGGCCACGGCCATTGTTGGCTATATCGACGGTTTGAAGAAATAGAACATGCGTTACCTTGGTGTTTTGGGTAAAATGCCCACCAGTTTTATTAATCCGGTGCAATACCGTTTGCAGTTAGGTGCTGATTTAGTGGCAATGAACGAACTGCTGAACCGCAGAATATCCCTTCGTTTCACAGGTTCTATATTTTGTACGGTATGCGGAAAAAAGACCTATAAATCGTTTGGCGAAGGCCTGTGCTACAACTGTTTTGCCACGGCCGCCGATAATGCCGAGTGTATTTTAAGACCGGAATTATGTTTGGCACATGAACACAAAGGCCGCGATGTGGATTGGGAACTCCGCAATCATTTACAACCGCACTTTGTTTATCTCGCCTTAGTGAATGAAATAAAAGTGGGTGTAACCCGAAGCACACAAATTCCTACAAGATGGATCGATCAGGGCGCTAATCGCGCCATCATTCTTGCCGAAACACCCTATCGTCAAATTGCTGGATTGATTGAAGTGTCATTAAAAGAGTTTTTATCGGATAAAACTCATTGGAGCAAAATGCTTCGCAATGAGTTTAATGCAGCCATTGTTTTGGAGGAAGAAAAACAGCGCATCCGCGAGTTGATGCCGGAACCACTTCGGCAATATTTTTCTGCCAATAATGAAATTGTGGAATTGCAATATCCGGTTACAGTTTATCCTGAAAAAGTAAAGAGTATCGGGTTTGACAAACAACCCGAAATCAATGCTGTGCTCACCGGAATCCGCGCACAATATCTCATGTTCGAAGGCGGACAAGTCTTCAATGTTCGCAAACATAGCGGCTATGAAGTGGAGCTGATTGCTCAAGACTAAAAAGAATTATGGGCTCTTTTTTTTGCTACTCAAAAAAACGGAAGCCCCGGAGATTATGGCTAACCGCGGTAGCGATAGGAGCGGAAAGCCCGGAAGCCGCAAAAATTTAAAATGGTATATGGTGAAATGCTTTTGCCTGATGCAAATTTTAATGCCTAGCAGCTTCCGTTTTACAACTTGCCATTTTAAATTTTTGCGGCTGAGGACTTGCAGCGGATAGCGCGGCATCCGCCATAAAAAATTCAAATGATCAATGGCGAATTCCGTGGCAGAAATCTTTCGCTTTGTTGTATCGGCATCTGCCTATCATCAAATCAACTAATCCTCAAATTACTACTGCTTTACTGCTTTGATTTTATACAATGCCTTGATGGATTCTTTAGGTTGCAGTGAAGCTTCGTAGTATTTTCCCTTCGACCAAAAATCAATCATATCATCGTAAAATTTGCTTCCCGGATTTCCCGATTCGCCCCCGGGGAATAAACAGTAAGCCTTTTCCGCTCCAAAGTCCACAATCATTCGCCAACTGGGCCCATGCGTTGAACTAGTGGCGTTCACAATGCCTCTGTTTCCGCCAATAAAAATATTCAGCCGCGAAAATGCATCCAGTTTGGCCAAATGCCTTACACCGGTGGCTTTGTAATTGCCCCAGGCTTTTTGCTTTTCACTTGCCAGTTTGCTCATTGCTATGTCGAAGGTTTCGTTCACCAGCATAATGCGGTCTTCCCGCTCGCCGGTTTGAAGGTCGTCGTAAAAAATGCTGTTGCTATCGTTACGCAAAAAGTAAGCAGTGCGGTACCAATTGGGTTTTTTCATTGGCGCATTTACATCGTCCATTTCATCCCATAATTTTTCGTACAAGATGGTGCTCCATACCTCAAACAAGGTAGCAGCTTCCGATTCCGGAGCATCCACATCATCCCAATTTTCCAGCAGTTGTAATTCTTTAGAATATTTACTGAATTGCTCGCGCTTCAACACTTTCAGCATAGTTGGCAATGCCAGGCTGGCCGTAATGTTGAAATTGTCGTTTTGCATTTTCATCATATAGCCGGCATCCATTTTTTCTTCTTTCGAAAGCATTTGATTGATTCGTATGGCTCGTTGTTCTTCATAAATTCCAACACGCGAAATCGGATAAGGATAAGTTTCATCAACAGGAAATTGATTGGCGCTGGACACAAAATTTCTTGAAGGATTTTTCACCAATGGATTTCGCTCTTGAGGAATATACTCTCGCCAGTCGTTTTCGCTTTTCGATCCATCGGCCACGCGGTTGTGCGTAAGCGGGTGTTTCCCTTGTTGCTTAATCGCAATATCGCCGCTGCGCGAAGCAAAAACAAAGTTTTGCGTGGGGCAGGTATAATCATCTAGCGCTGCCAGATAATCGTCATAATTTTTACCCCGGTTCATTTTGTAGAAGGTCATAAACTCATTGGAGCCCTGATGCGCTGTCCATTTTAAAGCCAGAAATTTTTTAGCCTTCACCTCTCCAAAACTTTGATCATACACTACCGGTCCGTAACGGGTGTACAACACCGTGTCTTCAAAATCTTTCCCGCCTTTCACATGAATGTGTTCTATGCGTTTTTCGGTTTTCACCCAATTGCCGTCAACCAGATATTCATTATGCGAATCATCTTTGAAAGTTATAGCAAACCAGTCGCGCACATCTCTTCCGCCATTAGTAACGCCCCAAGCAATATCTTTATTGAAACCACTAATTACGCAGGGCGCGCCTGGTAATGTAGC
Source organism: Chitinophagales bacterium (assembly GCA_046329575.1). Lineage (GTDB taxonomy): Bacteria > Bacteroidota > Bacteroidia > Chitinophagales > LD1 > UBA1941. Next base: position 20,461 of record JAXLUJ010000003.1, on the reverse strand, counting down.
GCCATACACATCAGCAGAAGGCGAAACCAAATGCATTTCGTACCAAATGCTTGGTAAGTTGAGTTGCAAATGCGGATCGTTGCATAAAAGTGGTTTTCCCGACGTAGTTTTAGCGCCGCTCACGGCCCAATTGTTCGAGCCGTTCAGTTCTTGCGGCTTTGGTAATACATTTTTAAAAAGAAGCGCCTGTCTTTTGTCGCGAATAGTATCAGCTTCCGAATTTTTGGCTGTTTGTGGCTGATCGAAGTTCCATGCTGTTCCTTTGGGAATGATATAATCACTGAATGAATCTTTTTCAGGATACAAATACTGAAATTGCTCTTCACCATATCGGGCTACGAAGTTGGTATTCTCAATATCGTACTCATAAACTGAAAGCATGTTAGCCATGTTTTTCAGCAATAGCGCGGTTTTGAGAGGTGTCCAAGGTTCCGGGGCATAGCCAAGCAATTTGTATTCTATAGGAAAATTTTTGGGCTGAAGTGTTTCGATGTAGGCATTCACACCTTTACAATACGCTTGTAAAAAAGCGCGGCTTTGGGGATCAGAAGCAATGAAGTTTTCAGAATTTTCGGCGCCAAATTGCAGGCCAATGCGGCGTTGAAGGCGATCGTTGTCTAAAGCTTTAGAACCTACAACCTCGCTTATTCTACCTGCGGCATTGCGCACTTGTGTTTCCATTTGCCACAAGCGGAACCGGGCGGTTACATAACCCTGCATATAGAAGAGGTCTTCATCATTCTGCGCAAAAATGTGCGGCACCATCCGTTCGTCGAAATATACTTCTACAGGTGCTTTCAAATCTTTCGATTGGAATTGGAGGTCGTGGAATGTTCTTTCATTTTCGGCATTCTGCCAAAATCCCGAAAAGGGGTCGAGGAATTTTCCAAATGCAGGGATTTGCCCAAACGGTGTGTTCAGCGCAACAGTAAGCCCAACTGTTGCTGCTGCAGAAATAAGAAAGGCAGCTATACGCACAAAAAATGGTTTTGGGCGAAGATAGCTTTTGCACCTATACGATGGCTAACCTTTTTCTAACTTTGCTACATGTCAGTTCAAAAAGAAATCAAGCGCATTACCACTCACACTATTCAGGAATTTAAGGATGCCGGAACTAAAATCGCCATGCTTACGGCCTATGATTTTTCAATGGCCAGCATAGTGGATGCGGCCGGTATTGATATTATTCTGGTTGGCGATTCGGCATCAAATGTGATGGCTGGTCATGAAACCACATTGCCCATTACGCTTGATCAAATGATTTATCACGCCTCATCGGTGGTTCGTGCCGTAAGCCGGGCGCTGGTTGTAGTTGACCTGCCTTTTGGCTCGTATCAGGGAAACTCGCGTTTAGCATTAGAATCAGCCATACGCATTATGAAAGAAAGCGGTGCTCATGCGGTGAAAATGGAAGGTGGCTCAGAAATTCGCGAGAGCATTGAAAGAATTCTAACCGCAGGAATTCCGGTAATGGGTCATTTGGGCCTTACTCCACAAAGCATCTATAAATTCGGCACCTATAATGTTCGGGCTAAAGAAGAAGCTGAAGCGCGCAAGTTGAAGGAAGATGCCGTACTGCTTGAAAAGTTCGGCTGCTTTGCCTTGGTGCTGGAAAAAATTCCAGCAGCTTTAGCGGGCGAAGTGGCCAAAAGCGTTCATATACCGGTAATCGGTATTGGAGCCGGTTCAGGTGTAGATGGTCAGGTGTTGGTTACGCACGATATGCTAGGTATCAACAAAGAGTTTCGCCCGCGTTTTGTACGCCGCTATCTCGAAATGGCCGATCTGATGAAAACGGCGGTTCAGGATTATATTAAAGATGTGAAGTTGACCGATTTCCCAAATCAAAATGAAATGTATTAGTAATTTCATTCATTTAGGCGCAATTTTTTTCAGAATGAAGAATTCGGAATCAATCTTAAATTTACTTTAACTAAAGTGAGCTTATGAATAAACTTTACGCATTAATACTCAATGGATTTCTTCTGATTACAACCGTTGCAGTGGCGCAAAACCGCGATAACCCATGGTTGATTGCCCTGGGCACACACGGTCCGCAAATGACTATTGGCGATCGCCCTTTTTTCAAGGAATATTTTAACGCCAAGAATTGGAATCTCACACCGGCTGCCGCACATATAAAAGTGTATCGGCACCTCAAAGCAGGCTTGTCAGTAGGAACTACACTTTCGTTAGGCTCAGCTTACCGCACTCAGGGCGAAACCGGTAATGGCGCATTTTTTCTGGATTGGGATGTTGATGTGAAGTACAGCTTTGCAAACGGTTATATTTTGAAAGAAAAATGCTGGTTTGATCCTTATTTGGTGTTTGGCGGAGGTTTGAACAAATGGCATGACGTAAAGGGAAGTATTGATTTCGGCGCGGGCTTAAACCTATGGGTGGTGCGCAACTTTGGCTTTTTTATTGAAGCCAAATACAACTACCTTCCCAAGAAGGCTGTTTCTCCGGTTTACAACGATCCGCGCCCCAGTTATATGCATCATAGCTTTGGCATCGTAGCCCGCTTCGGCAAAGGACGCGATACCGATAAAGACGGCGTCCCTGATATTGACGATAAGTGCCCAATAGACCCGGGTAAGAAGGAATTGGGCGGTTGCCCCGATACAGATGGCGATTTGATTATTGATAAAGATGACAAATGTCCGCTGCTGGCGGGTTTGGCCCAATATGGCGGTTGTCCTGATTCAGACGGCGATGGAATTATTGACCCGAACGATAGTTGCCCAACAGTAAAAGGTACTCCTGAAATGAACGGCTGCCCTGACAGTGACGGCGATGGGATTGCCGATAAGGATGACGCTTGTCCTGATCAAAAAGGTTTGGCAGAGTTGAAAGGTTGTCCTGATCGCGATGGCGACGGTATTGCCGATAAAGAGGATGCCTGCCCCGATCAAAAAGGCTTGGCAATAAATGCCGGCTGCCCTGATAGTGATGGGGATGGTATTCCGGATCCAAATGATCGCTGCCCTAATATTTTTGGCGTAGCGGAAAATAACGGTTGCCCGAAACCGGCGCTGAATGAAACACAGCGGGTAGAAGTGCAGAAGAAGCTCAATTTTGCTGCTAAAAATATCTTCTTCGAAACCGGAAAAGACATTCTGAAAAAAGAATCGTATGACGATCTTGATAACGTGGTGGCCATTATGAATGAATACAATTTCCTGAAGTTGAATATTGATGGCCATACCGATAACGTAGGTAAGGAACAGTCAAATGTAGATCTCAGCAACCGCCGCGCATCGGCAGTAATGAACTACATTTCTTCAAAAGGAATTAATCCGGCAAGGATGGTGGCATCGGGCTATGGACCATATCGTCCGGTTGGTGATAATAAAACCGCTGCAGGCCGCGCCAAGAATCGCCGTGTGGAAATCGGTATCAAAGAGTAATTCGCTGATTATTATTTCTTTCGGGCACTGATTTTTTAATACAGCGCATGCCATTTCAACTTCCGGCCGATACGGCCTCACAGCCGTTTCTTTCATCTATACGCGATTTTCACATCAGCAATGAAGTGCTCACGGCTTATGCCATGAAATTAATTGATGTAGGATTGCGCATTGTTGCCGGTGCGCTGCTGCTGTTCATCGGATTTCGGTTGTTGAACCGGTTTAACTCGTGGTTTAGCGCTTACCTCAAGGATAAACCATTCGACAGCACTTTAAAAAGCTTTTCAAGAAATTTAGTGAATGCCGGCAGCAAGGTGGTGCTTATCATCATGGTGTTGAATGTAATCGGCATTCGCAGCACCTCACTGGTAGCCATCCTCGGAGCCGCCGGTTTGGCCGTAGGGCTGGCACTTCAAGGCAGTTTGGCGAATTTTGCGGGCGGGGTGCTGCTGTTGTTGTTCAAGCCATTTCGCGTTGGCGATAAAATAGAAGTACAAGGCAAAACCGGGAAGGTCACCGAAATTCAAATATTTAATACGGTAATGCAAACCGCTGAAGAACGAACCGTGATCATTCCAAATGGTTTAGTAAGCAATGGGGTTTTGGTCAATTTTACATTCAATCAGTTTATATTGAATGAGGTGATTTTTGATATCAGTACAACTGCTGATGCTAAAACGGTTCGCGAAGAATTACTGGAACATCTTAACAAAGGATTTGAAACCAAAGAACTTAGTGATATTTCGCTTGATATGATTGCATTCGAAAAGAAGTATGTGAGTTTCAGTTTGCAATATAAAGCGCCAAATGTTCCTGGAGCCATTGGCCCTGCGCAGGTTCGCGAGGCCATTTACTACTTCCTCCGTTCCCGAAATGTGGAACTGGCAGAAAAGGATTAATCGTTTTCGGCAAAATTTTCCCCGTGATACCTTAAAAAGGCATGGCATGGCTATTTTCTAATCTGGCGTACTAAAATTCAATTGTCATGGAAACGAATAACAACGGCCCAAAACAGGCCTCAGCAAATAAAGGAACGGCACAACATACTTCAGCAACTAATCAGGAGGGTAAACAACACGACCTTCGCGATGAATTGCAACGCACTAAAGCTAACTTGGTAGAAGCTGCTAAAGATGGCTTGGGAATAGCAAAAGAAAGAGTGAGTGGTTTAGTGGAAAACGCAAAAGAAAAACTTCACGAAGGCTTGCACCAGCTGAATGATAAATTGGAAAGCAGGAAGCACGAAATGAGTGCAGAAAGCGATTCGGCTGAAGGGAAAGCAGAAAGTTTGAAAGATAAAGCTACAGAGTTAAAAGATAAAGTTGCTGCGAAAATCGAGGCCGGAAAGGATAGGGTGGAAGAAAAACTTTACGAAGGTTCTAACACTGTTAAAGAAAAATTACAACAAGGCGCAAATGCTGTAAAGGAAGCAGGTAACGATTTGAAGCGCAAGTTGTAAAAGAATCACGGCATTCATCACGAACGCTATGAACCTTCAGGGGCAGGTAAAGTCCCCTAACTTATTCAGCCGCTTCTCAAACAGCGGCGCCTTCTCACGAAGGGCATCTTTATAGATAGGGTTTGGGTTTTAGATTGACGCTCCGCACTGCAAAGTGCGGAGTTTCTTTTTGTGGGGGAGCAATGTTTGAATGCTATACTTTCAGCTCTCAACTTGAATTTCGCCTTCTTTGTTTACATTCGGCGCCACAAATAGTAAATCATGAACGAAGTATATGTTGTAGCCCTTACCCGCACTCCAATAGGAAGTTTGAGCGGCTCGCTGGCCTCTCTTTCAGCAGTGGAATTAGGCCGTCAGGCTATTAAAGAAGTAATGAAACGCGGAACTATTTCCGGCGATCAGGTAGAAGAAGTAATTATGGGCAATGTGATTCAGGCCAATACCGGCCAGGCTCCGGCACGCCAGGCTGCTCTTGGCGCAGGCGTTCATCCGGGCGCTACCTGCACCACTGTGAACAAAGTTTGCGCCTCCGGAATGAAAGCCGTAATCCTGGGCGCGCAGTCTATCCTGCTAGGCGATAAGGATATAGTAATTGCCGGTGGAATGGAAAGTATGACCAATGCTCCTTACATGCTTGAAAATGCACGCAACGGGTATCGCTACGGAAATGGGGCACTCGTAGATGCCATTGTTCGCGATGCGCTGCAAGACCCATACACTTCGCAAATGATGGGTAACAGTGGCGACCGCTGCGCCGCCAAATATGGTTTCAGCCGCGAAGATCAGGACAAATACGCAGTAGAATCGTACCGCCGCGCTAATGAAGCCTATCAAAATCAGGCATTTAAAGATGAACTGATGGAAGTAGAGTTAAAAGGCAAGGAAAGTACTTTTGTGAAAGAAGACGAAGAATATAAAAAACTGCGTCCCGAGAAAGTGAGTAGCCTGAAACCGGCATTCTCAAAAGAGGGAACCGTTACGGCAGTGAACGCTTCCAAAATTAATGACGGCGCAGCGGCGCTGTTGCTCATGAGCGGTGCTAAAGTAAAGGAACTGAGCCTGAAACCAATCGCCAAAATAATTGGTTACGGTGATGCCGAACAAGAGCCGGATGAATTTACTACTACTCCGTCCAAGGCCATTCCAATTGCTTTGAAAAAGGCAGGTAAAACGTTGAAAGATGTCGATTATTTCGAGATTAACGAGGCTTTCTCAAATGTGGCCATGGCCAACATGAAGTTGCTCGAAATCGATCATTCTAAATTGAATGTTTTTGGTGGTGCGGTAGCTTTGGGTCATCCGGTTGGCGCAAGTGGCGCCCGTATCATTTGTACGCTAATTTCTGTGCTTAAAAATAAAGGTGGCAAAATTGGCGCTGCAGGCATTTGCAATGGCGGAGGCGGTGCCAGCGCCGTGGTAGTAGAACTGGTGTAATACCTTTCTCAATTATATGTTCAATTCCAGGAATTTCCTGAAAACACTCACGCTATTCCTTCTTATTGCCACTGCAGCACTAAAAGCTCATACGCAAGGGCTTTCGCAGGCGGATATACCCCTATGGGTTCAAAAAATTGATGCCGACAATTCTGATGAGGTAAGCCAGAATGAAGTGAGCGACGGTTTTTATTTCGCCTTGCTCGATCAGCAAACTGATGTAGAAACGCATTCCTATTTCGTTCATACTACAAAAAAAGTACTCAATGCAACTGGTGTTCAAAACTGTAGCGAAATCGCACTTAGTTATAACAAGGCTTTTGAAAGAATTGAACTCCATCGTATCGCTATTATCCGAAATGGCCAAACCATCGATAAGCTCGACCTTCAGAAGTTTAAGGTAATACAACAGGAAAATCAGTTGCAAACTGACAGACAATACAGCGAGCAAATGAGTGCCATGCTATTTCTGGAAGATGTTAAGGAAGGCGATGTAATCGATTTGGCTTATACCTTGATTGGCGATAATCCGGTATTCGATAATCGATTCTCCCAAAGTTTGCGAATGAATTTTAGTGTTCCCGTAGGCCGGATTTTCTACAAAACCATTATGCCGCCACAACGAACCGTGCAAGTAAAACTGCGGAAAACTACTTTGCAACCCACCATTTTTTCTTCCGATGCATCAACTATTTACCGCTGGGACGTGCGCAATCCCAAAGTGGTAAAACTGGAAGACAATTTGCCGGTGGGCTATGATCCTTACGGCGCCGTAGATCTAGTGGAATACGATAGTTGGGAAGATGTAAAAAACTGGGCGCTGGATGTTTATCGTCCTGTATTGGAACGCTCGGGAAGTGGCGTTGCGCAAATCGCTGAAAAAATTCGTGCGTCCAGCACCTACGAATCTGATCGGGTAATTGCATCGGTTCGCTATGTTCAAAATAATATCCGTTATCTGGGTATTGAAACGGGCGTAAACTCTCATTTGCCCGCTGATGCTGAAACTACCTTACGCCTGGGCTATGGCGATTGTAAGGCAAAATCGGTATTGCTTTGTGTATTGCTTCGGCAATTTAATATTGAAGCGTATCCAATCTTGATCTCCACCTTTAAGCGGGGTTATCTGGCCGAAGCTACGCCAACGCCCGATGCCTTCGATCATGTTTGCGTAAAAGTGAAATTTCAAGGTCGCCCTTATTACTTCGACCCCACCATTGCGTATCAGTCGGGCGATCTGCAGCATTCTTATTTCGCCAACCATCAGTATGGTTTGGTGCTGGATGATGCTTCTGCTGATCTGGAAAAAATTCCGTATCACGGAATGGATTCAAAAGTTACCATGCAGCAGGTATTGCACATGGGCGATAGCAACGAAGTAGCAACTTTGTTGGTTACTACCACCTATTCTGGTGTGGAAGCCGATATTTTCAGAGCGAATTGGAACAGTAGCAGCCACGCTCAATTTGAAAAGGAATGTGCGAATTATTATTCCAAATTGTTCAACCGCGCTGAATTAGTTGACAGCGTTTATGTGAAGTCAGACGATCCGGTGTTGAATGTAATCGTAGTGGTGGAGAATTACAGAATTACCGGTTTGTGGAAGAACGAGAAAAACTTGCTTGCAACGGAAATTTACAGCCCCACGCTAGGCAGTAAGTTTGTGAAACCCAACACCAGAAACAGAATGATGCCCATCGGACTAACCATGCCCCAAAACTATGAGGAAACCTGGGATTTGTATGTGCCAATGAAACTGAGCGTTGATGAAGTGGATCAATGGGTAACCAATGAAGGTTTCTCATTTCATTTTGTGAAAAGCTACAGCGAATCAGAAAATCTGGTGCAGTTGAAATATGAATATCACAACAATATGGAAGTTGTAGCCCCGGAACGGGCGGCGGCTTATTATGAGGATATAGAAAAGGCAATTAAGTATATGGATTTTACCATCCAGTGGGATCGCGGTGGCCTTACATCAAAAGGGATCAGTTTTTTCATGATCGCTTTGGCGCTACTGTTCCTGGCAGGCGCAGTGGTACTGATGCGGTATATCTATTTCAACTATAACCCCAATGCTCAGGCAGTTGATCTGTATTATCCAAGCATTCAGGGTTGGCTGGTGTTGCCGCTGATTACCTTCTTCTTAAACCTTCCTTACCTGATTTATCTCATTTTCTCCCAGAATTATTTTGATGAAACCATCACCACCCTGATATTCGAAAAATCAAGCCTCTATTATCATCCGGATCGGGGCTATTTTTTGATTTTCGAAATGGGTGTGCTCATCGCGCGAGTCGTTTTCACAGGAACATTGATCGTGTTATTTCTGAACAAAAGGACTTCCGTTCCAAAGCTGGCTGTTATCTGGTATTCCGTAGGCGTTCTTTACAGTATCATCGAATTAGTGGCCATTCAGGAATGGAATCCTTCTGAATCGGCAGCGTTTTCTAAAAATCTTTTTCAAATGATGGTGGCTGCGGCCATTTGGATTCCCTATTTCCTGATTTCTAAACGGGTTAAACAAACTTTTGTGATGATTTACACCCCTGATGGCAACCGGAATGATACAACGCCATTGGAAACAGAAACTCCTTTAACGGAAGAAGCCATTTCAGGTCAGCCAACCCAACCGGGTCGAGAATCTACAGCCGATTTTCGCGATTGATAAATTATTGTATATTTGCAACGAGTTTAGAAAGAGGGGACGAGAGTCCCCTCTTTTAGTGTTATTATGGAACTAAAGGAAAAAATTGCGGATTGGCTGCAGCCTGAACTGGATCGCGAACAGTTATTTTTGGTAGATGTTCGTGCCGCCAACAAGGCGAAGATCGAAGTGTTTGTAGATGGCGATAAAGGCATCACCATCGGGCAGTGCGCAACGCTTTCCCGCTTTCTGGAAAAATTACTGGACGGAACCGATTACGTAACCGAAAACTACACCCTCGACGTTTCCAGTCCGGGAATGGACAACCCGCTGAAAGTTCCGCGCCAGTACAAAAAAAGAATCGGGCGAACTCTGGAAATAATTACAGTAGCCGGAGCCCAACGGGAAGCAGAATTGATAGCGGCCGATGATGAGAAAATTGTAGTGCGCGATATCGTTAAGGAAAAGAAGAAGAAAAAAAATGCGCCCGAAACCGCACCCGAACCGCCAAAAGAAACAACTTTGCGCTATGATGAAATCAAACGCGCTACTATAAAACTGGAATGGTAATTTTAAAAACAAAAAGATGAACAGCATTGATTTGATCGACTCGTTCAGCGAGTTCAAACAACTGAAAAACATTGACCGCCCTACCATGATGAAGGTGCTGGAAGACGTATTCCGCACCCTTCTGAAAAAGAAATATGGCGATACCGATAATTTCGACATCATCGTGAATACCGATAAAGGTGACCTCGAGATCTGGCAACGTCGCGAAATTGTGGAAGATGGCGAAGTGGAAAACGACATTACTCAAATTGGTCTTAGCGATGCCCTCAAAATTCAAGATGACTATGAAGTAGGAGAGGAAACCTATGAAAAGATCGAACTGGAAAGCTTTGGCCGCCGTTCTGTTCTGGCGGCCCGGCAAACACTGGTGAGCCGTATCATGGACCTCGAAAAAGATGAAACCTATCGCAAATATAAAGATCGTATCGGCGATGTAATTACTGCCGAAGTATATCAGGTTTGGAAGAAAGAAATTCTATTGCTGGATGAAGACGGCAACGAACTCATTCTCCCAAAAATGGAACAAATCCGCACTGATTTTTATCGTAAGGGAGAAACCGTAAAAGCGGTGGTAAAACGCGTAGATCTGCGCAACAACGCTCCGGTAATCATTCTGTCCAGAACCGACAGCGCCTTCCTGGCCAAGTTAATGGAACAAGAAGTTCCGGAAATTTTCGACGGATTGATTGTGATCAAAAATATTGTTCGTGAACCGGGCGAAAAAGCCAAAGTAGTAGTAGAAAGCTATGATGACCGTATTGATCCTGTAGGCGCTTGCGTGGGCGTGAAAGGCTCCCGCATCCACGGTATTGTACGCGAATTGAAAAATGAAAATATTGATATCCTGAACTATACGGCTAACCTCAGCCTGATGGTACAGCGCGCATTGGCTCCGGCCAAGATTGTGTCGCTCGACATCAACCAGGAAAAAAAGCGCATCGCGGCGTTCCTGGAGCCTGATCAAATTTCATTGGCCATTGGTAAACGTGGCGTGAATATTAAACTGGCTTCCAAGTTGGTGGGTTTTGAAATTGATGTGTATCGCGAAGGAACAGAAGCAGAAGAGCCGGAATTCGATATCGATCTGGATGAATTCTCAGATGAAATCGATCAGTGGATGATCGACGATCTGAAGCGTATCGGTTGCGATACCGCCCGTAGTGTGCTGGCTTTAACGCGCGATGAACTGGTGCGCCGTACCGATCTGGAAGAAGAACAGGTGGACGATGTGTTGCGAATTCTGGAAGAAGAATTTAAAGAAGAAGAAGAGGCAGCAAAGAGCGAAGAGGCGGCAAACGAAGAAACGAACTAGGATCTGTGAAAGGGCAATTTGAAAATTTGAAACGAATGTTTACGATGTAATCCAACATCTCAGGCTTTCATATTGCTCGTGGCAGATTCATTTGAAAATGATTAAAAACATTTTGAATGAAAGCAGCGATATGTAGCTATCATTCGAATAAAATTTGAAAATTAAACGAAACGGATGTCAGAATTAAAAGCAATACGCTTACCAAAAGCCGCTACTACTTACAATGTGGGTATGGATCACATTGTGGAAGAACTCAAAAAGAGCGGCTTTACCATTGAGAATAACCCCAACACCAAACTTACGGTGGAAATGGTGGCGGTTCTTGAAAAAGCCTTCAATAAGGACAAGGCCATCCGCGATGCGGTGGAAAGCACCAAGGTGGTGGAAAAGCCGAAAAAGGAAACGGTGGAACTGAAGGAAGAAATTCCCGCAGCGCCCAAAAAGACGGAAGAGAAAGAAGTGCTCATTAAGAGCAATCTGGTGAAAGAAGCGCCGGCTAAAGAAAAAGAGCCGGCCCGTGAAAAAGAAACCGTAAAAGAAACGGCTAAGGAAAAGGCAGCCGAGCCAAAAGTAGAAGCACCTGCTGAAGAAAATACGGAGTCGCCCACGCATGAAACGGAATTCCAACGCCTGGAAGGTCCGAAGATTTTGGGAAAGGTTGACCTGAACAAACCGAAAAAAACGGTTAAGAAAAAGGAAGAACCTCCTGTAGTTCAGGAAGAGCCTAAAGTGCAAACGCCGGAACCTCCTAAAAAAGTAGAACCTAAACGCATTACGCTCGATAAGATCGAAAAGCAGGAAGAAAATCCTGACAATATCATTCAACGCCAGAAAGTGGTGGTGGAAGGCCCAAAAATCATGGGCAAAATTGAGCTGAAACCGGAAGTGAAACCGGGCGATAACCGCACCAAACGCGAAGATGGCCAGAAACGCGTTCGTAAACGCATCGAAAAGCCAAAACCAACGCGGCTCGATGGTCAGAACAACCAACAAAATCGTCAGGGTGGCGGCTTTAACCGTCCGGGCGATAACCGCGGCAATAACCGCGGCGGCGACAACCGCAATCATCCGCCAAAACGCAATGCCGACGGCACTATCGAGATTTCCGAAAAGGAGATTGAAGATAAGATCAAGGCCACCATGTCGAAGATCCAGAGCATGACGTCGAAGAACGATCGCTCTAAACTTCGCCGTGGCAAACGGGAAGCCTTCCAGGAAAAACTGGCTGCTGAACAACAAGACCGCGCCAATAGCAAACTTCAGGTTACCGAGTTCATTTCGGTAAGTGAACTGGCCAGCCTCATGAACATTCCGCCCGTGCAAATCATTTCAACCTGTATGCAACTAGGCGTTATCGTTTCTATTAACCAACGTTTGGATGCCGAAATCATTGAACTGATTTGTAACGATAAAGGTTTCGAAGTAGAGTTTATTTCTGCTCAGGATCAAACTTCGTTTACCGAAGAAGAACCCGATACTCCGGAACAACTTCGTCCGCGCGCACCTATCGTAACCATCATGGGTCACGTCGATCACGGTAAAACTTCCTTGCTCGACTTTATCCGTAAAGCGAATGTGGTAGCCGGTGAGGCCGGTGGTATTACCCAGCACATTGGCGCTTACGAAGTGCAAACTCAAAGCGGACGGGCCATTACCTTCCTCGATACGCCGGGTCACGAAGCGTTTACCGCCATGCGTGCGCGCGGTGCTAAGGTTACTGACGTTGCCGTAATTGTAATCGCTGCCGATGATGCCGTGATGCCGCAAACCAAAGAGGCCATCAACCACGCGCAAAGTGCCGGTGTGCCTATGATTTTTGCTATCAATAAAGTGGATAAGGATGGCGCCAATCCCGATCGTATCCGCGAACAACTGGCATCCATGAATTTGTTGGTAGAAGAATGGGGCGGTAAATACCAATCGCAGGAAATTTCGGCCAAAAAAGGATTGAACATTGATGCACTGCTCGATAAAATATTAATTGAAGCCGATTTGTTGGAATTGAAAGCCAATCCTGATAAAAACGCTAATGGTAGTGTGATAGAAGCTACGCTCGATAAAGGCCGTGGATATACCACTACGCTTTTGGTTCAGGCAGGAACAATGGAAATTGGTGATATTATCGTTGCCGGTCCGCACATGGGCCGTATCAAAGCGATGTTCGATCATAAAGGCGCCAAAGTAAAATCAGCCGGACCTTCAACGCCGGTGCAGGTGTTGGGTATGAACGGTGCGCCTCAGGCCGGTGAAAAATTCCGGGTGTTCGATAATGAACAAGATGCCAAAGAACTGGCTACCAAACGCGCTCAATTGGAACGCGAACAAGGTATTCGTACCAAGAAACACATTACGCTCGATGAAATCGGTCGCCGTTTGGCATTGGGCAACTTCAAAGAACTCAACCTCATTATCAAAGGCGACGTGGATGGTTCCGTAGAAGCCTTGAGCGATTCGTTGCTGAAACTTTCTACTGAAGAAATTCAGGTGCGCATTATTCACAAAGGTGTGGGTCAGATTTCCGAATCAGATGTATTGCTGGCCACCGCTTCCGATGCTATCGTTATCGGCTTCAACGTGCGCCCGTCGCAGAATGCGAAAAAGATTGCAGACACTGAAAATATCGAGATCAAACTATATTCCATCATTTACAACGCCATTGCCGATGTGAAGAGCGCCATGGAAGGTTTGATGGAGCCGAAGATTGAAGAGAAAGTGATCGGCAACATCGATGTGAAAGAGGTATTCAACATTACCAAAGTGGGTACTATTGCCGGTTGTTTTGTTCGCGAAGGCAAGATTTTCCGCAACTCTAAAATTCGTCTCATCCGCGATGGTATCGTAATGCATACCGGAGCGTTAACTGCCTTGAAACGTTTCAAAGACGATGTGAAGGAAGTTACCAGCGGTATGGATTGCGGTATTCAAATCAAAGACTACCAAAACATAGTAGTGGGCGATGTGATCGAAGTTTTCGAAGAAACCGAAGTAGCGCGTAAACTGTAATTGGAAATTTCTTCCGAAGGAATTCATGGTATGCTTGCCGGATTCATTTCGGAGAGAATGAATTTCGAAATTAAGAATTAGTAGTGCTGGTTGGTTCCTATTTCATTGGAAGACCATCATTCGTAATTCGTAATTTTATAATTGCATTTTTTTATGGCGGATGCCGGGCTATCCGCTGCAAGTCCTCAGGCCGCGGGTAGCCTAAAACCATTGCTGTGTAATCGTTTTGGGCGAATTACGAATTTTAAATTACGAATTACGAAGGAGGAGGTTGGTCATAGCAACGCAAAACTAATTCATTTCGTAATTCGTATTTTTTCATTAGTGTGTTTTCTCCACGTTATCCTTTTCTCTGCAATCCTCTGTATGTGGTCGTGATATGAAAAAGTATCGCTATCATAACAAGGCTTTGATGCGTATAAGTTCAAACATAAAAAGTCAGAGTTTCCTTTTTGCTAGTTCGAAAATCAATGTTAAGCAACTTTAGCTTTTGGTTGCTTTCTGTTGGTATTCCATTTGGCAAATCAATTCGGCAACGGAATTTTTTGCTATAATTTCTCTGAATAGTGATTTAAGATGAGGGCTAATCCGCTACATATTAAATAATTAACATAATAATAATTAAAAATAATAATTGTAGTTTGGCTTTATTGTATCAAACATAAACCAAACCACATGAAGCGTTCTAATCATTTTCAATTCACTTTATTCCTTCTGGTGTTTTATTTTCTCCAAGGAAATCAACTTTATGCCTCTTTAGGAAATTTGCCTATAGTGTTTGAAAAGAATCAGGGACAATACAGTGCCGATATTAAATATCAGGCACAGGTAGGCAGAACAGGGGTCCGTTTTCTTTCCGAGGGCATCAGCTATTATACTTTAGACTACGACTCTCCTTCAAACATAACGGCTCGCGTATGGAATCTTCACTGGGGGAATACATCACCCCTGATGACGATTGAACAGTCAGATCCAAATGACCTAAAATTTAACTATTATTTAGGTGAAAATTCAGCGAATTGGCAGGAACAAGTACCTACATTCAACAACATTACATATAAAAATATTTATTCAAACATAAATCTCAAATTTTACAGGAATGACAATGATTTAGAGTATGACTTTGAAGTGCTTCCCGGAGCTGATATCAGCCAGATAAAAATGAATTACGACGGCGTGAATCAACTTTTTGTGAATGCACAAGGTCACTTGAATATACAAGGACAATTTGGAAATATCACTGAAACAAAACCGGTTGCTTATCAAATAGTTAATGGGGTTAAACATCTGATAAGCACTGGGTTTCATCAAATTGATTCAATGTCTATAGGTTTCGAAATCAATGAACCCTATGATACTGCACTGCCGCTGATTATTGATCCAATCACTTTACAGTGGAGTGCAATTTTCGATATTAATATGGTAAGCTCGTATAAGATTTTAGAAATGGATCATAGTGCCATCGGCGTTGGCAATCAGTGGCTATATGTTACAGGGCAAACGGCTTACCAAAATGTCCCAACTTTACCAGGAAATTACACCGTGAACTCAAAAGCTTTGGCGTTTGTTGGAGCTATAGCGGATAACGGAAATAGTGGATATCAGTTTATTTCTGTATTTAGTGGCAATGATGTACTAGGCAGTGGAACAATTGGCCGCGATATTAAATTCACTCCGTCAAAAGTAGTGGTATCAGGTACTTCTTTTGATGCAGATTTTCCTGATTTCCCAAGCTCCTTATATAATGGTTCAACCATACCGGCTAATGGAGTTCCTCGTCCGATTGTAATTGCAGTTGACATACAAACGGGGGTGAAATTATTTTGTGGTGATTTTGGAGGACAGGGTAATGGCTACGGCGTAGAAACCGATAACAGTGGAAACATTTATGTTGCCGGTACCACCCTGGGAGGTACTAGTTTTTATACGAATATCGGAAGTACTACAACTACCGATCTGGATGCTTTTGTTGTGAAGCTTAACGCTTCATTAAACTCAACTTTTTCTTATAAATATCTATTGGCAAGTACCGGGCAAGATTCCTGCACTGATATCAAAATAGATAATGCAAATAGGATCTGGCTGGGTGGCTATACCGCTCAGAATATCTTTCCTTCTGGAAATTCTTCCAATATGCTGGTCACATCTGGTAGCGGCTCTGTAAATGGCGGCGCTTATTTGCTTCGTTTAGTGCAGGCGGGCAATGGTTCCAGCGCATCAATTGACAAGTGTTTGCTTTTAAAAGGCGATGGGTTTAATTGTGTGTACCGAATTGATTTAGATAATGCCCAAAATCTCTATGCGGTTGGCAATACAGAATCGACAAATCTTCCAACTACGGCAAACGCTTTAAGCGATAATTTGTTTCCCGTAGCGAGCGGTTTTGCATGGAAAAATTCAACATCGGGAACACCTGCACTTTCTTATTTAACTTACATCGAAGGATGTAAAAGTCAAAATTATGGAGTGGGACAAAATGAGTATTGGACGGATCTTGGATTGCGGGTTGATAAAGGCACTGGCGATGCTTATATAGCTACTCAGAGTTATACCAATTATAGCTATGATGCTACCAAGATTATTGATAATTGCACCCAAAATTTTCCGGCAAATGACGGCGACCATTTTGGCAGAAACCGGATGCTACTTTATAAGCTCAAATCAAATGGGCAGCAACTGCAATGGCTAACCAAATGGGGGCTGCCAAATGCATCCGCACCTTTTAAGGTTGTTGCCAGTTCGGCTTCCTCTCCTGTTTTTGGAGCTAACGGAGTTTACTATGCCTTTATAACAAATCGCAATACTTTCCCGATAACCCCGGCACCAACTTACCAATGGCATGCGCCTCTTGAACTTCCTGTTAGTGGAGTGATGTGTTTCAAGGAAGCTAATACTATATGCAATGCCGGACCTGGTGGAGCGGTGTGCGCAAATGACCCATTTACCTTAGGTGGTACTCCAACGATTTTTTCGCCTGCCGGCAGCAATATCCAATATGAATGGACCGCTTCTGACAACAGCTATGTACCGCCGGTAGCCAACCCCACAGTGAATCCCTCAGCTACCACTACCTATACCTTACATGTGAAGGCCACGGATGGCGATGGGAATTCCTGCGATTTAACTTCTTGTTCCACAACGGTCACTATTGCACAACCGGTGCTCACATTTAATGAAATTCCATGTGGAGGTACAGGAACCACGGTAACCATAACAAAACCTGGCGGAAGCACCTCCGGTAGCTCGTTTAGCCTTGACGGCGGAACATATCAAACCAGCAACGTTTTCTTAAATGTTGGTGAAGGGTTGCATACATATGATATTAAAGGAAGTTGTTCCGGACAAGGTACATTTACAGTAACCAGACAAAGCTGCTGTATGGCCGAAGTTAAATTAACGAATCCGAACGTTGACATGATCGTAAATCATCCTGCGCTGCATCCTTACGTCACCATAAATGCCGGTACAGTGAACTTACATTATAATGGCAGCCTCTTAATTGAGGGAACGTTCACCGTAAATCAAAACTTCAATTTCGAAAGGTGCCCATCAATATTAATGGGGAATAATGCCACTATTCAAGTTATGCCAAGTGAGAAGCTAACTATTCAAGGCAGTTTTATTCAAGCTTGTGATAAAATGTGGAACGGAATTTATGCATCTAATGCCTCAAGTAGTATTGTGATCCAGAATTATACCAATGCCATTGCAACCTTTAACTCGCAGATTAGTGATGCTCTTTGCGCAGTAAACGTTACGTCTGCTCCAATTTCGATAACAGATTGTGTATTTGAAAACAACTATCAGAGCATCAATTATTCAAATGAAACAATCAATAATGTTAGTATCTCTGGATGTACATTTCGAACTGTTAATAGCGGCATTAAGGGATGGATTAAGAACGGCACACTGCTAAATGCTGGAAAGTATGGTTATTCGGGAATTATGTCGGCTCAATCGACTTCGGCAATTGGTAAGAATAATGTGTTTTCTAACTTAAATGTCGGCATCTTCAGTTTTTGGTCTGAAACTTCTATTCACGACAACTACTTCGACAATATTCAAATGTTCAACAAAGAATATTTCGGTACCAAGCCGAAAGATATTTTTAATTCAGGTGGTGGCGCAATCATCAGCGTAGGGCACTATCAGAACAATTTTTTCGGAAACCCTAATGAAAATAATCCTGCACCATCTGGTACGGCACTGAGTAAACTTCTGGTTTACTATACTGGTCAGGGGTATTCCGATTATCATCGCCGTTACAGCCACACCAATTGCTTGTTCGGTATTAAGTCAACAGGCTGTGAAGTGCTGGTAGATGGCGCGCAAATGTTTGGCGTGAATCAGGGCATAGTAGCGCAGCTTGCCATAAACCGTGACGTACAAATACTAAATTCTACCATACGCGAAACTACCGGTGGCATATCCTGTGTGCTTAACCCAGGAGCGAATGTACTGGTGCATAACGACAGCGTGATCACAAAAAACTGGACCGAACTGGAAGCTTCTGAGGCGCAATTAACGTATCAACGCTATGGTCACGGCATTGGAGTAATTGAATTATCATCGCAAATGCAGGGCGCCGCTTCAAATGATGTGCTGAATAATACGGTAATTTCACATAGCAAAATCGGCATTTATCTTAAAGCATCAGGTAATAGCAAAATCCGCAATACCAGAGTGAGCGCAAATGATGTTACGGTGGTTCCGCACAGTAAGTCGGGATGTCCGGTGCAAATACCAAGCTGTACTTCAGACCAGGTGGGTATCCAGGCCGATCAGGCAAGCGGCACTATTTTTAATGATAACCTGGTGCATGGCGTTAATTTCTCTTTTAGCAATGGCAACCGAACAATTGGCCTGAAGGCGAACCAAAGTCAGGATCTGTTGGTACAATGCAATGGATTTTCTCAATTGCGTCACGGTTTGTATGCTTATGGCAATTGCAATACGCACGATTTGGATGAAGGATTAAAGGGAAATCATTTTGCCGACCATTACGATGGCATTTACTTGTTGAACGATCCCGCAAACGACGGTACTTTTGGCGATGTTTGCTCTGGTAACCGAGAAAATAACAACGAGTTTGCCGGAAATTTTGCATTGCGAAAACCCGCCGGTAATTTGCCCTTCTACCCGCTGATGATTTACCGCCAAACCGCCAATGTGGTGCAAAATTTCCCGGATTTGATACAGACGGATGCCAGCTATACCAATTTGACGCAGAATAATTCGCAGTGTAATGTTTCCGGTTTTGAAGTAAAGGTAAAACCGGAAGTGTTGGCTTCCAAATGGAGTTGCGAAAGCTATTCTCCAGGTTCGCAATTGGTATATCAACCTCAAGCAGGCGATCATATTAGCCGGTTGAAGGTGCAATTAGAAGATATGATTTACGGTATGATGAATTATTTGAATACCGATTATTTTCAACCGGCTGCGCTGTATATCGATCGGCAATATGTGTTTTCCCAAATTTATGCCTATCCGGCATTGCGCGACAGCAGCGCCGTGATCGACAGTTTTGCAAAGGCCAACGATGATCCCGAAACCAGAAAACTGGAAGAAACTAAGTTGGGTTTTGATAGTTTAATGCTGGATAGCACTATCGATCAGGCCAAATGGGATGCTTTAGCAATGAAATTACAAGAACTTCAGAGCGCCGAAGTTTTTGAGGCCAATGAGGCGCGGATGCTGCAATTCCATCAGCGGTTATACGATGATAGTCTTGACTTTTCCGATCAGGATGCCGATGAAATTTTTGCCATGGCCAATAGTTGTCCTTATATAAATGGCCCGGCGGTGTATATGGCGCGGTCGCTCTACGCCCTTTACGACCCCTTGTACTCTTTTGACGATCTGGATGCCTGTGCCAATGCGGTTACCTCGAAAAATGGCAAACCGTTGCAGCCGTTTTGGGAAGTTTTTGAAGAACAGCAGCAAAGTAATGTTTCAGAAACTGACAATTTACTATTAATCCCCAATCCGAATGATGGCATCTTTTCCTTACATTGGAATGACAATAGCGTTACTCGAATTCGTATATTAGATGTAAAGGGTGTAGTAGTGTATGATACTGAAACAATGGGTGAAAATACAAAGGAGGTAAAATTGCTTGTGGTACCAGGGTTTTACACAGCCGAACTATTAGCTGGAAAAAGGCATTCCGGCTCCGCTAAGTTCATTGTTACGCGGTAATGAGACCAATTTTTGCCATACTATTGATGGGTTTGCATTTGCTGTTGCAAGGGCAAACAGAGGCCGATCGATATTGGTATCTGGGGGGCGATAGTAAGCCCATCATTTTAGATTTTGGACAAGATACTTTAGGTATGGTTTATCCATCGCCCATGGTCGATTATTTTCACAGCCCATTGATCATGTCGGAAGGGCTTTCGATGATATCAGACTCTCTGGGTCCATTAATTTCCTGCGATGGGGTGAAAATTTGCGGGCGGATGGGACATCTCATACCCGAAGGAGATACATTATTATCTCCTCAAGTGTATGCATGGCGTCATTTAATAGGTTTGGGTGCTTTTCAAAATACGATTGTGCTTCCACGTAATGACAGCACTTTTTACGTTTTTTATTTAGATATCACCGATTCCAATGTGATAAAAAAG
>JAXLUJ010000029.1:0-8039 GCA_046329575.1 Chitinophagales bacterium | reverse complement strand
AATTTCTCCAGTTCATCAATCGTAATGTGGGGCGGCAGTATCAAAGGATCAATGCCGTGGTTCAATTCAATTTCAATAAACTTTTTTGAAGCCGATTGTTTCAAAATCAAATCGAACAACTTTACCGTAGCTTCCGCATCGCCCAATGCGCGATGGCGGTTTTCAACCACAATGCCTAATGCATCGCAAAGCGTTCCTAAACTGTACGACGAAAAACCGGGCAACACTTTCTGCGCCAGGGTTACCGTATCAATTCTTTTTCTAACAAAATCAACACCGATGCGCTTAAACTCGCTGCGCACCAAACTGTAATCGAACTTCACGTTGTGAGCCACAAAAATCTTTCCTTCCAGCAGGCTGAAAATCTGGTTGGCCACATCGGCAAACACCGGCGCATCTTTTACCATCTTATCGGTAATGCCGGTTAGCTGCGTCACATATTTATCAATCGCCCGGTTAGGGTTTAATAAAGTGGTAAATTGATCGGTCACCTTTTCACCATCGAAACAAACAATTGCAATTTCGATGATGCGGTCAATGGCCGGACTTCCGCCGGTGGTTTCTACGTCAATAATGGCGTACATTACTCACAAACATAAGAGATTTGCGCCTATCGAAGCACATCTAATCGCTGAGAATCCAGACGTATGAAAATGAATAATAATATGGTGAAGGAAAGCAGCGAGGAACCGCCCTTGCTGATAAACGGCAGCGGAATGCCTATAACCGGCGCTACACCTATGGCCATGCCTATGTTTACGGCAAAATGGAAGAACAGTATGGCGGCTACGCAATACCCATAAACCCGGCTGTATTTCGATCGCTGCTTTTCGGCCAGTGAAATAAGCCGCAGCAGCAGCACCAGAAACAGCGCCACCACGGTAAGCGTTCCTAAAAAACCGAATTCCTCACCTATACAACTGAAAATGAAATCGGTACTTTGCTCCGGAACGTACTTTAAATGGGTTTGCGGCCCCTGAAGATATCCTTTACCGGTCAACCCGCCCGAGCCGATGGCAATCATGCTCTGATCTACGTTCCAGGTGAGGTCCTTTTTCGATTCCTTGCCCAAAAGTACATTGATGCGGTCGCGCTGGTGTTTGGGTAAGTGCGTTACCAATTGCTCCACACCGGCCACGTACAACGAAGCTACCAGCAGTACGCCTGTTACTAAATACACCATGTTGCGGTTCCGGTAATTAAAGTACAGCACTATAGCGGCCAATACGGCAAAGGCGATCCATAAATACCAGACGTGCGGCACCAGCAGGGCCAAAACGGAAAGCACTGCAATCACCACACCAATAATCAGGAAGTAACTCTCCAAACCTTCGCGGAACAACACCAGCGAAAACGCCGCAAACACCACAGCCGAACCGGTATCGCCCTGAATCAGAATGATGAGCATCGGAAAACCGATCAGCGCAAACGCCTTCCATTTGTCGCGCCACTTCCGGATGTCGACATTTAGGGTAGAAAGATACTTGGCGATGGCTAAACTGGTCGAGAACTTTACCAGTTCCGAAGGCTGCATCTGAAAACCGCCAATACGAATCCAGTTCTGCTGCCCTTTCACTTCTACACCCAAAAAAATTACGCCCACAATTACGGGCAACATTAAGCCGTAGATGATGTAAGAAAATGTGGCAAAGAACTTTCCATCTACTATCAGAATAATAGCAGCCACAACAAAACTGCCAATCATCCATTGCACTTGCTTGCCGCTGTTGCTCTTCCAGTCTAATAAATGCGAATTTTCATCTACGTAAATCGAAGAATAGATGGCGGCCAACCCAATACAGCAAAGAATCAGGTACAACAGCACCGTAAGCCAATCGATATTTCCTGTGAACTTTTCCTCTTTACGCATATCAGCGCGGCAATTTAAGGCTTACTGCGGTTTCCTCGGCATCAATTTCAAGCGTTTTAAAACGGGCGGTGCTGCCTTTCTGCAAACGAATATTGCTTTTTGAAAGGGAAAGAAATTTTGCCAGAAATTCCACCAAATGCGCATTGGCCTTGCCATCTACGGCAGGCGCCTTCACCTTCACCAGCAACTCGCCGGCTGCGTCGCGGCTAATTTCATCAACCCTCGAATTTGGCTTAACTTTCACGCGCAAAATCATGTGGTGAAACTACTGTTTTCTTTCCGTTCGGCATTCCGGCTGTGCTGTTGTTTTCTTTTCTTTTTGATAGAACACCACACTTCCGCACAAACCTTTTCAGGCTCCGGCGGGAACATTCCCGATTATTCCAATGCGCGCTATTTTCTGCTCAATATTCCGGCACTGGATTCGCCACAACTCAATGCCCGCTTTGGTTTGAAAAAGGTGTGCATTGAAGTTACACATCCTCATATTGCCGATATTTCCATCAGTTTGCTGGCACCTTCAGGTGCTCAAACCGAATTGGTTTCGGGCGCAGGAGGCAGTGGCGCTAACTTCACCGGCACTTGCTTTTCAATGAACGCCACCACCACCATTATTTCAGGAACAGCGCCCTTTACCGGCATTTTCTACCCGCGCCACAACATTGGCGAAGTGAATGATGGCAGCAGCGGCGCAGGAACCTGGCGCCTTATCGTTCAGGATATCGTAAAAGGCGATTCAGGCGTGCTCAACAATTGGGCGCTCACCTTTGATACCGCCGCCCCGGTGCCTTTGGGCACGCCCATTGGCCCTTGCAATAAATACAACCCGGCAGGTTGCGGTTGTCCCGATTCCACCAATTCGCAATGCCGCCTGCTGCCCGATATTGTTATTGGTGAAACCTGGTTTTTTGACACCCTCCGCCGCCGCGAATTTCACGATAGCATCACCGTTTCCACTTCCACCGCCAACATCGGCTGGGGACCTATGGAAATTATTGGCACCAACCGCTGGTATTGCGCCGATTCGGAAGTAAACGGCAATGTGATTTGTAACGACGGACTGTACTCGCGCCAACTGGTGCAACAACGTATTTATAAAAAAACAAATACAGGGTTTTTCGACTTTGAAGACACGCTGGTGGGCTATATGCGCTTCCATTCCGAACTCGGTCATCATCATTTGCATGTAGAAGATTGGGTAGAAAATACGTTGCGCATCCGCGGCCCCGAAACCGATCCTTCCAAATGGCCGGTGGTAGGGCGCGGCACCAAGGTTTCGGTGAGTTTGTACGACCATGTGGGCTGCGATACCATCTTCCGCGCCTGCGATTATCAGGGCACGCCCTATCAACTGAACACGTTGCGCAATGGAGGCCTGGGCCTCGGCTACGCCTCGGGCGGCGCACAAGTGCAAGGCATTTCTGTAGGTTATGCCGATATTTACGAGAACCTGCTGCCCTTTGGCCAGGCCATTTATTTCGATAGTATTTGCAATGGCGATTATATCCTTATGGCGCAGTTCGACCCTAAACACCGTTTCGTTGATTTCGATAACACCAACAATATTACTTATACCAAAATATCGTTGCATAAACAGCGCGACACCTGCTGCGAAGCCCGAATTGAGATTGATACCATTGATTTTGAAAAGGGAATGTTTCGTTTTATCGATCGTAGTGTGGCCATGCCAAATTCCTGGAATTGGCATTTCGGAAGCGATAGCAGCAATCAACAATTTCCGTTCTATCAGTTCCAAAAGGGAGGCTCAAATCAGGTAACGCTGGAAACACAAACCGCGGCCGGATGCCGCGCCACTGCTCAGGTGCAGTTAATCTTGCCTGCCAACTTGCAGATTCCCGATCTTAGAAATTTTTCGCGCATTGCACTAAGTCCTAATCCGGGTCATGGAGCTTTTCAGTTGGAAATTGAAAGTGAATCGCCGGCTGTTTTTTCAGCCCAATTGTTTGACGTTCGCGGACAAAAAGTGAGCGAAGTTTTTGAGCATGAGGCAGTTCATCAGGGCAGCAACCGCTTCCGTTTTATATGTGAAACGCCCGGTTTATATCTGTTGCAGATTCGTACCGGTAACCAAGTGTACACAAAGAAAGTAGCGGTTTACTAAACGCACTTTGCCTATCTTTGCAGCATGACCGTTGTTGAAATTTATACTGAAGAAACACCCAATCCGGAAAGCCTGAAATTTGTGACCAACCAGCATCTGCTGCCAAATTATGTAGCCGAATTCAAAACGAAGGAAAGCGCTGGCGAAAGCGAATTGGCGCAGGCGCTTTTCACTATCCCTTTTGTGCAGTCGGTTTTTCTTTCTAATAATTTTGTAACCATCACCAAAACACCCGATGTAGAGTGGTACGAAATTACGCCCGAACTGCGCGACAAGATCCGCGGTTTTCTTTCATCAGGCAAAAAGGCGGTGAGCGAAACGCTTTGGAACAAAGGCGGCGCTTCAGTTTCAGGCGATACCGAAAGCAGCGATCCGCAAACTAAAATCATAGCGTTGCTCGATAAGTATGTAAAACCTGCCGTGGAAGGCGATGGCGGCCATATTTCGTTTCGCTCGTTTGAAAATGGCGTAGTAAGCGTAGCGCTGCAAGGCTCGTGCAGCGGCTGCCCCTCTTCTTCCATAACTTTGAAAAACGGCATCGAAGGCTTGCTGAAGCGCATGGTTCCTGAAGTTCAGGAAGTAGTGGCTATTGCCGAATAAGTTTTTTTTGGCGGCAACCGGGTGCTTTCGGGGTACGGCTTCGCCTCCCGTGTTCGCTCGTTCCTCGCTCACACCGCTCGCCAAGGCTCGCGCCCTGCCGCCCCCTGCCGCGGGGCAACATCCAACAGTAGTGTAATGGTAACGCCGAAATTGTTTTCGGTTAAAGCGCAGTATCTCTCAATTTCTATCTTTATCTGATTATCGCGATGTCATGAATGAAATTCGTATCATCAACGAACTGAAAAAAAAACTGGAGGCGCTGCTGCCAATGGAAGGCGGGCGTTCTCAAATGCTGGAAAAAAAATTCCGGCTGGAGTTCAATTACAACACCAATCACATTGAAGGCAACACCATTACCTACAGCGAAACAGAACTGCTGTTGATATTCGATAACGTAAAGGGCGATCACACCTTACGCGAATTGGAAGAAATGAAAGGAAGTGATGTGGCGTATCAATACATGAAAGAGCTGGCCATTGAAAAGGAACGCCCGCTTACCGAACAACACATCAAATCGTTGAATGAATTACTTCTCGTTCGCCCGTTTTGGAAGGAAGCCATTACGCCCGACGGGCAACCCACGCGGCGTTTAATCAAGGTAGGCGAATACAAACAATTTCCAAATTCAGTGCGGTTGGCAAATGGAGAAATTTTCCATTATACCTCACCAACGGATACGCCAATTCAGATGGCGGAATTGGTTTCGTGGTATAAAGAAGAAACCGAAAAACAAGAATTGCATCCGGTGGTTCTGGCAGCCTTGCTGCATTATAAATTTGTTCGCATTCATCCGTTCGGTGATGGTAACGGACGCGTTTCCAGATTGCTCATGAACTTTGTGCTTTTCCGAAATGATTTTCCACCCGTAATTATCAAATCAGACGATAAGCGCGAATATCTTTCTGCTCTCAATCGCGCTGATACCGGCGATTTGAACGCTTTTGTAGCCTACATCTGCCGGCAAATGATCTGGAGTCTTGAAATTTCAATCAAAGCCGCCAAAGGCGAAAGCATTGATGAGCCCGGCGATCTGGATAAAAAATTGAAGTTGCTGAAACAGCAGCTGAACGTTGGGGAAAGCAGGGTGAAGATATTAAGAAGTTACGAAGCAATAACATCCGTATTTGAAAATAGTATCAAGCTGCTAATTAACATTGTTTCAAAACAGTTAAGTGATTTCAGGATTCTTTTTAATGATGGTCAAGAAAATCTATATCTGGGGAATAGTCCTTGGGCATCTACTTTAAATGAGGCAATGGAGAATGTCGTAGAATCTGCTTGGTTGGATATCCAAAAACGGCCAGTTTTTTATCGGCAAATCTTTAAAGATTTTAGAAAGTTCAGAATGCATGATGCCATTAGTTGTGGCTTAGAAATTTCGCTATTCAATAATGTTTTCTGTATTAGAGATTTAAATTCCGATTTCGAGCTTACCAAACGTTACGATGAAACCATTTCTGAAGAAGAAATGAAATACATCGCCGAGCTTTTAGGTACGCACGTTTTTAACGCTATCGAAAAAGCCATGGATGCCCACAACTCCAATCTTCCTGAAGCATAAACTAAAATATTCCGTAGCCTGCTTCGTCTTCCTATCGCATATTTAGTCAATCAAACACAAAACCACACACTTATGGAAACTTCCTTTATGGGATTTTTATGGGCTATTCCCGTAATCCTTTGCATCGTTTTTTATAAATACATCCTTCGCTTCTTCTTCGGCATGGTGATTGTTCCCGAAGACCGCATCGGCCTGGTTACCAAAAAATTCGTGCTCTTTGGCAGCAATAAATCACTGCCCGATGGCCGTATTATTGCTACTAATGGCGAAGCAGGCTTTCAAGCGCAAACCCTGGCGCCCGGCCTCTACTTCGGCATGTGGTTCTGGCAATATGAAGTAACCATGGAGTCGTTCACCATCATTCCCGAAGGTATGATCGGCTTGCTGCTTGCTAAAGACGGCGCTGAAATTCCAACAGGCGGTATTCTGGGCAAGTACGTGGATTGCGACAACTTTCAGGATGCCACCAAATTTTTGATGCAGGGCGGCCAGCGTGGGCGCCAGGCTAGCTACATCACCGCAGGTTCTTATCGTATCAACACCATGCTATTTCAGATTTCTACCACACCTATGGTGCGCATTCAGGAAAGCATGGTGGGCATCATCACCGCGCTTGATGGTTTGCCCATTGAGGCCGGGCAAATTGCAGGTAAGGATATTGCCGGCCACAACAATTTTCAGGACTTTGACGCCTTCATTAAAAACGGCGGTAACCGCGGTTTACAGCCACAAGTGATTCTTGCCGGTTCTTACAACCTGAACCCCTGGGCCGTACAAATTGAAGAAACACCTATGACCGAAATTCCTATTGGATTTGTAGGCGTGGTTATTTCTTATGTAGGTCAGGAAGGTCATGACCTCACCGGCGCTGATTTTAAGCATGGTAATATTGTAGAAAAAGGCTTCAAAGGTGTTTGGCTCGAACCTCTGGGCCCCGGAAAATATCCGATCAACAAATACACCATGAAAGTAGAACTGGTGCCTACCACCAATCTGGTGCTCAACTGGGCATCGGCACGAAGTGAAGCGCACAACCTCGATAAAAATCTATCTACCATCACTGTGCGTTCAAAAGACGGCTTCCCTTTTAATCTTGACGTAGCGCAAATTATTCACGTGCCTACCACCGAGGCGCCAAAGGTGATTGCGCGTTTCGGAAATATGGTAAATCTGGTGTCGCAGGTTCTGGAACCTACCATTGGTAACTATTTCCGTAACTCGGCACAGGACAGCGATGTGATTGCCTTCCTTTCTACGCGTAAAGAACGTCAGGATTCGGCCAAAGCACATATTAAAAAGGTGTTAGACGAATACAATGTGAATGCAGTAGATACGCTGATTGGCGACATCGTTCCTCCTGAATCACTGATGAAAACGCTTACCGATCGTAAGATTGCCGAAGAACAAAAAGTAACTTACGAAACACAAAAGAAAGCTCAGGAAACCCGTCAGGGCATGGAAAAAGAAACCGCCATAGCCGACATGCAAAAGGATATTGTAAAAGCACAGCAAAGTGTAGAAATTGCCGAGCGCACGGCTAATGCTACGGTGAAAAAAGCCGAAGGTGATGCCACAGGCGTAAAGCTTGCTGTAGGCGCCGAGGCCGAAGCCACCAAACTGCGCGCATATGCCGATGCCGAATCAACCAAGGCCCGCGCTCAGGCCGATTCAGAAGCTATTAAGTTAAAGGCTTCAGCCGAAGCGGAAATGATTACGCTTACCGGTAATGCCGAAGCGGGTAAGATCCTGGCCGTGGGTAAATCAACTGCCGAAGCCTACGAACTGGCCGTGAAAGCTATAGGCGGTGAGAACTTTACCAAGTACAAAATCACCGAAGAGCTGGCCAAACGCCATGTGAAATTGATTCCGGATGTTTTAATTGGCGG
>JAXLUJ010000028.1:0-10124 GCA_046329575.1 Chitinophagales bacterium | reverse complement strand
CAACGGTGCGGTGTTTGTAACCACCGCCGGCGGCACCACACCATACAGCTACAATTGGGGAAGTGGCGCAGGAACAAATGAAGATACGCTGAACCTGACCGCCGGAACCTATACTGTAACTATTCAGGATGGCAATGGTTGTTCATTAACTCTGGACACCACCATCACCGAACCACAACTTCTGGATGTGGTGCTGGATTCTCTGCACAACGTTAACTGTAATGGCGAACTGAATGGCGGGGTGTTTGTGAGTGTAACCGGTGGCACAACGGCTTACAGCTTCAACTGGAGCAATGGGGTGACAACGGAAGACAATAACAACATTGCGGCCGGCAACTATGCGGTAACGGTAACCGATGCTCATGGCTGTACCGATACACTGAGCGCCACCATTACCGAACCAACTATTCTGAACGCAGTGTTGGATTCGGTACATGCAGTAAGTTGTAACGGATCGAACGATGGAGCGATTTATGTAACCATCAGCGGCGGCACTACTGCTTACAGTTTCAACTGGAGCAATGGATCTACTAATGAAGATGCTACAACACTTACAGCGGGCACCTATAACTTTACGGTTACTGATGCTCATGGCTGTAAGGACACTTTGAGTGCAACAGTAACCCAGCCTCAGGCACTTGCCATCCGCATTGACTCGGTGCATCAGGTACATTGTCATGGCGGAAATGATGGAGCGATCTACATTACACCTTCCGGTGGAACTACTGCTTATAACTTCAATTGGAGCAACAGTACATCAAATGAAGATGCTACAACACTTGTAGCCGGTCACTACACCGTTACGCTCACTGATGCTCACGGTTGTACCATTACTCGCGATACTACAATTACTGAACCGTCAAGCCTGATCGCTTCACTGGATTCTGTAAGGAATGAAAAGTGTTTTGGCGATGCTAATGGCGCTACCTTCACTCATATTACTGGTGGAGTAGCCCCATATGCCTACTTGTGGAGCAATGGCGCAGTAACACAAAATCTGAATGCTGTGGCTGCCGGAACATACACGCTAACAGTTACCGATGCCAACGGTTGTACCGATACTACCGTAGCAACTATTACTCAGCCGCAATTGCTGGATATTACGCTCGATTCTGTTCGTAATGTGAAGTGTTTTGGTCAAAGTAATGGTGGTGTATTCACTTCAGTTATTGGCGGAACCGGTCCTTACACTTACGTTTGGACCAATGGTGCCGGAACCGTTCAGGATCCAATCAATCTGCCAATTAATACTTACGCCGTTACCGTAACCGATGCGCATGGCTGTACCGATACGCTTTCAGCCGTAATTACACAACCGGCAGTGCTTACTGTTGCTGTTGATTCCTTCAAAAATGTTTCTTGTAACAGTGGAAACGACGGAGCCGTTTACATCACAGCTAATGGCGGAACACTGAACTACAGTTTTGCATGGAATAATACATTAGTTACAGAAGATAACACTGGAATCACAGCTGGCACTTATACAGTTACTGTAACAGATGCTCATGCTTGTACGGCTACGGTTGCTCAGGTTATTACACAACCTGCTGCCATCGCAATTGCAGGTGTGGTAACTAACGAAAAATGCTTTGGCGATGCCAATGGAGCTGTTGATATTACAGTTAGCGGCGGAACAGCAGGCTACACCTTCAATTGGAGCAATGGCGCTACTACTGAGGACATCACAGCCGTTGCAGCCGGAAACTATATCGTTACCGTTACCGATGCACATAGCTGTACCGCTACGGCTTCGTTCACAGTAAATCAGCCTGATTCTATCAGCAGCGTTTCATCTACTTCCCTGGTAACTTGTCCGGGTGGTTCAAATGGCGCTGCCGGTGTTCTGGCTTCCGGTGGAAACAGCCCTTACAGCTACTTATGGTCGAATGGTTCACATCTTTCTTCAATTAGCGGACTCACTGACGGCACCTATACAGTAACCATCACCGACAGTAAAGGTTGTGCCGCGGTACGCACGCTGGTGGTTGGAACCATCCCTCCAATGCAAGTTAGCGCAGTAGTGAACAACATGCCTTGTGATCAGGTGCTGGGAAGCATTGACCTTTCAGTTGCTGCCGGTACACCGGGTTATCAATTCCACTGGAGCAACAACTATGTAGCCGAAGATCCTACAAAACTTCCGGAAGGCACATATTCAGTAACTATTACCGATGCCAACGGTTGCGTTAAAGATTCCACCTTCACTATTGTGAATACCCACAGCTTTACCGTGAAAGCTTCTGAAGCGGTAACCATTCAGTTGGGCGATGGAACTACCATTTCGGCAACCGCTACCGGATCTTCTGAAGTGCAGTATAACTGGACTCCAATCAACGGACTTACTTCTCCTGATCTGCCATCAACCGAAGCTTCGCCGGTGAAAACGGTTACTTACACCGTTCACGCTGTTGATACCAACGGATGTTTGGCCAACGATACCGTTACCGTATTTGTAATACCAAATCACGATTTGTATGTGCCAAATGCCTTCTCGCCGAATGCTGATGGCAACAACGATTACTTTGAGTTCTATGGAAATAAAAAAGCCATTCGTTATGTGGTAATCAAAATCTTCAATCGTTGGGGCGAAAAAGTGTTCGAATCGAACGATATCAACTTCATGTGGGATGGCTACTACCGTCAGGTAATTCAGGAGCCGGGCGTATTTGTTTACACCATGGATATTGCCTTTATGGACGGTTATCAGGTACGCGATCAGAAAGGAAGTATTACACTGATCAGGTAAAGCATACTTCAAAACGCAAAAAAGGCGCACTCCAACAGGAATGCGCCTTTTTTTAGTTTAAGTCTGAACTACCTCTAAACCTATCAAACTATAATTTTTTTATGGCGTTCCCCCGCGCCGGCAGCAATAGTTTTTACCCATAGGGTAGGAGTATGGCGCGGGGTCGCGTGCTTCGTTGCAAGTCCGCACTCGCTCGTTCCTCGCTCGCTTGCGGGCTTTCCACTGCGCCCGCTAACGCATAGCCGGGCATTCAGTAGAATGATCGGATTTACATTTAAATTGAAAAACAAAGATTGGAAGTGCATTGGCACCAACTACACCAACCACACTCACCACACCCACCACACCCACCACACCCACCACACCTTCCACCTCTACCTCGATGCATCCATCTCCGGATGGCGTATCAGCCTGCCAATAAAGAAGATCAGGTACAGCACAGAAATCGCTATAATAACGATGGGAACTATAGTTAGCGCAAACGTTACGTAGCCGATGTGAACGCTATAGTCGGTCATTTTATCTGATAACCGCGCAGTTCCCATCTGTATGGCTTCTACCAACCGTTGCTGATTGTGGCGATAATCGTCCAAATCTTTTCTGAAAATGCCGTTATACAAGGCGTTGGCCTCGGCCTGCCGGTGATTGCGGCACAGCATAAAAATGGTGTCGCGCAGGGCGTTGCAAACATGGCGCGCCTTCTGCGTTTCTTCAATCAGTTCGGGCGACTGTTCCCAAATATGAGTGCGCCTGGATAACAATTCAAACAGCGTATCGTTCGCCGCTGTTCTTCCCTTCAAACCAATAATGCAATTCTCGATTTCAGCACTATCATCTGAATTCAGTAGTTGGTTCATTAAAGTCAAACTAATGCTGCCATTTGCCGAAATCTGCTGGGTATTGGCGTGATCTTCCAATGATTTATTCAGCAGTTCTGTATAGCGCTGGTCAATCCGGTGCAGATAATAAACGTTGAAAATTCCTGAACCCGTTAGTAAGATCATGAACAGGATCAACACATATAAAAGTACCTTATTGCTTTCCGCGAATTTCTTCACTCCCTATTTTTGAAACAGCCAAATAAAATGTAATGCTGCCATAATCAAAATGTCTGCCAAAAAAAGCTGTGAATAACATGAAATTCAATCTTTTAAATTGGTAGCGAACTTTAACATCCATCCCGCGTATAATTTCTTATACTCGCAAGCTTCAATTTATGATTGGTAAAATTGTTTCCGACTTATTGGTATTCCTGAGTTCCATGGTGAAGTTCGCCTTTGGCGCTTCGGCTGTGGTTGGTGCCGATTTGGGTCTTAGCGGCACCCTTTCCAGCGTGCTTGGCGGCATCTGCGGAATCGTTCTTTTTACCTATCTGGGTGAATTTATCAGGGAATGGCTCATCAAAACTTTCCCGCAGCGTTTTAATAAGCGCTTTACAAAAGGCAATCGGTTGTTGGTAAAAATCAAACAACACTTTGGTATTACCGGAATTGCTTTTATGACTCCCATTCTGCTTTCTATCCCGGTTGGCGTTTTCTTTGCGCTCGACCTTACCTCCCACAAAAGAAAAGTGATTGTTCCCATGATCGCCGCCTGCCTGTTCTGGTCGATGGTGTTCTTTGTGCCATACTATGTTTTCGATATCAACGTGGTGGGTTGGATAAAAGCACGCTTCTGATCGTACCGGATGCACATCTTTTTTTGCGCAACCAGCTTTTTTTCCGCACCTTGCCTTTACTTCTAAAAACAAAAACTGCATGATCAACAAAGTGGTAGCAGGTGCCGATGAGGCAGTAAAAGATATACCGGATAATGCAACCCTGATGCTGGGCGGCTTCGGCCTTTGTGGAATTCCTGAGAACAGTATAGCTGCACTTATTCGTAAAGGCGTAAAAAATCTTACTTGTATATCGAACAATGCCGGCGTAGATGATTTTGGTATCGGCTTGATGCTTAAAACACGTCAGGTGAAAAAAATGATTTCTTCTTATGTAGGTGAAAATGCCGAATTCGAAAGGCAATTGCTTTCTGGTGAGTTGGAAGTTGACCTGATACCGCAAGGTACTTTGGCCGAGCGTTGCAGGGCAGGAGGGGCCGGAATTCCGCTTTTTGCTACACCCACAGGCTACGGCACTGAAGTGGCAGAAGGTAAAGAAGTTCGTGAAATTAACGGAAAGATGTATGTAATGGAAGAATGGCTGCGCGCTGATTTTTCCATCGTAAAAGCCTGGAAAGGCGATACTGCCGGCAATCTGGTCTATCGCGGCACCGCACGAAATTTCAACCCTATGATGGCTACCGCCGGTAAAATTACTATCGCGGAGGTGGAAATATTAGTAGAACCTGGTGAACTGGACCCTGACCAAATTCATACACCCGGTATTTTTGTTCACCGTATCTTTCAGGGAAAGAACTATGAAAAGCGCATTGAACAACGCACCGTGCGCAAAAACTAATTGGATTTCTTTCAAAATAAATAGTTGAAATCTACTTTCAGAACACAAACCAAAAGTATGCAGCAAATCTGGATCGATCTTAGCCGCCAAATGGTTCACCTTAATCAATCATTTACGGTCTTTCTTTCTACGCAATACGACAAGCACTTAAAGAAATTGGTAGAAAAAGCGATTTCGAAATTTTCTACCATAATGTTCAACGTTTATGACCTTCTCGAAAATTGGAAGACTGGGAAAGTAACCACAATGGTGTTATCTTTTTTAGATGAGGCCGATTATATTCTGGATGTAATCAATTCCAAAATTCCATTAAAAAAAGTAGAACACTATATTCACATTACCCGCGAACTGATTCAGGTGGTTCGTACGTATGTGGTTTTTTTGGATCAGAAACGTCAGGAATACTTCGCATTTTAATCAACTAATAATTAGCAGTGGCACTCGATAAATTTCAAATTGCAAAGCGCATTGCCCGCGAACTTCGCGATGGCTATTATGTAAATCTAGGCATTGGCATTCCAACATTAGTGGCCAATTATATCCCCGAAGGTATGAATGTGGTGCTGCAATCTGAAAATGGTCTGTTAGGTATGGGCCCGTTTCCCACCGAATCAGAAGTAGATGCCGATTTTATAAATGCCGGCAAACAAACCATTACCACACTGCCGGGTTCGTCCATTTTTTCTTCATCTGATAGCTTCGGCATGATACGCGGAGGTCATGTACAACTCACTATTTTGGGAGCTATGGAAGTTTCGGAAAATGGTGACATCGCCAACTGGAAAATCCCCGGAAAAATGGTGAAAGGCATGGGCGGCGCCATGGATTTGGTGGCCAGTACCGATAATATTGTGGTGTGCATGATGCATACCAACAAAGCCGGTGAAAGTAAATTACTACCGCAATGCGAATTGCCGCTTACCGGCAAAGGTTGTATTAAAAAAGTGTGTACCGATCTGGGCTTTTTCGAAATTCACAACGGCGCCTTTCATTTAATGGAAACTGCGCCGGGTGTAAGTGTAGAAGAAATAAAATCAAAAACTGCAGGCAAACTGGTGATAAGTGATACAGTAAAAGAAATGGACGTTTAGTTTTCCGAAGTTTTCTTTGGCCAGAATTTTTCAATCAGGTTCAATGCAGGCGCCGTCATCATAGTGGTGGCCAGCGCCATAAATACCAGCATCGTAAAAATTTCAGGAGTCAGAATTCCCAGTTCATAACCAATATTCAGCACAATTAATTCCATCAAACCTCGGGTATTCATCAGCGCGCCTATCATCAGGGAATCGCGCCAGCTTTGACCTACCCAGCGCGCCGTTACCGCGCTTCCAACTACCTTCCCAAATATCGCGAGAAAACAAATCACACCACATAACATCCACAAATAACTGCTGTTCACTAATCCGATTTGAGTTCTTAATCCGGTAAAGGCAAAGAACAAAGGCAGCAATAGCATCGCACTTACATCTTCAATTCTATCGGTAAATAATTTTCGAATGGCTACCTGCGGCGGCATAATCACGCCGGCCAAAAATGCGCCGAACAAAGCATGAATGCCAATCACTTCCGCAATCAATGATGAGGCCACAAGAGTTAATAGAATGATGGCTACAAAAACCGGACTCAGTTGCAGATCACGAAAGTAACGTTCGCTTAACCGCTTAACGATAGGCCGGGCCACATAAAACATAACTAAACCATAAACCAACGCAATCGCAATGGTTAATAACGCATCGCCGGTGGCTGTTGCTTTGGCAATCCCAATAACTAAAGCCAGTAGGCACCAGCCCGTCACATCATTCAAGGCGGCACAAATCAGCGCCATATTTCCCACTTGGGTTCGCGCCATTCGGCGCTCTTTTAATATTCGCGCCAATACCGGAAATGCCGTAATACTTAAGGCAATGCCCATGAAAAGAGAATACGCAGTAAAGGTGATAGAGGAAGGCGCAAAGCGGGGGTAAAGATAAACTGCTAAACCTACACCTAGTAAAAAAGGAAAGAATATACTGGCATGACTCACTAGTAACGCCTCCGAAGCGCGCCGTTTTACGATTTCAATGTCTAACTCCATCCCAATAACAAACATGAACAGCACCAAACCAATTTGGCTGAGCATCTGCAAATTTTTCAGCGATTCTGCCGGAAATAAAAATGCTGAGGCTACAGGCCAAAGCCACCCCAGTAAAGAAGGACCTAGAACAATGCCCGCAGCAATTTCGCCCATTACTTCCTGCTGACCAATTAGTTTGAATAAATAACCTACCAACTTAGCCGTTAAAAGAATTACCAGCATTTGAGTGAGCAATTCAGCCAGCGGATGTTTTAATCGTTCCGCAAATCCGCCTTCCCCTGCATGCACATTTTTTACTTCTGCCAAAATAGCTGAAGGCTTTAAGCTTTCACCAAAGTACATGAGCACGCCTATTGCAGCCAGCAAGGGCAGAATAATGATCAGATAACGTTTAAGATTTCTGGAAAACATAAAGCGCGGTTGGCGCGCAAGTAAGTAAAAAAGCGTCATTCAAGTCAATGATTACAATCTACTTAACCCGGCCTTAACAGCGGCTCACTTTTTTATAACTATCTTCGTATCATAATAAACGCATGAAGCATAAAAGTAAATACATCCCATCGGCTAAGGCCTCGGTGCCGAAAAACAAAAAAAGCGGCAAAACCCATTCCTCCTCTTCGAAAAGTTCCCCTAAACGAATCAGCGTAAACGACATCGTTCTCGATACCATCCATAAGCTCGGTGAAACCCCAAAACTGCATTCCCTCTTTCCCATATTGCTACGGCAATTTTCTCAAGAAGTAATCATTAACGCGCTTAACCGTCTCGAAACCATTGGGAAAATTAAACTCCATCAAAAAGGAGTTATTGAAGTGGTAAAGCATTCACGCGCCCATCGTGGCGATGAAGTGATTGGCACGGCTGATATTACCCGTACCGGATCGGCCTATGTGAATGTGCAACGAGGTGTCGACGATGTTTACATTCCCGGAAAATTTACACACGGAGCAATGCAAGGCGATGTGGTGCGGGTACAATTGCGCCAAAAAAGTGGCCGCCAGGAAGGCCAAATTGTTGAAATTGTAAAACGCGCCCGCGAAAGTTTTATTGGTGAGTTAGACGTTTTTGAGCAGTATGCCATGTTTACGGCCGATGATCATCAGATCCGAAAGAAGTTTACCATTGAGTTAGATCGATTGAATGGCGCCAAAGACGGCGATCGTGTTTTTGCACGGGTGCTTGACTGGAACGAATCTGGCAAACATCCCATTGCAGAAGTGGCAGAAATCGCTTCGCAGGAAAGCGAAAGTGATATGGAAATGAAACTGATTCTGGTACAAAACGGTTTTCATACCGAATTTCCTCAGGATGCCGTTTCCGAATTGAATAAAATCCCGGATGAGATTCCGGAAGAGGAAATCAAAAAACGAATTGACTACCGCAACATCCTCACCTTTACCATCGATCCTGTTGATGCCAAAGACTTTGACGATGCCATATCGTTCCGAATGCTTGAAAACGGCAACTACGAGGTTGGCGTTCATATCGCGGATGTAAGTCATTATTTAGTGCAGGGAAGTGAATTGGATCGCGAGGCCGAAAAGCGGGCTACCTCAGTGTATTTGCCCGATCGCGTGTGCCCGATGTTGCCTGAAAGACTTTCGAACTTTCTTTGTTCACTTCGCCCAAATGAAGATAAGCTCACCTTCTCCACAATTTTTGAGTTCAATAAAAAATTCGAGATCGAACATACCACCATTGCCAAAACAGTTATTCATTCCCGGCGTCGTTTCGCTTACGAAGAGGTACAGGAAATTCTGGAAAAAAAAGCAGGCGATTATGCTGAAGAACTCCAAACCGTTGATCGGATTGCAAAACATTTGAGAAAAAAGCGATTCGATAATGGTGCCATTTCATTTGAAAAAGATGAGGTTCGTTTTAAATTGGATGAATCAGGCAAGCCATTGGGGATTTATCTGAAAGTTAGGCAGGACGCGCATTTGCTCATAGAAGACTTGATGCTTTTATCAAATGAAACTGTTGCGAAATTTGGTTCGAAACTAAAGAAAGAGAAGGCCCATTACCCGTTTGTTTATCGCGTTCATGATGCGCCCGATGAAGCCAAACTTGATCAGTTTGCCCGAATTGCCAAACGCTTTGGTTATGGATTACACTTTAAAGATCCGCGTCAGATAGCCGAAACTTTAAATAATTTATTACAGAAAGTTAATGGCAAGCCCGAGCAAAATGTTCTGGAAAATTTAGCCATTCGCACTATGGCGAAGGCAGAATACACTACCAAAAATATTGGTCACTACGGCCTGGCAATGGATTTTTACACGCATTTCACCTCTCCAATTCGCCGCTATCCCGATGTGATGGTGCATCGTTTGGTATATGAGGAACTAAAGGGATTGCCTCATCTGCTTAGCAAAGAAGATATGGAGGAAGCCTGTCGCAACGCATCGTTAATGGAACGCAGGGCCATGGAAGCAGAACGCGAAGCCACCAAGTACAAACAGGTGGAATATCTTCAGAACTTTTTGGGCGAGGAGTTTGAGGGTTTGATTACAGGTGTAATCCCACGTGGGTTTTTTGTAGAGCTGATCGAAAACAAGTGTGAAGGTTTTGTGGATGCAGCTCAAATAGGGCGTGAAACGTTTGTGTACGACGAAAAGCAAATTCGTTTAAAAGGATCGCGTAGCGGACGCACTTTTGATCTAGGCCAAAAGGTAAAAGTTCGTATTGCCCGGGCCAGTCTCGAAGAGCGTAAAATTGACTTCGCATTGGTAAATTAATTTCGATTTCTGTCCTTATTAAGGCGCCTGGTTTATTGCGAAAGTGATGGAATATCGCATGCGGGGTGCCATGTCCCAACCTCGTAGGAACATCTGAGGTTGATTCCGTA
>JAXLUJ010000027.1:0-13590 GCA_046329575.1 Chitinophagales bacterium | reverse complement strand
ATGGTTATTGAACACTTACCTCCTCTTTCGTAATTTGTAATTTGAAATTCGTAATTCGCCCGGAACGATTACACAGCAATGGTTTTAGGCTTTCCGCGGCTGAGGACTTGCAGCGAACAGCCCGGCATCCGCAAAAATAAAAATCCTGTTTAGACGGTAAATTTATGCAACTGCTTCCACTCCTAATTTCCTATGGCTGTTCCATAACAGCGCCGCACTTTTTGCAGGTGCAAAGGTCTTTGTTGTCGTAAAACTTCTGCATAACAATGGGCAAATCACGCACAATGTCGGTAACCGGAAGTTGTTCTTCATATAAAAAGTGACCGCATTTTTCGCAGTACCACTGAAAGCCATCGTACATTTCTTCTTCGCGCTTAATTTCCATCACCAAACCCACGCTGTTGGCCGGGCGGCGAGGCGAATGGGGCACATTGGCCGGAAGCAAGTAAATATCGCCTTCGTTGATTTCGATGTCCACCATCTTTCCGTTCTCGATGATCTTCACCACAATGTTTCCTTCAAGCTGATAAAAGAACTCCTCTGTTTTGTTTACATGAAAATCTTTGCGTTTGTTGGGCCCGCCCACCACCATCACAATAAAGTTGTCGTTATCGTTATAAACCACCTGATTCATCACCGGGGGTTTCAGCAAATGGCGGTGTTCATCAATCCATTTTTTAAAGTTGAGCGGACGTGTGATCTTCATAGCATCAATTTGTATTCAATAATAAACGGAATCGTTCAAAGCAGGAAAGGAAATGATTTTTATCGTATGGAAATTTCCAGAGCAATGGCAGTGGTGCATCCGCCGTTTTTCCAGAATTGCCAATTTCCTTACTTCTGTGAAAGTGGAGGTTATTTTTATGCTACTTTTCGAAGCGTCTCTTCAATAAAAAGTACAACTTCGCAGCCACATGGAAACACAGGAATTTTCCGCTATAGCCCGTCTGGAGATCCCGTTCAACGATTGCGATCCGCTCAATATCGTTTGGCACGGCAACTATATCCGCTATTTCGAATTAGCGCGCGAGGAATTTGGAAAGAAGTACGATTTTGATGTATTGAAATTTTTTGAATACGGCTATGCCACGCCAATTGTTCACGCATCGGCCAACTATAAAAGACCGCTACGCTACCGCGATGTAGCCATTATCAAGGCGATGTATCGCCGTACCGATGCGGCAAAGATCATATTCGATTATGAAATTACTAAAGAAGGCAGCAACGAGTTGATCTGCCACGGCAATACCGTTCAGGTGATGGTGGCGGCAAAAACCATGGAGTTGGTGCTAACGGTTCCACCATTCATTACGCAATGGATGCAAAAAATTGGAATGCACTAATGGTTTACTGCATTGCAGAAAATATTATTTCGCCTCTTGGTGAAACGGCTGCCGCCAATTTTGAGGCCGCTAAGGCCGGAATTTCGGGCGTTGCACTTTTGGAAAACAGCCGTTTTTCCACTGCGCCTGTTTTTCTGGGCCATATTCCCGAACAGCCGCTTGCGGCCGGGTATAGCCTGTTCGAAAGTTATTGTGTGCAATCGGTTCAGGATGCATTGCAGCGAAGCAGCGTGCGCTTAGATGACAGTAACACTATATTCATTCTTTCTACTACAAAAGGAAATATTGATGTGCTGGAACATGGCGGGAATGCTGTAACCGAAACCGCTTCGCTTTCCGCAACTGCCGGAAAAATTGCGAAACATTTCGGAGCAGCCAATCCGCCCATTGTGGTTTCCAACGCCTGTATTTCGGGTGTGATGGCTTTGATTACGGCAAAACGCCTGCTGGATGCGGGAATTTATGAGCATGCTGTAGTTTGCGGCGCTGATGTGCTTTCGAAATTTGTGGTGAGTGGCTTTCAGGCGTTAAATGCGATGAGCAGTAAGCGGTGCCGGCCGTTCGATGCGGCGCGCGATGGAATCAACCTGGGCGAAGGTGCGGCCACTCTGGTGCTTTCCACCCAAAAAAGCGAGTTAGCTATATCTATTTTAGGAGGAGCCATTTCGAATGATGCCAACCACATCAGCGGTCCCTCACGCACCGGTCTTGAACTTGCCGCGGCGGTTGACAGTGCGTTGCAGGAAGCAAATTTAACTGCTTCGCAAATCGACTTTGTTTCGGCACATGGTACGGCAACGGTTTACAACGATGAGATGGAGTCGAAAGCCTTTCACCATGCCGGTTTGAGTGGCAAGCCGCTGAATAGTTTGAAAGGCTATTTCGGGCATACGCTTGGTGCTGCCGGCACCATCGAAACCGCCATGACCATGGCGATGATGCGTAGCGGGCTGGTGTTAGGAAGTTTGAATTACGAAAATTGCGGCACACCATTTTCGTTGAATATTGAATCAACCAACCGCAATCAAACCATTCGCCATGCATTAAAAACGGCATCCGGTTTTGGAGGCTGCAATGCTGCGCTGGTGTTAGGTTTTAATTAAGCAAAGCGTTTTTTATTTTTAGAAGCAACTGCAATTGTATTGAACAAACTTACTTGCATAATAATAGATGATGAGGCGCACGAGCGCGAAAAGCTATCGGCGCTCTTGGCACAATCTGCTTTCACGGTTGAAGTTTTAGCGGTTTGCAATAGTGTGGCCGAAGGCGTTCGGGCTATTCAGCAATTTTCGCCGCAAATCGTTTTTTGCGATATCGAAATGCCGGTGATCTCCGGGCTTCAACTTCTTGATTTTTTTGATTCGGAACAGGTTCGCTTTGAATTGATTTTTGCAACTGCTCACAGTTCCTATGCCGTAAGGGCTTTTCAACTATCCGCCACCGATTATCTATTAAAGCCGATAGAAAAAACTTATTTGGAAAAAGCGCTTGAAAAAGTGGTGCGCCATCAGAATTTCAAACAGCAGGAACGTTATGAGATGTTGAAGAACAGCCTTCAGCAGCAACAGTTCACGCGTATTGCGCTACCCTCAGCCGGAGGTGTTGATTTTGTGGAGATCGGCAAGATGGTTGTGTTAAGAGCCGATAATGTGTACACCCATATTACTACGCAGGATGGTAAAACCCTGATGGTTTCAAAACCAATTAAAGAGTTTGAAAAACTATTGCCGCAAGAACAATTCTTTCGGTGCCATCGTTCCTACATCGTTAATTTAAATGCCGTTAAAACCTATAATCGCAGCGAAGGCGGCAGTTTGGTACTTTCCAATGAAACCGAAATACCGCTGGCGCGCGACCGCCGCGATGATTTCCAATTGTTATGGAAACATCAGAAAGTGTAGTTTAGAATTGAATGCGAAGCATGGCTTCGGTGCCTTGTTCCAGATCGGTTATTTTGAAACTGTATTTTTCGAAACCTACTTGTTGATTTAAGAACCGAAGCCGATTCGTTAATGCTTCGGTTGCAAACGAACGATGAGAACCCCCGGTTTGCTGAAGCGCAGCGCTGGCTTTTCTTCCAATGCCATTATCGGTAATTTGAATGCAAAGCGCTTCGTCAGTTTTGGTGAAATTTATCCTTAATAATTTTTCGCCGATTTGATGTCGAAGTCCATGTTTGATCGCATTTTCCACCAATGGTTGCAATAGTAATGCAGGAAGGCGGTCGTAATCCGGATCCACATTTTCACCAATAGTGATTTGATGGTGGAAAGCTTCGCCAAGGCTCAGTTTTTCCAATTGGATGTAGTTTTCCAACAAATCAATTTCTTCTTCCAGCAGTGTAAAATCATCCTGACTGTGGTGAAGCGTGGTGCGCATCAGCCGTGCGAATGTGTGAAGCGATTCGCGTGCCTTTTCCGAATTACCGCCTGCTATCAATGCATCTACGGTGCTCATCACATTAAACACAAAGTGAGGATTCATTTGGCTTCTGATGGCTTTCAACTCGGCATTCAACTGATTAAATTTCGCTTCGCGAAGTTGTGATTCCTTACGCTCGGCATCATAGCGCGCCTGCAGTTCCGCCAAATTTTTGGCGTTTTCTTCTTTCATAATTTCAGAACGGATCTCATAGAATTTTGAAAAGCACCTGTACGCATTTTGATGATCGTTCAATACATGATAGAATTGGTGGAGCCGCTGAAAAACCTGTACGGCTTCCAGTTTATCGTTCATAAATTCCTGATGCAGGGCCACGGTTTCAAGCAGTGCTACCGCCTGGTCGCATGCGCCTGTTTGGGAAAGGTAATCGGCCTTATATATCAGAAACAAGTTGCGGTCGCGATGCCTATCGGTTTCTTTTACATATTGTTCCAAAGCGGCTATGGCCAAACCTGCCTTTTCGGTTTGAAACGATTCGGTGTACATCCTGATACGCCGCAGCGAGGTAACAAACATAGCAGCAACGTTTCCCGCCTTAAGAGCGTATTGCTCTGATTGCTCATAGCAAGCCTCTGCCTTTTCCATGTTGCCCAGTCCATAATATAAAAAGGCCAAATATCCTGCCGCCCCGGCCACGTTGGGCGCATCATCTTTTTCGATGGCAAGCAGAATAAGCTCTTCTAAAAATTTAGCAGAAGCAGCGTTGTTCCCTTGTTGGGCATTCAGCACCGCCAACACCTGCAAAAAAGCAATTCGATTGTCGTAGCTGTTCAGGCGTTCCGCCTCTGCTAATGATTGATTCGCCAACTCGAACGCTTCTTCCAGATTTTTCTGAAAGCTGATACACAATTGCAATCGGTTGTATCGCAGGTTTAATTTCTGAAGATCCATCTCCTCATCATCTGAAGCCGTTGCTGCCAGTTGTTCTGCTTCGTTACAAATTACATCAGCGGCTGCCGTATCTACACTCAGCAAATGCGTAATTTTAAGATTGTAAGCGGTAAGTTGTTCCAGCGTAAAACCGTTACGGGCAGTAAGTTCCAGACAGGTTGCAATAGCCTCTAAACCTTCCTGATTGTAATAACCAAAAACTTCATTGGCTCTTATTTTCAGCAGCAACGCCTGAGCCATCAGGCGATCGTCATTCAGGGCTGCTGCTATTTCAGTTGCCTGCTTTGCAATAGGCACGGCCTTTTGTTTGTCGGTTTTCAAAAAGTGCTTTCCTTCTGCCAACAGTTGATAGAAATTTTCTTGCATAGTTGTTAATCGTGCAAATATGTGCAGTTCCGGCCTTTCGTCCTCACCATTCTCAAGTTAAAACCAACCACTCACAAGTTGAAGGGCGCTTGTAACCAAACATAAGGTAAGACGGCCGGAAGCCCCTCTACTTTTGCCGCACATAAAAAACTCAGCAATGAAAACGAAAACAAAAAACGGGTATAGCGGCCTTACGAAAGTAATGGCAGCAATACTGATGTGGCTGGCCGCCGCCACAACTTTTGCGCAAACTACACCGCAATTAGCCTGGAGCGGACAAGTACAACCTTCGGGCGACATTGTGCCTGTGGGTATTCGTACCGATGCACAGGGAAACAGCTATGT
This sequence comes from Chitinophagales bacterium, assembly GCA_046329575.1. Classification (GTDB taxonomy): domain Bacteria; phylum Bacteroidota; class Bacteroidia; order Chitinophagales; family LD1; genus UBA1941. Next base: position 8,203 of record JAXLUJ010000027.1, on the reverse strand, counting down.
TACGGGGAAGTTTAAAGGCACCGTAGATCTGGATCCCGGCGCAGCCGTGGCTTCTTTTACCGGTCAGGGCACGGTTTGGAATACCTATGTAGCAAAGTTCAATAATCAAGGACAATATATGTGGGGGAAGGTATTTGTTTGTCAATCGGTTTACGATAACTATCCTACCGGAATTGAACTTACGCCTTCAGGAAAAGTATGGGTTACCGGGGGGTTTCGGTCGCGGCTTACAGTTGATAATCCCACGCGCGATTTGATTGGCCTGGCATTTCCTTCAGGAAATACCGCCTATCCCGGATGCCAGTATTTTGTAAGGCTACAGAACAACGGCGCTTATGATACAGCAATGCACATGCAAGGCGCTTCAGTGTGGACCGGCTTTGGTGCCAGCTATGCGGAACCCACGCCTTATGCCGCGCGGTTAGACAAAAAAGGCAATCTCATTATTACAGGTAAAGTTACCGGCGCCGCAACCGCGTCCAACCTTGACATTGACTTTGCCGGACCCGGAACAGCGAATTTTCTTCCGGGCAATTTTTATCTGGCAAAGTACGACAGCAACTTCACCTTGCTCATGCATAAGAAGCTGCCTTTTAGCGCTGCTAATTTCACTGTTGATCAGGTAGAATGCTCTAACGACACCATTTTCATTCAGGGAATGAACGATCAGTCTTCATTCGACTTTAACGGCGGCGGAGCTCCTGCCGTAAATCCCACAAACAATGGCAATTATTTTACCGCAGCTTATCGTTCATCAAATCTCTCCTGTTTGTGGGCCTTTCGGCGCGCCGTGGAAAAGCAGCGCATGGCATTGCATCCAACAGGAGGCCTTGCTTGCGCCGTGCAATCGTCAGATATTTTATACGACATTGACCCCTCTGTTTCTACCTATAATCTCAACGGCGAATTATGGGGATTACCTTCTGTATTCATCGCACATTATGATGAAGGTTCAGGAGCATTAATTACTTCCGGCACCAAAGCGCCTCACCGTGCCATCGATACAATTGGAGGGAATGGTTATGTATCGCTTGGCGACATTGGTTATTCCGCCACAAGTGACCTTTTTGTATCTGGAACGGTGGTGGGAAATCTGGCTACCGGACGTGTGGATTTCAATTTCGGTAGCGATACACTTTGGCGTTCACACAATGCGCAAATCGGTATTCCAAACGGCGATTTTTTTATAGCCGCATATAATAACGCCAACACTCCGTTATATGCCCATATTGTAAAACACAACGCCTATACCGGCGAAGGCATGTATAATTTGTCGGTGATTTCAACGAATGGCGTAGTGATTTCCGGACTTTCGCAAAAGAACGGATTGCAGATGGATCCGCTGAATATCGCGCCGGTACTCAATTCCGGCAACATTAATGCCGCTATATATGCAAAATACACTTTTGGAAATTGCGCCATCACGGCATCGCTGAACAGCCCCGACACCATTAGCAGTTGCCGTGCTTTTCTAACGGTTTCGGCTACTTCAGCCACCACTCCTTTACAATATCAATGGTATCGCGATGGCATAGCGCTATCCGGCCAGAATAGCGCTACCATCAACAACGATACGCTTGGAACATATCAATGTCAGATCTCTAATAGTTGTGGAAGTGTTTGGGCGAAAAAAGTAACCGTGCTATCGCTTTCCGCTTATAGCACCAATCACTTTTATAAGTTAGATGGAAATGCCAACGATGAGATCGTTCCAGTAAATGGCGCAGCAACGGTGGTTTCGTACGCTAAAAATCGCAATGGCGTAGATAACAGCGCTGCCGTGTTTAACGGAACTACCAGCGTGATCACCGTAACCGCACCTACTTTTGGTCAAGGCGTTTCGCTTTGGTTCAAGCGCAGTAGTCTGGCGCGCCGTTCCATGGTTTTAGCGTCGTATCAACAAGCATCACCGGGCAATTGGAATCCGGTACTGTATCTCGATTCTACAGGAAAACTGTGTGGATTTGTGTGGCCCGGCAGCGGCAACCCGATTTATTCTTCAGCAATGGTAAATGATACGCTTTGGCATCATGCTGCATGGACTTACGATGCTGCCACAGCAAAGCAATATCTTTATTTTGATGGAACAGAAGTAGGAAACCGCACCTCTACTGCCTTACAAACACTCAGTTCAAATACATTGAAAATTGGGAATGGCTATTTGAGTACCGGATTCCCAAACATTTCTTTCACCGGAAACAATGGATTTGAAGGGGTGATCGATAATGTGCTGCTTACCGGAACGCTGAAGCAGGGTAACGTACAGCAATTGTACCACGAAATAGAATTATTGAGCTCGTCTTCACCCAATCCTCCAAACGGCAACGTATGTGCCGGAAGTCCTTTTTCACTTTCAGTGAATACTCAGGGAGCAACAGCTTATCAGTGGCAACTCAGCAGCACCAACCTTAGCAATGGTGCCCAATACAGCGGCGTTAACACGGCCAATCTGAATGTTACCAGTGCACCACTCAGCAATACGTCTCCGCCTTTCAACCAGCCCATTCCTTATGTGTATAATGTGATTGCTTCAAACAATTATTGTGTTTCGAACACCTATTCCTTTTTTATATCCGGAATCAACAGCGCCTCCGGCTTTTTGTCGCAACCGGTAAGCCAGTCGGCCTGTATCGGCACCAATGCCTTCTTCGCAGTACGAGTAAATGCGGCAGCTTCATTTATTTGGAAGAAAAACGGAGCCGTTATTCCCAATTCCAACAATGATACACTCTACATCAATAATGTTTCAGCCGCTGATTTTACTACTTACACTTGTGAAATCACGGGTTGTAATGGCGCCACGGTGGTTTCGAATGTGGTTTCCCTCGTTCAGGCCACCGGCAATATCACCATTACCGCACAACCACAGGCGCAAACGAAATGCGCCGGTCAGCCGGTGAATTTTTCTGTAGCTACTACCGGCGGAACAGTTACGTATCAATGGCGTAAGAATGGCGTAGTTCTTTCCGGCCAAACCGCAGCCACATTAAATCTTTCGTCGGTTTCCATTTCCGATACCGGTTCGTATTCTTGCGATATCATTGGCGGTAGCTGCGGCACCATTAGTTCGGCAGGCGCTTTGTTGCAGGTGAGCAGCTCGCCCATTATTTCGTTTACTCCGGCTTCGCCTACCGTTTGTGCAGGAAGTAGTGTTACCATCACCGCTAATGGTGGAACATCCTACTCGTGGAGCAATGGCGGAGGCTCTTCGGCCGCAGCCACGTTCTCACCTACTACAAACGCTACCTACACCGTAACAGCAACCGCAAATTCCTGCTCGGCAACGGCTAACGTTTCCGTAAGTGTGAACAGCCTTCCTGCAGCTTCTGTTTCACCGGCTTCTATTTCTATCTGCGCCGGAAAAAGCACTACGCTTACCGCATCAGGCGGAAATAGTTATTCATGGAGCAATGCCTTAGGCAGCAACAGCGCGGTAACAGTTAATCCGTCAAGTGCCGCAACCTATACGGTAACCGTAACCGGAACCGGAAACTGCACCGCCACCGCCACCGCAAGTGTTTCGGTGAACGCAAATCCGGTGGCAGCAATTGTTCCAGCAGCCAACGCTGTTTGCGCAGGGCAATCTGTTCAACTAACCGCCACCGGTGGCGGAACTTATGCCTGGAGCAATGGGCTTGGCAGCAATGCTATTCAAAACGTTTCTCCTATAACAGCCACTTCGTACAGCGTTACGGTTTCTAATGCCGCAAACTGTACTGCAACGGCCTCGGTAAACATTGGTGTAAATGCAGTGCCTTCGGTTTCCATTTCCGGTAATGCTTCCATTTGTGCCGGGCAGTCGGTTACCCTCACGGCTTCCGGTTCAGGAACAGCCTACAGTTGGAGCAACAGCGGCGGAACAGCAGCAGCAGCTACCTTTAATCCTACCGGTAATACCACATATACCGTAACCGCAACAGCCAACAACTGCAGCGCTTCGGCGTCAAAAAACGTGACCGTTACCAGCGTTACAGCGGCTATTTCCGGACCGTCGGCCATCTGCACCGGCACATCGGCAACGCTAAACGTTATTAGCAATGGCACCGCTTTTAGTTGGAGTACAGGCGCCACCACCGCTTCTATCAACATTCAACCTACAACGGCAACCACGTATTCAGTAACGGCAACACTTAACGGTTGCAGCGCTACTGCTTCGCAACAGGTTACGGTACAAAGCAGCCCGGCTGCGGCCATTAGCGGGGCCTCCGGCATTTGTTCAGGAAACAGCACTGCGCTTACGGCTTCGGGGGGCGGCACCTATCTGTGGAGCACCGGCGCAAATACCGCATCTATTAACGTTACCCCTTCCACAAATAGCACTTATTCGGTAACCGTAACGCTGGGCGCTAATTGCACCGCAACCGCCAGCAAATCAATTACCGTGAAACAGCCAACGGCATCGCAGCAAGCGCAAACCATTTGCGCAGGAACCGCTTATTCTTTCCATGGAAAAAATTTGACGGCATCGGGGACTTACAAGGACACGCTTACAAATGTGGCGGGCTGCGATTCGGTGATCACCTTGTTGCTGACGGTTACTCCGCCTAAAACGTCTAACATTTCACAAACTATTTGTTTTGGCAGCACCTATAATTTCAACCAACAAACACTTGCCGCATCCGGTGTGTACCGCGATACGGTGCAAACCGCTCAGGGATGCGATAGTATCATCACCTTAACGCTAAACATTTCGCCGCAGGCAAACTATCAGCTAAGTGCGGCTATTTGTAGCGGACAATCCTACCATTTCGGCTCAAAAGTGCTTACGGTTGCCGGAGTGTACCGCGATACGCTGCAAACCGCATTGGGCTGCGATAGTTTCATCACATTAACCTTAACCGTAAACACTTTTGTTACCGCCGCTATTGATGCCGCTATTTGTAGTGGAAGCAGCTATACCTTCGGCGGCAAGCAATTAAATGCCGCAGGCGTTTACACCGATACGTTGCTTTCGTCAGGCGGTTGCGATTCCATCGTTACTCTGTCTCTTTCCGTTCATCCGGCTCCGCAACCCGTGATTGTGCAGAACGGCGTTGACTTAAGCACGCAACAGTTTGATGCCTACCAATGGCAACTGAACGGCAGCGCCATCGGCGCCGCTACCAGCGCCCAATACACCGCCATTCAAAATGGCAGTTATACCGTATTGGTTACCGATAGCAATTCGTGTCAGGCAATTTCAGGAGCCGTACTGGTTACTAACGTGGGCATAAAAGAAGCTGAAGTTTTCCGTTGCAGCATTCATCCAAACCCCGCTTCAACAGATGTGCTTATACAAGTGGAGTGGGAAGTTCTGAGCAATGCTACATTATCGGTTATCAATGCCGAAGGGCAACTGATTTTAGAACAACCGGCCACCACTTCGCAATACCTGAACGTGAGCCATTGGCCCGCAGGGCTATACAACATCCGCATTAGCCATGCCTCAGGAGAGGTGAACAAAAGATTGGTAAAACAGTAAAGCTGAGTTTAGGATGGCCCGTCTCATTACGGTGAGGCGGGTTTTTTTATTTGGTTTAATAAGTACACTTATTATATTTGCACTTAATAAAATCTAAAATCAAGTTTATGTGGAAGCAATCGCACACCGTAATCACCAATGAAATTACCAAAGAACAGATCTGGAAACTGTTTGCCGATGTGAACCAATGGCATACCTGGGACGCCGGCATTGAGTTCGCAAGAATGGAAGGACCGTTCGAAAAAGGCAATCACTTTTTGTTGCGGCCCAAAGGCGGCCCCAACGTTACCATTCAACTGGTAGAAACAACGCCCAACCAAAGCTTTTGCGACCTCACCGTTTTTCCTTTGGCGAAAATGTACGGCAACCATACTTTTGAAGACACCCCGCAAGGCTTGCGCATCACCACCACCATGACCGTTACCGGACCTTTACGTTTTTTGTGGCGGAAACTGGTAGCCCAAAAAATAGTTGATAATTTACCCACCGAAATGCTGCAGCAAATTGAAGCAGCCAAAAAATTATGAAGTTGGCCGACAATACTTTTAGTGTAGAAAAAGCGGAAGACAGCTCCGGCTTTTTGCTGTGGCAAGTCACCAATTTATGGCAGCGCGAAATCAGAAAAGCATTAGAACCCTTTGGTATCACCCATTCCCAGTTTGTACTCATGGCCAGCATCCATTGGCTTACCCTTCACAAAAAAGAAGTAACGCAGGTGGTGCTTTCGAATCATACGAAAATTGACGCCATGACTACCTCAACCGTGTTGCGGACCTTGCAAACAAAAGGGCTGCTGGAACGGCAGGAACATCTTACCGATACGCGCGCCAAAACGGTTGGTCTTACCGATAATGGCAGAAAGATTATCAAACAGGCCGTGAAGGCTGTCGAAAATTTCGACCGTACTTTTTTTGCTAAGCTGGGATCGAGGCAAACGGGATTTAACCGGCAATTGCTCACCTTGCTGCAGCAATCGGCGGGGTGAAATCACTTTCTAATCAATTGAAAAATGGTTTTCTAATACGCAGTATGAAAAAGCAACCCTTGTTTTTGATTGATGCAGCAGGCGCATTATTCTCGGCCGTGTTTTTACTGGCGCTTATGAAATTGGAATCCATAATTGGAATGCCGCCGTTGGTGTTGCAGTATTTGCTTCCGGTGCCGGTTGTGTATGCCGCTTTTTCCTTCACCGCCTATTGGTGCTCTGGTTTACGTTGGCCTGTTTTTTTGCGGGTGATAGCCGTAGCCAATATCGTTTATGGCCTCATTACCTGGAGCATGGTGCTGCAACATGCCACAACTATCAGCAAATGGGGCGCATTGGCCTTTGCGGCCGAAACATTCGTGATTATTGCCCTTTCGGTATTCGAATGGAAAACGGCTGGAAGAAGTTGATGTTGGTTTCGCCTTAGCGCTGCTGTTCCAAAGTTTTCATTAAAAGCAGGCCATTTTTTTGGCGGCACCCGCGCTCTCCGCTGCAAGTCCTCAGCCGCGGGAAGCCTAAAACCATTGCTGTGTAATTGTTCCGGGCGAATTACGAATTTCAAATTACGAATTACGAAGAATGTGGTTGGTTCATTAAATGCAATGGGGATTTCGATTTCGTAATTCGTAATTTTTCATTCGTAATTTTTTCTGCCGCGGCTTGCGGGCTTTACGCTGCGATCGCTGCCGCGGGGCAACACCCTTGCCGGGCCGTACTCATCGTGCCTAGAAATACGGTGGAGTGCAAACCGCAAAGGCCGGGCGTTGCGTGAGGGACGTGAAAGGCGAGGCCGAAGGCCGAGGCCCGTAACGCAGTGAAGGGCGGAAGCGATAGCGCACCCTGTAACGGCCCGACCCGAAACCCGCAGCAGCCTTCAGTTTGAAAAAAATCACCGCACTTGCCTGCGGGTTGAGGGGCACGCCATAAAAACAAAAATGGTTCAGCGAAGCATTTCGTATCCTTTCAATACGCGCCAACCAAACAGTCCGGTTTCGAAATGATAACAAATCACCTCTTTGTGACGTATGGTTTCAAAATCAAAAAAGAAGCGAAACCAAACGTTATCGTTGTATTTACCATCCGGCAGTTCAATTACCGACTGTTCGCTTTTGAAATAATGTCCGCGGGTATCGCGATCCAAATATACATAATGGATGAAACTATAGGTTTCTGAAACCGGATTTCGGGAGGCGCAATAATTAAGAGTAAAAAACAAATTCACGGCAGTAACGGCCAGCACCGGGGCCGTGGCTATCCTTATTTTTTTCAGCGCAAACACACCAATACCGAGGGTGAGCAGGATAGCACCGGCAAACGTGGCCAGCAAATATTTTGGGCTGATTTCGGTATTGAACGTAAAAGCGAACATTAAAATTAAATTGAGAAAAATGCCGGCCACCACCGGAAATGCTTTGGTTGCCTTTACGCGTTTTACCGAATCTTCAAAAACCGACCAATCGAGATCGGGCCGGTTGAAGATGAGGGTGTTTCCCCAAAGCGGTGCAGTAAACACATAAAGGAAGATGGTGGCCACCACGCCTTGCGCGCCGCCAATACGGTAGCCCCAAAACGGAATGCCAATCAATAACACAACAGACAGCGCGAACAACGTATATTCCACTAACTGCAGCGCGGCCTTAGAGTTTTTGAAATACTCCGATTCCACAAAGGTTTCATACTTCATTTCGGCATGCTCGGTGCCGCGCTCGCGGGCCTCGGTGCGTTCCGTTTGGTACCAGGTATATTCCGGCTCGCTA
>JAXLUJ010000026.1:0-15233 GCA_046329575.1 Chitinophagales bacterium | reverse complement strand
TGGAAGAAATCTGGATTTTGAAACCGAAAAAACTACCACTTTCGCTGCTAATCCTGCCATCACCGCGCAACTTCAGAAACTACTTAAAACAGTTATTCTTCCTGAAGTGCCTTTTGAAATCGACTATCAATGGACGGGTATCATGGCCTTTGGAAAAAACAAATTCCCCATTGTGGAACAAATTAGTGCGAACATATTCGCCGGTGTACGAATGGGTGGAATGGGCGTAGCCATTGGAAGTGAGGTGGGCGAACAATTGGCGCATCTGGTTATCACATCCTCCAAACATCAATAAATTTCTTGCATGAAAAATGTGGTGATTTTGACCGGTGCAGGCATTAGCGCTGAAAGTGGCCTCAAAACATTTCGCGATTCAAATGGCCTTTGGGAAGATCATCGTGTGGAAGATGTGGCTTCGCCTGAAGGATGGCTTCGCGATCCGCAACTGGTGCTCCATTTTTACAATCAGCGCAGGCGCCACCTTCTACAAGCCAATCCCAATAAAGCCCATATAGCGCTCGCTGCCCTCGAAAAGAAATACCATGTGGCCATCATCACGCAAAACGTAGATGATTTGCATGAACGCGCAGGGTCATCTTCCGTTCTTCACCTTCACGGTGAACTTCTGAAAGTACGCAGCACAAAAAATGAACAGGATGTAATGGAGTGGAGAAAAGATCTGAACTTAGGCGATACCTGCGCTGCCGGAAGCCAACTGCGTCCACATATTGTTTGGTTTGGAGAACCGGTTCCCTTGATCGATAAGGCCGCAGCAACCGTTCGCGAGGCCGATGTTTTTATTGTAATCGGCACATCACTTCAAGTGTATCCTGCCGCAGGCCTGATTCACTATTGTAAATATGAATGCCCAAAATATCTGATCGATCCAGCAGCAAAATCCATCCGTGGCATACCCAACCTCACAGTGATGGAACAAGCCGCTACGGTTGCCGTTCCGGAATTGGTGAATCAACTCCTCACTGAACGCACATGAAACTTTCCTATCAAAAATTGGAACTAAAGTTCAAACGAGCCGCCCGAACTTCACGTGGCGAAATGCTGATAAAGAACGGTTATTTGCTATTCGCCGAAGCGAATGGAATTCAAGGCGTAGGTGAATGCAGTTTTATTGAAGGCTTAAGCGCTGACCCCTTAGATAAATACAAAAACAAACTGGAAGAACTATGCCACGCGCCTGATCCTGAAAAAGTTGATCTGAGTGAATTTCCATCCATAAAATTTGGGTTGGAAATTGCTATGCGCGATTTACAAAACGGTGGAAAAAAATTGTTGTATCCCTCTACTTTTACCAATGGTAAAAAAGGCATAGCCATTAACGGATTACTATGGATGGGGTCAAAGGATTTTATCATGGAACAACTACAGGAAAAGTTGACCGCGGGATTCCAATGCATTAAAATGAAGATTGGCGGTTTAGACTTCCAAACGGAATGCGAGATACTGGAACACATCCGAAAAAATTTTTCAGCCGAAAAATTGGAATTGCGATTGGACGCCAACGGAGCGTTTTCACCTTCCGATGCTATCGAAAAATTGAATGTCTTAAGCCATTTCAATATTCATTCCATCGAACAACCTATTGCGCCAAAACAATGGCAACTAATGCGCGAACTTTGCGATTCCAATATTATTCCGGTGGCATTAGATGAAGAGCTGATTGGAAACAGCGAAAATAAAGTGGAGCTGCTGGAAACCATCCGGCCTCAGTACATAATCCTGAAACCCTCACTGTTAGGCGGTTTTGGCGAATGCGAATCCTGGATTTCCGCTGCACGTGAAAAACAAATCGGCTGGTGGGCCACTTCGGCATTAGAATCAAATATCGGTTTGAATGCTATTGCACAATGGGTCTTTGAGCAACATAATCCCATGCCGCAGGGCCTTGGCACCGGCAGTTTATACGAAAACAATATCGCTATGCCGTTAAAAATTATTGGCGGTGAACTTTGGTATCAAAACGATCAACAGTTATGATGCTTATTGATTTTTCTTCTGAAACGCCGATAATTTCAGGAGCTGTTGAAAGCATGCAAGAGGTTTTAACCTGGTTACAGGAATGGCTGGATGACCGGCCTTCCTACCAGTTACAAACTTCGGGTTCCACCGGAAATCCAAAAATCATCACCCATCAAAGAAATGCTTTCCTCAATAGCGCCTCACGAACCAATACTTTCTTTGGCATCACCTCTCATAGTAATATGTTGCTTGCCCTTCCGGTAAAAGGCATTGGTGGAAAAATGATGTTGGTTCGGGCTGCTGTGGCCGGCTGTAAATTGTGGTGCGTTCCGCCCACTTCAAATCCTTTGAAGGAAATACTGCAGCAGCCCTTCGATCTGGCATCGTTCACCCCCATGCAGTTACAGTTAATGTTGAAAGAAGAACAATCGAAAGCACAACTTCTCCAAATCAAAAACTTACTAATCGGCGGAAGCACGGTTTCTGCCAGATTAGAAAATAATTGGGTTCACCTTGGTTCAAAATCAAATTGCTATGAAACTTTTGGCATGACCGAAACGCTGAGCCATGTAGCGCTACGTGCTTTTGGAAACAACTATTTCACAGCCCTCCCCGGCGTTACTTTTTCGGAACGAGACGGTTGTTTGGAAATCAATGACCAATACGTTCTGAAGAAAACAATCGTAACCAACGATTTGGTAGAACTACTTTCTCCTTCCGCATTCCAATGGTTAGGCAGAACTGATTTTGCGATAAATACCGGCGGCCTGAAAGTGCATCCTGAGCTTATCGAAAAAAAACTCCTTGACGTAATCACCACACCATTCTTTTTCTGGAAACAAAAAGATGAACTACTTGGCGAAAAAGTGATCGCCGTCGTAAATGGACAGCCAGATTCGGTTATGGAACAAGAATTGAAAGTAACACCGCTGCTTTCAAAGTACGAACACCCTAAAGCAGTCTATTTTCTACCAAAATTCTTATACACTGCAACGGGTAAAATTGACCGCTTAGCTACCGCCGCATTAATTTCTGAATGAGTTTGCGCTTCTTTGCCTGATGCTTTCCATTCGCAAACGTCCGCTCCTTTCTGAAATCACATTTACTACATCGCGCAGCAGCGGTGCCGGAGGCCAGCATGTAAACAAAACTTCTTCCAAAGTGGAGATGTCGCTTTCGCTGAACCAATCGCAATGCCTTACTAACGAAGAAAAGGAACGCCTTGCAGCCAAACTGAAAAGTCACCTTACTGCCGATGGAATACTTCGAATTTCCTGCGAGGAAACGCGTTCCCAACATCAAAATAAGGAGCGCGCCATTGAAAAGTGTTTTCGTCTTTTGGAGCGGGCATTGATACCCGATAAAGTGCGACGGCCTACCCAGCCATCGCTTAAAACCGTACTGGAAAACAAAAAACAAAAACAGCAAAAATCGGCCTTAAAAACACAGCGGCGCTATCGCCCGGAATTGTGATAGCATCAGCATTTCGGCTTTTTTGGGCAGCCATTCACCCTGTGATGATATTAAAGATATTACGAATGAATCTTTTTCAGTCCGCAGCCGTATCCTTACACGCAAAATCCGGCTAAAAATGAAAAAACACCTCCTCCACCTCCTTTTCCTATGTACCGTTTTTTTTGTTAGTGCACAGGTACCGCAAAAAATCAGTTATCAGGCCGTTGCACGAAATTCTTCAGGCAGTTTACTCGCTAATCAGAACATCAAAGTGCGTTACACTATCCATAATGGAAGTGCCACCGGCACCATAGAGTACTCCGAACTGCATGATTCCTTACACACCAATAATTTTGGTTTGTTCACTGCAGCAATCGGCACCGGTACTCCTGTTACCGGCAGTTTCAGCAGTATCAATTGGGCACTGGGTGAAAAATATCTTCAGGTAGAATTCTATCCAACAGGAGGATCTACTTTCGTGGATATGGGCGCCGCACAATTACTTAGCGTTCCATATGCTTTATATGCCGGAAATGGGGGTGGTGGTACCGCCGGACCAACCGGACCCCAAGGTGTTGCCGGCGCAACCGGGCCGCAGGGCGCCGCAGGAACTAATGGTTTGCCGGGAGTTACGGGGCCAACAGGACCCGCCGGACCGGGTGCAGGAGCTACAGGTGCTACCGGAGCAACAGGTGTGGCCGGACCCACAGGCGCTCAGGGCAATCCAGGCGCTACAGGACCCCAGGGAGCTACAGGAGTGCAAGGTATTGCCGGTGTTACCGGCCCGCAAGGTGCCACCGGTATCATAGGCCCTACAGGTGCCGGAGTTACAGGTGCCACAGGAGCTACCGGAATTCAAGGCGCTACAGGTCCGCAAGGCCCAACTGGAGTAGGTTCAGGAAGTACAGGAGCTACCGGGGCAACCGGTGCCAATGGTTCCAATGGGGTTACCGGAGCAACCGGCGCACCAGGTGCAACCGGCATTCAGGGCCCTACAGGCGCAACAGGCGCCGGGGCAACAGGTGCTACGGGCGCTACCGGCCCTGCAGGAGCGCAGGGTCCTACTGGCGTAGGCTCGGGAAGTACGGGAGCTACAGGCGTTACCGGACCGCAAGGCCCTACAGGCGCCACCGGATTAAATGGTTCAAATGGAAGTAACGGCGTAACCGGCCCAACCGGGGCAACCGGCGCGGCAGGCGCGGCAGGCGCAACGGGTGTTTCAGGTGCTACCGGAGCGGCAGGAAGCGCAGGAGCTACGGGTGCTACCGGCGCAAGAGGCGCAACCGGCGTTACTGGTGCTACGGGCGCTGGCGCTACAGGGGCTACGGGGGCATCAGGAGCAGTGGGAGCCACCGGCCCTACTGGTGCAGGAACCGCCGGAGCAACCGGGGCTACTGGTGCCAAAGGCGCAACCGGTGCAACGGGTAGCACCGGTATCACAGGTCCAACCGGAAGTGGAGGCGGAGGTACTACAGGTGCTACCGGACCAACAGGCGCAACCGGACCGGCAGGTTCAGGAAGTGCTACGGCAGGATTTGCAGCGCTACGCGGTGTATCTCAGGCCACCCAAACTTTTGCCAGCAGTGGCTATGATGCAGTTATCTTCTCATCAGAAGAATTTGACGATAATAACGCTTTCACTCCGGCAACAGGCACTTACAAAGCCCCATCGGCTGGTGTTTATCACTTCGACGCTATGGTAGGTTTAGGGTCTTGCGGAGCTAATACCACCGTTTCCATCATTCTGAGCACCAGTGGTGGCAACGATATCAGCGCTACCTGTTTTACCACTAACATTTCTTACAACAGCATACGCATTAGTACGAATGTAAAACTGGCAGCCAACGAAACCGTGAATGTTTACATCACCAACAATGGCGTTAGTTCCGTTTCTACTTCTATGTTGAATACTGAAACCCGCTTTAGCGGCTATAAGGTGTACTAAGCTGTATTGAAATCTTAATTTTTGTTTAGGGCCGGCCAGGAAATGGGTCGGCCCTAAAAATTTAGACAAAATCTAAAAAACCCATACTACCTTAGCCGCCGTGGAAATGCGCAACAAGGCGGAACTGAAAACAGCAGTGATTGAAGTCCTCAAAACCATCTTCGATCCCGAAATCCCTGTGAACATCTATGAATTAGGCCTAATTTACGAGGTAAACGTGATGGATGGGAATGTGGTGGAAATCGTGATGACGCTCACCTCCCCGTCCTGCCCCGTGGCCGGCACGCTTCCCGGTGAGGTGGAACAAAAGGCTAAAACCGTGGACGGCGTTTCAGATGCAGTAGTGGAACTGGTTTTCGACCCGCCTTGGTCGCAAGAAATGATGAGTGAGGAAGCCAAACTGGAACTCGGCTTTATGTAAAACACTTGGCTACAGCCTTTCTTGCAGCCAAAGCCAGGCCTCATTTACCTTTTTCCTCCCCTATTTACTATTTTCGCAACGCTTTAAATAATAACAATTATGTATCCGAAAGAATTAGTAGCCCCAATGAAATCGCAGATGACCAATGCCGGTTTCAAAGAACTGGAAACCGCCGATGCCGTTGATCAAACTATGGCCGATAAATCAGGAACCACCTTTTTATTTTTCAATTCGGTTTGCGGTTGCGCCGCCGGAGCGGCTCGTCCGGCCCTGATCGATGCCGTTAAGAATTCGAAATTACCCAATCATCTGGTAACCGTTTTTGCCGGAGTAGATCAGGAGGCCGTAAGCAAAGCCCGCGAATATACTGCCCCCTATCCGCCATCTTCGCCTTCAATGGCCTTATTCAAAAATGGTGAACTGGTTCACTTTATCGAACGCCACCAAATTGAAGGCAATAATGCCGAGGCTATTTCGGCACACCTCAAAAAAGTATTTGACCATTACTGCTAAGCCTTAGCTTCTTATGAGTAAATTCAACGTCCTTCGCGTTTCTAAAGTAAACCGCGAAACTGCTGACGCCGTATCGGTTTCATTCGATATTCCTGAAACGCTTCAACAGGCTTACCAATATATTCCGGGGCAGTACCTCACCCTTAAATTGCAGATTAACGGCGAACAACTGAATCGCTCCTATTCGTTCTGCAGCTCGGCAGCAGCCGGCGAGCCTATGACTATTGCCGTAAAAAAAGTAACCGGAGGACGCGCCTCTACTTTCATCAACAGCCAGTTTCGCGAAGGGTTGGAAGTGGAAGTAATGGAGCCTATGGGGAATTTCCATTCACCAATTGATGAAACTCAAGCCAAAAACTATTTCCTGTTTGGCGGTGGCTCCGGTATCACACCATTGTTTTCCATTCTTAAAACCGTATTGATCAAAGAACCGAAAAGTACAGTTACGCTTTTCTATGGAAACCGCGATACACAAAGTATCATCTTCCGTAAACAACTCAACGAATGGGAAGCAAAATATGAAGGTCGCCTCAAAGTAGTGCATATCCTCGACAAGGACGAAGTAGGCTGGCAGGGGTACACCGGTTTTATTGTGAAAGACATGGCCCTGCGCTTGCTGCGCGAAAATACCGATCTCAATTTCCGCCATGCCGAATTTTTTATTTGTGGTCCTGTGGCCATGATGAAAGAAGTGGAAACCGCTCTTCATGCACTCGATATTCCCAAAAACTGGATTCACATCGAATACTTTACCGAAAAAGCCGATGAAGACAAACAAGCCGCAGGCGTAGGTAACGTAGCCGATACCGAGCCGCCTTTTACCGGCAAAACAAAAGTGAAGCTGATTTACGACGGCAACGAAGTGGAATTTGAAGTAACCGAAAAAGAAACCATTCTGCACGCCGCTTTAGACGCCGGTTACGATCCGCCCTACTCTTGCATGGTAGCGGCCTGTTGTACCTGCCGTGCCAAGCTGGTTTCCGGAAAAGTGGAAATGGACGACCGCGAATCACTTACCGATGCCGAAATTTCAAAAGGCTATGTACTCACCTGCCAAAGTCATCCGAAAAGCAACGGCATCGTTTTAAATTACGACATCTAACCATGGCCAACTACATCGAACAAAATCTGATTAAGGACGAGCGTATCGAATATCAGACTTCCTATCACTGGAAAATATTTTTTACGCTTCGGGCGCTGTTCACGCTTTTCATTGCGCCGGCGCTAGCGAAATATTCCGATGAATTTGCTATCACCAACAAACGCGTGGTAATCAAAACCGGATTGATCAGCCGCAAAACATTTGAAATGAATCTCAACAAAATTGAGAGCGTAAATGTAGATCAGTCGATCATGGGCCGATTGCTGGGCTTTGGAACCATTACCATTATTGGCACCGGCGGCACTCGCGAATCATTTCCCGATATCAATCATCCGTTAGAGTTCCGCAAGCGCTTTCAGGAAATCTCGGCCTGAGCCATTATTACTTTAATTTTTTTTATGGCGGTGGCCGCGTGCTTCGCTATTACTCCTCGCGCCGAATTGGCGGCAGCGTTAAGTTTCCGGCCACAGTAATCCGGCGCTGCGGGGTAGCCGCTTCGCCCGCTACCGCGGGAAGCCAAAATTGCCGGGCCTTTCACATCGCGCAGAAAGGAATAACGAAATTCAAATGATAAAAGGAAGTTTAGGTTGAAGCACCATATTTTCAGGAGCCTACTGCTAATGTCTTCTTTTTGACTAACCGCGGCAGCGATAGGAATGGTGCGACCGAAGGGAGCAGTGCGAAGGGAGGAACGACCGGAGCACCGCAGCGGCAGCGGAGCCATGGATAGCGCGGTTGCCGCCATAATAAAAGCATAGAACACAAATTGCTTACCACACGCCTTTGCACCGGGTAGTTTTCATAATAGTTCTTTATGGGTTAATTTCCCGTTACTGAAATAAAACACTCTGTTTCTGGTGCCTTCCAATCCATAGCGGTATAATCCCAAATCATGATCAATCACTACCTCAGCCAATCCATTTTCCTTGATAAGTTTTGCAAGCTTAACCTTTGAATCAAAAATGATGATTGTATGTTGCTGTTTAGCTAATTTCGCCAGCGCCTTCAAATCTAATTTGGAAGAGCAATTACCACAATGCACACAATAAAGCACTACAATGACATATCGTGCACTTTGGTTCAATACAAGCTTATGTTCATGCCCCAAATAACTTTTATATACCTCAAAAGCATCATTATTATTTGGAACAGATTCATTGCAATTCGTTAGCACAATACAAATGACTAAAAGGATAAATATTGATTTTAAGTTCATTCCAAAATGAGTTGTGAATACGAACTGGTCTTAAGTAAAAAACGTTCCTTATCCTTAATATAAACCGTTTGCATTAAATATCTATCTCCAAAATTATGTTGGGCCTTTTTTTCAAAGTTGCTAGTAAAAATTGAGGATTTCCATATCAAATCACCAGGAGTAGGATACCGTTTCATTTTTTGATCATAATCCACTTCTTTAAATATCACTTTGTAACAACCTTTGTGAGATTGATATACGCAATTATATATACTTGGAGAAAATGCCATTTTTTTGAGCATAATATCATCCTCACATAAATTATTAAAAAAAGTGTCTGAAATTAATAGTGGAGGTATGGATGCGGAATTAGTAATCAAATTCAAAAATTGACGTTTTAGTTGGGAGCGTTCTAAATCGAACATATACACACTATCAATCCCAGAGTAAGTAATCAAAAGTGTTCCACCGTAAATAGAAAAGCCAAAGCCGCGATCACCATTGCCTAAATCGGCCATAGCTATTGGATGACGATATGGTAACAACGCAGCCACTTTTTTTTGCAAAGAATAGATTCCAAAGGCTAATCCTTCTGGTTGCGTTGAAAACAAATTTGTAGTATCAAGCAAAGGGAAAATAAGACTCCCCTTATAGTAAACGGGCCTCCTTCTAAATTCGCTACACGATATAACATATCCCGGAAAAAGCGTCGTATTATCTAAAACCTGAAGTTCTACCACAGCATTTGCAACAATCTTATATACAATTGTAGAGTAGATATAACTTATCAAAAACGTATCACCACTCAAAACGGCAAGTTGTACTGGAACCTCATCCTCAGGAAATTCAATCTTTGTTTGCAGTACTACTTTTTGGGCATCCTCATCATAAACAGTTAGTTGTTGATTTTTTGGATTTATACTAAAAAGTGTGGATCCATAGAAAGCTATAAAATCATCAGATAATCTTTCGCGTGCCGCAATTATTGATTGGTCTTTACGGTTACATGCCGAAAGAACAAATAATGCAAATATCCAAACAATAAAATGCTGGCCATTAATCTTCATAATCCTCTGACAACTCCCGAAGATATGCGAGAAAACTTTCATTACTGTTTAACTCTTCCACATTAATTTCTAGCGGATTCAACTCATCAGGAAATACACTCACTAGTCTATCTAAACTTACTACTGCCGTTATACCACAATTACATGCTCTACCCATAGGGACGATACAACTCATAGGTATCTGATCACCAGAGCTACCAGTTGGAGGCATTGTCAATTTCCAATAACACTTTTTCTTGTCAAGTTTGGGAGCGTTTTCGACGTATTCAAGAAACTTTTCATTTGTATTTAAATGTTCTTGAGTAATTTCAAACAATCCGGGCACGCTCTTGGCTTCCGAAAATATATCCAACAAATCTTTAGGGTCGGTTAATGCTGAAACGCCACATTTACACACCCGCGCCATTGGCACAACACAATCCGCAGGAATCTGGTCTCCGGGTTCACCAGTAGGCGGCATAGTTAGTTTCCAAGCACACCGCCTCTTATCCATTTTGTAATGCTGATTTGCTTTACTTTTTCCAACCTGAACGGCGGTTTGATTTGGCATTTCTTTTTTACACGATGAGAGTATAAATGCAAACAACAGCGCTCTAATAATTAATTTCATGACTAAAGGTTTAAATCATGAAAATAATGATCTTTTTAATAATTAATAGTAATAATTTCAATCCAGTGTATATTTCTTCTTTATCTATCAAACCTGAAAGAAGCCAGATTAACGTCTCTGAATATTATTGCTAATTTCAAAAATGCGATTTTTTCTACTTCTGCTTTTGTTCCCGTTTGCTTTGGTGGCGCAACACCAAACCCGTTACGACCTTCACCTGGCAGCCGCACTGCAACATCCCACAGCCGCTCAAAAAAACCGGCAGTATGATTTGCTGGTGCAAGGGGAGCCTTCCGCTATTCGCGCGCTGGTGGCGCAATGCGGCGGGCAGTTCAAATTCAACAGCGGCGATGTTTGCGCCGTTCGCATTCCGTTTGCTTCGCTTCAAAAACTGGAACGGTCGCCGGCCGTGCTGCGAATAGAAAATACTTTCGCCCGGGGTTCATCGCTGATGGACACCGCCCGCATCCGCAATAATATCGACAGCGCTCAGCAAGGCGCCGCGCCACTTACACAATCTTACACCGGCAAAAATGTGATCGTAGGCATTGTAGATGGTGGTATCTATTTCCGCCATGCCGATTTTCGTAAAGCCAATGGCGATACACGCATCCGCAACATTTGGGATCAGGCGTTAACCGGCGGTCCGGCCCCGCAACCTTTCAATTACGGCAGCGAGTGGGATTCAGCCGCTATCAACGCCGGAAACTGCGGCCATAGCGAGCCGCTCAGCGATAACGGCCATGGCACCAACGTGGCCGGAATTGCGACCGGAAATGGTTTGTCGGTTGCCACACATCCTTTTTTGCACGGTCGTTATACCGGCGTAGCGCCCGATGCCAATATTATTGTAGTGCGCATCGATAATTCCAGCAACGATTTTTTGGGCCGCATAGCCGATGCCGTGAATTACATTTTTCAAAAGGCAGATGCGCTGGGGATGCCCTGCGTAGTGAACACCAGTATTGGCACCTATTACGGCAGCCGCGATGGAAAAGATTTGGGTACACAGGCTATTGAAAATATGCTGGAGGCTAAGCGTGGCCGGGCTTTGGTAGCCGCTGCGGGAAATGGAGGCGCTATTAAATATCACTTGTCGTATAACCTTTCCCCTACCGATTCGCAGTTTACCTGGTTTACCTATAATTCAGCCACGGCAGAAGTATACTTTGATTTGTGGGCGGATACGTCAAATTTCAAGCTGGCCAATTTTGCAATTGGGTGCGATAACAACACTCCTGCATTTCTGGGGCGTACACGTTATTACAATGTGATCAGCAATTTTAATCCGGCACAAGGCAGCGGCGTGCAAATCGATGATTCCCTTTTTAACGGCAGTACGAAACTGGGAACGTATTCTATATTGGCTTCACTTTCGGGAAATACGTATCACATTGAATTTCTAATTCATCCTGTGGTGACCACTCACTTATGGCGCTTGCAAACGTTGGGCACAGGGCGTTTCGACGCCTGGGCCAGCAAATCGCTGATCAACACTTCCAGCATGCCCACGGCGCTGCCCGGTGGTTTCAGTTCACCGCAATACCGCTTTGGCGATTCGTTGGAAACCATTGTGAGTAGCTGGCAGTGCAGCAACAAAGTGATTACCGTGGCCAACTATTCTAATCGCGCCGGTTATCTTGATAAAGACAGCAACTATGTGAACCTTACAATTTCGCCATATTTTGAAGTAGTGGGCGATAAATTTTCTACTTCATCTATGGGACCCACACGCGATGGCCGCATGAAGCCCGATATTGCCGCCACGGGAAGTACCACAACCGCCACAGGTGATTCGCTGTATATTGCTACGTTAATTGCTAATGCACAGGGATTCAAAGTTAGCTATGGAGGCCTACACACCAGAAATGGCGGCACTTCCATGGCCTCGCCGGTGGTTACTGGTGCGGTAGCACTTCTATTCCAGAAAAATCCGATGGCTTCTTATAACGATGTCAAAAATGCCATCATTCACACGGCAAAAATTGACACGTTCACTACCGCCAATGTTCCCAACTATAAGTTTGGTTATGGAAAATTAAACGCATTTCGGGCGTTGCTTACCCCCATGATTTTTGGATGTATGGATACGGCATCGCTGAACTACAACCCGCAGGCTACCATCGACACCGGCGGCTGCATTCCCAAAATTTATGGTTGTATGGATACGGCCTCCATCAACTTTAATGCTTCTGCCAACGTTAGTAATGGCTCATGCATTTCAAAAGTATATGGCTGTACCGATACCGCATCTATCAACTTTAATGTTGCAGCTAACGTGAACAATGGCTCCTGCATCACCAAGGTGTATGGCTGCATGGATACGGCTTCCATTAACTATAACGCATCGGCTAATGTGAGCAATGGATCATGTATTGCAAAAGTGTATGGATGTACCGATAGCTCGGCTGCAAACTTTAATCCTCAAGCCAATGTAAACAATGGCACTTGTCATTATCTGGGCATTCTGGATAACAAAGAGGCGATTCAATTTTCAGTGTCGCCTAACCCTTTTAATGAAAAATTTTCGTTGCGTGCAGATTGCGAAAGCTGCACTGATTTGAAAGCCGTGGTGTACGATGTTACGGGAAAACATGTAGAAGAAATCGAACTAAAAAACCATCTAACCTCCTTCAGTACGGTGACATTATCATCAGGGAGTTATACCTTGATATTATTTGAAAGGGGTCGATTCATTTCTGTAAAAAGAATAACTGCTGAATGATTAGTTGAAGCGAATGGTTCTGATCACGGATATTCGCCGAATGAGCAATACCGGAAGTTGCAGCACTATCAAACAAAGAACGATGGTAGCCAGGTTGATGCCGATGATCCATGCCGGTTGAATGGCGATAGGAGCATATTTTAGATAATACGATTCCTGAGGCAAGGCAATAAGATGAAACTGTTTTTGAATAAAGCAGCATAGCAGTCCTACAGTGTTCCCGATAAGTAAGCCGGTTCCAATTATGGTAAAGGCAAACCAACTAAACAATTGCCGTAATTGAGATTCATCGGCTCCCATAGCTTTCAACAATCCGATCATGGTGGCGCGGTCGAGAATCAGAATAAGCAATGTGGTAATCATGTTGATCATCGCCACCGCTATCATTAAAGCCAGGATGATGAGTTCGTTCATAGTTTGAAGATCGAGCCAGTCGAACATTCCGGGCCGGAGATCTTTCAGCGACACTACTTCCAAACGATCGTTACCAATATCGTAGTTCAATTGTGTAGCAATTTCATCTAGTGGATCGCGGTTCATTTGCTGAAAGGTTTCCGGTTTCAGCAACCCCCCAAAAACGGAAAGGAAGTAAGCCCGTCCACGGCTTTTGAAAAGATGTTTGTTTTCGAGAAAGATCTCAAATCCGCCTACGGTGTCTTTTCCCCAGTGATTAAGTTCCTGAATCACCTCCATTCCGGTAATGGCAAATTCCTTATCAAATTCTTCAATACCGGTTTCGTATAAACCGGTGATCACAAAAGGCCGGGCTGTATTTTCTTTATTTAAAAAATGTACGGTCACTTTTTGACCCAACTTTAATTGCAAGCGCGAAGCGGTGAGCCGTGAGATCAGTATTCCCGGTTGTTGTAACGGTTGTTGTAACGATTGGCCTTCCACTAAATAGGGTTGAAAACGGCTCCAGTCGTAATCAGCATCCACACCTTTCAAAACAATTCCCTCAAAATCTGTTTTGGTTTTCAGGAGGCCCGCTTTATAGGCGGTAGTTTGAATATGCGCCACGCCCGGCAACTTCCTTTTGTTGTAAAAATCCTGCCATTTGTAAATGCCTGCCGTTTCATAATTATCGCTTAAAGAATAGGAACGCACCTGAAGGTGCGCCCAAAAGCCGAACACTTTTTCACGAATTTCAGACTGGAAGCCATTGACCAACGAACTTGCCACAATCATTACCGCCACGCTAAGGGCTACTGCCGCAATAGCTATGCGGATGATAAAAGCAGAAAAGCCCGAGGTATTTCGGAAGGCTATTTTTCTGGCTATGAAAAACGGAAAGTTCACGTTTGTAAAGGAAGTTTTTCGGTTGTAAAAAAGAGGTACAAAAAAAAAGGCCTCGCTTTCGCGAGACCCTTCACCCTAAACCTATATTCTTGATTATTAAATTGCTATTCCGTTTACGACGGCAAAGATAATAAGCAGTAGCGGTAATAAAAAGGTTTTTTGTTAATAAACGTTAACGCATAGCGACTTCGATTTTCGTGCAAAAGTTATATTTGGGTATGATTAAATGGATGTTGGCATTGGGAGTTTTAGGGATTTTATTTGGTACTACGTCGTGTAAAAAGTGCTATGTGTGTACCGATACTTGTTACACGTGTAAGTTAATTCAGGCCGATACGCTGGCTGATACCCAAACCGGATGCAGCAGTGATTCAACGTGGAGCAAAAGTGCGCAAGCCACCTGGGAGGGCAAGGGATATACCTGTACGAGCGCGGCAGGCAATTATCGCGATGAGTACTGTAGTAATAGCGAGGGCGAAAGTTACTACCTCGATTATCACGGCAAGGATCGTTACAACTGCGTAAAAAAATAATCAGGCGGCAATCTTCCGTCGCGTTCTGGTTTTTTCAGCACTAATATTGGACATCTGGTTCTCCATCGGGGGAAATATGGCTTTTCCTGTAAGGATTTCGGGGGTTGGTGAGGTTGGCTGAAGAGTCCCGATAAGGTTTTGAAGTTCGTTGACGATAGCGTGAATTCGTTTGACGATGCGTTCCTGGTGAAGTGCATTTTTAGTTACCAGCACCGGCATTGGCAGAGGGCTAACTTTCATGGGTTTTTCCGATAGGCGATTTTTAATTACCCGTGAAAAGTCGGAAAGCAATTCATCACGAACCTCCTTATTGAGGTGTTTGAAATGGGCGTAGGAATGGAGGGTTTTTTTGGCCTCGGTGCGGGCTTTTGATTCTAATCGGTTGGTATTC
>JAXLUJ010000025.1:0-17648 GCA_046329575.1 Chitinophagales bacterium | reverse complement strand
AGCGAACCGGACTTCACAAGCGAGCTCTAATTCATAATCTGGATTTGTTTCAGTCCGACGGGCAGGGCACCTTGCAAGGTGAAGGGGTTGCCTTTTTTACTTTGGGTACCGGAAAAACCGAATCGTCCTATGGCATCGTTCGCGGATTAAAGACCATTTACCATCCCAATGACTCAAAACTGGTGACTGATGCCATTTTACAATTATTGAACGAACAAGCCCTTACTGTGGAAGATATTGATGTAGTAGTAAACGGCAGCGGAGGTGATACGGAAAAAGACAGGTTGTTGAACGATCCGGCAGCACAATGTTTTCCAGGTAAATCGGTGTACTATAAGCATCTCACCGGTGATTATTGTACAGCGGCATCGTTTGGATTTTGGTTGGGTGCACGACTGCTGAAAGAACAGCGCATTCCGGATGCGGTGCAATTAGCGCCGGTTCATTTTAAACGCATAAAACATCTGCTTTTGCTCAATCATCACTGGGGAAAAAATGTTAGTGTGATTTTGCTTAGTGCTATTGCCGATTGATAAATTTAGGTCTACTTTCACCAATGAAAACAAATTTGAAATCATTTATTTTCAGAATAAAAAACCATTGCTATGAACACTAAATACGACGTAGTTATTATGGGTGGAGGTCTTTCCGGCCTCGCACTGGCTATTCAGCTTAAACGCGAAAAACCAAACATTTCCATTTTAATTCTGGAAAAGAGCGGCGACGCGGCACCTACGGCTGCCCATAAAGTTGGCGAATCGACAGTAGAACTAGGCAGTTATTATTTGCGGAACGTATTGGGATTGAAAGATTATTTGGAAGCTCATGAACTGCCAAAACACGGACTGCGTTTTTTCTTTAAGTCGCATACGAAGGAAGACATTACATCAAGAGTTGAGCTGGGCCCACGAAAATGGTTGGTAGTTCCCAGCCATCAGCTCGACCGCGGCACACTGGAAAATCATATGGCGAAGTTGTGTCAGGAATTAGGATGTACTTTGATTCGCGGAGCCATTGCGAAGGATGTAGATTTTGGCGAAGTGAACACCGTTACCTATAAAATAGGTGAAGAAATGAATACGGTTACGGCCCGCTGGGTGGTTGATGCCACCGGCAGAAGCGCGGTGATCAAACGCCGTTTGGGGTTTGCAGAACCATCGGTTCACGATTCGTGTTCGGTATGGTGGCGTTTGAAAGGAGTAATTGATGTAGATACGTGGAGCGAGGACCGCAACTGGCGCGATCGTCTGGAACCAAAGCTCCGTTACCTGAGCACTGTTCACTTTATGGACAAAGGTTACTGGCTTTGGGTAATTCCATTGGGTTCGAAAAACACGAGTATCGGAATTGTAGCCGATCCAAAAATACATCCATTGAACACTTACAACACCTATGAAAAGGCGATGGAGTGGCTTCGGGTGAATGAGCCGTTAGCCTATAGCAAACTAGAGCCGGAGACGCCGAATTTGATGGACTTCCTGCAATTGAAGCATTACTCTCATAACACCGGAAGAATTTACAGCGCTGATCAGCGTTGGGGAATAACCGGTGAGGCAGGTGCTTTCCTCGATCCACTATATTCTCCCGGCACCGATTTTATATCGATGTGCAATTTGTGGTTGGGCGATTTAATAGTGCAAGATCTGGAAGGTGAAGATATTTCGCTTCGTGGGAAAGTATATGAACAGGCCTATCTCACGCAGGTGAATAACTGGTTGCCGATATATATCGATAAATACCAATTAATGGGCAACACCCAAATCATGGTAATTAAAATATTCTGGGATTGGGCCGTTTATTGGGCTGTACATTGCTTGTTGTTTACGAATAAAGCTTTCATTAACATAAGCGTGCTGAAAAGGATTTTTGGTGCTGAAAATGGTTTAGGAAATCGCCTTGGGCTATTAAGCCGTCAGATGCAGCAAATGTTTATTGATTGGCGGGAACATGAAACTGAGATATTTGAACGCCGTTACATCGATCCGTATGATTTGCAGTTCATGCGCGATTTTCAGATTGGTTTAGAGAAGCAGCATGAAACTACCGCTTTACTCGCCAAGGTAGAGGAAAATTTGAAGCGATTAGAGCAAATTGCTGCAGCTATATTCCAATTGGTAAGCGCTGAAGTGAAAGATACGCCAATTGATATGCCAATCAATCCATACACCTTTTCTTTGAAAAATGACAACAACGAAAGTTCAATTGAGGAGGGCGCTGTGATACCGTCGAAGGACATTATTGACGATGTTCGCCTGATGTGGTTTTACAAGGCCAAGGAGTTGGCGCAGTAAAGGTGGCGCAGGCTATACCATCGCGGCTCGAAGAGGTTCGAGATATTTTTCTTCAAACCGAGGATTTTGCTAACCGAAATGGATTGCAGCAGGCCGTGCGCTTCGCTCAGGAACTTCAAACTGATTTTACTTCAGTAGCATTTGAAGCTTTGGCAAAGTATGCTGCTGAAAAGGATTTTCATTCAAACGACACACTTTCTTTATGGAAAGATGTTCAACGCGAATTTCAGGAACACGATGTACAAGTGCATATTGGTCTGGGATGGGCGCTGGCCGCGCATCCTGAACACTATACTAACAGCATTTGGCAAATTGATACGTGGATGCAACCACGGGTTCTGGATGGTATAGGGTACGCCTTAACCACCGCTCAATTTAAGTTGCGGGTATTGATGAAAAAGGAACCTGATTTTATTGAAGCAGCCCATCGCTCATTTTTTGATCAAGGTTTGGGCAGAAGGCTGTGGTATCATTGCCTGGGTAAACCTGAACAAATTGCGCAATTGACAGGCGCATTTCCCGAAACGCGCCAAAAAGCGATTTGGCGTGGAACGGGCATTGCTGCGGCCTATGTAGGCGGTTTAGACGAAAACACTTACAACCGGCTTATTGAGTTTTCTACCCATAAAAACGATTTAAAAACCGGAATGGCGCTGGCTATAGATTCCCGCGTTAAGGCCCGATCGATTATAGGCTCAACATTCGAACTTACTCAGCTCATTTTTAATCGAACACCTGAAGAACTACATCTCAAACTGCGTAAACTTCAGTTGAATTCCCGTGACTTTAACGATTGGTTACTGAAAATTGAGAATACACTGAGTTTCAAATAGCAGTTTTATTAGTTGGTTAGAAAACTTGCGCGTTTCTGAAATGCGATTATCTTAGAAGCATGAAACGCCAGATCCTGTCAGTAGCGCTGCTATTGGCTTCTATTTTTAGTTTCTCCCAGCCAAACGATTTTAAATATTACAAATCGCTGGGCTTAGTTCATTATTACGAAAAGAATTATTTGGAAGCAGTTTTTAATTTGCAGAAAGCTGTTGACTTAAACTCAAAAGATGCAGAAGCCGCCCAATTGTTGCGAGCTAGTCATGATTCCTTAGGGCATCATGAAGTAAACGGTAAAACAAGATTGAGCGAAAAATACCTGAAAGAAAATACCGGATTCCGGCCCAATCTTTCGGCTCCAACGGCTGAAGTGATCAACACCAAAAGCCCTGGTGGCAAAGCTCCCGGCCGTCAGCAATTGCAGAAAGCCGATCCTTTTTTGTATAAAGATATTTTTCAACTTGGAAATTTCTTTCTCGATCGTGGTAGCTATGATTCAGCTGCAATTTGTTACAAGCGCTATCTTGCCACCAATCCTAACGACACGGTTGCGCTCTACTATCTTAGCGCGTCTAATTATTTCCTAAAGCGATTCGACGATGCCAAAGCCGGTTTTCAAACAATTTTGAGCTACGATAATAAACGTGCGGATATTTATAATTGGCTGGGCGTTTGTGAATTGCTTCAAAGCAATTATCTGGCGGCTCGTGACAACTTTAAGCAATGTTTGTTGCTCGACCCATTATACACTGTTGGTTATTACAATTTAGGAAAAACACAATTTGAACTCGAAGATATTGGAGGTGCCATCAAAAATTTAGAGAAAGCGCAGGAATTTCAGCAAAATGATGCCGACGTAAAGAATATTTTGGGTGAATGTTACTATAGGATTGGACAATATCAGCAGGCGCGAAAAGTACTAACCCCGATTTATGAAGCGAATAAAAAGAGCGCGCGAATCAACTTTATACTTGGTGAAGCGGCTATGAAAGTAGGAGAGTGGCAACAGGCCACCGAATATTATGAAGCCTACAGCCGATTGATTCCCGAGGCTTCAGAGGCATTTAAAAAGTTAGGCATTGCATATTTTAAATTAGAAAAATACACCTACGCTTTGGATTGTTTCGATAAGGCTTCAAAAACTATATGGGACGACAAAGATCTGATGATTAATGCTG
Organism: Chitinophagales bacterium; assembly: GCA_046329575.1. Classification (GTDB taxonomy): domain Bacteria; phylum Bacteroidota; class Bacteroidia; order Chitinophagales; family LD1; genus UBA1941. Next base: position 13,348 of record JAXLUJ010000025.1, on the reverse strand, counting down.
CCATTGCATCGAATAAACTTGGCGACAACACTAAGGCCTTAGACTATGCCAACCGCGCTATTGCTTTAGATGCCAACAATTCAAGAGCCTATTATCAGATGGCGGTGGCTTATCAGGGCCTTGGCGAGAAAAAATTGGCCAAGAACAATTTTAAAAAGTCGAAAGAACTGGAAGCCAATAGTATGGAGCCTTGATTAATTCAAGGTGGTGCGCTTCAGGTCGAGCAAATTCAAACCATTTGGTGTGAGATGATGAACGCGTTTAGACGTGAAGCGCAACACTTCATCATAGTAGAGCGGCACCACCGGAGCTTCCTCAATCAATATTTCTTCCAGGCGTTGATAGATTTTGAAACGAGCGGCTGCATCGTTTGTCAAAAGTGCAGCTTCATACAGCGAATCATAGGTAGCGTTTTTAAAGCGGGTATAGTTTGGCGGTGCATCATTCTTGCCGTAAAATACAGTGAAATAACTTTCCGCATCAGGGTAGTCGGCTATCCAGGAACCTCTGAAAAAAGGCGCCTTGCCCTGGCTCATCCATTCTCTGAGAATAGCGCCCTGAGCAATTTCGAGATTCACATGAATTCCTGACCTTTCAAGTTGACGCGCTACAAACAAGCCTATTTCCTTGTACGTTTCATTGGTATAGAGCTTTAAGACGGGCAAACCTTTTCCGTTTGGATATCCTGCTTCAGCAAGCAACTGTTGTGCTTTTATGGGATCATAGTGAAAGCCCACAAAATGACTATCAAAATTGGGAAGGCCTCGCGGGCAGAATCCCTGTTCTGCAGGACTACCTACGCCATTGCGCAGATAGCGAATCAGTTCTTGCCGATCAAATGCATAGTTCACTGCCTGTCGCAATTTTTTGTTTTGCCAAACGGCCATCGTCTGTAAATTGAATCCAAGATATTCTGTATTGAGATAGGGAGCTTTTTGCAAATTGTACTGTTGCGTGAGTTCAGGTTTCAGCGTTCCCTGATCAGTAAGTACTTCATCGATAAATGAGGCATCGATGCCGGAAATAAAATCGATTTGGCCGGAGCGAAAGGTTAGAAATTCTGTTTTCTTATTATTGATGAAAGACACGCGAACGCCATCCAACAACGGCAGCCTTGCACCATTCTCGAACTCAAAATACATCGGGTTTCTGGTCAATATTAATGCGATACCTTCTTTCCAAACCTTAAATTGGAAGGGGCCGGTGCCTACTGGATGTGAACGGAAATCGGTACCGTATTTTTCTACTGCTTCCTTAGGAACTACAGAGCAGTAAGTCATCGTAAGTATGCCTAAAATAGGTGGAAAGGGCTGTTTCAAACGTAAAATGAAAGTAGAGTCATTTATAGCCTCAAAGGGTTGTACGGTATCGATTCTTCCATTAAATATCCAAGCTCCGGGCGAGGCGGTTTGCTTATTTATTAATCGCTCAAACGAATACACAAAATCACTCGCTGTTACTTTTCTTGACCTATTGCTAAAGCAACTGTTTTGGTGAAAAACCACATCGGTTCTTAAATGAAAGGTGAATGTTTTTCCATCGGGTGAAGTTTCCCAGGTTTTGGCAATACAGGGTTGAACATTTAAATTAGAATCGAGCTGTACCAAACCGTTGTAGAGCTGATTGCAAGCCCAAATGGTTGCCTGATCGCGTGAAAAAGCCGGATCAAGCGAACTGATGCCCGATGATTGATTATAGTGAAAGATGTTTGTTTTTCCGTTTGGTGTTTCGCTACAGGAACTTAACAGCAACAGCATTCCGAATATGAAAAAAAGACTTGCCTTATAGTTCATTATGGTGCAAGCTAAGTTTCAAAAGGCATTCTTGTTGGCATTCAAACGAAAAGAAATTCACATTGCCTTTGTGATAAGCTGTTTTTGTTGCTGCTCCTTCTTTACTATTTTGCAGTAAAACCAAATGGAATGAAAAATAAACTTTTACTACTTTCTGCATTGCTGATCGCAGCAGGATGGCTTCAAGCGCAAAATGCGTATGTTCAGGTAATGGGAGGCTATTCCTGGCCGGGAGTTCAGAAATCCAGCACTATTCTTGGCTTTCAGCCATACTTCTCTGATAACCTTTCTGAAATTAAAAAGGTGCTAGATCCGGCTTATGCAGGTTTGGTACCTATGTCGGACCTCATCCGAAAGGGCCATTATGATGTTGGCGGCAACTTTGTTGATTCATTCGGGAAAGAAAAGACGATCCATGATTCGTATGCGCGAGGTGGAAATTTTACCATCGGAGTGGGCTATAAAATTCGGCCATGGATAGCGGTGCAGTTGGGACTTACTTATGTTTGGGGAGCTACCATTTCATCGAACCAGGAGTTCGATAATTTGGCTACGCTAGGCGAGGCTACAAAAGTGGGTATTAAAACTTATGCTAACGGCATGAGCTTAATGCCGAGCGTGGTATTGATGGGCGCAAAGAGTGCAGAAAGTAAATACGTGCCTTACGTTCGTTTAGGAATGACTTTGCCGGTATTCGGGAGTACGATTCACGACATTCACATTGAATCGCCAAATGCTGTAGGCGGATCGGTTTCAGTGGTTTCAGACTTGCAGGTGAAAACAGAATCTACGGTTTCTTTAGGGTTCAACGGCGCTCTGGGCTTTGAGTATCGCCCGATGCCTTTGATTGGCATATTTGCTGAAGTGAACGGTACGATGTTGCAAGTGAAAGCCAAGGAGTCAACGCTTACAAAGTATACGATTGATTCTAAAGAGAAATCGACCGGGAAATCGTACTCGGCCAACCGCATTACCGGCGATGGCGAATTACCAACCATTTTCGGCATTTTGGGCGCCGACAATAAACCGCTCACCAACTATAGCAAGGTGATTGAGTATGTTGATCAGGTGAGCACTTCCAGCAATGGGGAACAGTTTGGTAAGAAACGCGATGCCGCTCATTCCGGCGAGGCGGGTTATGTGGATGAATCGAAAAACCACGAGCTAAAACGTGTTTACGCCAATTTCAACACCATAGGAATCAATATTGGAGTGAATATTAATATGAGCAAAGCTATTTTTGAAGGAATGAAGAAGAAAAAGTAAGCATTCATCAAAAAAAAAATCCCGCGGATAGCGGGATTTTTTTTGCTTAATGATGATGTTGCATCACCACCACGGGCTGAAGAAAATTAGTGATAATGTTTTTTACGTTCATGTAACAAATATCGAAGTCGCGATTCACTACTACTTTATCTGCTTTCGATTGATATTCGAGTTCTTTTTCCGATTTAGCGATACGTGTTTTAAGAGTAGATTTACTTTCGGTATTGCGATTGGTTAATCTGCGAGCCAGTGTTTCCTTGTCGGGGGGGGCAACAAACAGTACCAACGCATCATTTCCGTATAGCTTTTTTAAACTTTCAGCACCTTTTACATCGATGTCAAAAAGAGCTACCTGACGGTTCTTCCAAATTCGTTCAATTTCGCTTTTCAGCGTGCCGTAAAATTGACCCGGATACACTTCTTCATATTCTGCAAACTCGCCGGCGCTCACTTTTTTCTGAAATTCTGTGTTATTGATAAAGTGGTAATGGTCGCCATCAATCTCACCAGGGCGTTTGGCACGAGTGGTGCAGGAAATGGAAAACGCAAGCTCTGGTTTTTGCGACAATAGTTTACGCACCACAGTTGATTTACCGGAACCGGACGGCGCTGTAATCACCACAATTTTCTTTGGTGGAATGGTGAAGCTTGGAACATGCGACATATTAATCTTCTTTTTTTAAAGTACGTTATTGATTTGTTCTTTGATCTTTTCTAATTCATCTTTCATACTTACTACCATTTTCTGGATAGCTGCATGATTGGCCTTCGAGCCCAGCGTGTTGATTTCCCTTCCAATTTCCTGAGCTATAAAATTCAGTTTACGACCTTTCTGAACTTCTGTACTGGCAAGGCTTTCGCGAAAATAGTCACAGTGCGATTTCAATCGCGTCAACTCCTCGGTAATATCTAATTTTTCGATATAAAATATCAACTCTTGTTCCAGACGATTGGGATCGATCTTTTCTTTTCCTATAGCACTTTCCAGATTATTTTTCAAACGCGATTTAATTTCAGCCACACGGGTTTTGTCCATTTCAGAAACTTTTACTGAAATATCCTCGATCATACCAATGCGCATTAATAGTTCCTGGGCCAGCATTTTACCTTCATTCTTGCGGAATGCGTCAAGATCGTTAAGCGCAATACCTACGGCCTTTTCAACGGCGTGCCATTCTTCTTCATTCGCTTCTTCGCCTGATGCATTCAAAACTTCCGGTTTGTTCAGCACGGTTGCCAGAAGGTTATCGGTTGGTGCGCCCAATTCTTCGGCAATTTGTTTCAATTCTTTATAAAACACCCTGATGATGTCTTTATTCAGCAGCACTTCCGGCGTATGGTCTTCGCGTTCTATGGTAACGTAAACGTCCACTTTACCTCGAAGAATACGTTCGTTAATGATGTTGCGGAGTTCATATTCCTGCTGGCGAAACTGCGTAGAGAATTTAAGGGTAAGGTCGATGCCCTTTTGGCTGTTCAACGAACGGATTTCCACAACAATGGTATGTTGGCCATGTGTGAGTTGTGCCTTCCCAAAACCGGTCATTGATGTAAGCATTCTCAGAATTTCGCCAAATATAATTTTTAAACCTCACTGCACCATTCCATGTGATAATGCGGGATACCAATTTCGAAGAATTTTTCACCGGCCATGCGGTATTGCATGCTTTGATAAAAGGGAACCGCTTCTTCGCGGGCGTGGCAAAAGATTCTTGTAATTTGTCGGGTCCGGGCCAATTGATGCGCAGCATTAATCATCAGGCGGCCAATTCCATTTCTTTGGAAATTGGTGGAAACCGCAACCTGCCTCATTTTGAAGGTAGTGGCATCGGTTTGCGTGAGAATGAGGCAACCCACTATTTCATTTTGACGGAATACACCCAAATGTTGGTCGTTTCTGTCGTTCTCCAGGTCCTGCCTTGAATACTTGAGCCCCAGTGGAATGCGCAAAACTTCATTGCGCAAAAGCAATGCCTGTGCATATTCCACATCGGTATGGCGGAATAATTTTACCTCGTAGGAACTCATTCTGCTGCTACCAGCTCCACCATATCTTTTACGGAAAGAATGCCAACGATTTCACCATCACTAACTACCGGCAGCGCCTGAAACTTGTTTTCAGCAAAAATTCGGGCCGCTTTTTTAATGGTATCTTTAGGAGAAACCGAAATTGGATTTGGAGTCATGATATCGGGAAGATTCACTATTGCATCCAATTCCTGTGCATTTAATTTTACGTCGCTATATTTTGGATTGCGGAACAGGCGCATGATATCATTGCTACTGATAATGCCGATCAGCTTGTTGTTTACGTCAACAATGGGCAAGTGGTGGATTGGAAATTCCGAGAATAAAGTAAGCACTTGCGAAAAATTATGGAACTGATTGGCTACTACAACATTCTTGCTCATGATGGTAGCAACCGGAAGACTGGTATTCATTGTTAGTTTGTGTTTATACGAAGTTGGTGAAAATTAGAAATTCCGCGTAATATCGGGCATTAAAAATTTGCAATGCCATTTATAGAGACGCGATTTTCAGGACTGATGATTTATGAGCCACAAGTTTTTGCCGATAGTCGCGGCTATTTTCTTGAAAGTTTTAATGCGAAGGCATTTGCAGCGGCGGGTATTGACGTAAATTTTGTTCAGGATAACGAGTCGATGTCGAACTACGGCGTGGTGCGCGGCCTTCATTTCCAAAAGCCTCCTTTTTCGCAGGCCAAACTAGTGCGGGTAGTTAAAGGGGCGGTGCTGGATGTGGTGGTCGATATTCGCAAAGGATCAGCAACTTATGGCGAAAAATTTGAGCTTTTGCTTTCTGAAGAAAACAAAAAGATGCTGTTCATACCGCGTGGTTTTGCCCATGGCTTTTCGGTACTTAAAAACGAAACCATTTTCAGTTACAAATGCGATAATTTCTATTCAAAGGAAAGTGAAGGAGGTATTTCACCAATGGATCCGGCGCTGGCCATTGATTGGCAAATTCCTACAGCGGCATTTATTCTTTCAGAAAAAGATAAAAGTAGTCCGGTACTGGCTGATTGTTCACCATTAGATTTCCAACCATGAAAAAAGTGCTGGTGACCGGGGGAAACGGGCAACTGGGAAGTGAGATTCGCGCATTGGCGCTGCAATTTCCTTCCTTCCATTTTCATTTTACCGATCATGAAGAACTTGACATCACCGATCAGAAGGCTGTGACCCATTTTTTCAAAAAGGATAAATGGGATATTCTAATTAATTGTGCGGCACATACTGCGGTTGATAAGGCCGAAACCGAGCAGGAACGGGCCTTTGCCATTAACGCCCGGGCGGCTGAAACACTGGCCTTAGCTGCGAAATCGCATCAATGCCAATTTGTGCACATTTCTACCGATTTTGTTTTTGATGGAACGAAATCTTTTCCCTACGATGAGGGCGATTCCACTAACCCGCTATCGGTTTACGGCGCATCTAAGGCTGAAGGTGAACGTTTGGTACAACAGGCGAATGATGCTGCTATGATCATCCGCACTTCCTGGGTGTATTCTTCTTTCGGAACAAATTTTGTAAAGACTATTATGCGACTGTGCCGCGAGCGGGACACGTTGCAAGTGATCGCAGATCAGGTAGGTACGCCTACGTATGCCCGCGATTTGGCATTCGCTATATTATCGATTTTAGAAAAAGAGGCTTCGGCTGCAGGAGTTTATCATTTCAGTAATGAAGGCGTGGCTTCGTGGTATGATTTTGCCATTGCCATACGTGATTTTTCGGGATTGAAAACTACTATTGCTCCTATTTCCACCACGCAATATCCTACACCCGCTATTCGGCCGAAGTATAGCGTGTTAAACAAGCAAAAGATAAAATTGCGTTTCGGCATTACGATTCCATATTGGCGGGAAAGCCTGAAGGAATGTATCGATCAAATAATAGCGCAGCATGCATGAGGAGGTGATAAGGAAAGAAGCCCGCGAATGGGAGGGTAAATCAAAGGGCATGCCATTGGGCTATCGGATCTTCGTTTGGCTGATGCGCACAGCAGGGCTTTATCCTGCCTATTTTTTATTGGTTTTTGTGGCCTTCTATTATTTTTTATTCTCCCGGGAAACGAGCCGCCACAGCTATTGCTTTTTCAGAAAACGAATGCACTTTTCAGCGCTAAAGTCGCGATGGAAAGTTTATGTAAGTTATTTTATGATAGGGCAGGTGATTATCGATAAAGTAGCTATCATGAGCGGCATGGCCAAAAACTTCTCCAGTACTTCTACCGGAAGCGAAAACCTAAAGCAAATTGTGCGTGAAGGGAAAGGTGGCATTTTACTTGGAGCGCATTTAGGTAATTGGGAAATTGCCGGACAATTTCTATTGAACTATGATGGCGTGGTGAACATTGTGATGTATGAAGGTGAAGAAGCGCAAATCAAACAATATCTCGAAAGTGTAACCGGTAAACGACGTTTTAATGTTATTCCTGTGAAACCGGACCTTTCTCATGTATATCTGATGAGCGAGGCCTTGCAAAGAGGAGAGTTGATTTGTATGCATGCCGACCGATTTATGGAAGGTAATCGTACGATGGCGATTCCATTCTTAGGAAGTGAAGCTTTATTTCCCGCTGGTCCATTTCAATTAGTGCGCTCGTTAAAGGCTCCATTCACTTATGTGTATGGAGTGAAGACCGGCCCTATGCACTACGATTTTTTCGCGAGGCCGCTAAGGGATGCGCGGAATTTTGCATCGGTTAAGGCTATTATGGAAGATTATGCTCATGACCTGGAAGGTATGGTGCGGCTTCATCCTGAACAATGGTTCAATTATTACGATTTCTGGAAACAATAATTATTGTATGCCGAATTCATTCAGAATTTGCGGCAGCCAAGCATCAATGCGTTCATTGCTTAATTCGTCCTGATTGTCAACATCCAGACACAGGCCCACGAATTGATCGCCACGTTGAGCTTTTGAGGCGTCATGTTCAAAACCTTTCACCGAAGTAAATCCACAAAGTGTTCCATTTCGCTTTTCTACGATTTCGGCAAAAACGCCAAGTGCATCGCAAAAGTAGGAAGCATAGCCGTATTGATCACCTAATCCGAAATAGGCTACTTTCTTTCCTGAAAAATCGATTTGTTCCATTTCAGGAATAAATTCTTCCCAGTCGCCCTGAAGTTCTCCGTCGTACCACGTAGGCATGCCCAACACCAAAAACTCATACCTGGCCATGTCTGCGGCTTTCTTCTTATAAATTTCCAGCAGATCCACACTTCCTTCGCCAAGTTTAGCCTCCAGCTTCTTTTTAATCTCTTTCGCTATTGTTTCGGTGTTACCGGTATCGGTTCCGTAAAAAAGTCCGATTTTTACCATAAATGCCTCTTAAAATTGCGGCGCGAAGAAAGGAATTATCTGCCAAAAAATAGTTGAGCTATTAAAAATCATTTAACCTAACAGGGGAATCCGGATGATATACTGCTGAAGCGTTTCTTCTACAAGTATTTGCCGGTCTACCAGTACTTCGTACAAATTTCTAAGATTCTCAAGGCCTTGTTTATTGGAATGTTCCACCGTCTTCTTCCGTTGCAGATTGTTTTTTACCTCTAAATAGTCGTTGGCTACTGAAATTTCGATTTGAAGCGGTGTGGCGGCTGAGGTTACATTGTGTTTCACAGCATTTTCGATCAGTATTTGTAAAGTTACCGGAAGAATTTTCATTTCCAGTTGCTCGGGCGTTAAGTTCCATACCACTTCTAAACCTTTGTCGAACCTGGCTTTCAGCAGGTTAACGTAATGGGTAATGAACTGTATTTCGGTGTGTAACGATACAGTGGTTTTTGATTTGTTTTCGAGAACATAGCGATACACTTTTGAAAGTTGTAGAAGAAATTGCGACGCTAACTGAGGATTGTCATGTATCAACGAATCGAGTGAAGTAAGTGCATTGAATAAAAAGTGAGGGTTCAACTGATTTTTTAGGTTATCGTATTGAACGATCGCTTTCTCTTTTTCTAATTGCGATTGCCGTAATTCACTTTCGCGCCAGCGTTTCACAAAACGAAATACGAAAAGCCCAAGAATTACTGTACTTACTAAAAACGTATTAATTACAAATGAAGCCAGAATAAGATCGCGGGATGGATGGATCTGCAAAAGTTGCATCATCGGTTTCATTAGCACTAATCGTACAGAAATGATAAATACTAAAGTGATTAACAGCTGTACAACCAGCCTTAGCCAAACATTTTTTTCAAATGGAAGATACCTTTCCAGCGTTCGGTCAATAACCACTACAACAGCCGAAAAAAAAGCAATGATGAAGATGCTGGTAATGGTGGTGATGGTTTGCCATTTCCAACCGAAATCATAAAAGATGGCCACCTTCATGATGGTGAAAAACAGAAATCCGATTACATAAGCGGCAAACACTACGTGCGTTTCCCTGATGGGTACGAACGGATATATTTTCCCGGTTTTCATTGTCTGATAATCACGCCATCCTGCATTTCAATAATGCGATCGCTGTTTTGAGCAAATTCAGGATCATGAGTTACTGCGATGATAGTTTGCTTTCGGTGGTGTGACAGCTCCCGGAGAATGTCGAACACCACTTTTGTGTTGGCCGTATCCAGATTTCCGGTAGGCTCATCGCCCATGATGATGGTAGGATCGTTAATAAGCGCACGGGCTATGGCAATGCGTTGTGCCTGTCCGCCAGATAACTTAGCTGATGATTTTAGTGCGAACTGATGCATATCCAGCATTTTCAGTTTTTCATAGGCGCGGTCTTCAATTTCTGAAGTATTGTACTTGCCTAGTTTTTCTGCCGGAAGCATTACGTTTTTTAAAGCCGTGAATTCGGGCAATAGAAAGTGGAACTGGAATACAAAACCAATGTGTTCATTCCGAAAGGCTGCTAAAGTATTTTGCCCCAAACCGGTAAGCACCTGATTGTTGATCTCGATTTTACCTTCGTAGTCGGTATCAAGAGTAGAAAGCAAATACAATAATGTCGATTTTCCGCAACCCGATTTTCCGATGATGGATAGAAATTCACCTCGTTTCACCTCAAATGACACGTCGTTCAGCACTCTGAACTTTTCGGGTTCATAGAAGTACTTGTTTAGTTTTTCAGCCTTTAATACAATGTCGTTCATGATGGCATATTTATCCTCTCAGAATAGCCACCGGATCGATTTTACCGGCTTTTAAACTGGGAAATAGTCCTGCGAAAAATGTGGTGAGAATTCCAAAAACAATTCCAAAAACGTAATGGCGCAAATGAAATGTTACCGGAAAATGCGTAATGCTGATGAATTCATTTTTGGGGAATGGCAAATTGTAAACACCATAGCTCATCAATGCGCCCAAACCAAGACCCAGCGTGGCGCCCAGCACTCCAATGGTTACCGATTGGAACAAGAAAATCTGTAAAATGTCGTTAGCCGAAAACCCTTGCGCTTTCAAAATGGCGATGTCTTTTAATTTATTCTGAATGGTCATGTTCATGATGTTGTAAATGCCGAAACCAGCAACAACCAGCAAGGTAAAACTCACTACAACCGTCATCACATTTCGAATGGTGATAGAGACCATAGCTGATGCATTGGCAGTTTCCCAGTCTTCTGATTTATAACCATACGATTTGCCGAATTCAGCGGCCAGCAACTTGGCCTTGTTGAATTTCTTAAGCTTAATGGCCAGATCGGTGATATACTGATTTTCTTTACCCATCAATTGTTGCACATTGGTAAGGCTAACATAGGAGCGAATGTTATCCAAAGAACCAATCCCAAACTGAAAGGTACCAACTACTCTAAAACGCATGGCAGTTCCTTTTGGAGTGGCCAGTTGAACCAAATCACCGAGATGAACATTGAGCTTATTGGCCAAACCCTGACCCAGCAAAATTCCATTGTCGGTCTTTAGCAAATTATCAATAGCGCCAGTCTTCATTTTAGCGCTCAATCCGGTAAGTTTATCTTCTTCCAAAATGTTCACTCCATTTAAACTTCCGTTGATTTGCACCGGACCGCTGTTATAAAAAACCTGCGTAGAAAGCTGTGGTGAAACGGCGGCGATATCATCGTGTTCCATGATATTGGCGATGATGGCTTTCGCATTTTTGATGTTAGGTTGAATATCTTTTGGTTTGGGATGATAGATAACGTTCATCGTTCTTGCCGAATCGCCCATTTCGTCGAGAATCGATTTTGAAAAATCGGTTTTGATGTCGTTATAAATATGAATATCGGGGGTTGACGACAACAAAGTGTCTTCGAGATATTCATTGAATCCGCTCATGAATGAGATCATCAGCAGATACATACCGATACCAAAAGTTACGCCCAACATGGCTACTAACGTCTGACGTTTTTTTGCCAGCAAATGCGTTTTCGCAATTCCAATGTTTACTGCTAATGACATAATTAATCTTTAGGTAAAATCACTTCATCATTTGCCGAGATGCCTTCCAGTATCTCCACTTCCTCCAGATTCTGCAATCCCTTTTTGACCTTTATTGTTTTGTTGGAAGGCGAGGCCTTGATCATCACTTCATCACCGTTGCGTACGGCATTTCTTGGCACTACAAGTGCATTATCTTTTTTGTTGATAATGATATTGGCCTCAACGCTGGCGTGTATATAGTTCACAGAAATGGAGTCGAGAAACTCAGCATCTACCCGAAAACTTTGGTCGTTCTGATTCATTCCCGGATAAATTCGCGATACCTTTGCTTTAATCAATTTATCGCCGGATATGTCCATTTTGACAATTACTTCCTGACCTTGCCTGATTTTATCGATGTCTTGCTGATCAACCGACAACTGCAAATATTTGCCATTCATTTCTCCCACCAGCGCAATGGCATCATTGCGCCGCACGCTTTCACCATTTTGTTTATAGGTTTCATAAACCATTCCGTTCAATAAACTTTTCAATAAATAGTTAGAAAGATCTTGCGAAGAAGCGGCTTGTTGTGCATAAGCGTTCTTTGCTTCCACATTCAGTTGGTCCTTCAGTCGGGCATAGGCTTCTTTAGCTGAACGAACATTGTTTTTAGAAATCTCATACACCGTGGTAATTCGGTCAAATTCGGCTTTGCTAATGGCGTTGGCTTCATACATATTTTTGTAACGATTGAAATTGGCTTCATCGTTATTAGCCTGCGTTTGAGCATTCGAAATTTTCAATTGCAGATCGACCAATGCCGGAGAATTCTCTGATAAATTGGCGCGTGCCTGACGAAATGCGAGATCACTTGCAGCCGATCGGGCCGCCTGAGCATCGCTTTGAATTCTGAATAAAGGATCACCGGCTTTAACGGTATCGCCAGCTTCATGAAACTTAGCAGTGATGCTTCCGTCGGCAAGAGCAAATACTTTGTATTCATTTCGCGCAGCTACAAAACCGGAGGCATAAACCGCTTCGGTTATTGATTTACGCTGGGGTTTTATCGTTTTGTTTTGACTGCATCCGGCAAAAAAAAGCGCTGTGGCTACAATCAGCAGTAAGGTTACTTTGTTTTTCATTTTAATAACTGGCAGTTAAATTGATTTGGAATTGAACGGTAACATAATTCGCTTCGCCTTGTAATAATTGTTGTTGTGCATTCAGCAATTCATTGTTTACGTTCACCAGATTATCGTAGTTAATGGCCTGATTGCGGTATTTTACCAGCGCTAATGCATAATTGCGCTCGGCTATTTCTAATTGGCGGCGAAAGCCGGTCACATCCTCTTTAGCCTTTGCGAAATCAAGCAATAAATCTTTATCATTCTTCGCTAATTCATTTTGTGTTTGTTGCATTTGCAGCGAGGCCATCTGACGGTTGAGTTTCGCTTTTTGTGTATTGAAATAACGAATCGCGCCATTAAAAATAGGTACGTCAAGGCGAACGCCTATGGTGCTATTTCTGTAGAACTGATCTGATTTGAAATGAAGGTCGTTGCGCTGAGCGTTATAACCGTAATTGCCATACACCGAGAGTTCAGGTACAAAGCGGAGTTTTTCTCTTGTTACGGCCAATTCACTCACTTCATTTTGAAGTTGCGCTTTGATAAAAGAAGGCCGGTTTTGAATGTTTCCAAATGCGGGAGCGTTCGAGCTGTATGCAATTTCATCTCTGATTTCCAGAGGTTGTGAAACCGGAATAGCGGCCAGAAGTTTTAATGTGTTCAATGATTTTTCTACCAACAATGTAGCTTGCCGAAATTGATTGGAAGCCAATATCTGCGCGGCCTTGGAGCGATTCAGGTCCAGTTCATCCACAAATTGATTGTTGAATCTTACCGTAACGATTTGTAACAA
>JAXLUJ010000024.1:0-17944 GCA_046329575.1 Chitinophagales bacterium | reverse complement strand
GTTGCCTTTACGCGTTTCACCGAATCTTCAAAAACCGACCAATCGAGATCGGGCCGGTTGAAGATGAGGGTGTTTCCCCAAAGCGGCGCAGTAAACACATAAAGGAAGATGGTGGCCACCACGCCTTGCGCGCCGCCAATACGGTAGCCCCAAAACGGAATGCCAATCAATAACACAACAGACAGTGCGAACAACGTATATTCCACTAACTGCAGCGCGGCCTTAGAGTTTTTGAAATACTCCGATTCCACAAAGGTTTCATACTTCATTTCGGCATGCTCGGTGCCGCGTTCGCGGGCCTCGGTGCGTTCCGTTTGGTACCAGGTATATTCCGGCTCGCTATTTCCATGATAGCGCGTTAGATACTCATACGCTTCGGTGAGTGCAATAAAATCGTGGTGAGCCGTAGCGCTTTTGTTTCGATCGGGATGTAGTTTTACTGCCAATTTGCGATAGGCACGCTTAATTTGATCGGGCGTAGCGTTTTCACTTACCTCCAAGATCCGATAATAATCACTTACGGTATAGTTCGGCATATTAGTAACCTTTTCTTGCCCTTGCCCTTGCGTCTTGCGTCTTGCGTCTTGTGTCTTGTGTCTCGTGTCTTTGTCTTACCCCTCCTAATCCTCCATCGTTTTCTTCACCGCTTTCTTCCAGCCGTCGTACATCTTTTTGCGTTGGGCTTCTTTCATCTCAGGTTTAAATTTACGGTCGAGCTGCCAGTTTTTTACCAGGTCTGCTTTTTTATAAAAACCAACCGCTAATCCGGCAAGGTAGGCTGCGCCAAGAGCCGTTGTTTCCAATACTTTGGGGCGGTCAACAGCAGTTCCCAGAATATCGCTTTGGATCTGCATCAGCAAATTATTGGCGGCTGCGCCTCCATCTACGCGCAGCGATTTCAGGCTAAGTTTCGAATCGCTTTCCATACAGTTAACCAAATCGCGGGTTTGATAGGCAATGCTTTCGAGCGTAGCGCGCGTTACATGCTCCTTAGTGGTGCCGCGCGTAAGGCCGTAAATAGCGCCGCGGGCTTCGGCATCCCAGTAGGGCGCGCCAAGGCCTGCAAATGCCGGAACTACGTAAACACCATTGCTGTCGGGCACTTTGGCGGCCAAAGCCTCTGAATCTTTGGCGGCGGCCACAAAGCCCATTCCGTCGCGAAGCCATTGCACGGCTGCGCCGGCTACAAACACACTGCCTTCCAGCGCGTATTCCACCTTGCCGTTCAAACCCCAGGCAATGGTGGTAATCAATCCATTTTTAGAACGAACCATTTTGCTGCCGGTGTTCATGAGCATAAAACAACCGGTGCCGTAAGTGTTCTTCACCATTCCTTCATTAAAACATCCCTGACCGAATAATGCGGCCTGCTGATCGCCGGCAATTCCTGCAATAGGAATTTGCTTATCGTCGAAAACGGAACGGTCGGTAATGCCATAAAACTTAGAGCTGTCCATCACTTCGGGCAGCATAATGCGCGGAATTTTCAACGCGGCCAGAATTTTATCGTCCCACTTTTTGGTCTTGATGTTAAACAACATGGTGCGCGACGCATTGCTGTAATCGGTAATGTGCAATTGGCCGCCGGTGAGTTTATACACCAGCCAGCTATCAATTGTTCCGAAGTAGAGTTCTCCATCTTCGGCGCGTTTTCTCACCCCTTTTACATTATCGAGAATCCACTTCAGTTTGGTAGCCGAAAAATAGGGGTCAATCACCAGTCCGGTAACATCAGTAATGTGTTTGGCCAGGTCCTTTTTGCGCTTCAGTTCATCGCAGAACGAAGCGGTACGGCGATCTTGCCACACTATAGCATTGCAAACGGGAATACCTGTTTTTTTATCCCAAACCACAGTGGTTTCGCGTTGATTGGTAATGCCGATGGCGGCAATTTGAGCGGCTTCGATGTGGTTTTTTTGCAGCAGGTCGCGAACGGTGCCATGCTGGGTGTCCCAAATTTCGTTGGCATCGTGTTCTACCCAACCCGGCTGCGGAAATAGTTGAGTGAATTCGCGTTGCGACATTCCGGCAATTTGACCGTCCTTATCGAAAAGGATGGCGCGGGAACTGGTAGTGCCCTGATCGAGGGCTAAGATGTATTGCTGGCGCATGCTTTCGTGCTTTTGGTAAAAGAAAGAATAAGCCTATTTTTGGCTAAAATATAGAATTAAGGGATAGTTAAAGACAAAAGGTTGTGTTTCCATAATTTATGAAAACAGGGCGGCCTTCAGCGCCGGTTTCCCATCAACCATATTAACTTCTTTAATAATGAATAAGTTAGCCTTTCCTATTTGGAAAACGGCTTAAAAAAATCAGATATATGGCGGTAAGAAAATCGAAATCGGTTAAGTTAATTGAGGTAAAATCGGAAGTAGGAGCAGGTACCCGTGGCGCCAGTTTGGGCGTTGATGCAATCAAAATTGCGGCATTAGACTTCCGCTCCACCTTTTTCAAAACGTTCCGGCCCATGACCATTCCCGATGATAATCAGGCGCTTTATGGCGAAGTGGGCAACCGCTATGCGCGGCGCATCAAAAGTGTTTTGAAGATGTACGAGCGCATGGCCGCAGGTGTTCGCGATGTGTTGAAAGACGGGAAATTTCCCATTGTGCTTTCGGGCGATCATTCCAATGCCGGCGGCACCATTGCAGGCATAAAAATGACGTATCCGGATGCAAACATTGGTGTGATTTGGATTGATGCGCATGCTGATTTGCATTCGCCTTATACCACACCTTCAGGAAATATGCACGGCATGCCGCTGGCTACGGCGCTGGCCGAAGACAATATCGAGAACAAGGTGAACGATCTGGACTACGAAACCATTGAACTATGGGAAATGCTGAAGAATGTAGGCGATATTATGCCGAAGATTGAGTATCGCGATCTGATGTTTTTCACCTTACGCGATTTTGAAGAGCAGGAAAGCTATTTGATTAAAAAGAACAAGGTTAAGGTGATCACCACCTCTGAGATTAAGAAGACCGGGATTACCAAAGTTTGCCGCGAGGCCATCAAGTATTTGAGCCATTGCGATAAGATCTATATTACTTTTGATGTGGATGCTCTGGACCCAACGGTGAGCCGCGGTACGGGAACGCCGGTAAAAGGCGGCTTGAACGAGCGCGAAGCGGCGGATATTATCCTGGACCTGATCCAAAACGAAAGGGTATGTTGTCTTGAAATTACCGAGGTAAATCCTACTTTGGACGCTGAAAACGTAATGGCAGAAACGGTTTTCGAAATATTACAAAAAGTAGTAAGGCAAGTAGAAATCAATTAATATGATGAAGAAAACGCTTATGAAATATGTGCTATGTGTTAGTGTTTCGATGCTGATGCTGGCAGGATGTAAGAAAAAAGACAGTGTTCCGGGATTGCAATCGGGGGTGTGGAAATACGCTACGCCTTATGGCACCAGCTACATGATTTTCAAGGGAGGCGGAAATGTAACCAAATACACGGCCTTGCTTTATAATATGCACATTAAGCAAAATGGGCACTATACCGAAAGTGGCGGACAAGTAGAATGGAGCAGTGCTCCGGGATCGCCTGTTGATTTAAGGAATTACCGGATCAGCAATGATACGCTGTATCTCGACGGTTCGGGAAGTACCGATGTGTATGTGCGCACCTCTGAAACTATTGACACGGCAAATTGGGTGAAGCGGTTCACGGCCCTGGAACAGTATCCGCTGGGGCAACGTCGTTTTGGCGCTATCGACTTTAACGGAACCGATATTTTTATGTCGGGTTACGTAAACGGAGTAGCCTACAGAATCAGCGCCGCCACACATACGCTCATTGATTCCATAATTCCGTCATTTAGCGGAAAAGGACTGGCTTGTGTAGGCAGCGATTTGTGGCTCACCAACAACAGCGGTAAGGTTTTCAATAAAATGAACTATAGCGCCAACAGCATCATCAGCACTTCAGCGCTCAGCCCTTCTACGCCGGGCCCGAGCTGTGCGTATGGCAGTAAGATCCTTTTTATGGATGCAGCTAACAATTTACGCACTTACGACCCGGCCACATCTACTTATCAAACGCTTTTCATTTTTGAGTCGCCCTATCTTGCCGGCGGATTTGTTATCGACCTTCATGCAAAAGGAAATTTGGTGTACATGGCCACGCTATTTGGTTTTTATGTATTCGATTTGAACACCCATCAGTTTACTGAGAGCTATGATGCCAATATTGTTTTGGGCGTAACAGAAGTGAACAACGAGTTTTACCTGTTGAACGTTCCGGTAAATGGACTTGGTACTACGGATGTGAATACCGTGATGCCTTATTTAATTCATGTACAATTAAACTAAGTTATGCGCAAAACGTGCAGTGTTATTTTATTGGGAATTATGCTGGTGTTGGGCGGCTGTGCCAAAAAATCGACCGGCGAACTGAATATTGAAGGCAAGTATCGCGTAGCAGCCGCGCCATTGGCCGGTGTGCGTTATGTACAGATCCATTCCGATAAAACGATTAGTGTGTTGTATCAGGACACCGGCTTTCTATCTAACAGTTCTTTAACGGCTCCTTATACAACTGATGGCGATTTGATTTTGGCAAAAGTTCCTGATAACAGCTACCAGCATTACCGTTTGTTGCAGCGCGGCGATTCGCTCATTCTTGCAGCCGATGAAAGTAATGTGTATCAGAAGGCGAGTGTGTTTTTGATAAAAGATGGGTCGGCCCCGGATGTGAGCGAATGGGTAACGCATTTGAGCTTTACTAAAGTGATGAACGCCACCGCTGCCGGTGGTATTGGGTTCCGCGACGGCAAGATTATTACCGCTTATGGCGCATCGGGTATTGCTATTGTAAATCCGCTGAGCCGAATGATTGAGTCTACGGTTACAACGGCTGTATCGATGAGTGCGCTGGAGGCCGGAACCACTACCTATATTGCCAGCGACTACAATGTGCTAAAGAACATCAATCTCAGTGGCGGCACTATTGGCAGCTCGGTGAATGGCCCGCTGGCTGCTTCCATCGACGCATTGGCTTATAGTTCGAACAAAATTTATTGTGTAAGCAGCAGCTCAACTTACTACATGTATGCTTATAACATTGCCACCAACGCTTTTGAAACGCCTGTAAAAATTAGTGAATACCTTTATGATATTGCCTATCAGAATGGCAAAATCTATGGGGTGGCGTACAACTATATTTATCGCATTGACCCACTTACTTTCAAAGTAGAAAAAACTTACGATATCCCGGGCTATCGCTTCAAGGGAATTGCCGCCACCGGTACCGATTTCTACGTTTCTATTCAAAACAACGATGAATCTATTTATGCAAAAGTTTCTCTTTAAAAATCGCTTTGCTGTATTGATATTTTTGACGCTGGGCGTTGCGTTGAACAGTTGCAAAAAAGAAACGGCAAAAGTTTCGATTGATGGCATTTGGATGCAGTTAAGTTACAACTCCCTTCAACCAACCGGTTCTTACTACAATTTTAATACGAGCGAAAAGAAAGTCTATTTGCTGGAGCGGCACGACTATGAAATGCATGAAGTTACTGACGGCGTGTTGCGTCTGCGCGATAATCTGGCAGAAATAGATCTGGGTTCGCTGCAGTTATACCAATACAGCATGCATGGCGATACACTCATTATGGACAATGGAACGGCAAGCGAAAAGCTGGTGCTGATTAAAAACAATTTAGGTCCGAAGTCGAATGAAGATTGGGTTAAAGAAGTTTCGATTTCCATTGCCTTCCGCGATTCTACGCGTTTAAATTCCCTGATGTACCACAACAATGCCTTATTTGGATTTTCGCCCTATGCTCCGGCATTGAACAAATTCAGTTTAAGTTCGAAATCGAAAGAAGCCGTTGTTACGCTTGCCGAAGTATATACCACCGGCGAATTTGATTACAACAATTTGTGGGGCTGCCCCGAATCAGGAAGCAAGTTGCAAAAGGTAGATCATGTGAATGGTGCGGTGCTGAACACCAGCGCTGCTGCGCCTTTTTATCGGGTAGAAGGCCTTACTTTTAACGGCGTTCAACTGTTGGGCTGTAATGGCTATAATACTTACAAATACAACCCTTCCACGAATTCTTTTAGTCAGAACGACGGGCCATCCTCTCTTGAAGATTTGGCATTTTACGACAACAAAGTTTACGGAGTATCTTACGGCACTATTTACCGTTTCAATCCGTCGAATTTCACTGTAGAAAAAGCCTATCGCATTCCGAATTTCAAAGTAGACGGCATTGCCTTTGACGGCACGCAGTTTTGGATTCACGGCACGGAAAGAGGGGCTATAACTTTTGCTTTCGGCACCGTAAGCCTCAACTAATTATTTCAGCGCCTGATCAATATTGTATTCCAGCGTTTCTTTCGGATTGGCTAATCCGCCGCTGAATACATTGCGCACTACACCATTCTTATCGATAATCACATTGGTAGGATAGTACAACACATAGCAAATATCGGCCAGTTCGCGGGCCTTGATACAAATCGTACTGTTCATAGTATGGTTAGTAAGAAAACGGCGCACCTTTTCTTCGTCGTCAGTTGTTGGGGAAAGAATCACCACATTTTGATTCGCACGATACTTCTCAACAATCGCATTCATATCGGGAAGCTCATCAATACAAGGCTGGCAGGCCGTGAACCAGAAGCTAAGCAATACTACTTTGCCTTTCAGATCGGCGCTGTTGATCTTGTTCCCATTCAGGTCGGTAGTTGTAAACGCCGGCATATAGTTTCCCGGTTTAACCGCATCTTTTGAAATGGATGAAACCACCATCATGGGTGTGGAAGAGGTTGCCCCCGACGCCGACGCGCCTTGCAATTGGTAACCACTCACCTGATCAAATTCGTTTTTGATGGCGATATAATTTACGCCTGAGGCAACTTTGTCGCGAAATTCTTTTTCGGTAATTTCTTTGTTGTTCTCATTGGTATAAGTAACACCCGAAGCGATAGATTGGTTTGCCCGCGCAGGTTCCGGGTTTACCGGCGTGGGAGCATTCGCGGCCTGAAGCTGGTATTCAATCACTTTGTTTTCTTCGTTACGTAACGAAAAAAAGGCGAACCGCCCCGATTGCAGCGCATCGCGGAACTGCAGTTCGGTGATCACATTTCCTTTCTCATCTTTGAAAGGCACACTGCTATCCAGTTTCACATTCAAATAGCCGGAATCGTTACTGTGATTGGGCGAAGGCGGTGCCGGCGGTACGGGTTTAGGTTCGGGATTTGGCGCATCGCGCTGCAATTGATATTCCAGTACTTTACCTTCTTCATTTCGAACAGAATAGTAGGAATAATTTCCGCTGCTCAGCATTTCGCGAAAAGCACCTTCGGTAATTACCGTGCCGTTAACGTCTTTGAAGGGCACTCCGGTTTCCAAACGCTGGGCGTGCGCGCAAAATGCCACTATTGAAAAAACCGCCGCGAGTAAGGTTTTCATGTTAAAATTTTAAGCAAGATAAAGGTGTTCTTTACTTTGCGAAATAGAAAAAGTTATGCCAAACCGATTCGTTCAGCAATTGATGACGGCAATGTGGCTGTGGGCAGCAGTTTCCGGCTGCCGTAGCACGTTGCAGCCTGTACAATATCATGCCGTAGAAAACCGAATGAGCGATACGGTGCGGGCGTTCGATGCGCACATCGATTCGGTGATAATGCCTTACCGCGAATCACTTCGAAAAGAAATGGACGAAGTAGTAGTAGAAAGCGAAGCTGTTTTCACTAAAAAGCAACCCGAATCTTCGCTCGGAAATTTGTTGGCCGATATAGAACTTAAAAAGGCAATTGACTATACTCATGCTCCTGTTGATTTCGCAATAATCAATTACGGCGGTATCCGATTGCCCCAACTGCCGCAAGGCAACATCACCGTAGGTAAGGTTTACGAACTTATGCCTTTCGACAATATGCTGGTGGTGGTAGAGCTGGATGGAAAAAGTACCGCGCTTCTTTTTGAAAGAATGGCTGAAGCCGGCGGAGTTCCGCTTGCCGGAGCGCGATTCACGGTTATTGATGGAAAAATCAAAGACATCACCATCGGAGGGCAACCATTTGATGAAAGCAGAACCTATCGGGTAGCCTTAAGCGATTATTTGGCTAACGGAGGCGATCAACTCGATTTTTTAAAAGGGAAAACACAAGTAGCTTCCAACAAATTGTTGCGCGATGCGTTTATTGAAGGTTTTCGGGAAATTAAGAACCGCGGAGAGAAAATTAAACCACAATTAGACGGACGGGTGCGGATTGCTGTTCCGGAAAAACATTAACCAAAAACTATGTTACATCGCCGCGATTTTATTAAACGTTCTTTGGCTGCCGGCGCCCTGCTTTCGGCCGGTGCATTTCCGCTGGAAGCTTTTGCTGCGGAAGAACTCACCAAAATTACCATTCTGCATACTAACGATCAACACAGCCGTATCGATCCGTTTCCAATGGATGGCAGCAAGAATCAGGGCTGCGGCGGATTCGCCAAGCGGGCTGCGGTAATTCATGCGTTTCGTCAAAAAGAAAAGAATGTGTTGCTGCTGGATAGCGGCGATATTTTTCAGGGAACGCCTTACTTCAACAAATTTCACGGAGAACTTGAAATTGATTTGATGAACCAAATGGGCTATGATGCCGGAACTATTGGCAATCATGACTTTGATGGCGGTATGGACAATTTGGCCATGCGCATGCAGCAGGCAAAGTTTCCATTTGTTGTGGCCAATTACAACTTCGAAAACACCGCCTGTGCCGGAAAAGCAAAGCGGTATAAAACGTTTCAGTTTGGAGCGGTTCGCGTAGGCGTTTTTGGCGTGGGCATAGAAATGGATGGACTGGTTCCTAAATCAGCCTATTTAGAAACGCAATATGCCGATCCGGTGAAAGTGGCCAATGAAACAGCGGCTCATTTGAAACATGAAGAGCATTGCGATTTCATTATTTGCCTTTCGCATTTGGGCTTTAAGTATGAAGAAAACAAAGTGAGCGATGTAGTGCTGGCCGAACAATCTGAAAATGTGGACCTGATTTTGGGCGGGCATACGCACACTTTTTTTGATGCTCCGAAATCGTACCGCAACAAAACCGGTCGCGAAGTGCTGGTGAATCAGGTAGGCTGGGCCGGCATTTGTTTGGGGCAGTTAGAGTTTTATTTCGATAGAAAGAAAAAAGCCGGTAACCGTGCCGGGCTGATTAAAATTTAGAATCCATAACCAGAAAAAATATTTTCGTTTCACTTAAAAAGAAAAACATGAAAATCAGATTGATGGCTGCGGCAGTGATGATAATGATGATTGCAGGAATGGAAAGCTGCAGCACCAAAAGTTGTTCAAAAGTTACGTGCGGCCTGAACCAGGTGTGCAACAACGGCCAGTGCTTTTGCAACAATGGCTATGAAGGCGATAGTTGCAATAAGTTAAGCTATCCGAAGTTTATTGGAACCTACTTTGTAAATGAAACCTGCAATGGTACCGGCGGCAGTTCCTATACTGCTTATATCACACAAGGCAGTACCGATGTTTCTTCGCTCGACATTACTAACTTTCTGGGGCAATTCACGGTGCGCGCCTACATTCGTTCTACCGTTGATAAGAAAGGCACCTATCTCGAAATTCCTGACCAAACGCTTGGCGGCACTTCCGATAATATGATTAACGGACAAGGAAATTTTGAATACGTGGGCGCACAGCAGCGCATTGTGCTGAATGTAAATTATCGGTTGAACAGCACTGACCGCGCTTGTTCCCACGTTTTTTACAAACAGTAATTATTTGATCTTGATCATCACTACGTAATCGGAAAGAATTTTAATCTTTTCGGTAAGTGATTTTCCTTCGCAGCCTTTCCCTTTGGGAATGTTGAGCGATTCCGGCATCACCTCCAATAAACTTTTCAGATAGTTGGCCTTGATGGCATAGGTTGCGCTTTCGGCACCTGTCATTTTTGAATTCACCACGCCAATAATATTGCCATCGTAATCAAATAGCGGACCGCCGCTATTTCCCGGCTGTACCGGAGCCGAAATCTGATACGTGGTAATGTTGCCCAGGTATCCTGTTTTGGCGCTGATTTTACCATCGGTGAACTTCACTTCCTCACCCATACCACCAATGCCATACGGATAGCCCAACACAAAAATATTGGAGCCTACATCGCATAACTGTTCTTTAAAATTGTAGGGCAGCGAGTCATAGGCATGAAAAGCGGTGTCTTCGATTTTAATTACAGCCAAATCATTTTGTTTATCAGATGTAATCACTTTGGCCTTGTACGATTTTTTTTGTCCGTCCTTAATCAGGTTCACCTGAAGATCAGAGGCCAATTGTACTACGTGGTAGTTTGTGGCAATATAACCGCGTGGATCAATAAAAAATCCGGTGCCGTTGCCTTTCCAATCTTCGTTCGGGCTGAACACATTGGCCGCATCGTTCTCTCCAATATCTTCACGAACTATAAGTTTAGTGAACACCATTTGCGACGGTCCGCCATCGCCTTTAAGGCCAATGTTGTTGCCACGTATCGGAATGTATGTTTCTTCCGATACCATTATACCATTCACCGAAAACAAAATATGATCATTCACGCGGTTCATTTTGAGCGTATTCATCAAAGCGCCCTTGTGGATGGAATTCACTTTTCTATGAACCAACGGAACAAAAATACCATCTACACGGCTACCGATGCGGGCCATTCCATTGGCGTTGATAACAAAATAGGAGTAGTTCTCCCAATCTTTAAAACCCCAGAGCATTCCAAAACTTTGCTCTTTATCGCCTTTGATATAACCGGCTTGCACTTCTATCGAAAAATTCTTGGTAACATCTAAAGGTAAATAGTGCCAAACCCCAAGCCCCGACTTATCTTTCAGGTCCATATAGTAACCCTTATTATCCACCACTCCCGCCGCGTGGCTTTCATCTCTTTCGGTAAACCATTTGCGGCTGTTGTCGCTAAAACTTTCTACAAAAACCCGCTGGCATCTATCAAATTCATCACATTCCGTATACCAGTCGTCTTTCAGTTCGCCTTTTACAAACTGCGCCACCAGCGCGCGTTTGCCATTCTTGTAGTACTCTACATATTCCCCATCTTTCTTGCCATCAATAGCATTGTATTCTTCCTTCTTTACACCGTTTTCGTACCAGCGCGTAACATGGCCGTTCTCCACATCATGCAGCTTTTCGCTTTCGGTAGATTTTTGTCCGTTTTTATAATACCAAATCCCTTTTCCTTCAGCAGTGTCCTTGGTGTTATCCTTATCATCAATGTAGCTCATGTATCCTTCCCATTGCTTTTCGCCGGTAATGTAGAAGTCGCGCACCATTCCAACCGACCGATGCGGCGCGCTGAAAGTCACCAACCGATAATAACTGGCATTTGCCGAATCTACTACCTGCCACTTTTCATCATAGAAGATTTTTTTTTCGGTTTGCGAGAACACAGCGCTACTAAATAGCAATAGCAGCAGCGCGAAAATGGTTTTCTTAGAACAGCGTTTCATGGAGAGGATTTTTATTGATAAAGACAATATAAACAGGATTGTAAGAACAACAAATCACTTACGTAAACGAAGCTGTGAAAGGAATCCGTATTTATTGTCAGCGGTTTCCGACAGTTTCCTGTAAAGTGTTTCGGCATCATCTGGCATGCCGATCATTTGATAGCACCGCGCCGTGAAATACATAGCGCTGCTTTTTATTGCCGGATCGGTAGCCAGTTTCAGCCCGCTCCATGGCGTAAGGGCGCGGGGATAATCGCCAGCGGCATACAAGGCCCAGGCATATTGCCATTGCACTTGTTGGCGCAAAGCCGCCGGTAGTGGTTTGTTGTACAAAGCTTCCAATAATGGAATGGCGGTGGCGTAGTTCTTTCCGTTTAAAAAGGTGCCGGCATAAAGCAATTGGGGCTGCACACTGTCGGGAAATTGGTTTTTTGCCTGAAAGGAAAGCAACTGCATTTCAAAATCGTTCGGTTCTAACTTCATAAGGTCTTCATAGTCGGAATACGAATTTTTGAAATTCGGATCAGCTAATTTTTTTGCAATCCGATAGGTGAGCGAATCGGTTGGCGGAAACTTCAGAAATGCCTGCATTTCTTTCTTCCAGGTTTTTCCTCCTGTGCTAAAATTGTAGAGCGCCTGATAGAAATCGGCCTCGTGGCCATTTGGTTGTTCTGCTGCGCGAAACACCTCAATTACGCGAAGCGGCAGGTTGGCCGCAATGAAAATATCTATGGCATTCACCAAAAGCCGCTCGTCGTTTTTGGGAAATGGCGTAGCTTTTTCTAATTGGATGAGCGCTGCCTTTAGATTTCCGTTACGATAGAACTGCGCTGCTTCTTCACCGCTGATGCCCTTGAAGTTTGGGTAGAGGGCACACAGTTTTTCATATACCTGAAAACATCCTTTTTGATCGCCACGGGCATTCAGGAGCTGAGCGTAAGTTGCCAGCGTATAGGCAAACTCATCACCTTTTTCTTTTGATCCGCGCACCACTTCCGGCAATTCTTTCACAATAGAATCTGGCCAATCGGCCATGGCGTAAACGGTACATAAACCGCTGCGGATATCGGTGCGCGTGGCGTCGAGCTCCAGGCATTGCCGCCAAATGCTTTCCACTTGTTGTGCGGCGTTCGATCGCACCAGCAGCTGCGGCTCGCGCAAACCGGCCAACTGCGGCGAAAAAATACTTTCGTCATCAGCGGTAATCACATAAAGTGGCTCTGTTTTAGAGAGCACATAATTGAGAAGCACATTGCCCTTCATCATCAGGGCATTCACATTTTTCGGATCTTGCTGAAGCGCAGAATCTACACAAAGCTTGGCCTGCAGGTAATTGCCATCGGCAATCAGTGCCGAAACACGGCTCACCAATTCGGCTTGTGAGAAAGCTGTTACAGGCAAAAGAAGCAGGAGCGGCAGCCACCATTTTTTCATAATGGCAAATAAAAGAATGTCTTCGCAGTTATTTCATGCGAACGGTTTGCTCCAGTTGTTCCTGGCGCGCCTTGTTGTGTTCATTCATCTTCGAACTAAAAAACACAAATCCGATAAGAATAACGCAGAACACCACTAAGGTGATGTTCATGGATGTGTCTGACTTCATGGCGTTGATTTTGAGTATAACGCTTGTTAGGCGTACGTAATTTTATCTCAAAATGTTTGCCATCTAAAATTTAAGTTAAAAACAATTGTTGGCAGAATAAAGGTTACCGCATGCAACCCAATGGCCAAAACCCTTGTTATCAGCGGGTTTTGAGGCTTACCATGTTACCGTAATCTTTCCGGTTGAGCCGCGGCCTTCCAAAAGAGCGTGTGCTTTTGACAATTCCGTGACGGGGAAAACGCCACCCACATGCGGCTTGAAGACGCCTTCACTATACAGTTGTACCACTTTTTTAAGACAGTATTGCAGGGCTTCGGGTTTATTTTCGGCTATCCGTAGCATATTGATGCCCATCATCGACTTCGATCCCAGCATGAATTGCACCGGGTGATAAATTCCAAATGCCAGCGCTGCGCCGATACGGCTGATGATGTTGCGATCGCTCAGATCGGCCGCGCCAAAGCACAGAATACGCCCGCCGCTGCCCAAGATGCCAAAGCCTTTTTTTACATAGCTGCCGCCCACCGCATCAAATATCACATCCACTCCTTTGCCGCCGGTAATTCGCTTTACTTCATCGGCAAAGTCATGCGTACTGTAATTGATGGCGTGATGCGCTCCGGCCTTTTTCAGTATTTCTACCTTGGAATCGGAACCTGCAGTGGCAAATATTTCGCAGCCGATATGTTTTGCGTATTGCAACAAGGCGGTACCTACGCCGCCTGCCGCAGAATGAATCAGCACTTTATCGCCTGGGAAAAGATTGGTAATTACTGCGGCCAAATAGTAAGCCGTGCAATATTGTGTAGTTAAAGCGGTGGCCTCGCCAACGGGCATATCGGCCGCAATAATGGCGGCGGCGCGTTCATCGGCTACGGCATATTCGGCATAACCGCCAAAGCGGGTGAGCGCTGTAACGCGATCGCCTTTTTTGAACCTTGTTGAGGTACCGCCAATGGCTTCAACCGTACCCACAATATCATAACCAATAACCGAAGGCATAGGCGGTGCATCCTGATACTGGCCTAACCGCGCCATTACATCGGCAAAGTTGAGCCCAAAGCCTTCTACCTTAACTAAAATTTCACCTTCTGATGGGTTTGGCATCGGCCGTTCCTGAATGGAAAAGGCCGTTTCGGGCGCGCCGGTCTTCACAAGTACAGCAGCTTTCATCGTTTCGTTTTGGGCGAAAGATAAAAACTAAGCTGCGGATTATTTGATGTTGTTCATCTTATCAGTAACCGTCTTCACTACATTGATCTGCGCGTCTAAATCGGCCTTGCTTTTTACTTGCATATCCTTGGCTTTCACAATATTCTCTTCTTCGGTTTTGATTTTGTTCTGCAATTCTTCAATCTGATGCTTGGCCTTCGTAATATTATCTTCAGCCGACTTCTGATCCTTTACATAGCCATCGAACACCTTCTGAACAGCATTCTGCTTGCTTTTCTCTTTTTCCACTTCGTCTTTCACCGCTTCGCGATACTGACCGGCGGCAAAATCATGTATCATTTTGATGGCCGCAGCGCCTTTATCAGGACTAGAAGCTGAAGAAATTATCACATCGCCATCCATCAGCCAGGCGGTGAGCTGAATGCCGTCGCTGGTTTCCATGGTCTTGGATACCACGGTGAACGGAATAGGAGAAATATTGCGGTTAACGGCGCCGTTCATCAGCACTTCGCCTTTTGCTTCTTCCAATTTGCCTTTCGAATCTTTTTTCAATAATTTTTTCCAGGCATCGTTCACATCCTTTAGTTTGGCTTGCGGAATCACAGTAACAAAGGCCGTTTTAGTGCCCAACGTCATCTCTTTTTCTACTTCGTCCACTTTAATTTCTTTCTGACCAAAAACGAGCGCAGGAATGGCAAATAGGGCAATAGACAGGAGTTGTTTGTAGTTCATTTTGAGTTTTTTACGAATTGACAAAGGTTGTGCCAAAATTAAGAACTTCTTTTTTTAAAACCTTTTCATCTTTCCTTGCGTAATTTGCTGCAGATGTTTCGTTCGGCGTTATTCGCATTTTTCTTTTTGCCTTTTTGCACCGCGGCCCAGCGCGATTCTTCTGCATACTACCTGCAACAAATTGCCAATGAAAAAAGCGAGATCCGCGCAGCATTCCCCATGGCCGATGCCTCTTTTTATGCAACGGCCGATTCGCTGGCGCAATACGCCATCCGCAACCAACAGGCGGAAATGCTGCCACACCTGATTCAATTTCTTCATACAATCGACGATGTGGCTTCCTTCCGAAATGGCAGTTATAAAGAAGTGTTGCGCTATGGATTTCTGATCTTCGACTGGCGGAAGAAAAATACGCTGGGGGCTAACATCCGGATGTATCCGTCGCTGTCGCTTCGCGCATTTTTGTTATTTGCCGATGATACGGCTGCTGTTTCTTTTTTGAACGAACAAACTGCGGCAAATCCTCAGGAAGTGTTACGTCAGGCCGATTTGTTGAGCGCTCGTCCTTTTGTGAAGCACGCCATTGAAAACGCATTGTTGGCTGATCCGGAATATGCCAAACGCTACCTGGTGTTAGATGGGGCGGTAAGTGCGGTGCTGTTGCGGACGAAGCGCAGCGAAGTACAATGGATTGCAAAAATTTATAACCAGTATGGTTCGCGAACAAGAGCGCTGCTGTTGCTGGATGCTATAGTGAAACAACAACTTCATGTGGCACAAGCCGATTCTATTGGTAAAAATGAAGACGCGCTTTGGAGTGCACTATCGGCTGAAATGACTACTACTGCGCCATTGGCGCGTTTTTCTATTGAAAATGAAATACAATATCAGGCGGTGTGGCGGGTGCGCCGATTGAACGAACAGCCGGCCACTACAGTTAAGCTAAATCAAATGAACGCCAACTCGCTTTTCCTGTTAAGCCTGGCTTATAATGATGCTTCATCCAACACTTTTAGTCATATAATAATGGCGTTAAAAGCCGCGCAGGGATTGGTTTCCGGCGATTTGATTCAAAACATTTCGCCATCGCGGCTGGCGGCTTATTTTAAGTTTCTGGAAGATAGCGGTAAACTACCGGATGTGTTGTATAAAATCGCTCCGGCGGAACGCAATAATCTGCTGAATCTTTTGGCGTTCGACGAAAAAACCGAGAGTCTTCCGGTTTTTCATCCCGAAGTGCACGCTACGGAAGTGATGGAGCCTGTGGTAGTGGTTGAAAAAGCAGAGGAAAGCGATGCCGATATAGTAGTTGCACCATTTACACCGGCATTGGCTGAAAGCGAAAAGAAATTATTGCGCTGGAAGAAGAACCTGTTTTCAACCTTGCAAAATCTACCGTCGTTGATCGAAGACCCCGATCTGAAGACATTCCTGATGTATGCCGCACTTTATGAGCCTGATGAAGTGTTGAAGAAGGCCGAAGTGTTCAAATCGAAATTTTGGTGCAAGGATGTTCTTGAGGCGGCCGCGCTGAATGCTCCGGTTTCGGCCAAGCGGTATCTCACCGATCCCCGGCATCCCGTAAGCGTAATTCTCAATTACAGCGAAAATACGAGTGTGAAAAATTTGCTCAACCTAAGCAATCACCTGGGTTTTATTTCGCGCCCCTTAGTGTTTCTTGATGCGCTGAACCGTGAGGAAATTACTCTGGACCGCGCCATTTCTATTTCCAGCAATAGCAGTGAATTTCTGCATGAACTCATGCAAATTGCCGGAAGAAAAAACTATCTGGCTAAGTACAATGTTGATCGCGAATTGAACTACCACGCCCTGCGGTTGGTACGCAACATCAATGATAAAATGGCACTTCCTGAAAGCCAGCGGTTTGCTTCGGTTGATACCATGCAGGCCGAAACATTGTACTATGTAATGGTATATGGCAGGGAAGAAGTTTTTGCATCCACATTTACCGGCTTGTTTCAGCGGTTCAAAAAGCAGGCGCTTACTTCGCCCAAAGCCCGCGATCTGGCATCGTTTCCGCATTTCCGTTCGTTCATTGCCCTTTGCACCAATAATCAAAAACTGGAAGACCTGCTTACGCTTTTCAGCACGGGTGAACAGGAGGCGCTGTGGCATGCCTTTGTAGCCGATCTTCCGGCGCAGGAAAATCCGCTGACCGAAGCTTCGGTAGTTGCAGAAGTGTTGAATAATTCGAACAACAATTCGGTTTTAACCTCGTTGCAACGCGAGCTGAAATATCAATATGCCCGTGCCGATTCGTTGAAAGATCAGCAGCAAATAGCGCTTTACGGCATTCTGGTTTCGCTGGCGCGCGAAAAGGCCGTTAACGACCGCTTATGGTTTCGCACCATAGCCAAAAAGTTTAAGCTCAATTCGCCGGTTCAACTAAAAGCCGAACAACTTCAAAACAACGATGTGATTGTAGAACGGATGTACTTTTACAATGATGAAGACGGCCGCGATTCGTACGAAAATTTCATGGCCTCGTTCCGCGGCAAAAGCGATTGGCAGGTGGAGGAAAACTATAATTACAGCCGGGTAAGCAGCGCTACGGGAAAGCAAATTCAGATTTATTCCAACAAACCGGCATTGGAAGAAAGCGGCGATCAGACGATCAGTAAAATTTTTAAGGAAAATAATTTTCGTCCGTCGGTGATCATTCACCGCGGCCATAGTTTTCATACTGAAAAAACATTGCAACGCGTTCCGGAATCGGCGAGGCTGGTGATTGTAGGCTCCTGCGGAGGTTTTTATCAGTTGAATGTAGCGCTGCGCAATGCGCCTGAGGCGCAGTTTATTTCTACCAAACAAATAGGAGTGAAGCAAATCAATGATCCCATCATAGTGGCTATAAACGAGGCATTGCGCCAAAACAAAACTATCAACTGGAAAAGTTTTTGGGAAGAAATGCGGAGCAAGCTGGGAGGGAATTCGTTGTTTTACGAC
>JAXLUJ010000023.1:0-27034 GCA_046329575.1 Chitinophagales bacterium | reverse complement strand
CAGGGCCACTATGGCGTTTATGGCCTAACCCCACCGGCAACTATTGGAATTATGAGTTTACCGAGCCTGCTTCGTGGAAACTCACCGATAGCCGTGGTGAAATACTGGAAACCGGATTCGACCGCATGGGTATCCTCCATATGGAAAATCGCCCACCGGGAATTTATTTTTTCACTTCGCCTTACGGCTCAGTAAAAGCGGTGAGGTGGTAGTACTGTGAAATGTAGAACTGCTCTGAACCAACCGTTCTAATATTTCAAAAACAATTTACTGTAAGTGAAACCCTTGCCGGTATTGGCTTTTAGAAAATAAATTCCCGTTGGTAATGCTGAAATGTTGATCTCGTAAGCGTTACCTTTAAGCAGCGGATAAGCCACAGCCACACTACGGCCGTTCATTTCATAAAGCTGAACATCGCAAAGTACTTCCTGCGTTGTTTTCATTTCTAAATACAATAACGAAGCAGCCGGATTGGGATACAGCTTCACCGCTTCATCTTGGTTTTCCGAAATGCCATTTACCAAAAGATCTGAAACGCGCAGCCGCTCTACATTCAGCACTTCTAAACCATTGTAGTTCGATGATTTGTATTGCATCACCGGAATTAAATACAATTGCTTTTTATTGAAACGCGATGGCAATACATCACTAAAAGACAAACTAACCACTTGATTTGCCGTTACCGAAGCGGGAACAGAACCGGCTGCGCCCCAACTGCCGCCATAAATTTTGCGCAACACAAAACGATGCCATATCGAATCAATCGGACTGGTGTTGTCATTTGCCTGATATTCCCAAATGCTGTCTTCTACCAGCATACAACTCAAGCGCACTTCTTTCAGAAAAGTTTGGTCGTCTAAAAATTTAGCATTCAACCGGAAAGAAAAATTGCCGGTGCCGTTGTTCAACTGCACCTCTGAAGCCGAAAGTTCCGCTGGTACCTTGCAATTGAATACAACATCTTTAATAAGAAAGTTAGAGTCGAACGGACAAAAATCCATGTAAGGATAATAGTAATCGGTGTTCTGAAAGGGCGCAAGCTGAATTCGGTTATAGGTCATTTCAGGATGCGGAATCGAACCGGTTACGCTGTCGATTTCAATCGCCTCGTCACAGTTCATGCTCATTTGCGCGGCAGTGCCCCCGGTGTAGTTGTGCTCTTTAACGCATACGGTATAGTTGTCGAACTTATCAATTAACCATTCAAAAAATTTGGTGCCGTGTTCTCCGCAAGGGCCGCAATACGTGTGGTAATAATATTCGGTCAATCCTTTGCGGTCGGCCAGATGGTCTATAGCTTTAAAATGACGGGAAGTGGTATCGTTACTGTGTTGGGTATCGGGATAGCCGTCAATGCTATCGATCCAAATTTTGATATAGTAATCGCCGGGCGTATTGAAATGCACGGGAGGATTTAGCGAAACGCGGTAATTGCTCAGATTCATGGCATTCACGCAATTGATAGCATGATTGTAATCTACAATAGCGGTTTGTTTCACCGGAGCGCCATTGTTCACGGAATAGGAAAAAGTAACCTGATGGCTGAAAGAAGGACCTTTGTCGCTAAGATAAAATGGAATGTGATAATCTTTTCCGGTAGAAAGATAGTAGGTGTTCGGATCGTTGAACCCAATCCAGGAAAGATTGGAATTTTGCGAATACATTCTTTGAAAAGAAAGTAGGAGCAATAGTGCGGGTACAATTTTCTTCATTGGAATTTTCATCAAAGACGGAAATTTAAGTGTTTCGGTTGGAAAGCGGCAGAATGAAAATTACGAGTGAAAAATTACGAATTACGAAGTAGGGACGAAGAATTCAAGATTAGATATGTGTTCATCCATCGTGGGTTCGTAATTCGAAAAGGCGTTGTTGCATGAATAATTCAGCCGTGCCAGGGAATGGCATGGCCCCAAAGGATGATGAAAGTTGTGTAGTGGTTCAAAATGAGTATGGCTTTATATTTTGGCAAACCGCGGTAGCGGGAGAATGAAAATTACGAGTGAAAAATTACGAATTACGAAAGAGGAGGTTGGTCATAGCAATACACGCCTGATTTATTTCGTAAATCGTAATTTAAAATTCGTAATTCGCCCAAAACGATTACACAGCAATGGTTTTAGGCTTTCCGCGGCTGAGGACTTGCAGCGAACAGCCCGGCATCCGCAAAAATAAAAATCAGTTTTTGCATTTTACAATTCTGAAAAATTGCAGTTGCCGTCACTCGCCTGTTTCGGTATGCGAGGCGTTTACCTTTTTACTTTGCGAAGAACCGTATTGCCGCAGATAGATGGAGAGCGTGATGATGGCAAACATGGAAAGGAACTCACTTTGCCAGTTTTGAAACGATTCGAACCAGAATCCATTTCGGGTGATGTAGTTACAAAAGCTCACCATAGGTTCGTTTTCGAGTAGTGCTTTTTCATTAAAAAATTTCCAACTGCCATACCAGTGTAAAAGAAAAGATAGTAGGAAAAGCGCGAACAACGAAAGGGAAAGAGAGTGTTTATAAAGCGCGAGTTGCCACCCGCCTTTTTTTACCGGAATTGGCGAGTGTGGCTTAGGTTTCAATTCCGCCGGATCAAAAAATACTTCATCGCATTTTTTTGATTCCGATGAACCTTCTTCGCGAAGGAAGATCGTAGCCACCACGAACAACCCCATTTGCAGGAACTCGCTTTCCCAGTTTTCAAATGTTGCTTCTATAAAGTGACCACGGCCAAAATAGCTGGTCCACGGAATTGGAAGGCGATGATGCTCTTTCAAAAAATCGTTGTACTCGCGGAAGCCGGTTACCGCCTGCGCCAGCAAGGTGATGAACGCCAGGAACAGAAAAGTAAGAGATAGTCCGTTCCGAAAGAAAAAGGAATATGATTTTTTCATAACCTGAACTGCAACCGTTGTGCCAACACATTATCGAAATATTGCACCTTATTCAGCTCCGCCTATTTTTTATTATGCTTGCATAAACATTTAGTTATGAAATGGCTTGGACGAAGAGAAAGCGATAATGTAGAAGATCGCAGAGGCATGAGCGGCGGAACCGTAGCCGTAGGTGGCGGTATCATTGGCATCATCATCATTGTGGTCAAGTTGTTTATGGGTGCCGATCCAGCACAACTGGCCAGTGAACTGCAGCAACAGCAACAGCAAACACAGCAGGTTCAGCAAGATCAGCCAAGGAGTAAGGAGGAAGAAGAGATGGCCAAATTTGTAAAAGTGGCATTGGCCGATAATGAGGATGTGTGGCATAAAATATTCCAACAACATAACGGCAATTATGAAGAACCACATTTGGTGTTGTTCAGCAATGCCACGGAATCGGGCTGTGGCAGCGCCAGCGCTTCCACCGGCCCGTTCTATTGCCCCGGCGATCAGAAAGTGTATATCGATCTGGCATTTATGGATGAACTCAAAAACCGTTTTGGCGCCAAAGGCGGCGATTTTGCCTTGGCGTATGTGTTGGCGCATGAAGTGGGCCATCATGTTCAGTATTTGATGGGGACTTCGCAAAAAGTTCATGAAAAGGAGGAGCAGCTCGACAAAGTAGAAGGGAATCGATATTCGGTGGCGCTGGAACTTCAGGCCGATTTTTATGCAGGTGTGTGGGCGCACTACGAGCAACAAGATAAGCAAGCTTTGGAAGAAGGCGATATTGAAGAAGCGCTGAGCGCTGCCAGCGCCGTTGGCGATGATGCTATTCAGAAAAAAATCCAGGGCCGTGTAGTGCCCGATGCTTTTACGCATGGCACTTCTGAACAGCGCATTTATTGGTTTACCAAAGGTTACAAATCGGGCGACATTAGTCAGGGCAATACTTTTGCCGAAATGCATTTGAATTTGTAGGAATCGATATTTCCCACAACTAAATCCATTTTCTTTTCAGCATAAAAAAAGCAGTTCATTTTTGAACTGCTTTTTTGCTTAAAACCTAAGCCCGTTATTTTCATCTCTCACCTTTCAACTCTCATCTCTCATCTCCCTTTCTATCCTTTCCTGTGGCCAACCCAAACGAATCGTTTGTTTACATACTCCGGATTAGTGAATGACGCATTACCTGCCGGATTTCCGCCTGTAACGTGAAAATCAGAGAAAGTGGCATTTTGATTTACAAATACTCCGCCTGTTAAATTGAAACTTACCGGAACGAAAGCGCGCTCCATTTCATCTTCGATCTGATCGGCAATGGTGCTATCGGTAGTGTATGCAGCACAAGTAATGGCGCCATGTTTAGCCGCCATGTCCTTCGCCAGTTCTATAGATTGAGCCGTATTTTTTGTTTTTATAAAAAGAACAATCGGGCCAAATAGTTCATTCTCGTAAATACCAAAATCCTTGGCATCTACTTCCAGAACCATTACCGAGCACGTCCGCGCATCCGGAAATTCAGGATTAACAATTTTGCCCGAAGCCAACACTACATTGGCAATATCTTTCACAGAGTCCACGCGTTTTACGGTCGCCTCACTTTGTACAGCGCCCAATGTTCCGGGGCCCATTTGCGGGTGTTGCGCAATGCCATTGATCCCTTCGGTTAGCGCCTTTACTACTTCTTCATAGCTCATCATGCCGTTATCGGTTTTTACGCCTTCTGCCGGAATAAAGAAATTCTGCGGAGCCGTACACATCTGGCCGCTGTACAGCGAAACAGAAAATGCCAGATTTTGAACTACCGGTTTGATGTCGTGAACGGAATCGATGATCACAGAATTTACGCCAGCTTTTTCGGTAAAAGTGGTTTTGCCTTTCAATGATTCCACATAGCTTCCGAATGCAGAACCACCCGTGTAATCAATCAATTTTACCAACGGATGTTCAGCCAGCTTTTTGGTGATCAGCGCATCAGAACTGTCAACCGCCAGTTGACATACATTGGGGTCGTAACCTTTTGCTTCCAAAGCTGCCTGAATTTCGGCCACTACAATGGCGATGGCATAAACCGATTTTGGATGTGGTTTTACTATCGCAGTATTTCCGGTGATCAGCGTAGCAAACAATCCGGGAACGGTATTCCATGTAGGGAAAGTAGAACATCCGATTATCAGGCCAATGCCTTTTGGAACGGCATGATACACTTTATCCAGTTTAAGAACGGATTTGCCGGCAGGCTTTTCCCAAACCACGCTGGAAGGAAAGCGATTCAATTCTTCCCAACCCATAGCTAGTGCTTCCAATGCACGATCGCTGGCATGAGGGCCGCTGGCCTGAAAACTCATCACGAACGACTGACCGGTAGTATGTTGGGTGGCGTGTGCGATTTCGAAAAAGCGGTTCTTTACCCGTTCCAAAGCATCTACTAAAACTTCGGCACGGTCGTCGGCGCTGACTTTGCGCCATTGTTCAAATGCTCTGCCGGCGCGGATAATCAGCGTATCGATCTCGAAACAGGGATAAGTGATGCCCAGTGCTTTCCCCGTGTAAGGCGAAACCTCCTCTCCAATCCATTTCACGGGATTTTGTTGGCGCAGCGCTTCAAATGGTTTCCCTAATTGGGCATTAAAAGCCTGAAGTCCGGAGGCGGGAGCTTCTTCGCCATAGGCTTTTGGATGTTCGGGATATTGGGCAAAAAAGGTACGGGCATAAATTGCCTTGGCGGCGTTTTTAACTATTTCCTGATTAGATGCACTTAATGGCATAATTGTAAATTTTAAAAGTTGAGGGGCGAAGTAAAGAATTTATGTGGCAGTGGTCAACCATCTGGTGAAGGCTTCTTTTCGGTAAAAAAGAAAGATTTAAGGCGTTTTTGTAATGAATAAATGATGATGGTAGTCGTTTTTCACAATTAACGTTGTAATTTTGGCACGGATTTTATAGTCACGGGTTTAACTCAATTTAATAACTAAAAAAGCGACTTATGAAGAAACGATACACTCGTTTGCTGATGATCCTCTTTCTGCTGCCGCTGAGCTATATGGCTCAGGCGCAATATAATGAGGTGCTTAAAGCCAGCCAGTTCGGTGGTGTAAGCAATGTGAATTACAATCCGGCAATTGCCGATAACCGCTTCAAATTCGACATGAATCTGGTTTCTGTCGGTTTTGGAATGGAAAACAATTATGTGGGAATCGACCCGAAAACTTTTACGAAGCACGCGCTTTTCGACGATAAAAATTTCCAGAGCAATCACATGAATGAGCGCCTGAACGGCAAAAACAAAAATGCCTACTTGGGCATGCAAGTTCAGGGGCCGCTGTCTTTTATGTTTTCCTGGGGTAAAAATCGCAGTAATAAGAATGCAATTGCAGTAAGCTGGAATATCAACTCAATAGCCAATCTGAACAATGCCGGTGAAACATTGGCTCGCTCTGCTTATTACGGTTTTGGAAACAAAGCCGACAGCATCACCCACTTTATTGGTAAGGGATTGAACAATAAAAATCTTTCTATTAACACGCTTGCATGGATGGACGTAGGCGCTACCTATTCGCGGGTGGTGTATGACAAAGGTCCGCACATGGTTAAGGCCGGTCTTACCGGAAAATTCATTGTTGGAATTATTGGCGCAACAGTAGCCTCAAACAACATTGATTATAAATTTGAAAACTTTGACAGCTTAACCATCAGCAAAAGCGACATTCGTGCCAGCCACGGCGATAATTTATCATCCATTTACCGCGATGGTAAGGCGCACCTTACTTATGACGATTTTAAGACATTCTTCACCGCACCTTCTTTTGCAGTTGACTTAGGTGTTGTTTACGAATGGCGCCCTAAGAAAGATAAGTTCAATTATGAAATGGACTGTAAAACCTGGGCGAAGCGCGAACGCAACCGCTACACCCTCGCAGCCGGTTTCTCCATTATAGATATCGGTCAGGTGAAGTTTTCAAAACCAACCAATTCCTATGCGTTTTTTGCCGATGTACAACACTTTGATATCAAACATTCCGGAATTAAGGATGTTGCTACATTCGACAGCGTTATTGCGGCAAATCCTTCAGCTTTTACTCGTAAAGAAAGCAATGGGAAATTCGCGATGTGGCTGCCTACCCGTTTCAATATGTTCCTCGACTGGGAAATCTGGAAGGGCTTCGGGTTAAATCTGAACGGTACTATTTCGCCCAACATGGCGAAAAACCTGAACATGGTTCATTACCCATCTTCCATCATGCTCACACCTCGCTACGATTACAAATGGGCAGGAGTTTATATTCCACTTAGCTATAACAGCTACGGGAACTTCAATGTTGGCGCTGGCCTACGTTTAGGGCCGGTGTTCATTACATCTTCCAACATCATTACCATGTTCGCCAATAAATTCTCTTATGGCGCGAACATTCAGGCTGGTGTGAAAATTCCAATCCCGAATGGTTTACATAAGGACCGCGATAAGGATGGTGTTTCGAACAAATACGACCTTTGTAAGAAAGAAAAAGGTACTTGCGAAACCAAAGGCTGCCCTGATAAAGATGGCGACGGTATTACTGATAAGGAAGATAAATGTCCTGATGTTGCCGGTCCTAAAGAAACGCAAGGCTGTCCTGACCGCGACAAAGACGGTATCATTGACATGAACGACTCTTGCCCTGATGTTCCGGGTCTTGCACAATTTGCAGGTTGCCCAGATACCGACGGTGACGGTATCATCGATAAATACGATGAGTGCCCAACTGAGAAAGGTCCGAAAGAGCTGAACGGATGTCCTGACCGTGATAATGATGGTGTTGCCGACAAGAACGATGCTTGCCCGGATGTTCCTGGCGAAAAAGCGCATGCGGGCTGTCCGGATTCTGATAAAGATGGTTTGTACGATAACGAAGACAAATGTCCTCGCGAGTTCGGACCTAAAGAAAACGGAGGCTGTCCTTGGCCGGATACCGATGGTGATGGCGTTCTGGATAAAGATGATGACTGTCCGAAAGTATTTGGTGCGAAAGACAACCGCGGCTGTCCGAAACTGGAGAAGAAAGAACTGGAAACTGTTCGTTATGCTTTCCAGAATCTGGAATTCGAAACAGCAAAAGACATCATCCGCACTAAGTCTTATGCTTCGTTGAACGGATTGGCCAAGTTGCTGGTTGATAAACCAAATTACGGTCTGAAAATTGAAGGCCATACTGATAACGTAGGTGCTGCTGAAATGAACCTCGACCTCAGCCGCCGCCGTGCCGAATCGGTGAAAAAATATTTGGTTAGCAAAGGAGTTGCTGCCGATAAATTGGAAACCGCAGGTTATGGTATGACCAAGCCAATTGCCGATAACAAAACGCCGGCCGGCCGTCAGAAAAACCGCCGCGTAGAAATGACCATTACATTCAAATAAATTTTGAATAATAAATGGAAAGCCGCTTCAGTAATGAAGCGGCTTTTTTATTTGTAGAAGAAATTACGAAGTTGGCAGCAGAATTTTAGCAATGAGCAGAAAACTTGCACATCTCGCCTTGGTGATTGATGACTATGATGAGGCAATAGACTATTATACCAACACGTTGGAGTTCCAGCTTTTAGAAGATACCGTGCTTACAGAAACCAAACGCTGGGTGCTGATAACTCCGGGAACAGCAAGCGGATGTTCCATTCTTCTGGCAAAAGCGGCTAATGCCGAACAGCAATCACGCATAGGGAATCAAACCGGCGGTCGCGTATTTTTATTTCTTCATACCAATACTTTTGAAGAAGACTTCAAAAATCTGATAGAAAAGAAAGTTCGAATTGTGAGGCAACCGGTTGAAGAAGCCTGGGGCCGCGTATTAGTTTTTGAAGATAAGTACGGGAATTTGTGGGATTTGATAGAAAAGCGATGAGTGCATATTTCAGGGCAGATTTAGTGCTTCGTGTGGCGCTGGCGATGGTGTTGCTTTCCCACAGTTTACACGGCATTTTTACGGGGAACGATGTGCATGACTTTGGGGCGCTGTTTTTGAATCAAGTTGGCTTTGCTCCATTTGGTGTGGCCTTAGCGTGGTTGGTTGTAATCACACAAATAGTTAGCGCTTTGTTGCTCTTGTGGGGAAGATTTATTAGGATATGTGCTGTTTGGAATGGTTTGATTTTATTAACCGGAATTGCCTTGGTGCATTTTCGGGAAGGTTGGTTTGTAGTGGGCGGCGGCAGAAACGGCATGGAGTTCAGCGTGGTGTTGATGGCGATTCTCGTTTTTCTGTTTTTAGAAAGAAAAGACTGGCGTTGATCTTGCCATTTATTTTGGCGATCCGATTCAAGCACACAAAAAGCTTTAGTTAATTTGCGACATGGATTTTCAGCTACGACCCTGGAAAGAAACCGATTTGGAAAGTTTGGTGAAGTATGCCAACAACTGGAATGTTGCAAAAAATCTGACAGACGGTTTTCCGCATCCATATACTTTAGAACACGGTAAATCTTTTATTGAACGAAGTTTAGCCAATATGCCTGTTACTATATTCGCTATAGAAGTACAAGGAGAAGCTGTTGGAGGTATTGGTATTCACCCTCAGGGGGATATTATGAAACGCAATGCTGAATTGGGCTACTGGCTTGGCGAACCTTTCTGGAATAAAGGCATTATTTCAGCGGCCATACCCCAAATGGTAAGTTTTGCTTTTGCGAAGTTCGACATCATCAGG
This sequence comes from Chitinophagales bacterium, assembly GCA_046329575.1. GTDB lineage: Bacteria > Bacteroidota > Bacteroidia > Chitinophagales > LD1 > UBA1941. The sequence continues at coordinate 17,492 of JAXLUJ010000023.1, read as the reverse complement.
ATTTTTGCACGGCCATTTGGTTCAAACATCGCCTCTCAGCGAGTGCTTGAAAAATGCGGATTCCAGCTGGAAGCGCGCTTCCCCGGTATACTGGAAAAGCAGGGTAGGATAGAAGACGAATTGATATATGGAATCAGAAAAACTGAAACAGGTGGTTAAAGCGCGTGCGTTGGCCTATTTTAAATCCTATTTGCTCATTGCAGCACTTTGTTTACTGCTGGCACACGGTCCGCACGGTGGTTGGATATTTGGTTTTATAGCCGCACTTTTCATCGGTATTATGATTTCAGCCACTTTGTGGTTATTACCCTTCGGTTATGTGATGAATATGTTCACTGCCGCAGCAGTATCTTTAGCAGTTGTTTTTCTCTCGGTTGCGATGATCCAGTCCTTTCCTGAGCGTTTCAATTCCGATATTCTGGATGTAATTACGATAGCTGGTGTGCTGATGACGGTTGTCGAAATCATTCGTTTTGTTTTTGTAAAGAAAAAGGGAACTACAATTTAGATTTGCAATGGAACGCCTTATTCACTCTATGCCATATAAGGGACATGCATACTGATGGCAAACCGCGGTAGCGACCGAAGCGGAAATCCTTTTTGAGCGGCCTGTTCTAATACAAATCAGAAGTTTGAACGCTGCATCAGAATTTTGCTGCATCAGTGAAATAAGTAGTGGCCGCGAAAAAAGATTGGGAGCGTAGGGCGCGGCATCCGCCATAGATTATCAAAATTACAGATTTGTTAAATTTCATCAACCTCGAAAGTAGGACCTTCGAGGTTGGAGTGAGTTTTTTGAACCTCGAAAGTGGCACCTTCGAGGTTGAAGTAAGGTTGCTGAACCTCGAAAGTAGAACCTTCGAGGTTGAAGTGAAGTTGCTGAACCTCGAAAGTAGAACCTTCGAGGTTGAAGTGAAGTTGTTGAACCTCGAAAGTAGGACCTTCGAGGTTGAAGTAGGGTTGCTGAACCTCGAAAGTGGAACCTTCGAGGTTGGATTGAGGTTGCTGAACCTCGAAAGTGGCACCTTCGAGGTTGAAGTAAGGTTGCTGAACCTCGAAAGTGGAACCTTCGAGGTTGAAGTGAGGTTTTTGAACCTCGAAAGTGGACCCTTCGAGGTTGAAGTAAGGTTGCTGAACCTCGAAAGTAGAACCTTCGAGGTTGAAGTGAAGTTGTTGAACCTCGAAAGTAGAACCTTCGAGGTTGGAGTGAAGTTGTTGAACCTCGAAAGTGGAACCTTCGAGGTTGGATTGAGGTTTTTGAACCTCGAAAGTAGAACCTTCGAGGTTGGAGTGAAGTTGCTGAACCTCGAAAGTGGAACCTTCGAGGTTGAAGCCGGGTTGCTAGGTGGTAATGCGTTGCAACTAAAATCGTCAGTGGAAGTCTAAATAAATTCTAAATACTAAAGCCGATTCTTTTCGCTCATTACCGTTGAGCAATTCCTCCATTGCACTTTTCACCCAGAACCATTAGCTTGGTATAATGGAAATCCTACAAATCGACGATTCGCACAAAGGTAAATTCTATATAAAGCATAACTGCGCTGAAGTGGCCGCTATGACCTATGTGTGGGCTGGCACCAATCGAATTATTATCGACCACACTGAAGTAAGTGATGCCCTGAAGGGAATGGGCGCCGGCAAACAAATGTTGATGAAGGCCGTAGCATTTGCACGTGAAAAGCAACTGAAAATTTTCCCGCTTTGCCCTTTTGCCAAAAGTGTTTTCGAAAAAACAGCAGCTATTCAAGATGTACTTTAAATTTTGATCTATGAACGAACTTGTAAAAGAATACTCAAACGGCGAGGTGACTGTGGTTTGGCAACATTCCAAATGTCAGCATTCTGCGAATTGCGTTCGCAACCTTCCAGGTGTTTTCAAGCCTAAAGAACAACCGTGGGTGAAAGTGGAAAATGCATCTTCTGAAGAAATCAAAGCTACAGTTGCTAAATGTCCGTCAGGTGCATTAACCATTAAATAAAAAGGCTCCCGAAGGAGCCTTTTTTGAAATTGTTTGCTTATTCAAACGTAATCAGTGCCGGTTTACTCGGCCCTCCGCCCAATACGCCTTTTGTTCCGCGGGCAATAATTTGATTGTTTCCCACATCATCAAAATTGGTGGGCTGTAATTGCATTTTCTCTTCCCGTACGTCAAACACTTTTTGCTTGGTCATTACCCCTTTTGAATCCACTTTTACAGCCATGAGTACGCCGCCAAGGCCCGCCATGTGCTTGGCCGGAGCTTGCGAAGGCTTGATGTCCACGTTCTTCATATTGTCGAGGAAAAGCACATAGGAATCATCGCCGTAATTGTACTCTTTAATTCCAAGGCCAATGAAATTATTGTTGCCTTCCTGATTTTTAGGCACCTTACGTACATAGGCCAGTTCGCCATCAGCATTGATGCGGCAACCAATCACATCATCATAGTGATAAATGCGACGCGTTTGTGTGCCGCTGTTGGTCATCACCACGTAAGTAACTACATAATATTGTTCCCCCCAAAGTTCAATGCTGCCATCGTCGCGAACCGTAACATTGCGCAAGCGAAGATTGTCTTCCACCAAATCGTCCTTGTTCTCCTTTTTATCCATTTTTTTCTTGGTGCGGTCGCTTTCAAATTCTTTCAAAACCTCGGCAGGGAATTCATAGTAGGATTTAAAAATGTTACCCATAGCCGTTCCTTCAGGATTCAGTTTCTGCATGAACACACCATCAACACCTGAACTCCTGAGTGAATTGGCATAATAACCTGCTACGATGAGCTCGCCTTTCTTGTCTTCCAACAAATTCACTTCGCGGATGTACTTCTGCGAAACAGAAACCGGAATCACAGATGCCTTCTTTTGATCTTGCGTCCACTTCAGTATCTCAAAATGGTATTCGCGGGCTTTGTGACCTTCGGCCGCTTTATCGTAAACCCGGGCCAACAAATAGATATTTCCCTTGCCGTCCACCTGATAATCTACATTATCCATCATCTCTTCGGTATAAGGCATTTCGGTTTCGTAAGCATACAATTGCTTCATGTTTTCATCATAAACCGAATAACCAATCTTATCCTTGTTCAGTTTATCGCGCTTTTCTTCAGGTCTTCTGCGATAATAAATCAGCACTCTTTTACCGTCGAAAGAAGTAACTACATTATACTTATCGGCCGTGTTGAATTTGTAAAATCCGGTCATCACCAACACCCCGGTTACCTTTCCATTTACGGTAATCAACTCGCGGCTGTCGCCTTTGAACTCGCTTGTTTTAAGGTTGATTTCCTGACAGAACAATCGCTCTGTTACCGATTTTTTATCCCAGGTAGTATAAAGCCAGAAGGTGCGATTGTCAGTAGTAGTAAGCCACGATTCACTCATGTAACCTTTTGGCATACTCTTAAGCGAATTCATTTTGGTACTTACCAGATTCAGTTTCGGATCGAAATGCTGCAAAGAAAGGTCCTTGCCATAAGCATGACCGATTTGCGTATAACCATCGGTGGAATTACCAATAAAACCGGCGTCGAGATGTTTCTTTGGCAGTTTGTATTCGTTACCCCATTTGAAGGTGATCTTACCGCCTCCGGCCATAGCCATTTGGAAGGCCAGGCCCAGCGCCAACGCGCCAGTTAGTTTTTTCATGATAGTGTGGAATTTGTTGCGATATAGGATTTTTCCCCCGCATTACAAAAAGACCCGCTTTCTTACCAATTGGCTCATAAGTGCTTCAATACCGGTATATTCACATTATAAAACTTCAAATATGAAAAGCGTTAAACAAATTCTGCTGTTGGCATCCTGCCTATTTGGCATCACCGCCTCGGCTCAGTTCGGAATGGGCGGTATGGCCATGCAATTTTCAAAATGTAAGATCGTTTCGGGCGATCCCAAAGTTTTGAAAGGAAAAACCATCAAAGTAACTTTCGTTTACGATGGCACTCGCGTAGGGAAATATAAAGACGAGAACGATTATATTGAGAAGAAACGCACGGCTTACAACGAAAAAGAACCCGGCCGTGGCGACACCTGGGCTGCAGCCTGGAAGGCGGATCGCAAAAACCGTTTCGAGCCGGCTTTTTTTACCAAATGGAACGAAATGGGTAAAGAAACCGGAACTTTGGCCAGTGCCGATAAAGGGGAATATAACCTCGAAGTAAAAACACTTTACACCGATCCGGGTTTCAACATCGGCATCACCCGCGAACCGGCTACCATCAACACCACCTGCACCTTCACCGATGCTGCCGGTAAAGAAGTGGCCGTGATTACCGTAAACAATGTTCCAGGACAGGAATTCGGCGGTTTCGACTTCGACACTGGTACTCGTCTTTCAGAATGCTATGAAAAGTGCGCGAAAGACCTCTATAAAACCATTGCTAAAAAATTCTGATCTCCTTTACGAAATGTAAAAAAACGGTCGGCTTAGGCTGACCGTTTTTTTTTAGACATCCAAGAAAAATTCAGGACATCACAATAGCATACAGCCGTAATTTGGGTTTGTGGACAGTAAAAACGTCATTTCTTTTATTTTTTTCTTCTTTGGGCCCGCTAATCATCCGGTAATGGATTGTATGAAGAAGATTGTTTTAACCCTTTCGCTGCTGATTCCTGTATTTTTTCTAAGTGCCCAACAGGCTACTGTAAGAGGCGTTATTCGCGATGCGCAAAGCCGCGATGCGCTCTCCGGCGCAAGTGTATCGGAAAGTGCTACAAACGCCACGATTGCCGATAAAGGTGGTTATTATGAAATAAAAGTTACCGCCGGTCAGGTGAAACTTGTTTTCTCTTTCACCGGAATGAAGCCCGATACCCAAAGTTTTTCGATAGCTCCGGGAAAAACCCGCGAATTGAACGTTTCGCTAGGCAATAAAGATCAGGAATTGAGCACTGTGGTGGTGAGCGTGGGCCGCACTGCACGCAAGATCCAAAAAGAAAGTATGAGCATCGAGGTTTTCAAACCGAAGATCATTGAGCAGAACAACATTACAAATGTGTTGAACGTAATTCAAAAAGTTCCGGGGGTTACCGTGTTAGACGGAAGTATTTCTATTCGGGGCGGTAGTGGATATGCCTATGGCAGCGGTAGCCGGGTACAAATGGTGGTGGATGATTTGCCGTTGATTACGCCCGACCGGGGCGAAATAAAATGGGAACTGGTTCCTTTAGAGAATGTGGCACAAATCGAAGTGCTGAAAGGTGCAGCTTCTGTACAGTATGGATCTTCAGCTCTTAACGGACTGATCCACGTCATCACCGATAATCCTACCGATACACCTCAAACCCGCATCATTCTTTACAGCGAAACTTTTGGCAACCCGCCCAAGCAATCTTATAAATGGTGGGGTGGCGATTCGGTGCCCTATCTGGAAGGTCCGCATGCTTTGGGTTTTCAGTTCCGCCATAGCCGTAAATTACTTCCTGACCTCGACCTCACCATTAGCGGAAATGTGCATCAGTCGAAATCTTATTTGAAAGAAGAATGGGACAATCGCTACCGCTTTACCGGCAAGCTCAGGTATATCCCGCATCAATTACATAAAAGGCTGGAATTGCGTTTGGGCGCGAATTTGGCATATCGCAAAAACGACTTTCAATTTTACTGGCAGAATGTGGACCATCCCTATCTGGGCTCCAGTGGGGTAACTATTCATGAAAGATACTTTTATATTTTCCTGGACCCAAGCATTTATTACACTGATAATGGCGACAACAATCACCGTTTGCTGATGCGTTGGTTCCGTCAGCGAAATAAGAACCCCGGCAGCGAAGCAGGCCCGCATTTCGATTTTGTGAATGTGGATTACCAGTTCAAGCACGATTTTAAAAAGTTTGCGCGCATCATTGTTGGCGCCAATAACATGCACTTTTGGGTGAAGGATGGTACGCTGGGTAATCACCAGGGCGATCAGGGTGGCGCCTACCTTCAGGCGGAAGGATTCTACAAAGGGCTTACACTAAGTTTTGGTGGCCGTTTCGACTGGATTCACCTCGATAAATTTGCAGGAATTACCAAACCGGTGTTCCGTGCCGGTATCAATTACCAGTTTAAGAAGTTTAATTATCTGAGAGCCTCTTTCGGACAGGCGTTCCGTTTTCCAACAATTGCGGAACGATATGTTGCGTATGATCTTGGCAATATCCACATCTGGCCAAATGATAGTATTCGTCCGGAAAGCGGTTTTACGGCAGAACTGGGTTATAAACGCAGTTTCAGCATAGGCAGAAACTGGCGTGGTTTTGCTGACATCGCCTTGTTCTGGAACGAATTTCACGACATGATCGAATTTCAGGTAGATCATGTGGAATTCAAACCAACCTACAATCCCGATGGAACCGTTCGGCCGTTCCAATATTGGGAGCCGAATGCCTACTTCCAATCGCGCAACGTAACCCGTGCCCGTATTTTCGGCTGGGATATTTCATTGGTGGGCGAAGGAAAAATCGGCCCGGTTGATCTTACCCTTCAGGGCGGCTATACTTACTTTTACCCCCGCGATTTGAGCGATACCTCGCGCGAGAACCAAAGTATCGGTAACTTTATGAAAGAGGCGTTTACTACCTTCTATAAGCCAAGTTCACGCAATCAGGGGCAGATGCTGAAATACAGAATTCGCCATTCGTTCAAATTTGATGTGGATGCACTTTTCTATAAACATGTTCGGCTGGGTACTTCGATTATGTATTACAGCTATATGGATAATATCGACTTCATTTTTACTCAGGCCATCAGCGGTATTCAGGATTATCGGAATGCGCGTTATAATCGTGGCGATTGGGTTTGGGACCTCCGCGCGGGGTACGACATCAACCGCCACATTGCCATTTCGCTGATTGTGAAGAACGTGATGAACAATGATTACGGTATTCGCATCGGCAAACCGAATCCGCCACGCAGTTTTACGGTTCAGGGAATTTTTAAGTTTTAAAAAACTACAACTGAAATCGTAGTTTTGCCGGCTATGCAAATCACGGTCTATAAATCCAAGATCCATCGTGCTACTGTTACACAGGCCGATCTGAACTACATTGGCTCCATTACTATTGATGAAGATTTGATGGATGCCGCCAATATTTTCGAGCATGAACGCGTTCAGATAGTAAATGTGAACAATGGGGAACGGTTGGAAACCTACGTCATCAAGGGCGAACGCGGATCAGGAATCATTTGTTTGAATGGGCCTGCGGCTCGCAAGGTAGCCGTGAATGATGTTATCATCATCATTTCCTATTGCAATGTTACCATGGAAGAATACAAAAAGCATCAGCCCGTTACCGTTCACGTTACCCTGGCAAATAAAGTGACCAACTAACATGAACACCAACCTGGCAAACATCCTCAAGTTGTTGCTCTCGCTCGGCTTGGGCGCGCTAATCGTTTGGGTAACGATTAGCAAACTGGATGACCGCCAAACAGAAATCGTGAAAGGTGTTTTTGGCCGTGCCGATTACTTTTGGGTGATAGCCGGTCCGGTTATCGGTATGCTAAGTAACGTGGTGCGTGCGTTGCGCTGGCAAATGCTGCTGCGCTCTGTAGGCTACGATCCTAAATTTTCGAACGTCAATTACAGCGTTTTCGTGATGTATGCCGGAAATCTGCTTTTCCCGCGGTTGGGAGAAGTGACGCGATGTTCCCTTTTATATAAAACCGATAATGTGCCGGTAGATAAATCAATTGGAACCATGGTGCTGGAACGAATGGTAGATATGATCACCATGCTTTTGGTTGGAGGCCTGCTTTTCGTTTTCCAATACCGCTTATTGTTCGAATTCTTTCAAACGCAGGTGTTGGGAAACTATTCAAAAAACTGGGATGGCATGTCGGCATGGACCTTGGCCATCGCCATTTCAGGAATACTGGTAAGCGCAGTTTCGTTTTACGCCATTTACACCTTTCGCGATCATCGCTATTTGCGCGGAATCTGGAAATTTGTTTCCGGTTTTGTAGAAGGTTTGGTTGCTGTTCGAAAACTAGATCGTCCTTTTTTGTTTGTATTCTATTCCGTACTCATCTGGGTGATGTACTTTGGAATGATCTTCCTTTGTTTCCGGGCGTTGCCGGAAACCGCTTCACTGCAGGTGGGGGCTGGTATGGCTTGTCTCTTTTTCGGCGGTTTCGCATTCATTGTTTCACAGGGCGGAATTGGCGCTTATCCGGCAACTATCGGAGCCGTGCTATTGCTTTATGGCGTAGCTTATGAAGTGGGCTTCGCCTTCGGCTGGCTGGTATGGTCGCTGCAAACTGCCGCTGTAATTCTTTGCGGTGTGCTATCCCTTTTATTGATCAGCCGAAACTTCAACGTTTCCTCAGAAATAAAAAAGTAGTGATATGGAATGGCCGGAGTGGATAACACATAAGATACTGGATCAACACGCGCTACAGGCCAGATTGAAGCATTGGCGGGTGCTTGGTGGGAAAATCGTTTTCACTAACGGCTGTTTCGATATTCTGCATGCCGGTCATTTGAAGCTATTGTTGCAATGCCGGGAACTTGGCGATTATGTAATTGTTGGATTGAACAGCAATAGCTCCGTAAAACAATTAAAAGGTTCGGAGCGCCCGGTGAATGATCAACAACACCGCGCTGCTATGTTGGCTGCATTGTTATGTGTTGATGCGGTAGTGATTTTTGATGAAGCTACACCTGAAAACCTCATCAGCACTATTGTTCCGAATGTATTAGTAAAAGGGGGCGATTACCGCCCTGAGCAGATTGCAGGCTCGGGCTTCGTTCGTGCACATGGTGGTGAAGTGGTGATCGTACCCTTACTAGAGGGTAAAAGCACCACAGCAATTCTGAAAGGTAAATAGCAAAAAAAAGCTGCGATGGTATTCGCAGCTTTTTTTGATTTTGATAGAAAGAATTAGTCGTCTGATCCAAAGCCTTCGCCTTCTGAGCCCATGTGAGCCGGAGCGTTACCAGAACCCGGAGTTGGGATATCATCTGATTTGCGGTTCATCTTTGCTTCGATGCTAAGCGTAGCATGAGGTACAATGCGCAAACGGTTCTTATCGATCAGTTTTCCGGTAGCGCGGCAAATGCCATAGGTTTTGTTTTCGATACGTACCAATGCCATTTCCAGATCACGTATAAATTTGTTCTGACGCGAAATTTGGTTCATCAGGTATTCCATTTCTGAAGTGTCCTGACCTTCTTCCATATTCCATGATTTGTTTCCGGCCTGGCTGTCGGTATGGCTATCCAGCGATTCCTTCAGATTCTTGAGCTCATCGCGTGAGGTAACCAATTTCTTGTCGATAATATCCTTGAATTCGCGAAGCTCCTCATCGCTGTAACGCAGGGTTGGGTATTCGTAATGCAGTTGTTCTTTTGGTTCTTCCTTCTTCTCCATAGTAATCAACGCCCGGGCAGGCATTTCTTTAATGATCTTCGGCTCTTTCTTTTTGGAGATTTTTTCAGCTTTTTTCGGTTTGTGGTCTTCCTCTAAAATCTTGATATCTTCCAAAGGAATGCCATCGTGATCAGCGCCCTTCTTATTCTTTTTCGAAATTTTTTCTTTTTTGTTCAGTTCCTTTTTTGAAGGCGCAGCAGGCTTTACAGGAGCCTTGGCAACAACAGGCTTTGCCGGCTTGGCCTGTACCTTAGGTTGTGGTTTTGCCTTCACCACAGGTTTTGCCGCCTTTTTTGCCGGCGTTGCGGCCGGCTTTTTGGCAATGGCTTTTTTTACCGGCTTTACCGGTGCTTTTTTCACCGCTTTTTTGGGTGCGGCTTTTTTAGCCGGTTTATTGGCAACCACTTTTTTTGCCGCCTTTTTTACCGGAGCCGCTTTTTTGGCTGGCTTGGCAGCAACTTTTTTCACCGGTTTTTTAGCCACCGGCTTCGCCTTGGCAGGCGCTTTTTTCACCGGTTTTTTAGCTACCGGTTTGGCTGCCTTTTTAACGGGCTTTGCCGCCTTTTTAGCTACCGGTTTGGCTGGTTTTTTAGGTGCGGCTTTCGCAGCCGGTTTTTTCTTTACTTGCTTTTTTGCTTTTGCCATTGCCGAAAAAATTTGCGCGAAAATAAGGGTTTTTCCCATAATTCAATAAGTACCTTTACAATCGGACACCACTCCAAAAAATGGAATGGTTTAAAGCGTTGAATAGCGGGGAAGTGAACACAAAAATAAAGTTCAGCACCACTATTGAAAAACGGAACTTTAGGCGCTTGTGCGAGGGATGCGGAAGGCGCGACCGAAGGGAGCGGTGCGAAGGAGGAACGACTGAGCACGGAAGCGATAGCGCACCCTGTAGCAGCCCGACCCAAAACCCGCGGATGGCCAACCAGGCAACTGGTATTTGCCGAGGGCGGGTTTTGGGGCGCACCATAAAAATAAAATCAGGCCTGCCGCAGCATTTTACGGATCGTATCGCGATACACTTTGCCAACCGGAAACTCCTTGCCATCGCGGGTGGTAATTACATTCCCGCTAACGGTGTGAACGATATTGGTGTTGATGATATACGATTTGTGAATGCGCAGAAACTGATCTTTAGGCAGCACTTTTTCCAGATTCTTTAATGCCTCCAGCGTAATCACGTTCTGCCCGTTATTCTGCATGATTTTTACGTACTCGCCAAAACCTTCGATGTACTTAATCTCCTTGAAAAATATCTTCAGTACTTTGTAATCCGACCGTACCATCATGTAATCGGGCTTTTCCTTCAGGCCGTCGTTATCCTGATGTTTGTATTGCAAATAAGCCTTGGCCCGATCAACGGCATGATTGAAACGATCGAACGAAAAAGGTTTTACCACATAATCCACTACATCCAAATTAAAGGCATCAAGCGCCTTGTCGTTATTGGCTGTAATAATGATGGTAACCGGTTTGGTTTCCAGTTTGGATAGCATTTCTATGCCGGTCATCCCGGGCATCTGGATGTCTAGAAACATCAAATCGATCTTTTCCCTTTTCAACACTTCCATAGCCTCATCGGGACTGCTGCACTTGGCCACCAGTTCGCATGCCGGAATTTTCATCAAAAAGTTTTCAAGAATGCGAAGCGATGGAAATTCATCGTCAACTATAATAGTGCGTATCATAATGTGAAGCTAATATTTCGAAAAGATAGGAAAAAAGTAATCAGTTAGCAGTTCGAAATTATAAGTGTAAAGTTGTAACCTTTGAAGCGATTCTCAATAAGCTGAATTGTCATTTATAACTTCCCATTTATAACTGAAAACTTAAAGCGGTATTTTCATGGCTGCCGAAAACCAATCTTTGCCTTCGTCGAACCGCAGTTGTCCGCTGGGTTCATAATTGATCTGGAAGCGCCTTTTTAAATTTTCGATACCGATACCTCCCGGCTGATTCCCGGTATCTTTGATGGGCGATTTACTGTTCTTTACACTAAAATAAACATAGTTGCTGCGGGCCACACAAATAATGTCGAGAAAAGCCTTTTTGTTACTGCTGAAATCGCCATGCTTGAAGGCGTTTTCTACCAATGGCGTAAACAAATTAGGCACAATCATCTTGTGCTTCAAATCGCCTTTCACTTCAAAACTCACATTGATGCGTTCGGGAAATTTTAACTGGAAAAGTTCGAGTAGCGATTCCACACAATTCACTTCGCTTTGCAACTCCACTTTGGGTTTGTTGCTGTCGTATAGCATGTAGCGCAGCAGTTCAGAAAGTTTCAGAATCACTTCAGGTGTTTTGGGAGAATTTTCAAGCGCCAGCGCATATATGTTATTGATACTATTGAAAAGAAAGTGCGGATTGATTTGTTCGCGAAGAAACTTGAGTTCCGCCTCGAATTTGATGGCCTTTAACTCCAGTAATTCGCGTTCAAACGTATAGCGGCTCATGCTCATGCGCAGCAGCGTGCTAAGCAGTAAAAATATAGAACACGAAAGGGCGATCAGCACTACATAGCGCACATTATAGGTGTACAGGCGTACGGCTTCCGGAACATCGAAAAACGTTACTTCAATGATGTATTGCAAAGGCGTGGCCAGTAATACCATTCCGGTCATGGCTAATCCGTAAGATCGCAAATCGCCGCGCTCGAAATAGCTGGGCATGATCCACAAAAAATTGATATAAAACACCAGCGCGTTAAATACCAGGATGAGCAAATTGCGCTGCAACGCGTAATTTAATGGAAGGGTTTGGGTGCTAATGAAGGTGAGGAAACCAAAATACAGCGACCATAGCAGGAGGTGCAGCAAAACATTAAGCGTTCCTGCCCTGATCTGTTTCAGTTTAGCACTGAGCCGCGCAGAACTACCTTTGAGAAAAGCCATATGTGAAAGTAAAAAACAAACGGTTCGTGAGGTGCCTTGATGTGGAGGCTTATTATGGCGGCCGCCGTGCCGGCTGCTCGTTCCTCGCAGTGCACGGCGCCGGGTGCTCCGCTCCCAATGTTTTTGGCCTTCTGTTTCGCACCGTTTAGCGGTTCATGGCCTTTCATTCCATATGTACCGAATGCCAAAAACGATTTCCGCTCCGCCCCCTGCCGCAGCGCCTGGCGGTGCGCGCAATTCCCGATTTTACCGTTTGCATTTCGGTTAGCCCTCGTTTTGAACTATTTTGTTTGGCTGGCAAACTTGAATAACGAAGTTTTCGCCTCCTGTTCAGAAACAGGTGTATGAACAACTAAATTTTATGCAACGCAGAAATCAAAAATTTTATCTTTGGTAGAAGTCAGTTTTTTTAATTAACCCGCTGCATGAAACATAAAGTTTTACTCGTACTCTCCCTGTTTATTCTGTGCTTTTCATTCCGTAGTTCGGCTTCGCACTTTATGGGTGCCGATCTAACTTATGAATGCCTGGGCCCGAATCAATATCTTATTACCTTGGCTGCCTATCGCGATTGTAAGGGAGTTCCAATGGATAACAGCCTGACCATCAAAATCAGTTCGGTTCAGTGTGGAGTTTCTAACATGACGCTTGTACTAAATCAGGTTGGTCCGCCAACTGATGTAACGCCATTGTGCCCCAGCGTCCAATCTGCCTGCTCTGGAAATGGTCCCTATGGTATTCAGAAGTATATTTTTCAAGGGGTGTTAAATTTGCCGGCAGGCTGCGGTAGTGATTGGAATCTGAGCTGGTCGTCCTGTTGCCGGAATGCGGCTATCACTACAATTAATAATCCCGATAACGATAATCTGTTTGTTCAGGCCAGTATTAACAATACCCTGACACAATGCAATAATTCACCCAGTTTTACCAATGATCCGATTCCGTTTTTCTGTAACAATCAATTAGCGTCTTTCAACCATGGCGTAGGCGACGTCGATGGCGATTCGTTAGTATTTCGCCTTCTCCCTTCCCTGGATGCGGCTTCTACTCCGGTTTCTTATGTTAGTGGTATTAGTGCCACAAACCCACTCTTCACCAGTGGCGGATTTTCTGTTAATCCGAATAATGGCGATTTGTCGTTTACACCCAACACCACTCAAATTGGAGTAATTAAAATTGGTGTGGATGAATACCGAAACGGCGTGCTGATCGGTCACATTGAACGCGATATGCAGGTAATAGTAACGAACTGCACAAATACACTTCCAACGGTTTCGGGTGTAAATGGCACTTCTAATTACACGTATAATGTTCCGGCCTGCAGCAACTTTTGCTTTACCATGAATAGCTCTGATGCCGATGCACCGCAAGTAGTAACCATGTCTTCAGCTGATTATACGAATATCCCAGGAGCTACATTCACCGTTAGCAGCGGGAACCGTCCCACCGGAACATTTTGCTGGGCACCTACGCAACAAGATGTAGGTACTTATTTTTTCACAGTTAAGGTTCGTGACAATGCCTGTCAGATTAATGGATCCAGTGTAAAGTCATATACTATAAACGTTACGGGGTCTTCTGACCCTCCGGTAAATGCCGGCCGCGATACCACGCTTTGCCCAGGCCAATCTGTAACCTTACAAGCAACTTCCGCCGGTTCGCCTACCAGCTATAACTGGAGCGATGGTACGAATACTCACACCGGCGCTACCTGGAACGTGAGTCCTTCCGTAACTACCATCTATTCAGTTACGGCCAATTACGCCAGCGGGTGCGCCCTTACCGATCAGGTAGTAGTGAGCCGCGCCAACAATCCGGTGATTAATGTTTATCCAAGCACAGTTAAAATTTGTTCGCCAAGCGCTCCTGCGCAGTTGGGGGTGTCCACTACCGCTTCACCGGCTTTCTATAATTGGGCACCGTCAGGGACATTGTCCTGTTCGAATTGCGCTAACCCAATTGCTACCACTCCCGTAGCACAAACATATACAGTAACTGTTACCAATGGAAGCGGATGCACCGCTAGCGGAACAGCAAATGTGGTGATTAACAATCCGCCACCTACCCAGAGTTGTACGGTAATTTATGCCACACCGAACGGTACCGGTGATGGATCTCAGACCAACCCGTATAATCTTGCGAATGCCTTGCTTGCTGCACAATGCAACAATGCCCTGATAAAGTTAGGTATTGGTACTTATACCATTGATAATCCTATCCTGAACATTGGCAGCAACACAACTTTGGAAGGAGGCTTCGATCCGGCGAATAACTGGAGAAAAACGAGCGCTGCAGGAGCCACAACAATTTACAGGTCGTCCTTGAATTTAGATGGCAATAGTAATACCAAGCGGCTAGTGTTAGCTTACCTTGCAAATGTTCAATATGTCCGTTTTCAGGATATTACTTTTCAAACGGCTAATTGTCCGGCGATTTCGGGGACGGATTCATTTGGATACAGCAACTATGTTTTTCATATCAACAATTGCAGCAATTACAATTTTGTTAGATGTCAGATAATAGCCGGAAATGCATCAAATGGATTAGATGGCATATCGCCGTCTGGTAGCGGGGGAGCCAGTGTTGGTGGTAACGGTGGCGCTGGTGGAGCAGGTGCTGGAACGGGATGTAATACTACCAGTTCTTCTGGAGGCACAGGATCAGTCGGTTCAGGCGGAGCTACTGGCGGTAGTGGCGGTGCAGTGGTTAATGGTAACGGATGTACTTTTGGCTGCGGCGCTAATGCGAAAAATGGAAATGCAGGATCAGCCGGAGCAAACGGCGTCGCCGGAACTGATGCCTCTGCAATTGCGCCTGCTAGTCCTGGAACTGCAACGCAATATTTCATAGCTGCTTCCCAATCAGCAAATGGTACTAACGGCCAAAGTGGCGGCGGCGGCGGCGGCGGTAGCGGTGGAACAATGGGAACGGATTGTTTCTGCTCAATCAGCGGAATTCCTAACGGTGGGGCAGGCGGAAAAGGTGGAAATGGCGGCCTGAAGGGTACAGGTGGCTTTGGTGGTGGTGGCACCTTTGGTGTATACCTTTTTTCAAATGGCACTTCGGCCCAATTTATAGATTGTTCTATTGTAACCGGAACGGCAGGCGCAGGCGGTTCAGGCGGCACTGGCCAAGCAGGAACTACAGGTGCATCAGGAAATGCGGGAGTCGCGTCTACAGGCTCCTGCAGTCCAAAATCTACAGGTGGATCCGGCGGATCTGGTGGAGCTGGTGGTAGGGGAGGAAACGGCCAGCCGGGTGCGAACGGAGCTTCAGGATATATTGTTAGTAACGGTACAAATCCGGTGTTCATTAAGGGTGCAAGTCTTATTACCATCAATACTGGCATCAATACGCCCAGTGCGTTCGCTCTCGCCTCTCAACCTGTCATTTTCACTTCAAACACCTCCTGCACTTTCCGAAATGATACTTTGTCATCGGCTTCTTCTGCCGGATGGGATGGAGGAGCAAGTGCTGTACCTTCATCAGGCGTTGGTTCGCAGTTCATTACGCAATATGGAACCACAGGAAGGAAAGATATTCTCTTTGGTGCCAATACCTATACCGGCTTCGTGAATATTACGCTTGATCAGAGTTCTTTCGTACCGAATATTCAATCCAATGCTAACGTGCTGAATGGCGATACGTTTTGGTTATGTCAGGGTTCAACAGCGAACTTCAATTGCGTAATAGCATCTGCTGATACCTTCGACTGGAATTTTGGCGGGGCAACCACACCCAATACTTATTTAGGCAAGAATCTTCAGAATTTAACCGGACTATTATTCAACACGGCGGGAACTTTTAAAATAAAAGTTCGCATAAAAACCGATTGCTGCGGCTGGTCACCTTATGATTCCGTTTATTTAGTAGTGGATCCGCCTGCATCAATTGCATACACCGGCACTACTACGTTCTGCGCAGGGGATAGCGCACATATCATACTAAGTGGTAGCGGGGCATCCTATTCCTGGGCCCCCCCTACAGGTGTAAGCAATCCTTCAGGATCTAATGTTTATCTATACCCTCAGGCTACTACAACTTATCTGGTAACCTCCTATAGTCCGAGGGCTTTGTGTAATGCTGATACTTCTATCATAATCACAAAAGGCATACCGCCAAGTCTTGCATTCTCTTTTAACCCGGCCACATGTAACTCTAACGGTTCGGCTACGGTTACTGCAAATCCTGCCGGTAGCTATACTTATCATTGGAATACTGGAGGCGCTACAGCCACCATCAACAGCCAACCTTCCGGAACGTATTATGTAACTGTAACTCCTTCCGGAGGGAATTGCTCCGCAACAATCGCCGGCAGCATTAGCGCGGGCGGCGGTGTTCAGGCATTCATTGATAGTTCGGTAGACGTAAAATGCTTCGGACAATCCAATGGTTTCATCCGCGTAAAAGGAATCAATGGCGCAGGCGGTTATACGTATACCTGGAGTACCGGAACGCTTTCGGCATCTTTGCCTAATCGGCCGGCAGGAACCTATACTGTAACCGTAAAAGATGCGGGAAACTGTACCGCCACCACAACAGGATATATCAGTCAGCCAACCCAGTTATTTTTGAATGTCCTTGACTCTCTAAATACTCGGTGTTCCAACGTATGCTCCGGTATGTTGTATGGCGACGGACAAGGTGGCGTTGGGCCTTACACTTTTGCATGGGGTATTGCCGGGCATTTAGATTCAGCCCGGATGACGCACTTGTGCCCTGGAACTTATACCGGAACGGTAACCGATCGTAATCTGTGTACCGCCAACCGAACGATTACAATAAAATCCCCTCCGGCTTTAATAGCTGATACAGTAAAAACAATTCCTAACTCCTGCTTCGGATCAAATGACGGCCAAATCATTCTAAGTGTTACCGGTGGATCAAGACCTTACTCCTATTCATGGCCAACCATTGCCGGCGAATCAGATAGTATTGCCGGTCCGGGCATTGCCGCGGGTACTTACACCGCTATTGTAATAGATGATAGCTTGTGCCGCGATACGGTGATTGCCGCAATCCGGCAACCGGCCCGCTTGATTCCAACCATTACTTCTACCAATATCAGCTGTAATGGAGGATCGGATGGTACAATCACCGTAACCGGCGTGACCGGTGGAAATGGAGGATATCAATATCAGATCGACGGTGGCGGATTCGGATCAAGTGGCGCGTTTAACGGTTTGACTTCTGGAAATCACAATGTGGAAATTAAAGATGCCAAGGGTTGTGATACTATTGCAGTAATAAACCTCACCC
>JAXLUJ010000022.1:0-28127 GCA_046329575.1 Chitinophagales bacterium | reverse complement strand
CTTCAGCACAGCAAAGTTTTTCAAACCAAAATATATCGGGCAGTTAGTCAGATCCTGCTCCAAAAGCACAGCTACCGTGAGCTGGAGCGTTTTATGATTTCCATTTATAGAAAGTTCAATAAGGCGCGATGGTTCGATAAAAACAACCACGACACCAAGTTGCAGATGCTCACCTTCCTGGTGAATAGCCTTTCCAGAAATGGTAAAACCGCAAAATCTTTGGAATGCGCCGAAGAATTAGGGCGCGAATTAGAAGCGTACAATCGGCTTCATTACAAAAAATATGTTTTCTATTTATACAATGCCCGGGTGATTAATTACTCCGAATCGGCGCCGCAAAAAGCCTTGACTGCGCTCAAAGAACTAGAGGAAGCCATAAAAGGGAATGCCGATGCCTATTATCAGATGTTCATTCACCTGAACCGCGGCATCCTCTATTTCAAAACAGGAAAGTTTAGCGATGCTATTCGAAGCTTTGTAAAATACTACACCAACGATTACTACAAAAGTGCCGATAACTTGTTCAAGCTGCGCGTTTCAGTGGCAGAAATGATGATGCACATCGAATCGAAAGATCAACCAACAACTAAAATAAGGCTTGAACAGATACAAAAACAATTTAAAAATGAACTTTTACAACCCGATGCCATAAGTGAAAAAGAATTGCTCGGCTGGATGAAAACGCTTCTTAAGAACAATCTCAAATATCAGGATAATGTAGTACAAAAGGAACTTGCCCTTTTGATAAAAAGCAAAATCTTACGGAAGACGGAAGACAGCCAACTGCTCAATTATAGCGCCTGGCTTCAATCAAAAACAAGAGCTTGAACAGGTACAGAATATAAAACTAAAATATAACGATACGTTTCCCGGCACGTATCTTTGGATCATGCTATCTACAAAAATCAAATCGCTGTGCTTTTGGCTGTGCTTCTTCATGGCCGGCTATACACATGCCGCTTTGATGATCGACTCTGTAGTAGTAATTCCGAGCAATTGTGCCAATAGTGGCACCATCACCACTTATGCTCACAGCGGATCTGCAATGTTTTTTGCATTGGTAAGTGGACCGGATATCCGCCCGCCGCAAAGTGGAAATCAATTCGCCGGATTGCCTGCCGGAAGCTACACGCTGATGGTTACAACTTCTCAAAACGATACAGCATACGCCAATCCGTATGTTTCCGGCAACTATCAATTTCCCGATTTTATACTCACTTATCATCACCCGCTATGCGCCGGCACGGCTACCGGCCTTATTGTTGGCAATGAACAACCGGGTTTGGGAACCCCGCCATACCATTGGGAATTGACCAATCTGAACACCAACGTAACCATTTCTCAATCATCCGATTCTTTTGATTTGTTACCTGCCGGAGATTACCGGTTACGGCAATACGATTCGTGTAACAGTTTCGCCACCCGTTCCATTTCACTTATCGACCCACACACCGCGTATTCCATCGGTCAGATTTATAACAACATGTATAGTTGCGATTCCAATCGCCTCCACTTTCAAATTATTACTCCTGATTTATATCTGGCCGAACCGATTACCATTTCTCTTCAAACGGCATCAGGCATAATTAATGACACCCTGCCGAGTCAAAACTATCCGCCCGGATACAACATGTATTATGATTTTGATTATCGTTATGGTAATGCGCATTACGGCGATGTTGCCAGCTTCACCATCACTAATGCCTGTGGTCAAAGCACATTCATCGACAACAGAATCAGCACCTTTGTTACACTAACCAGCTTTAATCCGGTTGTAGATTCCTGTGCGCTTAAATTTCGCCCAAATCTCTACTTAGAACCATACCTTTCTACATTCAATGGTTCTTCGTCCATCTACACCAATATGTCTGAACCAATCTTACTGGTTATTCACGATGCGTTAACAGGAACTCTAATCGATTCTTCTTTTCACAATGATTCCTTAGGCTCCGCTTTCGCAGTTTTCGGAAAATTAGCGCCTCAGGGTCGGCTATATACTTATACCATTTCCGACACCTGTGGAAATTCATACAGCGGCACCTTTACCACTCCTTCGCAAAATCCACCCTCTATTTCTAAATGGGTCAATATCTGGCATTGTCGCGATTCCGCCGCTTCCGTAGATATCCAATTCACCAATTACTTTTTTTCCGCGCCTTATATTGAACTGCTTTCCGGACCGTCATATTTATATAGTTCTAAACCACATTATGCATTCAGAGACACCATTATTTATCCAATCAAAAAAATTTACAACCAATATGGGGTAGGTGGCGTAGGAGGTGGTGACTTTATTCACGGTTTTTGGTTGAGTAATCTTGGCGTTGGCACCTATCATTTCAGAGCATATGATAGTTGCGGTCATAGTTATTCCGATTCCTTTACCGTTACGCCTCAGGATGTTGGCGACGACCATTATCAAATTAAAGTAAAGAAAGGCTGCCCGGGTGAAAATCAAATCATGCTGCGCCTGGATGCTGGTGGAAATTTCAATCCTAATAGCCAGATTGGCACATATCGCATTGATCCCATTGCAGGCACAGGATTCGTTACCTATAAAACCTTTCAATTTTACGGAAGTGCGGATAGCATTTTTCGCGATACCATCAGAAATTTGAATTCGGGATATTATGTATTGCAATTACAGTACTCACACATAGGCGATTTCATTACCGCTTTCGACAGCGTTTGTCCCATAATTTACGACACCATTTATATTCCTCCCTATCAGGCGCCTAAAATCTCCTATGCCACACAAATCAAATGTAACGGGCTGGTGCACGTGGGGCTTGTGGCCGACAGCACCACCGGTGTTCCGCCTTATTACTATGAAATTCTGAGCGGCCCACAAACTTCTTCCGTACAGGCTGCTCCTTTTTTCACGCTATCCTTACAGGGAAATTATGTAGCACGAATTAGCGACACCTGCGGCTTTGCGCGAACCTTCTCGTTTTTTGTAGATACACTTTCGTTTAAACAAATCATAAAAATCGGCTCATCCTGCATTGGCAATACCGCTATTTTGGTGAGTGAGCCGGCCACAAACGTTACGTACATCTGGCAAAAACCCTCAGGCGGAATTTTTATCGGCGATTCCCTGCGTTTGAGTCCGGTCACAGCGGCAGATTACGGCCTTTACCATATCCGCAAAATCGTAAACATCAACGGTTGTTCCGATATTTTGGCTACAACCTATTCTCTGGTGAGCAACACCATTGATTCGGTATCGGCTTCCATCTGCAATGGTAATTCAATCTCTGTTGGCAGCCACGTTTATACTGCAACAGGCATCTATCGCGACACCTTCGCTACTGCTACCTGCGATAGCATTCATATCCTCAACTTAACTGTCAACAACTACAAATTCGATTCCGTTTCCGCTTCTATCTGCAATGGCAATTCCATTTCTGTTGGAAGCCACGTTTATACTGTAACAGGAATCTATCGCGATACCTTCGCCACTGCTACCTGCGACAGCATTCATATCCTCAACTTAACTGTCAACAACTACAAATTCGATTCCGTTGCCGCTTCTATCTGTAACGGCAATTCTATTTCTGTTGGAAGCAACGTTTATACTGCAACAGGAATCTATCGCGACACCTTCACCACTTCCACCTGCGATAGCATTCACATCCTCAACCTCACCGTCAACAACTACAAATTCGATTCCGTTGCCGCTTCCATCTGCAATGGCAATTCTATTTCTGTTGGAAGTCAGGTTTATACTGCAACAGGAATCTATCGCGATACCTTCGCTACTTCCACCTGCGATAGCATTCACATCCTCAACCTCACCGTCAACAACTACAAATTCGATTCCGTTTCCGCTTCTATCTGCAATGGCAATTCTATTTCTGTTGGAAGTCACATTTATACTGCAACAGGAATCTATCGCGATACCTTCGCCACTTCTACCTGCGATAGCATTCACATCCTTAATCTCACCGTCAACAACTACAAATTCGATTCCGTTTCCGCTTCCATCTGCAATGGCAATTCTATTTCTGTTGGAAGTCACATTTATACTTTAACAGGAATTTATCGCGATACCTTCGCCACTTCCACCTGCGACAGCATTCACATCCTTAACCTCACCGTCAACAACTACAAATTTGATTCGGTGTCGGCTTCCCTCTGCAATGGCAATTCCATTTCTGTTGGAAGTCACGTTTATACTGCAACAGGAATTTATCGCGATACCTTCGCCACTTCTACCTGCGACAGCATTCATATCCTCAACCTTATGGTAATTCCTCCCAATCGCGATACACTAACGGTTTCTTTTTGCACTGGCGATAGCTTTAAATTTGGCAATCGCTTCTATTTCCAATCGGGGGTTTATTCCGATACCATCGCCACAGCTAATTGCGATAGCATCCACACTTTAGAAATTGTTCTTTTTACGCCGGCTATAGCACAAATCGAACCTATCTCAATAATCCATGAAACCGGCGACACCATTATACTTAGAGGTCAGGGCAATGGCATCTTCCATTGGTCATCTACACTTCCAATCACCAATCCCGATATACCCATAACAACAGCAACAGCTTCGTCTCCGGCTTGGGTGTACCTGCACGTGATTACTGCTGATAACTGCTCTGCCACCGATTCCCTGTTTATTCCGGTGTCGGAATGCAATGATGTGATTTATGTGCCCAACGCCTTTTCACCTAACGGCGATGGCGCAAATGATACGTACCGCATTTATGGCCGCTGCATCCATCTGAACCGCCTGATGATCTTTAACCGTTGGGGTGAAAAAGTGTGGGACACTTCCGATATCGAGAAAGGATGGGATGGCTTTTATAAAGGCGAGCTGCAGCCCCCGGGGATTTTCGTTTATTACCTTACTTACAATTCGGGCAACCGGCCCAGAGGCGAACGTCACGAATTGAAAGGCAGTATTACGCTGGTTCGTTAAAATCCATACAAGATTTTTTATGGCGTGCCCCCGAAAAACCTGCCGCAATCGCGTGCATAGAAAAGGTAAGTCATCGCAGGTTTTCGGGGTCAGGCTGCTACAGGCTCGCTACCGCTCGGTGCTTCGCGTTGCTACGCACGCACCCGCCACGGCGGGTGCCCTTCCGCATCCTTCACGCAAGCCTGGCCTTAGTCTCAGACCCTAAATTGTTATTACTTTTTTATAACTACTCTTCTTCCTTTTCATCAATAGCATTTGAATTAACTTCGCTTCATGCACATTCGTTTTGCAATCTTTTTGCTTTTTCCGCTTTGGGGAGCTGCTCAAAAAAACATTTCTATTTCAGAATACACTTCCTCACCGGTAATTGTGGACGGGCGCATCAAAGAATGGCCGGAGAACTTCCGCTATTATGAAGGCGAAGCCAAGGTACAATTTGCATTAAAGCATAACGACAAAGAGTTGTTCCTCTGTTTTCAAACATTCGACGAACGAGCGCAGATGAAGATCATTCGCGCCGGTATGCAAATTACGCTTGATGCCAAAGCAAAAAAAGTGAAACCTGCCACGCTTACCTTTCCCTATCGAAGTACGAAACTTACTGCTCAGGAAACCGGCAGTATTCGCGATGTTAAATCAGGCCGTATCCTTCCCGGCGGCAAGCGTCCGCAATTATACCTTCATGATTTCGTAAATATGGAAGAAGGCGTTTATTTACCCAACGACACTATTGATGCAGCCTATGCCTTCGACTCTTTAAAAAACATGAATCTGGAGTTTCGGATTCCATTCGCCAGCTTTGGTTACACACCTGATCCTTCAAAAGAAATTACGATAACAGTAACCATGCTGGCGCCCGAAGCCATGCCTGCACTTGGCGGCAATGGAGGTATGGGCGAAAATGCCGAGCGCCATCGCGGCGGCATGAACCCTTACAACGCCTATAACCCTAATAATCCGAACGGAATTAATCCTAATGGAACCGGTAGCACAAACGGTTACAATCCTAATAATGCCGACATGAGCACCGGCATGGATGATAATCCAACGGGCAGTAGCCAGCCGGTGCACACCGATATGAGCGAAAGCCATCGCTTTTCTTTCAAAGCGCATTTATCGAAATAATAGTTTTAGAAAAATGGACCCCAAAGAAGTTAACCGGATGACGCGGAAGAAAAAGACATGGGAAAAGGTGGCTATAAACTGGCGGATTTTGGACAGAAGGACGATTGGGACAATTAAACGCTGCGAAACCTTTGCGCTCTCTGCGGCAGGAAAGGGACGTGAGGAAAGTTAGAATTCGTTGGAGGGTTTTGGACGCTTTGGAGAATTCGGAAACGCCAGGTTTTGCGGCAGCGGGCGACAAGGCCGCGCCGTAGGCGCGGGTGCGAAACGCAGTGGAGCACGGGAGGCGAAGCCGTACCCTGAAAGCACGCGATGCCACTGCACCGCGAGGAACGAGCGGCCGGCAGTGGCAGCCGCCATCATCAAACAAAAAAAAGCCGCTCAGAAAGCGGCTTTTTTTAGTTATAGAAACGAATTCTAGTAATTCCAGAGGTCGTGTTCAAATTCGAACATTTGTTGCTTAATGCGGTCGCTTTCCAGTAATTGGTCGGCACCGGTAGCATATTCCTGAATGCTGCGATCGTAAACATTCGACTCTTTGTAGATAAAGCTCTCGAACATACGGGCTTCAAACAAATCTTCCCAGCTTAACCGAACGGCATCGTTGCGCGGGTTGAATACCTCGAACTTGGCCAAAATTGGACGAAGATCAGGGTAGTAACACCAGTACATAACCATGTCTCCACGATAGGTTCCGGTAGCATCAAAATCTTCCATAACCGGAGCCAAACCGATGATACGAACCATCATCGTTGATGTTTCTTCGTCAAAGATCCAGTCTTCTTTTAAACGGTATTTGGAGATCTTATCCCAAGTAAGTTCGTTGCTGATCACCTTGGTTTCTTCTTCCAAAGTTACCGGGTTGATTTGCGTAACGGTATCCACTTTCATACCGATTTTCTTCACATCATCAACCGGCAGCACCTGCTTGAACTGATCACCGTCGATAACAGAATTATCATACACGGTAAGTTCACCGTTCTTAGCGGCGGTATGAATGATCTCGATGAGCGGTTGTTGCGGATAGCGGAATGGTAGATTTTGCTTTTCACGAGTATCGATAGTTCTCCAAATCCGTTTTTGCCAGAACACATCGGCTTCACGTAAAAAATCATATGGAACGATTTCCTTTTCCTTAGTCACCACTTTGGCGTAAGCACCATCTAAAGGCTCCTGTGCCATTGCGGGCAAGGCAAGTGCCATAAGGCCAATGCTCATCCATTTTTTTACCAAGTTAATCATATCGCCTGTTTTTCTCTTTTAGATAATTGTGAACACGATCTGGCCGAGTTTACGTGACTGACCATCCGGGCCAACCACTTTGATGTCTTCCAGATAAAGTACGTCTTTCGGTTTTGCGCGGCCCAAAAAGCCTTGCATTTGAGCGTTGAACAATGGTCCGGAAGCTTCTGCACGGAAAATTTCGCCTTTGCTAACGAAAACCATGCTGAACGATTGCACATTGAATTTAGCTTCGAAGTCAAAGTTTTCCAACAATGGAACGATACCAGACTGTGCCTTGATGGTACCAGGCTGTGCATTACCACCGCGAAGTTTACCACCCAGAGTTGGAACCGGATCAGGGATACGCTTTACGCGAATCGGGAATGGTGTGGATTTACCACCGGTAACCGATACGGTTATGCCGGCAGTATTGCTTGGTGCAGTAGCACGGGCAATATATTTACCGGGACCAGACTTTGTAAGTGTTAAGCCGTTTCCGGAAACACTGGTTTTTTCATCACCTGCGCCGGAAGAGATCGTCATTGGGTTATCAACGCCAATGTACACTACGTTCATTTTGTCGAGCATCACAGCTGTACCTGCAGGTGTACCTACGGTGTACTTGATAGTTTTATCAAGCGTAGCAATAGTTCCATCCGGTTTAGTGTAAGAAATCTTTACAGGAACACCGTGTTCACCGGCACCTGCAGCTGTAGTTTTGAAGGTAGCCATACCATCTACCAAGGCTACCGGAGAACCATTGATGGTGATATTTGGTTTTGAGGCTTCGCTAAACGCACCTACACCGGCATATACTTCAACCGGATCGCCCGGCATAGCGTAATTGGTGCTAGCCGAAGCGATGGCCTGGAAGTTATCATAGATAACTTTTACTGAACCAATCTGCTTGAAGCAGTAGTCTACCATTTGCGCTTCAGAACTTTTCACGTCGCTTTGCAGTTTGGTGAGGATAGTTACGGCAGCGATAGTAGGCGTCATGTGGAAGTTCGCCTGAGACCAACCGGCACCATCGTTGGAATAACTGGCACCGCTTTCTGATTTCGGTATCGGCATGTTAATAGGCAACGACTTGTTGAATTCGTCAACTGCTTTTTGAACATCTGCCTTTAACTTTGGATCTTCGAAATCATTTGGATTCAGAACGGCCAGCATGTCTTTTTTGAATTTGAGCATGCGGTCGTAAATCTCGGTACCCTTCTTCTGTTCGATCATGAAGTAAGTTGGAGCTTCCAGATCATCCACTTTGAATTCTTCCTCTTTAGTTTCCGGATTGATTTGCAGACCGGAGCGTTTTTTCATCTCCATTTTCTGCGTTTCCAGAAATGCTGACAATTCGCTTGCGATTGCCTTGATTTTATCAGCCTTTGGTTTCCACAACTGTGCTTTTGCCGCGGTTTGCGGATCTTTTACCGCTTCCACAAATGCATCATAAGTAGTATTATTCTTACTTGTTACGATCTCATTTGATTTCGCGATACTGTTATTTACGGTTTTGAACGCGTTCAAAATTTCGTTTGTTACGTTCATCGCAAGGAGCGCTGTTAACACGAGGTACATCATGTTAATCATCTTCTGCCTTGGTGTTAGTTTACCACCTGCCATGTTTTTATTTCAATTTTTAAGGGTTAAACGAATTTAAATCCTTTACCAGGTTTATGCGTTAGAAGCCCTCATTGCAGAAAGCATGTTGCCATAAACAGCGTTCAAAGCGGCCAGATTCTTATTCAGCGCACCCAGATTATCGCGGTATTTAGTAGCATCATTAGCGGTTTCAGAAAGTGCCTGAGCAGCAGAGTTCAGATTTCCAAAGAACTTATTCATCGCTTTCAGGTGGTTATTCGAATCCTGCAGTTCCAGTTCATAGATCGTATTCAACTGGCCGAGGTTTTTCACCATGTTCTGCACTTGCTCGTGGTATTGTTTAGTATGCTCAGCGCCTTTGCCAATTTCACCTACAGCATTGGTAGCATTAGCAGCAGCTGAAGCGAAGTTGGTGATATTACCCGAGGCTGATTTTGCATTTTTAGCAAAGTCGTTCACTGCTACAGAAGCTTCTGTAAGATCATTCAACTTGCTGGTGCTATCGGCCAAAGTAGAAAGGCCTTTTCCGAGGCTTCCGATCAATTCAGGACCAACTTTAGCATCAGACAACATTTTATCTAATTGCTGCGTCAAAGGCTTATCACCTTTTTTAGAGATTGGTTCGCCGCTGGCAGCCAATTCAGGGTATACGCGTTCCCATTCGTAATCTGCATGGTGTTCGAACTGCGGTTCGAAAGCTGAGATAATGAAGATCGCCACTTCCGTACCCATACCTACGATCAGCATGATGTTGGCACCCGGCCAGTGCATCAGTTTGAAAAGGGCGCCACCGATTACGATAGCCGCACCGAAGGAGTAAGCATAGTTCAGGAGAGTTTTTCCTTTTTTGGTTAGGAAGATGGATTGATTTTGCTGAGCCATTTTCTAATTTTTACGGGGTTAAAATTTTAAAATACTTAGTTTTTCGAATACAATACGAACTTAGGCAAACTGATTTGCTGATATAATTCTGGTTATGAACAATATGATGTTTAGTGGTCAGAGATATCGCGGCCCAGGAATGTAGTCATACAGCGGAAACCTACGTAAGATTTTGCTGAATCGGCATATTCCCAGTGGCGGGTTCCGTTCTCGATATAGTAACCGATATCTTTCCATGAACCGCCGCGAATCACTTTACGTTTCAATGTTTCGGATTCATTTTTCTCGGCATCGTAACGAATATCCGGATTCAGATCATGTATGAAAGAGTAAGCGTTTTCATAGTAAGCTGAAGAAGTCCATTCCGCAGCATTTCCTGCCATATTATAAAGACCGTAATCATTTGGCCAGTAAGCATCGGCGCGCACGGTGTAGAAACCGCCATCTTCAGGATAGTTGCCGCGGCCGGGTTTGAAGTTAGCCAGTACACATCCTTTAGAGTTGCGAACATAAGGGCCTCCCCAAGGATATGGAGCCAGTTTTTTACCGCCACGGGCAGCATATTCCCATTCTGCTTCAGTTGGGAGGCGGAAGTTATCCATCAAAGGTTCTCCGCGAACCGTTTTATAATCGAGCCACAAACGAGTACGCCAAGCGCAGAAGGCATTTGCCTGAGGCCAGGTTACACCTACCACCGGATAATCGTCAAATGCCGGATGGTGGAAGTAGTTACGGGTCATTGGCTCATTATAAGAGTAAGTAAAATCACGTACCCAAACCAATGTATCAGGATAGATCTGACATTTTTCGTGTTTAATGAATTTGCTACGTGCAGCACCGCGGTTTTTAGAAAGCGCCGCAGCTTTAAAGTCGATCCAGTCATAAACATACCACAGTTTGTTTACGTCCAGCTCTTTAATTCCCCAGAAGCGCTCCGATTCCGGAACAAATATTTCTTCCAACTGCTCGTTCCCTTCTGTCTTTTTCCAGTCGATCTTCTGATTCCAGTCGATTTGTGTTTTTCCGCTGTTAGCATCCTCTTTGGTATGTTCCAACATTACGTGAGCTACAGAGTCGCGCACCCAATTCACAAACTGACGGTATTCATTATTCGTGATTTCCGTATCGTCCATATAAAACCCTACAATCGATACTTGTTTGGCGCGGGCCACGTTAGCACTGTTTACGTCCTGATCGCTGGGGCCAATGTGCAATACACCAGACGGAATGAACACCATTCCATACGGCATAACCGGATTCCAGCGCGGCCGATCTTGCTCACCAAGAAGCTGGCCGTTGTACCCCCCCTTGCACCCCGCTAAAAACAATGCCGTTGCGGCAGAAGCAATACACAGAATGCTTTTAATGTTTTTCATTGTTTTCAAGTTGTTGTTTCTCCCTCTCTTTTTTTGAAGGTCGTAAATATAAGTAACCTCTATTGAATTTTCCAAACAATAATTTTCCATTCCATTATACGGTTTGCAACCATCTTTTGTTTCAACGCGTCTTCATCTTCCGGCACTTTATAAAAAGCGGGCGTTGTGATAGTATAAACCATTGTCGTTCTTCTTTTTAAACGGCAGATAATACCCGAGGCTGATCTCATGACTTCCGGTATTAAAATGCGTCAGATATGATACATTAATATCATACGAATACAATAATCTAAAGCCTTTATACTCAAACCCTGCATACAATATTGCCGCATCTACGGTCCTACCCTCATATCCTCTAAACGCCACACCGGTTAAAATATTGCGATAGAGTTGCATCATGACAGTAAGTTCAGCCTGATACTTCTTGAAATCGGTTTTAATTAGTGCGGACGGCGTAACACTAAATTTTTTGGAAACATCAAAACGATACCCGCCGGAGATTGCAAAATTACGGGCGTAGTTCAGCCGGGTATTTCCTGAGGGAGTTTTCAATGTAGTAAAACTATAAATGTGATTAGCTGATATCCCGATGTGATATTTATTGTTTCCCCAGCGCACTCCAGCGGAAAAGTCGGGAGCCATTCCATTTTGTAAAGTAGCGGGCACATAATCGTCGCGGTGATTGACACCATTGTTATAATCGCCTTCAGGCGTGATAAGTTTATTGCCCTGCAGGCCGGTTTGGATAAACCCTATTGAAACGCCAATAGAAAACGTGCCCGGCCGGAAAGCCTTTTGATAGGCATAATTCACATTCACCGAGGTGGAGCGCTGATATCCGATCAAATCATTAAGAACGGTGAGGCCAACACCACTACTAATAGCCGCAACAGGAAGATGAGCGCCAAAAAATTGTGTAACAGTAGCTCTATTGCTAAGACCCACATACTGGCTTCGGTGAAGCAATGAGAAATCTACACCATCGCGGCTACCTGCGTAAGCCGGATTAAATTGAAGGGGATTAAATACATAGTGACTGAATTGTGGTTCAAACTGGGCATGCACTTCTAAACACCCAAACAGTGCGGCCACCATTATCAACAAACAGATACGAACCATGTAAGTGAAGATAGGAAAACAGGGCTAATTCTACCGCCTTTATTTCGCTTCCTTAAGATATTGATCCAAGGCCGCGATAATGGAGGGGGATCCTTCGAGCGGAGCCATAAGATGGAAGTTGAGACCAGCATCTTTTACGGCATCGGCAGTAGTTTTACCATATACACCAATTTTCAGATTTTGCTGATGGAACTTTGGATAGTTGAAATACAAGGAGTGCACAGCTGAAGGACTGAACAACACCATCATATCAAATTTAGTAAGATCCAAACTTTTCAGATCAGAAGGTACGGTACGATACATCACCGCTTCCACATAGGGAATTTTCTGATCGTCCATAAATGAAGTGATCTCATCCTTACTTCTAACTTCAGGACAAATGTACAGGCACTTGGTAGTGTCTTTATGTTTCAACAGCAGTGCGCGAATTTCCTTATTGTTATTGGCATCACCGAAGAACACTTTACGTTTGCGGTATTGCGTATATTTTTGAAGATACAAGGCAATGGCCTCAGAGGTACAAAAGAACTTTGTTTCCTGACTTAATTTTACCCGTAGTTCTTCGCAAATGCGGAAGAAGTGATCGATAGCATTTCTACTGGTGAAAATGACACCGCTGTAATCGGTAATGGTAAGTCTTTGCTTTCTAAAATCGCGACCAGCTATTCCTTCAACGGTAATAAAAGGCGTGAATTGAAATTTGAGCCGATATTTAGAGGCAAGGTCGTAATAAGGCGATTTAGGAGCTTCGGGCTGTGGCTGAGCCACAAGAATATTTTTGAGTTTGGTTTTAGGTTCGTTTGTAATCAGTGCTGCGTAATTCTTTTCGTTTTTAGGTTTAAGCAAATCGGCCAGACGAACAGGCTTAGCCTTTTCAACTACCGGGGCTGGTGTTGGCTTAACAGCTTTCTGATTTTTTTCGGATTTGGAAGGGAGGGATTTGCCTGAGATGGCGGAAGGTTTAGATGTAGCTTTATGGGCGGGAGAAGCATTCTTTTTTTGTAATAAAGCAGCAGCACTCTGTTTGGTTGATTTCACATCAGCCTTTTTTTTCTGGCCAGAAGTGCTGCTGCTGTTACGCTGTTGCTGAAGATTGCTTACGCTTTTTTTTTAGGCGCAGCCTTCTTCGCAGCCTTTTTAGGAGCGGCCTTCTTAGCGGCTTTTTTAGGAGCGGCTTTCTTGGCAGCTTTTTTTGGAGCGGCTTTCTTAGCGGCTTTTTTAGGAGCGGCTTTCTTAGCGGCTTTCTTGGCTGTTGATTTTGTTGCCATGTTAAGTAGCTGTTTTGGTTAACAATTTTATGAACAGAAATACCGGTAGTATTTCCTGAAGACAAACATATAGTAAAAAATGATACACACTCTTATACATCAATTTGTACGCTGTGGATAACCCTCGCGTTACGGCCAATGCAGCAAACACCATCATTGCAAGAAGTGTGACAGCAACTACTATTACAAACACTTTTTCCTTTGCGACGAACAGTAGCAACAACGCCGGAACCATAATGATAGCAAGGGTTTTGAGCATTGTGTTCAAATGAAAAATATATTCATCAACGTATTCCATAACATCGAATAAGGCGCCGGTTATCTTCATCACTACATACTTTGCAAAACAAAAAGATGTGAATAAAAAAGTGAATGCTGCTATTGAAAATTTCGATTGAAGAAATGGAGTTGGTGAAAAATGCAGCCACACTTCGCGTGTAAAAATTGAGGTGCCAACTACAAAGATGAACAACAATAAAAACGATGTGACATTGAAGTTGCCGGTTTGCGAACGAAAAATCTGAGAGGATATATTTGCATTCCATACGGAACGGAATACATCGTTGAAATCGTTGCTATAAGCCAGTTTCAGATAGGTGAGCAGCAACAACAGCAACAGTATGATTGTAAAGATCACGATTCCATTTTCGGAATTTTGAGGAACTTCAAAATCATTCAGCAATACTTTTTTATTCGTCAATAAAGCCGATCGCAAATCAGAAAGTTCTTTAGCATGATATACTGCTTGTGTGTCAACAACAACTTCTGCGTATTCGGTAGAATCGGCAGCGAATTGCACCGAATCAGTTTGGGCAAAAAGCAAACCGGGTAGTAATAGAAGCAGTAAGAAAATGTGTTTCAACTAAAAATAGTTTACGTAACCAAAATGAATTTTACCTGATTTAAAATCGAGTTTGTTATCGAGTTGTTTACCCATTGCGTAACTGAGGCCAAAGATACCAATCTTAGTTTCAAATGCAGCTCCTGCGCCAAAGCCAAACGGAAAATCGAAGGGTCGATTTTTAAAATGGCGCGTTTCCTGCACCATAGCCGCATTAAAGAATGCATAGAAGTACGCGTTTTTGGAAAGGAGGTAACGATACTCCAGATTTCCTATCAAATAGTACGGAGTAAAAATGGAACGGTCATCAAAACCGCGAAGAGAATTTACTCCGCCTATACGGTATTTTTCGTTCTCCAAAATTTTTGGTGCATAAAAATATCGCCCTTCTAATCCGGTTTTCAACGTTTGGCGTTTAGCCAGCTTCCAATACTTATCGATGGCCAGACCAACGTTCATCTGAAATGTTTTTAACCTGGTAGAATCATAAATGGAAGCAAATGTTCCGCCTGAAACTTCATCGTTCAAACCGGCAATCGTGTTATTCTTTTTAATGGTACGAACACCTGCAGCTACTTCCGCCTTTATGACGTATCCTGAAAGCGGATTGAAGCGATAGTTCAATTTTTGAAGGAACAATTCTAAAGCAAACTGCCCGGTGGTTACATCCTGATTGGGTGGCAGCGCCCGATTTGCTTTCACGAAATTGGTATCTACGGTTTGCATAATTGTAATCTTTTGGCGGTAGGATGCTTTCAGGTAGTTGCTTCCCAATAGTTGATATTGAATACCGTAATCGCCGTTAAGGTCAAGATAGGAAGTGTCTTTTTTATACAATTGAAATTGGACGTTCACGCCTAATGGTAAACCTACTACATATGGATAAACCACCCTTACATCCAGTGTTTGCGTTTGCGGCTGTAACTTTTGCCACTGTAAAAAAAGTTCTTCACCAAATCCTAAAGGAGAGAATAGATGAATTTTCACATCGCCGGTGATGAGCACCTTTTGCCCGGCCCCACCCGGCAATACACCAACCAGCACATCAAACTGCGATGCCTTCTTATCTTTCAAAAACAAATTGATGCGTGCGCGATCGCGATCGAATGTAACGCTGTATGGCCTTAGGGTTTCAGCGAATTGCAATTCGCCCAGCCGTTGCGTGATTCGTTTCACATTCGATTCGTTATAAGCTTTACCCGGGCGAATTCCCAGATAGTTTCTGAGAAAAATTCGCTTCACTTTGGTTTTACCAACAATTTGAAGCGTATCATACCGAATCAAACTGTGCTTATCTAAATACAGTTTTGCGCTAAGCCTTTTTTCATCGGCTGAAAAACTATCGAGATACGCCTCAGCAAATGGATAGCCTGAATTTTCAGCCGACTGCAAGAGTTTCGCTTTTAGCAAATCGACTGAAGACGGAGCTATCCACCTCTTACTTTTCAGATTGATATCGTTTAGATATGCCGAAGGAACATTTCCATTGCTGACCAACATTTGTTCGAGTGGTGTGCCTACATATATGTAGGTATGCATTGTAGCCTCCTTCCAAACAGAACTGTCAATAGAAGCTCCGGCAAAGCCGTGCTCCTTCAATTTGCGTAACAAAGCCATTGTTTCCACAAATGGTCCGGTAGTATCTTTGAATTGTTGTTTGTAGCTGAATGTTTTCGTAAAAAAAACATCGGAGCGGTCTATCGCATGAAGTTGAAGCCCATAGCGATTTTGGCAATAGCCGGAAAACCCAGTTGCCAACCATGCGAGTATGATTGAAATTCGCTTCATTCGTCAGGGCTAAGATAACGCGTTAGCCCGTTTTTTAGTTTCTCAGGAAAATCACTTTCAATATTAGCAGTGGCCGGCATTTATATCCATATTCCATTTTGTAAGCAGGCTTGCAATTACTGCAACTTCTATTTTTCAACTTCTTTACACCATAAGGACCGGCTAGTCGATTCCATTCTTCATGAAATTGCCTTGCGCACTTCCTATATTCAGGGCGAAAAGATTGACACCTTATATTTTGGCGGAGGCACTCCGAGTATTCTAGATGCAAAAGATCTGGTAAAGATCTTTAGAGGAATATCGGCAGCTTTCGATCTTTCGCAGTTAAAAGAATTCACTATTGAGGCGAATCCGGATGACTTAACGGCTGAAAAGGTTAAAGAGTTTAGCGATTTGAAAAGTATTGGGTTGAATCGATTTTCGGTTGGCATTCAGTCTTTTTCGGATGCTGATCTCGTTTATATGAATCGGGCACATTGTGCGGCTGAAGCGGAAGATTGCCTGAAGCGGTTGCAAGATGCGGGATTCCATGATTTGACCATTGACCTGATTTATGGAACGCCTACCATGAGCGATGAACAATGGTTGAAAAACATTACCAAAGCGCTTTCCTATAACATTCCGCATCTTTCGGCATACGCACTAACCGTAGAGCAGAAAACCTATTTACATCGCAAGATTGCGCGCGGCGAAGTTGATCCGGTTGACGATAGCGTTTCAGGGAAACAGTTTGAAATGCTGATGACGCGCATGAAAGGAGCGGGATTTGATCAGTACGAAATCAGCAATTTTGCCCTTCCGGGGCGTTATGCCATACACAATAGCAATTATTGGAAAGGGATGCCCTATTTAGGGTTGGGGCCGTCGGCACACTCATTCAACCTAACCAGCAGGCAATGGAACGTAAGCAACAATCTGAACTATATAAATGCTATTGCCGACGGTAAAATCCCCTCTACAATTGAAAAACTAAATGCAGTACAAGTTGCGAATGAAAAAATTATGACGTCATTACGAACGATCTGGGGATTAGATTTGAGGGACAAGGACGTTTTGGTATTTAGGGAAGAGATTCTTCATTCGCTAAAAAATGTGGATGTGCGGTTTTATAAAATGGCCGATGATGTAATTACGATATCAGATGCCGGAAAGTTTTTTGCAGATGGGATTGCTTCGGAATTGTTTATTCTGCAGGACGAATAACAGGTTGCCCTTTTAAGAGGAATGCTTTAAGCAGCGTCATATTTCCATTAAATACATTTACATCTAAGCTGTTATCGCAGCCAAAGATCATGGCCTTGTCGTTATGTTGCCAAAAGATCCAGTGCACTTCATCGGCAATGTGCAATTCTTCTTCATAATAGTGGGCCACCCAGAAATAATAATCTGAAAAATCATCGGCGAGGTAGTCTTCGATGAAGCTGATATTGGAATAGATTATGGGTTTTGCGCCATAACGTTTGTCGAGGATTTCAGCCATTACTTTAACAGCGGCCACGATCTCAGCCTTTGACTTGCCGCGGGTTTCTTCAATGTCAATTACAGGAGGGAAATCGCCGGCTTTCAAATCGACTGTGCTACAGAAATTTTGCGCTTGTTTTACAGGATCTTTATCGGCAAGGAAGTAGTGATAAGCGCCGCAGATGATTTTATTTTCGTGGGCTTCTTCCCAATTATCGGCAAAGGCCACATCAACCGACCACGAGCCTTCGGTGGCCTTAATAAAAGCAAACCGGAAGGCTATGGTATCACCGAATTCATCCTTTGTTTTGAGTTGATTCCAATCGATGATTTCCTGATGGTGCGAAACATCGATGCCGTGGACGTTGTACGTTTCAGGAAAAGTAATAGTTTGAAATTTCCCTTTTCGCGGATGCCGGAATTGCTTGCGATAGTAGCGGTAAGCCTTATAAGAATAGCGTATAATTTGCTTTTGATAAGCAAATGCAAGACCTACGAATGCCGCGAACAGCAATGCGTAAATGCTTGCTCTTAGTTTTTTGTTCTTTTTCTTCGACATGAACTACGGAAGCGCAGCGATCACTTTCAATTCTATAGAAATTGGAGAAGGCAGTGCATTGACTTCAACGGTGGTGCGGCAAGGCATATTGTCTTTAAAGTATTCGGCGTAAATTTTGTTGAACATTTGAAAATCACGTTTCATATCGACCAGAAAAACGGTAACATCAACAATTTGCTCCCAACTGCTTCCGGCTTCTTCCAGGGCTGTTCTAACATTTTTGAATACCGAATGCACCTGCGCTTCGAAATCGAAGGCCGTGTAGTTTCCGTAGGCATCGCGTTTCAAACCCGGAATATTGTCGGTACCGGCTTCGCGCGGTCCCATTCCTGAAACGAAAAGCAAGTTGCCTGCGCGGCGGGTCATAGGATAAAGGCCCATGGGTTTTGGTAGTTGACTCACGATACAAATTTTGAGAAATATATAGAATGCTGTGATTTTTCTAAACACTCATTCTTTTCCGCCCACTTCCAACTGCCTGATTATTCCTTTATCGAAAATCAGCGTTTTCACTCGTTCGCCGTCCGGGTTATAGAACATCCACTTGCCGTGAGGTGGTGGAAACTTCGGGTATTGTTGATTTTCAGCAGGTTCAAAAGTGGCATTCACCAAAGTAAAATCATTGAGAAAGTATTGTGGATCGGCCAGATAATTTCCCTCAGATTCCTTTTTCCCATTTCGATAGAAGTACGTCCAGGTGCTGTCAGCAAATCCATTTTTATAGTAACCGGAAATTATGAGCGTTCCCTGGCGGTTCCATTTTTTAAATACGCCATTCAAACGACCCTCTTCCAATTCATATTCCATCATCTTTTGATTGCCGGGATAGTAACCAATCTTCTTGATGAACCGGCCAGCCGTAAAAATGTATTTTGTGGTTGCGCCGCCTGACCGGAACTTTATTTCTCCGTCATAATTATTGCCGTGCTGGTAAAGCAGGGTATCGCGAGCACTAATACGAATGGAATCAAATGCGATGCGAACCGTAAAACTTTGCTGCCCGTAACAATTACACGCGGCCATTACAGCACTAAAAGCAGGTAGCAACCATTTTTTCATTTACAGAAATTATTCGAAAATATCCTTCACCTTATCAAAAAAGCCACGTTCTACTTTTACATCCTTCTTAGGTGCGAAGTTATGTGACTCCCTCAGTTTCTCCATCATCTTATGTTCATCGGACGAAAGATGTTGTGGCGTATAAATATGTACGATCACTAACTGATCACCGCGGCCATAGTTGTTTACCGAAGGAAGGCCCTTACCATTTAAGCGAAGCACTTTCCCCGGTTGTGTGCCAGCGGCTATCGTTATTTTTGCCTTACCTTCAACGGTGGGCACTTCTACCTTGCATCCTAATGCCGCATCGGCAAAATTCAAGCGAAGATTAAATATCAGATTCTGACCATCCACTTCCAGGTCATCGTGTTCTTCTACTTCAATGGCAATAATCAGATCACCTGCCGGGCCGCCCTGTTCACCGGCATTTCCCTTTCCGCCCATGCTCAATTGCATACCATCCTGCACTCCGGCGGGGATATCGAGATGAAGTGTTTCTTCTCCATATTCCGTTCCCAAACCATTGCAACTTCCACACTTTTTGGTAATCACTTCACCACTTCCATTACATTGCGGGCAGGCGGTGGTGGTTTGCATTTGACCCAGCATGGTATTTGTGGTACGGCGAACTACACCATTGCCGCCACACATGGTGCATCGGCCAACCGATTGCGCATCTTTAGCGCCACTTCCATGGCAGGTATGGCAGGCCACATGCTTTTTAACTTTGATGGTTTTGTGCGCCCCTTTAACCACTTCCTGTAAGTTCAGTTTCACACGGATGCGCAAGTTGGCGCCCTGACGGCCCCTTTGCCGACGACGACTGCCGCCACCGCCACCAAAAAACTGATCGAAAGGACTTCCGCCGCCGCCAAAAATATCGCCAAAGTTTCGGAAGATATCTTCCATGTTCATATGGGCACCGCCACCGAAACCGTGACCTTCTTCAGCCGCATGGCCATATTGATCATAACGCGACTTGCGTTGCGGATCGCCCAATACTTCATAAGCTTCAGCCGCTTCTTTAAAACGCTCTTCGGCATCCTTATTCCCCTGATTACGGTCAGGATGATACTTTAAAGCTACCTTCCGATAAGCCTTTTTGATTTCCTCTACGGTAGCCGTTTTGTGTACTTCCAGTACTTCGTAGTAATCGCGCTTCTTCGCCATAACTTCTTATTTGCCCACCACAACCTTGGCGAAGCGTATGATTTTATCGTTAAGATAATAGCCTTTTTCTACCTCATCCAATACTTTGCCACTCATATCGGCAGAAGGCGCAGGAATTTCAGTAATCGCCTCATGATGTTCCACATTAAATTCCCGGCCCTTCGATTCGATGGCCTTCAACCCTTTTGCCTCCAATGCTTTCGAAAGTTTGTTCATAATCAGTTCCATGCCTTCAACAACCGGTTTCACCTCGTTCGTGTTTTGAGCCGCTTTTAAAGCGCGTTCAAAATCATCGAGCACCGGAAGCATATCGAGTATCACGTCTTTTCCGGCCGTTTGAATCAGTTCCAAACGCTCTTTAGCATTGCGTTTCTTGAAGTTATCAAAATCAGCAAACAAGCGCAGATATTTATCTTTTTGTTCGTCAAGCTGCCTTTTCAACGCTTGAATCTCCGCCTCTCGCGGATCGTCAGTAGCGCCGATATCCTGAAGAAATTGTTCGCTTTCTTCTGGCGACATTTTTTCAGGCCCGGTTTGATGATCGTCCGGTAATTGTTCTTGTGTTTCCTCTGCCATTGACAAAATTTTACTTAAGCTACCCTATCAAATTGTTTGCCACAGCAAATTTTTAGACAAGTTGGCAGAAAAGGATAAAAAAACAGGGCAAAACGTTCAGATCCGACGGATATTGGCTCCTAAGGCGTTCAAACGGCCGTCAATATTTTGATACCCCCTATCGATTTGATCGATGTTGTTGATCACTGATTTGCCTTCAGCAGAAAGTGCGGCAATAAGCAACGACACCCCGGCGCGGATATCGGGCGAGCTCATGGTGATTCCGCGGAGTTTGTATTCCCGGTTGATTCCGATTACGCTGGCGCGGTGCGGGTCGCACAGTGTGATTTGCGCGCCCATATCAATTAGCTTATCCACGAAAAACAGTCGGGATTCAAACATTTTCTGATGAATCAACACCGGCCCTTTTGCCTGCGTGGCTACTACCAATACGATGCTGATGAGATCGGGCGTAAATAGCGGCCAGGGTCCATCGGCAACGGTGAGAATGGAGCCGTCGATGAACCGTGAAATTTCATATCGCTCCTGGGCAGGAATATGAATATCATCACCCCGAAACTCCATTTGAATGCCCAGTTTTTGAAATACAGAAGGGATATTTCCCAAATGTTCAATGCCGCAATCTTTTACCGTGATTTCGGATTGCGTCATAGCAGCCAGTCCGATGAACGAACCGATTTCGATCATATCAGGCAACATGCGATGCGTGGTTCCTCCCAGTTGTTTTACCCCTTCGATATGAAGGAGGTTTGAACCTATTCCTGAAATTTTTGCGCCCATGCGGTTGAGCATATTGCAAAGTTGTTGCAAGTACGGCTCGCAGGCTGCGTTGTAAATTGTTGTTTTGCCTTCGGCCATAACAGCCGTCATTACAATATTTGCGGTGCCGGTAACGGAAGGTTCATCAAGCAGAATGTAGGAGCCGTGGAGGTTTCCGGCTTCGATTGAATAAAAACTTTCCTGCGAATCATAATTGAACTTTACCCCTAATTTTTCGAAACCGAGAAAGTGCGTATCCAAACGACGGCGGCCGATTTTATCGCCACCAGGTTTCGGCATGTAGGCTTTTTTGAATCGGGAAAGCAGCGGCCCTATAATCATTACCGAACCGCGAAGCGCTGCGCCTTTTTTGCGGAAGTCGTCAGATTGCAGGAATTCCAAGTTGATGGAATCGGCCTGAAAAGTGTAGGTGTCAGCATTTAGCCGTTCTACCTTTACGTTCAGATCGCGTAAAATATCAATCAGCAAATTTACATCCCGTATGTCGGGAATATTGCCGATGGTCATTTTTTCAGCAGTGAGCAGCACTGCCGAAATAATCTGCAGCGCTTCGTTTTTTGCTCCCTGCGGCTGGATGGAGCCTTTTAATTTGTTTCCGCCTATTACCTCAAAAGCATTACTCATAAGGCGAAGATGCCAATTACCTTCATTGCCTTTGACTTCACCGTATAAAAGCTATTAACGAACCGGTGTGAATGTGGCTATTGTGGTGGTTGCGGCGCTTGCGGACGAGGTTTGTTGAACTTCTTCCTTTTGAAATTATTTTGACCGCCTTGCGGACGGTTGTTTTGACCGGGCTGTTGGTTTCGGTTATTGTTTTGCTTGAAATGCTGTTTTTTGAAGTTGGGATTGTTGTTGTTAATCCCTCCGCTGTTACGGGTAAGTGCACTGATATTATCCTCTACGCTAAGGCTCAATTCTCCCTTCGACAGTATACGTAAATCACTTTTTATGATTTCATCATTGGTATTTTCCTTATTCCAATTCTGATAGGTTAGTTTCATGTAGTTGCCGATGCATTGTGCAAAGGCGGCGCGTTTCTCAGGATCCTCCTCTGATTTGGCCTTATCTACCAAATGTTCTACCAGCTTACCGTAATGCCGGTGCCGGATTGTAGTTTGCGGGTATGGCAGCGGTTCCGGGGCTTCAATAATTTGTTGCTTTTTAGTTTTAGGATAGGGCGAGTCCACATCTAACTTGAATTCGCTGATCATGAACAGATGATCCCACAGCTTGGAGCGAAAATCTTCCACATTTCGCAAATGGGGATTGAGCTGGCCCATGAGCTCTATAATTTCCAGAGCCATTTTATTTCTTTTTTCACGGTCCTCGATTTGCACGCAGTTCTCTACAATGCGTTTGATATGCCGGCCGTATTCCCGCAAATTCATGCGTTCTCTATTGGTATTGTATTCCATTTTTAGTTTAAAATTTATGTAAAAAGATATAGGCGAAATGCGGAAGCCGCGGGTGCTTCGCGTGAAATGATGCCTTAAATGAGCAGTAGAGTTTAGCGGGCAAAATGGCGGAAGTGCGATGCCTTGCCCGATAACAACTGCCTTGCAAATATGCAACAAATTTGTGAGGCCGTTTTTTTTTATGATACTTGCAGCTCAATAATTCAACTTATTAAGAATGGGAAGAGGTGATAAACGCACTGCGAAAGGTAAACGCTTTAAAGGTTCATACGGCAACGCGCGTCCGCAAAAAGTAAAGAAAGCTGCAGCTCCTGCCAAGAAAGCTGCAAAAGCCGAAGATAAGCCGGTGAAAAAGGCTGCTGCTAAAAAGGCTGCTGCCCCTAAAAAAGCCGCTGCTAAAAAAGCTGCCGAGTAGTTTTTAATTCCCAATACCGGGCTGAGTGATTATTTTTCCAATGAGTGCCAAACTCAAGGGGAAAGTCGCGCCCGTTTCCATTCCGAATTTATAAGCGTAAATGATAGGCGATCGTGCAATCGCGATGGTCTTCCCTGCCAAAATTCGAACCGGTCCGGAATTACGATATACCCTCCCCAGTATTCAGGACGATGCGGCGCATTAGCTTGAATAGCTATCAGTTGCTGCTCTAAATATTCGCGAGAGGGAATTTCGGCGCTTTGGTGCGAGGCCATTGCGCCATACTGACTTTGAACCGGGCGTTCGAAAAAATATTTTTCTGATGCGGCTTCGCTGATCTTTTCCACTTTTCCTTCAATGCGCACCTGTCTTTCCAGTACATCCCAAAAGAAAAGCAGCTCTGCTTGCGGGTTTTCAGCAAGGGCGCGGCCTTTGGCACTTTCGTAATTGGTAAAAAAAACAAACCCGGCTTCTGAAAACTCTTTAAGCAAAACCACACGCGCCGCCGGTTTGCCGGAAGCGTTGGCTGTAGCCAAAACCATGGCGTTGGGCTCCAGAACCTCGCTATTGCGCGCATCTTCAAACCATTTATGGAACAGCAAGTGGGGATTGCTACCCGCTTCGCTTTCGGTGAGTTCGGCAAGTTGGTAATGCCTTCGGCTTTGATGTAATTTCATACCACAAATGTAGCCTCAAAAAATGAATAGAAGAGGGGAAGAAAATTTCGAATTACGAATTTGCAAAAGGGAGTTTTGAGGTTTAAGCCTTTCTCAAATCCGAATCATTCGGAATTGGCGAGGGAACTGTTTTATACGGCAACTTTTTGAAGCAAGAAATACATGTTCCAATGTAGGTTGCTCAAAATAGGGCAGGCCGCAAATTTTGACTAACCGCGGTAGCGATCGAAACGGAAATCCTTTTTACGCGGTTAACGGAAACCGCTTTCCAATGTTGGAACCTCAAGGTTTAGCGGGCATTGCAGATGGTTGAGCCTGCCAACCGCGTAAAAAGATTGGAGTGTAGAGCGCGGCATCCGCAAAAATTATTATTCGGGATTTCAATTCCGTTCACTAACGGCATCATCGGTTATGCTTAACAACTTTTTAGAGGGCGAAACAGGTTGAAGGGCTACCTTCGCCCCACAAAATTTTTCACATGGAAGTAATTTCATCTTCATCATCTGTGGATATTGCGGCGCTGAACGACCGCATTGGTCGCGAAAGTGCTTTTGTTGACGTACTGCAAATGGAATTAGGCAAGGCTATTGTTGGTCAGAAATACATGACCGAACGCTTGTTACTTGCCATTCTTGCTAATGGCCACGTGCTGCTGGAAGGCGTTCCGGGCCTTGCAAAAACGCTGGCTATCAAATCGCTGGCGTCGGCTGTACAGGCAAAATTTTCGAGGATTCAGTTTACGCCTGATTTGCTACCGGCTGATTTGGTGGGAACGATGATTTATAATCAAAAGGAAAACGATTTTACGGTGAAGAAGGGTCCGGTTTTCGCCAATTTTATACTTGCTGATGAAATTAACCGCGCGCCGGCCAAAGTGCAATCTGCTTTATTGGAAGCTATGCAGGAAAAGCAAGTAACCATAGGCGACTCTACCTTTAAACTGGAAGAGCCGTTTTTAGTGTTGGCTACTCAAAATCCCATTGAGCAGGAAGGAACGTATCCGCTTCCGGAAGCCCAAGTGGACCGCTTTATGCTAAAAGTGGTAATCACGTATCCTAAAAAAGAAGAAGAACAACTCATTATTCGCCAACAGATGACGGCCAGCCCGGCAACCATCCATCCGGTAGTTTCAAAGGAAGCCATCATCAATGCCAGAAAAACAGTTCGCGAAGTTTACATGGACGAAAAGATTGAACGGTACATTCTGGAAATTGTTTTCGCCACAAGGCGCCCTGAAGACTACAAGCTGAATAAATTAAAATCGTTGATGAGCTATGGCGGCTCTCCGCGGGCCAGCATCAACATGGCCGTTGCCGCAAAGGCGTATGCATTTATCAAGAGGCGCGGGTATGTGATTCCCGAAGATGTTCGGGCGGTGTGCTATGATGTAATGCGTCACCGCATAGGTTTAACGTACGAGGCCGAAGCCGATCAAATTACGAGCGAAGAAATTATCAGTGAAATTCTGAATGCCGTAGAAGTACCTTAGAAATTGGGAACATGATCTGGGTTTTCGTCATAGTTGCCGTATTACTTGTTTTGGCCGGAATGTTTTTTGGCCGAAAGCGGATTGCTGCTTTTTTAAACAAAAATAAAAGCAACGAAATAGCTACGGCCGGCAACCGTATGAAGTCATTA
Organism: Chitinophagales bacterium; assembly: GCA_046329575.1. GTDB lineage: Bacteria > Bacteroidota > Bacteroidia > Chitinophagales > LD1 > UBA1941. Next base: position 2,222 of record JAXLUJ010000022.1, on the reverse strand, counting down.
TCTGACAAAAACGAAGACAACAGCCGAAGTAGATTAAAACGCATTGAAATCACTACCAGAAAACTTTCCAATCAGGTTTTTTCGGGAAGTTATCATTCCGCCTTTAAAGGCCGTGGCATTTCTTTCAGTGAAGTAAGAGAATATCAATATGGCGACGATATCCGTGCCATCGACTGGAATGTAACTGCACGCGGCGGAAAGCCATTTGTGAAAGTTTTTGAAGAAGAGCGGGAACTTACGCTAATGCTTTTGATAGACGTAAGTCAGTCGACTGTTTTTGGAACGCAGAACGAATTCAAAAAAGAGATTATTGAGATTATCAGTGGCATTTTGGCATTTTCGGCTATTACAAACAACGATAAAGTTGGTGTGATCTTTTTTACCGATCGAATTGAACGGTACATCCCACCAAAAAAAGGGAAGTTGCACATTATGCGCATCCTTAAAGAGATTGACACCTTTGAATCGAAGGAAAAGGGCACCAACATTGCCGAAGCGTTGGCGCACTTCAACAATGCCACTAAAAAGAAAACCATAGCGTTTTTGATTTCTGATTTCATGACCACGGGCGACTTCAAACGCGAACTGGGAATTGCAGCGCGGCGTCATGATTTTATCGGGCTTCAATTGTACGATAAACGCGAACGCCAGATGGAAGACGTAGGTTTAGTTTTAATAAAGGATGCTGAAAGCGGAAGGGAATTCTATGCTGATACTTCGAACGCCGCCTTACGACTTCAAATTGCATCGGAATTCGATTCGAATCAGAAAAAACTGAAAGAGCTATTTGTAAAAAGCGGCGCTCAATTTCTATCGATCGATACCACTTCTAATTATGTAACCGCACTGTTGCGAATGTTTAAAGAAAGGGAGATGAAACGATGAAGGCGTTGCGGATAATAGTTACGATGGTTTTGATGTGGTGGAATGCCGGCGCCGGTGCGCAAACCGTTGCAACGCTGAAGGCTGATTCGGCACGCATTCAAATCGGCGATGTATTGCAACTAAAGATGGTGGTAAGAACGGCCAACGGCAACACCATCAATTTTCCGAAATTTGAAGGCGATACCATTGGCAAGTCAGAGATTCTTTCAAAAGATCCAATTGATACTTCAAAGGTTAATGGCGATGTGGTGCTTTCGCAAAATATTGCCGTGAGTATTTATGATACCGGAACTTTTTTTCTTCCGCCGGTGCCGGTTCGTTACATCAATGCCGCTTCCGGCAGGGACGATTCCGCGATGACGGAACTTTTCGAAATTCGGGTGAGTGGACCCGGTATAGATACTACCAAACCATTCCGGCCGATCAAGGCGCCGTTGGGTGTTCCGTATCAGTGGCGGGAATTTTTGCCTTACGTACTTTTTGGACTGCTGCTGTTGGGCGTAATTGCTGCCATTGTTGCTTTCTATTTATATAAGAAAAAACAAGTGAAGCCTGCTGTATTCCGTCCAAAACCAAAGGAGCCGGCACATGTGTGGGCATTGGCCGCCTTGCGAAAATTGGAGCAGGAAAAAGTGTGGCAGGAGGATGTGAAGCAATACTATTCCCGGCTTTCCGATATTCTGCGAAGCTATCTGGAATACCGATACGACTATTATGCACTGGAATCGACCACAGAAGAGATACGCGACGAAATTGCACAGCTTTCGGTGAGTATGGAAGCCAGTTCAAAACTGATGGAAACCTTGCGGGTGGCCGATTTTGTAAAGTTCGCCAAAGGGAATCCGGCCCCTGATGAGCATGTGAGAAGTATGGAAAATGCTAAAACTTTTGTTGAGGTTACGAAACAGCTTCCTGAAGAAGTGAAGCCCGAAGGCAAGGTAGCTGCAACCAAAAAGAAAAGAAGGAAATGAGCAGCTTTCAACATATCACATTTGCTATGAAGTGGGTGCTATGGTGCATTCCTGCGATTTGGATTATTGGATTAGCCTATTTATGGTGGCGCCGGAATACCTTTTTTCCATCCGTTCGATTCTCTTCAACAGCTTCATTTAAAAATTTTGAAAATCCCTTCCGCGCCAAACTGAAGAAGGCATTGCCGGTACTTCGGTTATTGGCTCTTAGCTTTTTGGCCATAGCTTTTGCAAGACCTCAAACTTCATTTGATGAAGAAAAGGTAACTACTGAAGGGATTGACATCGTAATTGCAGTAGATGTTTCATCATCAATGCTGGCGCGTGATTTCAAACCTAACCGATTGGACGCGGCCAAAGACGTAG
>JAXLUJ010000021.1:0-28986 GCA_046329575.1 Chitinophagales bacterium | reverse complement strand
CCTGCATTTGGTACTTACAATGCCTGCGCCATTGTGAAAGATGCGTTCTGCGCCGACACGGCTTGTATCAAAGTTCGTGTAAACCGTCTTCCTGTTGCTAATTTCAACAACGATTCGAATTGCATTGGTATTCCTACCCATGTGAATAGTATTTCTGTTCCTGGCGATGGCGCTATTAATCATTTTGTTTGGGAGTATGGCAATCCACCTCAGTTCATTGATTCTCCGTCAGCTTCCAGCAGTTATGCTTTTACGGCATCCGGTCCCGTTCCAGTGCGGCTTACTGTTACCGATGCAAATGGTTGTTCAGATGATACCGTGAAGAATGTAAATATTCCTCCTGCTGCCAATATCACAATAGCCTCGCCAGATACCTCTGTTTGCCCTGGTTATGCTGTAACCTTAGCAGCATCGGGAATTTATGATCGGGTACAATGGTCGCCTACAAATTGGATGGACGATCCTACAAGCGATACGGTAACGGTTCGTCCGCTACAGACCGTAGTTTATGTAGTTCAAGCCTTTAACGGTGTTTGCCAGAGTGCAAATGATACGGTTATTGTAAATGTGGTGCCGCAAACTGAAATTGTACTCAGCGCTACACCAACCAGTGTTTTACTTGGATTGAGCTCTGATATCACATCTAAGATCAACACCTTCGCTAAGATTGACAGCATCGTATGGTCGCCTGATTCTACACTAAGTTGCAGAAAATGTAAAAATCCTGTTGCTACGCCATCGCAAACCACCACTTACACCGTTACCGCCTATTTCAGCAAAGGAACGGTGCAGTGTATAGCCACTGACAGCATTACAATTACGGTGCTGCAGGGTTGCGAAAACGGATTGCTGTATATTCCGAATACATTCACCCCAAATAATGACGGAGAAAACGACTTTTTCTACATCCGAAATGGCGGTGGTGGCGATTTGAAGATCAATTACTTCCGTGTTTATGACCGGTGGGGTAAATTGATCTACGAAACTAAGAGCGGGAAAACCAACCATGCCGCTGTAGGTTGGAACGGAAATCTGTATAATGATAACGGCCATGAGGAGAATACTGGCGTTTATGTGTATCAATTTGAAGTAGAATGCGTAAACGGAAGTGTTGTAACCGGTAAAGGCAATGTAACCCTGTTACGATAAAAGCCGAACTATGATCCTGAAAAAAGTAATAACAGCAATCATTCTGGGAGTGGCGGTGAGCGCCTCGGCTCAGGATATTCATTTCTCGCAGTTCAGCGCTGCGCCCATGCAATTAAACCCGGCACTTGCCGGTTTGAACGGTTGCGATTGGCGCGCCGGTGCAATTGCCAGAACCCAATGGAATACTGTTTCCGGAGGAAATACCTACACCACTTTTGGCGCTTTTGGCGATATTTCAGTAGGAAAGGTGACCAAGTTCAACAGTTTTGCCGGTGTGGGCATTAGCGCCACTACTGACTGGGCCGGTGCGCTTGCAATGAATACCAATCGTTTCGATGCCAGCGCGGCTTACCATTTTATGCTCGACAAAAAAGGTAATGGTTCGCTTTCCTTTGGATTGCAATTTGGCGTAAATCACAGAGGCTTCAATCCGAATAAAATTACGGTGGATAATCAATTTAATTCCATCAGCGGTCATTATGATGCCTCATTGCCAACCAAGGAGAATTTCGGTAGAACCAACATGATTTATCTGGATGCCGGCTTGGGCGCATTTTATTCTCAAAACATTAAAACTGTTCATTCATTTTATATTGGCATTGCCGCCAATCACGTTAATCAACCCAATATTTCCTGGTATTCCAACGGAATTTTCAATGACAAGGGAAATGAACGATTATTTCTAAAAATGACGTTGCATGGCGGAGCAAACATTGCCATAAAAAGCAAAATGTGGCTGATGCCCAATTTCTTAATCTTGGTGCAAGGTCCGGCTCAGCAGTATAATGTTGGCATGAATGTACGTACCCGGATCGGCAATTCCATCAGTCAGATGTTCTTCCAGATTGGCGCGCAGTACCGTGTTTTAGACGCAGTGATTCTTCAAACCAAAATTGAATACAAATCAATGACGTTGGGCTTCAGCTATGATATTAATGCCTCTAAGCTCACCACTTCCTCCGTTTCCTTTGGTGGTCCTGAGCTTTCTCTGATATTCCAGGGCTGCTTGAATCGGAAACCACGACCGGTTTTCTGCCCCGTGATGTAGTTAACCGAAGATCAATTTAAAATAGAACCGCGGATCTTTCAGTCGCGATCGCAAGTCAATGTCTTCAAACATGCATGAAATCGTTTCCCGTAAGGTTTCATTTTTTATGGCCTTGTTCACTACAAAATTGAATAACCAGGGATAATTCACCAGTTGTTGCATTCTGTAACTGAGCTGAAATTCTTTGCCCAATCTTTTATAAACAGCTTGATCGTAACCATTCAGTTCCCGAGCGGTAAAATCATTGCTTTGGCACGCTTTCACCGCTATTTCAGCAGCCAACATACCGCTCATTAAGGCATTGCCTATCCCCTCGCCCGTAAAAGGATCAATAAGCATGGCTGCATCTCCACACAGCATAAAATTATCGCCGGAAATGGTTCTCTTCTTTGAACCTAAAGGCAATCCCCAGGCTTTTAGTCCGCCTATAAGTTGCGCGTGTTTAAACCGTGGCGCAATCTCCGGACTTTCTGTAAGAATATTCTCAAATGCCTTTTTAAGGTTGATGTTTTTTGAAGCCAACACATCAGCACGCATGCCTACCCCTACATTGGCATCGCCATTCGGCAGAGGAAAAATCCAGAAATACCCTGGTAAAAACGCTTTCAAAAAATGTAGTTCTATGAAATTTTGATGATCTAAACCGCCTACGTTCTTATAATATGCTCGTAAACCAAAGCAGTTATGCTCCGCTTCGGTTTCTAACCTTCCCACCTGTTTGGCAAATGAAGAGTAAGCGCCATCGGCTGCAATCACCAATTGTGTGCAAATAGGGCCCCCGGCAGTTTCCAATTTCCAACTTTTTCCAATTCTTTCAAACTTTCTGCAAACCGTATTTTCACGGACGGTGATCAATGGTTCGCTGCGCATTTTTTCCATCAGCCAACTATCAAAGTCAATGCGCTTCGCAATAAAACCTGGGGCGGGTTGGGTGATATCCGTTTTGCTCCTGAAAGGAACGCGCAACGCTTTACCATTTGGCGCTACAAAGGTAACGCCATGTGATCCCAAAAACTGAGGCCCTGATTGTAACTCATTCAACCAGGCGGGGTGCAGCTTCCTGATTACTTCCACCACTTTCCCGCTTAGCGCATCGCCGCAAATCTTGTCGCGTGGAAATGTTTCCTTTTCCAGAACGACCGACGGAATACCGTTTTTCGCAAGGAACAGCGCTGCTGCGGCGCCGGCCGGGCCGGCCCCAATAATTACCACCTTACTTTCGAACATCACGACAATGATAGGATTTAGAATGCGTAACAGCGATTCCGGTCAAAATTTTATCTTCGCCAGCCGATGGAAGTCCGTTTGATTAATCGTTCCAACAATGCCCTTCCTGCCTATGAAACTGCTGGTGCGGCCGGAATGGATATACGCGCATTTCTGCAGGAACCGATAACCCTTTTACCCGGCGATAGAAAGCTAATTCCAACCGGGTTGTATCTTGAAATTCCGGAAGGTTTTGAAGCGCAGATCAGACCGAGAAGCGGACTGGCCCTCAAAAGCGGCATCGGCCTGCCGAATTCGCCCGCAACTATCGACAGTGATTACCGAGGCGAAATTAAAGTGGCGCTAATCAATTTTTCAACTGAAAATTTTACCGTTCACAGCGGCGACCGTATTGCACAGATGGTGATTGCCCGTTATGAAAAAATTAATTGGCTGGAGGCTGAAACTTTATCGGCCACCGTACGCGGAGACGGCGGGTTTGGTCATACCGGCAAACAATAAAACCATGGAATTTTACTTATGAACATCATTATACCAATGGCCGGATGGGGCTCCCGCTTGCGTCCGCACACCCTCACCATTCCAAAACCGATGCTACCGGTGGCCGGAAAGCCCATCGTTCACCGTTTGGTGGAAGATTTGATGCATTGTACCAATGAAAAAGTGGAAAACATCGTTTTCATTATACGCGAAGATTTTGGAAAAGAAATAGAACAGCAGGTTTTGAATGTGGCAAAGTCACTTGGCGTGCCCGGGCACGTCCGGTACCAGGATTCGCCGGAGGGGACGGCGCACGCGATACTTTGCGCTGGCAACTTTCTGGAAAATCGCGTGATTGTTGCTTTTGCCGATACATTATTCAGAATGGAAGGCACCATAGATACCAATAAAGAAGGAGTAATTTTTGTGCAGAAAGTTAGCGACCCTTCTGCCTTTGGTGTGGTAAAACTAGACGGCAACGGAATTATTACCGACTTTATTGAGAAGCCTAAAGAATTTGTTTCAGATCTGGCCATAATTGGCATCTATTATTTTAGGGAAGGCAAAAAACTGCGTGAAGAAATGCAGTACCTGATCGATAACAACCTTCGTGAGAAGGGCGAATTTCAACTCACCAATGCGATGGAAACGCTGAAGCAGAAGGGGGCAAAATTCGAACAGGGAACGGTAACGGATTGGCTAGATTGCGGTAATAAAAATGCTACGGTTGATACGAATGCAACGTATTTGAATTATATCAGGAATGAAAATTTAGTGCATCCTTCAGTGGAATTGGTCAATTCAGTGATTGTACCGCCGTGTTTTATAGATGAAGGTGTAAAACTGATTAATAGTGTGGTTGGCCCGCACGTATCAATTGGCAAAAATACGGTTATCGAAAATACGATCATACAAAAAAGCATTGTTCAAAACCGAACGACTTTGAAAAATAAGTTAATCGACAACTCTATGGTGGGGAATAATGTTAAGTTAGTTGGCAAATTTGACGACCTCAGCGTTGGCGATTACACAACAGCCGGATAACATGAATGCAGTGTTGCGATATACATTTCTGATTTTGATCTTAGGGTTAGGAGCCTGCAAAACCTCAAGACAGGCTACCGCCGGCAGCCCGGAAACCACAAAGGAAACATCTAAGGCAACTACCGAACAACAAGCGAAACTGGATCGGTTGTATTTGGATGCGGAAAAGGCTAAGGCCATTGAAGACTATGACCTAGCCTTAAAAGTTTTTCGCGAAGTGCTGAAAGAGGATCCTAAGAATGCCGCTGCGCATTATGAAGTAGCAAGTTTACTTTTTGGCAGCGGTAAATTCAGCGAGGCTTTGGAAGAGGCCCAACAAGCCTGTAAACTGGAACCATCGAATAAATGGTACCTCGATTTATTGGCCAATGGATATTTGAAGCAGGCAAATACCAAGGAAGCCATTAAAGTTTACGAACAACTGATTAAGGCAAATCCAACTGAGCCGGAACATTATTTTGATCTAGCATATTTATACATGCAAACGAATCAGCCTGATCTTGCAGTAAAAACCTATGATCAGCTGGAAAAAAACTACGGCCTTGAGGAAAGCGTAGTGTTGCAGAAAGAACGTATTTACCTAAAGCAAAACAAGTTCGACAATGCGGTTGCTGAAGTAAAAAAATTGATTGATGCCTATCCCGGTGAAGTGCAGTATTTAGGCATGCTGGCGGAACTGTATTCTTTAAATAACAAGAAGGAAAAGGCCAGTGAAATTTACCAGCAAATACTTGAAATTGAGCCCGACAACGCCCAGGCACTAATGGCCACTGCCGATATTAGTGCCGCTAAAGGCGATACCGCAGCACGCTTTGAAAGTATGAAACGTATATTCGCCAATCCTAAGGCGAATATCGACACCAAGATCAAGATGCTGTATCCCTACATACAGTTTTACGAAATCAGAAAAGATAAATATCAGGAAGCCTATCAACTAGCCGAGATTTTGGTGAAAACCCATCCCGATAATGCCAAGGCCTACAGCATTCAAGGCGATTTATATTTTATCGACAAAAAGGAGACACAAGCCCTCGAATGCTATCTGAAAGCTTTGCAGTTGCAGAAAGATGTGTTTTCGGTTTGGCAACAAGTAATGCTTATTTATAACAACCAGAAGGACTGGAACAAGCTTACACAAGTTGCCGGCGAAGCCATGGAGTTGTTCCCTAATCAAGCGGTAATTTATTTGTTCAAGGGCGGAGCAGAATTTCAGCAAAAGGAATATGAAAAAGCGTTGAAAAGCTACTCGAAAGGAGAAAAAATGTCGAACGACAACCTCCAACTCAAGGCGCAGATCTTCGCTAATCTGGGCGATACTTATCACAATTTGAATCGGAATATTGAATCGGACAGCGCCTATGAAAAGGCACTGAAACTGGATCCGGAAAATGCCTATGTACTAAACAATTACAGTTATTATCTAAGTCTCAGAAAAACGAATTTGGAACGAGCGAAACAGATGTCGGCCTACAGTAACAAACTGGATCCCGATAATGAATCGTTCATGGATACATATGCCTGGATACTCTTTCAATTAGGCGAATATAAATCAGCTTTAGAATGGCAGGAACGCGCTATGCAGAAAAGTGGCGGCAATGTTACTTTACTGGAACATTATGGCGATATTCTTTCTCAGCTCGGTCAAAAAGCAAAAGCGGTGGAATTTTGGAAAAAGGCAAAAGCTTCCGGTGCGTCATCTAAACAATTAGATGAGAAGATTAACACCGAGAAGTATGTAGAATGATTATGATTTTGCGCTGCGAACCATTTGTTCAATGGCATCCCACTGTTCAGTAGTAACATCATCAAACAAATTGAATTCTCCGGCGCCCTGAAGCCATTCTCCACCGTCAATAGTGATTACATCGCCATTGATATAGGCTGAATAATCTGACACCAGATAAGCGGCCAGATTAGCCAATTCCTGATGTTCCCCTACTCTACGCAATGGCACTTGTTTTACTAAATCATATTTAGCACGGAATTCGCCCGGAACTAAACGATCCCATGCGCCCTTAGTAGGGAAAGGGCCTGGCGCAATAGCGTTCATGCGAATGCCGTATTTAGCCCATTCTACCGCCAGCGAACGCGTAAGCGCCAACACACCGGCTTTAGCCGTGGCCGATGGCACCACATAGGCAGAACCCGTCCAGGCATAAGTAGTAACGATGCTGAGAATTGCTTTATTGGTTTCCTTATTTGCGATCCAGTATTTGCCGAGGGCAAGGGTACAGTTTACTGAGCCTTCCAACACAATACCGATGATGGATTTAAATGCGTTAGCGCTCAATCGCTCTGTTGGAGAAATAAAATTTCCGGCGGCATTATTTACCAAAGCATCTACTTTCCCAAATCGGGCAATAGCCGCATTTACCATCTTTTCTACTTCTTCATAAGATCGTACATCACAGGCCAACGCCAAACATGGGGTGTTGGTTTCAGCAGAAAGCTCAGCAGCAGTTTTTTCAAGAACATCCAATTTACGGCTGGTGATTACGCAATTGGCCCCCAATTGCAGGAAATATCGGGTCATTGCCTTTCCTAAACCGGTACCACCTCCTGTAATAATGATTGTTTTTCCCTTTAACGCATCCGGGCGAAGCATACCTTCTGTGTGTTGCATTCTTTTATTTTTCTGCAAGAAATAAAAATTAGGCGTGCAGAAAAAGAAATGTTTAGTACTGACCGGTTCCTAACAGCACTAATGTACAGGCTTCGGTGGTTTGAATACCAGCGGCCTTTGCCAAATCAGCCAATTCCTGATTTTCGGTTCCGGGATTAAAAATAATTCGTCGGGGTTTTAACTGAAGCAATTGATCGTAATAGGGCTTTTGATTGGGCGGACTCAAATAGAGTGTTACGGTATCGGGCCGTTGTGTGAGATCAATAGCTGTGGTAATCGGAACGCTGTTGACTACACCCGGCCTTGCGCCAACGGCAAGCACTTTGTAACCATGCTGTAGCAAACGGTTGATGGCTAAAAATGAATAACGCGAAGGATTTTCACTTGCGCCTAAAACCAGAGTTGAAGTTGCTTCTAACATATTATGAAAATAACTTTTTAATAGTGAGGTCGTATAAGAACTTAACCACTAGGGAACAAGGTATGAGAAGAAGAAAACAGCAAAATGAATACCTGGAAACGACTCAAGGAAACGGAATTATTTCGTGTGAACTTTAAAGAAGAAGGAAAAATGCACGCACAGGAGCAACTAAAAACACGCCATCAGAAATTATATATGGGAATGTTGTTTGGAAACAATTTCAATCGTAATGTTAGAATTTTGTTCAACACAGAAGACGGTGTGAGAGAAATTTTTTCAAGGGTTTGGGCTACAACTGATCGCCATGTTGTATTGCGCGGCGGGGCTTTCCTCCCAATCAGCGCCATTATTGATGTGATTGTGGATTGATTCGATTTGCCACAAGCACATAATGATTAAAGAAAAATTCTGCTTTTAATTTTTCAATTCGACTTACCTGAAATCCGCGACTTTCCAAAAACTGGCAATACTCCGCCAAATCATATTGATGCGGATGTAACGCATCGCCCGGAATGAGCCGGAACAAAATTTTGAAGGCCTTAAAATTGTGTGCGTCGATGCTAACAATCAATTGTCCGTTTTCAGCAGTTATATTTTCAAGAACATCAAAAGCACTCTGAATATCGCTTACGTGATTAATGGCATTCATGCAAAATACTTTGTGAAAGCGCTTGGAGGCACTATAACTTTCGATAGGCGAGTTCACAAATTTCACATTGGGAAAATCTGCTTTTTTGAAAAAGGGAAGGGTGCTTTCATACTGCTCCAGCAGCGGATCTATTGCTATTACGTCCTTCGCCTGTAGCGCAACAAATATTCCTGCGGGTCCGCAGCCAACTTCGGCCACACTATCGTTCGGGTGTAATTTTACCACATCCGAAATTGTGGACAGAAGCTGATTCCAGTAGTTGCGTTTCCAATGGTAATAGGCGCCTTTATCCTTTCCTGCAAAATAGTGTTTCCACCAGTGCAGTTCCAGCCACTGCGCCAGTTTCCACTTGAAACTCACAGGCCTTGTTGAATTTTTTTAGGAAGTTTAGCCTTCACCAATTCATAAGAATTTGCGAGATATTCCTTCCATTTACGAGGGGGAACCAAGTTAGCATCCTTACAGTATACCCATTTATTGCGGGCCAGATAAGGTGCAGGAATAAATCCATTTTGAGCAGCCATTTGCTCAAAATCTTCATCGGCTACTTTAAAGGAGATCGTAATCGGCTGTACATCCATGCTCAGGATGGCGTACATTTTTCCGGCAACGCAGAAGCAGAGGTGATTTTCCCATTTTATATCCTCAGTGGTACCTTTCAGTTGTGCCGCCAGGTTTTGGAAATCCTCTAACTGCATGAGGAAATTATTTCAGATTCGGCTCTTTCGATACGAACAAAAAGATCAAACCGATGCTGAGCATTAAACCGAAGAATACAAATGGAGCAGCCAAACCGGTTTCGAATAACGATTGATGTGTGGCCGGATCATTATAGTTCAAATGGGCAGAACTGTTGAGGTACAGAAAAATTAGCACCGAAACACAAATAAATCCGAGAACGGTGAAAATGCCACCTATTATTTTTGACATAGCTTCTATAATTTAAGCAGGGCAAACCTAAAAAAAATTCTCACCTATTTTCCGCGACCTTTCAACACCGTAAGCACAGTGTAAATGATGATCTTAAAATCCATGACCACGCCCATGTTTTCGATATAGATCACATCATATTTCAGGCGTTTTACCATTTCCTCAACCGTAGAGGCATATCCGTATTTTACCATACCCAGCGAGGTAATACCCGGCTTCACCTTCAATACCTGCTTATAATGAGGAGCAATTGCAACAATTTGATCTGCAAAGTATTGTCTTTCCGCTCTGGGGCCAACCAAACTCATTTCGCCTTTAATTACATTGATGAACTGCGGCAATTCGTCGATCCGGTATTTTCTGATGAAACGGCCGGCAGGGGTAATTCTGGAATCGCGATCGGACGTAAGCTTAGGCCCCTGATTTTCGGCATCAACATACATGCTTCTAAACTTGAAAATCCGGAACGGCCGGCCATATTGGCCCAAACGTTCCTGGGCATAAAAAACAGGACCTTTTGAGGTGAGCTTTATCCAAATAGCTACTAAAAGGAATAGCGGCCACAAGAGTAAAAGCGCGACGGTACAGAACAACAAATCGAACCAACGCTTGCTAATACGCTCCATTTCATTAAGCAACGAAGGCGGCACTTCAATAAACGCCTCTCCTACCAGCGAATTCATTTTTGTAGTGCCGGAAAGAATGTCGTACATATCGGGGATAATTCGCACCCATACTTTTTTATCAGCCAGCTTCAACAACAAATCGTTCAGCAAATAGTGTTCGTCTGACTCAATGGCCACCAACACTTCTTCGATATTATTATCCAGAACTACTTTTTCCAATTCCTGAATTCCACCAAGATGTGGTAATTCAGCGGTAAGTCTGTTTTGGGGGGCTTTTTGCAGTGCGATGTAGCCTACAAACCGATATCCGAAGTCGTTACCGGGAGCGCTGAACTCTTCGTAGATTTCATTCGCACGGTCGTCGTTACCCACAATAATGGCAGGAAAACTTACCAAAGATTTCCGAAGGCGGCTTTTTGCAAGATTCAGTAAAGCCAGCCGGCCTAAAAATGTAAGTAGCCATTGCGCACTCCACAAAACCAGGAAGGTAAAGTAGTAATCAGAATATTTTCTGACGTTATCGTCGAGCAACAGCGTGAAAAAGATCAGAATAGTGCCAACCAGGGTAACTACCGAAGTTTTGAGCATTTCCTGCAATCGCGATTTTCGATAAACATCAGTATAGGTTCCCGAGAAATAATGCAACAGAATCCAGAGTTGTGAAACGATGAGCAACCCTATAAAAAACTTATTGTCGCGAAAGGGAAGTAACCATTCAAAAGGTTCTTTTTCGATAATAATCTTTCGGAAAAAGTAAAGGCAATACCAAGCCAGTAAGGCCGCAAGAATATCGCTGAGGAGATACCAGCCTATCAGATTGCCGCGGCGTTGCTTCATTTAGAAATGAAGGATTTTGATGTTGTCGAAATAAATATTTGCTGCTGATCCTTGTGATTTTTCAGCGGTAAAATAGAACTGATACGTGGTGCCGGAAGCCGTTGCAGTAGCGCCGATTTCGTAGCTGAAATCGACATAGGTTTTGTTCCATCCCGATTTTGGATTAAAGGTAATTTTATCGATGTTCTGTTTGGCGCCGTTTACATTACTAATTACACCCATTGTAAAAGGGATATCGCACTTATAATTCATTTCAACATAAACCGCTTGCCCGCCCGGAATGGCCACCGGAATAGTTTGATAAGCGTATTTAAAAGTATCAAGCGAAGAAAGGGTGAGCATGCCGCTTTTCCCTCCTTCAAAAACATCAAACGACTGCGGTGTAATATTGGTGTACGAATTTACAGCTCCATCAAAATCTTCGATGTGAAATTGCGCTCCCGATTTATAATGAAAGTTGCAGTGGTGTTTGTAGGTTGTTCCGGGAACAGCGTTTGCCAGAGTGAACGTGTCAGGATTTAGAAAGGGATAGATTTTCCGATAACCGGAAGCCCCGTTATTTCTGATTCCGGGGCTAATCAGAAAGGCGATGTTTCCGTCTTTCAAAACCGGCACCTGCACAGGGTATTCATAAGCACCTAAGTCACTGTTTCCTGCTTCTACCCAAACATCTGAAATTTTTTGTGAGGCAGAACCCTGATGTACCGAATCATCTATAATTACAGAAACAGAATCCATTTCAAGATAGACAGGTACGCCATTATTCGGTATTTTTTTACATCCGGGTAAGAACCAAATAATGAGGGCAGCGCTCCACATTAAACCATAATTCCACTTCTTCATACCGCGTAAACGTAAGAAGTTTGAAGGTATTGTGAAAGCCGTGAATTTTAAGAGCTGTTGAGGCAGGGTTCGAACCTGCACGGAGAAGTTAGCCTTTGATTGCTCGCCGGTTTGTCCTTTTATCTCCACCCCCGGGACAGGAGGGCATGTCTGCCAAAAATTTCCATCACCCAACAATGATGATGCAAAGATAACATCGCGCAAACTCCAATTTCATATTTTTCACTACTTCAATACTTTCTTTATAATTTATTTAATTTTTAGATATTTACTTACACTTTATTTAATATTCGTTGCCATTTATGTCACTTCTTTATAAAATCGACAATACCGATCAAAAAATTCTGAACCATTTAATGACCAATGCCAATATGCCTTATGCCACAATAGGCAAGAAGTTGTCGGTATCGCCGGGTACTATCCACGTTCGGATGCGTAAAATGGAAGAGGCCGGGATTGCTCATCCACCGCAATTGCAGGTAGATCTCAAAAAACTGGGCTGGGACATCACCGCCTTCATTGGTGTGTATCTTAATAAAAGCGACCAGTACGATGCGGTAGTGCGCGAACTAAAAAAAATTGACGAGGTAATTTCGTGCCATTACACCACCGGTAATTACAGTTTATTTCTAAGAATTGTTTGCCGCGATACCGATCATTTGCGGCGGGTGCTGCACGACAAACTACAAAAAATTGAGGGGATCAATCGTACAGAAACCCTAATCAGTTTGGAAGAAAGCTTTTCCAGGCCATTGAAGATCAATTAACCACTTGGCTGATTTTTGTCATAACACCCTTTGAACGTAGTCAGCAAAAGGCTTTCAGCGCATTTGCAACTTCGCGGCAATTCGAATTTTATGAAAATCGGACAAGCTACCGAAGCTACTGTTTGTTACCACTGCGGAACACCATGCGACGGTCACCTTATCGCACATTCCAAAACCTTTTGCTGCAATGGCTGCAAAACCGTTTACGAAATTCTGGATAGCAATAACCTTACAGAATTTTACGACCTGAATGCCGGAGCAGGTACTTCGTTCAAAAATGCAGGCCCTAAAAAACGGTACGAATATTTAGACGATGAAGTGGTTCAACGGCAATTGATTCGTTTTTCGAATGGTAACACTTGTCGTGTGATCCTTACCATTCCCGCCATCCATTGTACCTCTTGTATTTTCTTGTTGGAAAATTTGTATCGTATTGTTCACGGCATCGAAAGTTCGAAAGTTCATTTTACCAAACGCGAAGCCCATATCACCTTCGATAAAAGAAAGATTTCACTGCGCGATGTGGTGGAAAAACTTACGGCTATAGGCTATGAGCCCAACATCCAACTCGATAGCCTGAATGAACAGAAGACCAATTTTTTTCTCAGAAGGTATTACATAAAAATCGGAGTCGCCTTTTTTGCTTTCGGCAATATTATGCTGCTGAGTTTTCCCGAATATCTGGGATTGGATGCCATAACTGAAAGTCCCTTCCGAAAAATATTTGGATACATCAATTTCGTGTTGGCATTGCCTATAGTGCTGTACTGCGCAAGCGAGTTTTTCTCCAGTGCGTATCATGCCTTGAAAAGGAAGTCGTTGAACATGGATGTTCCGATTGCCCTTGGCATTCTGGCCATGTTCTTCCGTAGCAGTTACGAGATTTTCAGTTATACAGGAGCCGGTTACTTTGACACTTTGGCGGGGCTAATTCTGTTTATGCTCATCGGCAGGTTTTTCCAAAACAAAACTTATGAAGCCCTGTCGTTTGAACGCGAGTATCAATCCTATTTCCCGGTTGCAGTAACATTGAAGAACAACGACAAGGAGCAACAAATTCCGCTTATCAAGTTGCGCGTTGGCGATCGCATTCTGGTACGAAACATGGAGCTGATTCCTGCCGATGCGGTGCTGCTTTCGAAGAACGCCAACATCGATTATAGTTTTGTAACCGGCGAAGCCACACCTGTATTCCGAAAAAATGGCGACACTATTTACGCAGGCGGAAAACAGATTGGCGGTGCCGTGGAAATGGAAGTGATCAAAGAGGTTTCGCAATCCTACCTTACGCAATTGTGGAACGACGCGGCATTTGGGAAGCAGGCGAAAGAAAACATCACGACACTGGCTTCGAAAGTGAGCCGTTGGTTCACTCCGGCAATTCTGCTTATTGCCATCGGAGCGTTGTTGTATTGGCTTCCAACTGATGCAGCCAGAGCCTGGAATGCATTCACTTCGGTGCTTATTATTGCCTGCCCGTGTGCACTCGCCTTGTCTTCGCCCTTTACACTGGGGAATGTGATGCGACTTTTAGGCAGAAGAAAAATTTTCCTGAAGGATGCCATTACGGTCGAAAAACTAGACCAGGTTACTGCTGTAGTTTTCGACAAAACCGGAACGCTTACAAATACCAAGAATGCGAAAATTGAGTTTGTGAATGACGAAGGCATGTTAGCTGAACTACATGCAGAAGAGCTGAAGCTCGTAAAATCGTTAGTATATCATAGTTCCCATCCGTTAAGCAAAAAAGTGAACGACCTTCTGCAGCAGGTACCGCGATATGAAACGGAGAATTTTGTGGAAGCCGATGGCCGTGGTATAGAGGGTTGGATTGCGGAGCATCACGTAAAGGCTGGGTCGAAAAAGTACATCTATGGCGAAAATTATCCGGGCGTAAATGCCGAATCTGATTTCCGGCATGCTTCGAAGGTTTATGTGAGCATTGATGGTGAGGTGAAAGGTTTTTTTCTTATCAAGAACGAGTATCGCAAAGGTTTTGGAAGTTTGATGAAAACGTTGGCAGAACATGTTTCGGTTTATGTATTGAGCGGAGATAATGACGCCGAGAAGAATTTCCTGAAGCAGTATATTCCTGCCGAAAATCTGGTGTTCAACCAATCGCCATCCGGCAAACTAAATTTTATCAGATCGCTGCAAGACCAAGGGAAGCAAGTAATGATGGTAGGTGATGGTTTAAATGATGCGGGAGCGTTGAAGCAGGCCGATGTAGGATTAGTGATCAGCGACGACGCCAATAATTTTTCACCCGCCTGCGATGTAATTCTTGACGCTTCGCAGTTTGAACACCTGAATGGCCTGTTGAACGCTACGCACAAAGGTATGGGGGTTATCAAAGTGAGTTTTGGTATTTCGCTGCTATATAACTGCTTTGGTTTATGGATGGCTGTAACCGGAACCATGAGCCCGATTTTCGCGGCTATTTTGATGCCCATCAGTTCCATTACCATCATCACATTTACAACACTGGCTTCGGGATGGCGTTTGGGCAGGAATTCCCTTGAATGATTAACGTCAGGTATTTCCCTTTTGTTAATCATAGTGGTTTGTAGCACCATGAATCACATTTGCCGCGTAGAATTTTAACCATGGAAATAATGTTCGTTTTGATCGGAATCAGTCTGGTTTTTGCCATCGGCTTTCTGGCGGCCTTCATTTACTCGGTAAAATCAGGCCAGTTCGATGACGACTATACGCCATCTGTTAGAATTCTATTCGATAACAAGGTAAATCCATCTTCTCATAAAAAACAGAATACATGCAAGTAGAAAAATTCAACTATGACAACACCAGTGTCCGAAACTTCGCATACGCTACCTTTCTATGGGGTGCGGTGGGCATGCTGGTGGGTCTAATCGTTGCGCTCCAATTTTTCATCCCCCAGCTCAATTTCATAGAACAAGCAACTTTTGGGCGGTTGCGGCCATTGCACACCAATGCGGTGATTTTCGCATTTGTGGGCAACGGTATTTTCATGGGGGTTTACTATTCCCTACAGCGTTTGTGCAAAGCGCGGATGTGGAATGATGCTCTCAGCAAGATTCACTTCTGGGGGTGGCAGCTCATCATTGTATGTGCTGCGGTAACATTAATTTTCGGTATATCCACCGGAAAAGAATATGCTGAGCTGGAGTGGCCGATCGACATCATGATCACTTTGGTTTGGGTAGTTTTTGGTGTGAATATGTTCGGTACGATCTTAACCCGTCGCGAGCGCCATTTGTACGTTGCGATTTGGTTTTATATCGCTACCTGGATTACTGTAGCCATGCTACACATTGTCAACTCTATTGAGTTGCCGGTTACCTTCCTGAAAAGCTATAGCGTTTATGCAGGCGTACAGGATGCGCTGGTACAATGGTGGTATGGTCACAATGCCGTAGCCTTCTTCCTTACTACACCTTACTTAGGGCTGATGTACTACTTTATGCCAAAAGCGGCCGGCCGTCCGGTATATTCTTACCGGCTGTCGATTATCCACTTCTGGGCATTGATTTTCATTTACATTTGGGCAGGCCCGCATCACCTGTTATATACTGCATTGCCTGATTGGGCACAGTCGCTAGGCACTGTTTTCAGTGTTATGCTGATTATGCCAAGCTGGGGCGGTATGATAAATGGTTTATTAACGCTTCGCGGCGCATGGGACAAGGTTCGTGACGACGTTGTTTTAAAATTCTTCGTAGTTGCCGTAACCGCTTATGGTATGGCCACTTTTGAAGGGCCAATGCTTTCCATAAAGTCAGTAAATGCCATTTCGCACTACACTGACTGGACCATTGCACACGTGCACATTGGTGCATTAGGATGGAATGGCTTCCTCACTTTTGGGGTGTTGTTCTGGTTAATACCGCAGATTTTCCGTACAAATTTGTATTCGAAACGACTGGCCAATATTCACTTCTGGCTGGGAACGCTGGGAATTCTGTTCTATGCCATTCCGATGTATTGGGCAGGTTTCACCCAAAGCTTCATGTGGAAACAATTCACTCCGGAAGGCATTTTGAAATACCCTAACTTTTTGGAAACAGTTACTTCTATCCTGCCAATGTATATGATTCGTGCATTTGGCGGCGCTGTTTATTTGATTGGAACATTGATTGGTATTTACAATCTGATCAAAACCGTTCAACAAGGTAACTTCCAGGCTGAAGAACCTGCTGAAGCTCCAGCACTAACCAGCAATTACGCACAACATTCGGGCGAACACTGGCATCGTTGGATCGAACGTCGTCCGCTTCAAATGCTGGTTGTGGCATTCGTGCTGGTGATTATAGGAGGTGTGGTAGAAATGATTCCAACCTTCATGATCAAGAGCAATATTCCAACTATCGCAAGTGTAAAACCGTACACTCCGCTGGAACTGGAAGGTCGCGATATTTATATCCGTGAAGGCTGTTATGTATGTCATTCGCAAATGATCCGGCCATTCCGCAGCGAAGTAGCTCGTTATGGCGAATACTCTAAAGCCGGTGAATTCGTTTACGATCACCCTTTCCAATGGGGCTCGAAGCGCACCGGCCCTGATTTGGCTCGCGAAGGCGGCAAATATCCTAGCAGTTGGCATTTCAATCACATGGACGATCCTCGTACGATGAGTCCCGGATCCATTATGCCTCCATATCCATTCTTGCTCGATAATGAGCTGAATACTGCAAATACGGCGAAGAAAATCCGCGCTATGCAAACTTTAGGGGTTCCTTATCCGGAAGGTTACGACAAGGTAGCTAACGAAGATTTGACCAAGCAAGCCTTGCAAATTCAGGCTGATTTGAAAAAAGACGGTATTGCGTGCAGCGAAAAGAAAGAGATTATCGCTTTGATTTCGTATTTGCAAAGGCTGGGAACTGATATTAAAGGAGAGAAACCAACTGCTTCGAAATAAGTGGCATTAAAAACAAACAAATAAGAAACATATGTTCTCATTTTTCAAAAATTATGCGGCCACCATGTCGAATGTGGAGATATATCCTAAGATCGCATTGTTCCTATTCCTTACGGTATTTATCTGGATGATCGTGATTGCCGTTCGCGCCGATAAACGATACATATCAGAAATCGAACAATTACCACTGGACAAATAATTTATAAAACCTAAAGCGAGTCGTTATGAATAAAATTAAGTTAAAGAACGTTTTTACCATATTCTTACTATCAGCAGGGCTTGTAACACAAGCTCAGGACGCGGCTGCAACTGCTGCGCCCGCTGCAACTCCCGGTAATGCTTCAGAAAGCACATTGCTATGGATGTTGCTTGCCGCCTGCGTGGTGTTGCTCATCGCTATCCTTATACTTGGTAACGTAATGGTGAAGCTAGCCAAAATGGCCTACGCTAAACATGCCGCCAGGATGGTTGCTTTATTGGTAGCCTTCATCGGTACCGGATCATTATTTGCTCAGGATGCTCCTGCCGCTGCAGCCGCAGCCGCTCCCGCATCGCACGCCTTTGATTATAACCTGTGGCTGGGATTTTTTGTAATGGTGATTGAACTTGGAGTAGTGATTTGGATGTTACTGCGCATCCGTACCTTACTGGTAACTATTGCGGGTGAAGAAAAAGATGCTATTGGCATGAATGTACAAATGCCGCGCTTTTTCGATCGCTTCAACGATAGCGTTGCGGTTGAAAAAGAAAGCGATATTCTGTTAGATCATGATTACGATGGCATTCAGGAGTTAGATAACTCCCTTCCACCTTGGTGGAAATACAGCTTCTACATTTCCATTGTATGGGCATTCTTTTATCTGATGTATTACTTCGTTGGTGGCGGGCCATCTAGTATCGATGAATTCAATACAGAAGTACAGCAAGCTAAAATTGAAGTGGACGCCTACAACAAAAAGAATGCATTGAATGTTGACGAAAGTAATGTGACCTTGGCCGATGATGCCGGAATACTGGAAGGAAAAGACATTTTCAAAGCCAATTGCGCAGCATGTCATGGTAATTTAGGAGAAGGAAATGTTGGTCCGAATCTTACTGATGATTACTGGTTACATGGTGGTACTTTAAGCGAAGTTTTTAAAACCGTAAAATACGGATGGCCTGCAAAAGGTATGAAAAGCTGGCAGGCAGATCTAAGTCCGGTTCAAATCAAAAATGTGGTGAGCTACATTCATTCCATTCATGGAAGTAACCCTGCAAATGCCAAAGCGCCACAGGGCGATTTGATGGCAGCACCTGCAGCCGGGGCACCAGCCGATTCATCGGCTACAGCCGTAGCAGATACTACTGCAAAATAAAAACTGAGTAAATTATGAGTGAGGCAAATGAGAGTTTCCGCGATTCTATTGGGACGATTACTAGTGAAGGCAAACGATCATGGATCTTTGCAAAGAAACCGCACGGCAAATTTTACAATGCCCGCACATTAGTTAGTCTGGGATACCTGATTATATTTTTCGGTTTGCCATGGATAAAAGTCCATGGCGAACCGCTTTTCTTGTTCAATCTTCTTGAACGTAAGTTCATCCTTTTCGGTATGATCTTCTGGCCACAAGATTTCTTTGTGTTCGCTTTGGCCATGCTCACCTTTGTGGTGCTCATCGTTCTTTTTACCGTAGTTTTTGGAAGAATATTTTGCGGATGGGTATGTCCGCAAACCATTTTCATGGAAATGGTTTTTCGAAAAATAGAGTATTGGATAGATGGCGATGCCGAAAAACAACGCCGCCTTAAAGATCAGGAATGGAATGGCGAAAAGATCAGAAAAAGAGCCACCAAGTTCATTGCGTTCTTCTCCATTTCATTTCTTATCGCAAATTACTTTCTGGCGTATATAATCGGCATGGACAATGTTCTTCTCTATATCAAAGAAGGCATTGGTGAACATATCGGCACGTTTATGCCGTTGCTCATTTTTACAGGGTTATTCTTCTTCGTGTACTGGTGGTTTCGCGAACAGGTTTGCCTGATCGTATGCCCTTACGGCCGCTTGCAGGGTGTAATGCTTGATCCGAATTCCATTGTGGTGCATTACGATTTTGTGCGAGGTGAACCACGCGGAAGAATGCGAAAAAACGATTCAGAAAGCCAAAAGGGCGATTGTATCGATTGTTTTGATTGCGTAAAAGTTTGCCCTACCGGAATCGATATTCGAAACGGTACGCAGTTAGAATGTGTAAACTGCACCGCATGCATGGATGCGTGCGATGCAATTATGGCCCGAGTTCATAAGCCCGAAGGCCTGATCAGGTATGCCTCGGAAAGCAGTATTAAAGATGGCCGCAGCCTAAGATTCACCAAACGCACCGCAGCATATACATTGGTGCTTTTTATTCTGGCAAGTGTATTAGCCACTTTGCTGATTACACGCAAGAATATTCAAACAACAGTAATGCGTGCTCAAGGCATGTTATACCAGGAACAGGCCAATAATCAAATCAGCAACTTGTACAATATCCAATTGATTAATAAGACGCGCCAGGAAATACCTGTAGAATTGCGATTGGAGGATAATGAACTAGGCGGAACCATAAAAGTAGTTGGTAAGCCATTGAAGACGGCACCCGAGTCGGTTGGTGAAGGGGTTTTCTTTGTGCTGCTCGACAAAGCCAAACTGCATCACCGAAAGAACACTATTAAGATTGGTGTTTATGCCAATAATGAAAAGATTGACGAATTGAAAACCAGTTTCATGGCACCTAATTATTAAATCGCTTGTTATGAAAAAATTTAATTGGGGCTGGCGAATCGCCTCACTTTATATTGGATTCGTGCTTTTGATTCTTTTTTTGGTTTATAAAACCACTACAGTAAAAGATGATTTGGTTACTCCTGATTATTACGCGAAAGAATTGAAATATCAGGATCAACTCGATAAGCAAAAGCGTACAAGCCAACTGCCGGAACAACTTACGTGGGAAGTGAACGGCAAGCACATTGCGCTGAAATTTCCTGAAAATATGCGTAAGGAAGTTATTAAAGCGAATATTCTCTTCTACAATCCTGCCGAGGCTCGTAAAGACGTGAAACTGGCCTGCACCGCCGATTCTGCCGGTTTGTGCGCCCTTAACGTAGAGCAAATTGAACATGGCGCCTATCAAATGAAAATCGACTGGACCGCAGGAGGTATTTCCTATTTCAATGAAGGAACGATAAGCATACAATAATTATGGAACTGATATTGGCAGCATTATCTATCGGCTTTCTCGGAAGTTTTCACTGCATAGGAATGTGCGGTCCGATTGCCCTTGCGTTGCCAGTAGGGAATGCTTCACCATCTAAAAAAATTGCGGGCATACTGGTTTACCATTCGGGCCGCTTATTTACTTATGGGATTTTAGGTTTTCTGTTCGGCTGGCTCGGCAAATCTTTTGTTTTGGGTGGATATCAGCAAGCATTGTCTATTTTATTAGGAGTGCTGATACTGCTCAACCTGTTCGTACCAGCCAGATTCACGGCTGCCATTGGATTGACAAAAGTCATAACCCCGGTTATTTCTAAAATAAAATCTTTGTTGGCTAAGTTTTTGAAAGAAAGAACGATAGGAGCATTATTCACAATTGGTTTGCTGAATGGCTTTCTTCCGTGCGGGCTGGTTTATTTGGCCGTTGCAGGAGCTATTGCCACAGGCAGCCCGATTAAATCGATGTGGTTTATGATTTTATTCGGAGCAGGAACTATACCTGCCCTATTTGCAGTCACCTTCGCCGGCTTACGGGCCAACATGGCGCAGCATATCAGGAAGGCTATACCTGTATTTGCGTTTACCATGGCCTTCATTCTGATTCTTCGTGGTATGAACCTTGGCATCCCTTACCTAAGCCCTGAATTGAGTAAAACAGATTGCACGAAACACAGCTGTTGCAGTAAAAAATAATCCTATGGAACTACTCATCACAGATACCAAAACGATTATAGATATTCAGAAGGACTTCACAGCCGAATTTCCTTTCCTGAAAATTGAATTTTTCGACGCTCCTTACAAGCCCGAACAGGCGCTGCCGAAATCAAAAATGCACAGGCACGATAAAAAAATCGCCGCCATTCGCAGAATGCATCACGATGGTATTCTTCCTATCAAACATACCGACCGCGTAAGCGATCTGGAACGCGAAATGTGGAAACAGTTCGGTCTTTCCGTTCAGGTTTTTCGCAAGAGCGGTTCCGTTTGGATCGAAACTTCGCTTACCGACTCCTGGACGTTGGAACAGCAAAACCGTGAAGGGCTGGAACTGAGCAGTTCCAATCATCATCCTTACCGCGATGCAGAAGAAACCGACATTACCGATCGCGATAAATGGGATTAATTTAAAAGATTTCGAAGCTTCACTTCGTCCAGTACCGATATTTTCCCTTCCGAAATTTCAATCAACTTTTCACTCTTAAAATCACTTAAGGTCCTAATCAAACTTTCGGTGGCCGTGCCCACTACCTGCGCCAAATCTTCTCTGGGAATTTCCAGACGCGGCCGATCATTGGTATTTTTTCTGAACTTATCGTAAACATGCAACAGCCCGTTGGCCACCCGCTTGCGCAAAGAATTATAGGCCAGATTCAGCAATTGTTCTTCCCGCTCGGAAACATTATGTGAAAGTAACTTTATGAATCGCTGCGCTACTTGTGCATCGCTGTTTAATAACGTATGAAAATCGCTTTTAGGGATGAGCATTACTTCACTGTCTTCCATGGCCTCCGCATTGTCGGCATATGGAATTTCCTCTAGCAATGCTGTGTATCCGATAAAGTCGCCTTCTGTATAAATGGCCGTGATCAGTTCCTTGCCATTTTCATTCATTCGAAACGACTTGATTTTGCCTTTTAAAACAAAGAATAAATACGATGGGCGGTGATTATGAGTATACACCATTTCCTTCTTCTTAAAAGTGCGCGTATCGCGGTCGCCCTCTGTTAGTTTCACCTTTCCGCCGGCACTGGCTTCGGTAAAAAAGTCGTTCATTCCCTTTGCGGTCAATTCATTCTTCAGCATTTCCGCTTTGCGCAAACGCGTATCTACCGCATTTAATAGTTCAATGTCATCAAAAGGTTTGGTGATGTAGTCATCAGCGCCCATTTCCATACCTTTGCGCAAATCAGTTCTATCGGCTTTTGCAGTGAGAAAAATAAATGGAATGGAGGCGGTTTCCGGATTTTTGCTCAACATGTGCAAAACACCATAACCATCCAGTTCCGGCATCATAATATCGCAAATAATCAGCGCCGGATTTTCTTTCATCACAGCCTCTACGCCTTTCTTTCCGTTAGCAGCGGCCGATACTTCGTAACCGGCCAATTCTAGTATCTCAACAATGTTTTCACGAACAGTGTCCTTGTCTTCAATAAGAACAATTTTCTTCTTCATAAAATCATGAATTTATCGGAATGGTAATGGTAAAACAACTTCCCTTATTTTCTTCACTTTTTAATTCGATCTTTCCATTCAAAAGTTGAAGATATTTAGAAACTATATGCAAACCTAAACCTGTTCCTTGAATATTTTGTGCATTTCTTGCCCTGAAAAAACGTTCAAACAAATGTTGCTGGTCTTCCTCTGAAATGCCTATCCCTTTATCAGCAACAGAAAGAATCAGATTTTCGTTGCAATTTTTCGTCTTCAAATCGATAACGGCATCTTCAGGCGAAAATTTACTGGCATTCGAAATCAAATTCATCAGTATGTTCTTCAAAAGAAAACGGTCCATCACGATGTGGGCATCGCCTTGGTGCTCATAAGCGATCTGCTGACCGGTTTTTAGAATATCTTTAATTTCAGAAATGAATGATCCAATAAACTCCGGAGCATTCAGTTCTTCGCGCTTCGGTTCTACTAATCCCTCTTCCAAACGCCCTAACGATAGTAAATCTTCCAGCATGGCGTTCAAATGCTTTACACCTTCCTTAATGCGCCCTACATGCTTTTCGCGCTTTTCCTGATCAGTGGAATTGGTGTATTTCGCAATCAATGACGCCGACGACAACACCGTAGCCAGAGGTGTTCTGAATTCATGCGAAACGGTGGAAACAAATCGCGATTTTAAATCGCTCAATTCCTTTTCTTTCTCCAAAGCCGTTTCCAGCTCCTCTTTCGATTGCTCTAGCTGCGCCAGCGTTTCGCGAAGCATCATGGTGCGGTCAAGCACCTTTTGTTCCAAATCAGCATTCAGCTTTTTAATCTCGTTCGTGATTCGTTGGAGTTCCAAACGCTGCTTATTCTGAATTTCTTCATGTTCCTTTCTTACCGTAATATCAATCAAAAAAGCAATAATGTAGGTTTCACCATCAAGATTAAAATGGCTCAAACTCACTTCTACCGGAAAAACGGTACCATCTTTCCGTTTGGCAAAAAGGTCGCGCCCCGAACCCATAGAACGGTTTACAGGATGCGCGTGGAAACTTTCCCTGTAATGCACATGTTTTTCGCGAACAGAATCAGGAAGCAACATTTCAATGCGTTGTTTCAGCAATTCTTCTTTAGAATATCCAAACAACCTTTCGGCACATGGGTTAATCAGCACCATCTCGCCGGCCCGGTTAGCCAGAATGATGCCTTCTGTTGCATTGGCGAATAGCGATGCCATCATCACATCGCTGTGTAAATTACGCTCCATCGGCAGGAGTTGATTTAAGTTAGATTTCGGGCTTGAAGGTAAGGTTATAACACTATTTCTGAATATATCTTTAGCACAATGGTGCGTAATAAATGATATTCAGGAAATTAAAATTCACCGAACCAAATTCAAGTAAATCACGAACAAGAAATGCAACGAAAACGATTCGGAAGAAGTAGCACCTAGTGGAATCGAACCACTATCAGAGGCTCCGGAAACCCCCGTTTTTCCATTAAACTAAGGTGCCAAAAGTTAGAAGGGCAAACATAGCTTTTTAAAGCAGGATAAAAAAAGCTGGTCGTCCCTGCAGGAATCGAACCTGCATCTAAAGTTTAGGAAACTTTCGTTCTATCCATTGAACTAAGGGACGTTCAGCAAATTTAATGAAATCATAAACGCCCGGGACGCATTAGGTCTAATATTCCTCTTCGTTAAAGAAGAAGTCTTCCTTGGTTGGGTAATCGGGCCAAATGTCCTCAATGCCCTCATACATTTCCATATCATCCTCCAGTTCCTGAAGGTTTTCAATAACTTCTACCGGAGCTCCGGAACGAATGGCATAGTCGATCAAATCGTCCTTTGTGGCCGGCCATGGCGCATCTTCAAGATAAGATGCTAATTCTAGTGTCCAGAACATTGCTTTTTTGAATTTTGCGCGAAGAAAATCTTTTTTCCCGTAAAAAAAAGTTACAAAACCAAAGCCTCGGGTTCGCCCCTGCATTCCTCACTTTCACCTTAGAAAAAAAGTGCCGCCCCTCCCAATTTTCAATTTTCCGATTTGGAAATCACCACCGTAGCTAAACAGTTCCCAATTACATTCACTGCCGTTCGGGCCATGTCCATAACCGCATCTGCCGCAAACACCAAAAATACCGGCCATTCGGGTAAGTGAAACATGGCTACCGTTCCATACAAAATTACAAAGGAAGCTTTTGCCACTCCTGCAACGCCTTTGCTGGAAAGCATCAGCGTAAGCATCATATACAATTGCTGCGATAAGGTTAATGAAACACCTCCCGCCTGTGCCACAAATATCAGCGCCAGCGATAAATACAGCGTGGTGCCATCTAAATTGAAACTATAACCTAACGGCAATACAAACGAATACACTTTCTTAGGCACGCCATAGTGTTCCATGGCCTTCATCGCCTTAGGTAGCGCAGCATCTGAACTGGCCGTGGCAAAAGCAACGCTCACCGGCTCGTGTATGGCATGAAAAAATTCGCGCGGTTTGATTTTAAACCACCACATTATTGGCAACAGCACGGCAGCCACAAAAACTGCAAGGGCAACCAAAAGTGTAATAATCAATACCGCAAAATTTTTGAACACGCCCAGCCCCATGGTACTAACTGTAAACGAAAGCGCACCAAAAACCGCTAATGGCGCGGCATACATCACCAAATTTGTAAACCGGAACATCACTTCGTTCAATACCTCGAAAAAATGAAGCATGGTGTGGCGGTGTGTTTCACCTATCATGGAAAGCGCAATTCCAAACAGCAATGCAAAAACCACTACCTGAAGTACGTTTCCTTCTGCGATCGACTTAGCTATATTTTCCGGAAACACTTCGCGGATGTCAAAATGCTTTTCTGTTGCTTTTTTCAACGCTTCCGGCATTACCACTTCCTCGGGTTTGTGAATGCCCTCACCCGCCTTCGAAATATTAATTGCCGCCAAACCAATAAAGAGGGCCAGCGTAGTTACTACCTCAAAATAGAGAAGCGCCTTCACCCCCATTCTGCCAATCTGTTTCAGATCGGAATGACCGGCTATGCCTACTACTAACGTTCCAATCAGCAAGGGTGCAATAATACACTTCACCAAACGCAGAAAAATATCGCTAAGCACTTTAAGATCGCTACCTGCTAACGGGAAATGTTGCCCAACTAAAACACCGGCCAGCATTCCAATAAAAATGAAAGAAGTTAGCGAACGGCGTATCCAGCCACCGGCCACCAGGCCGATCACTAACAAGGCAGCCACCACTTCCGAAACCAAACTTTCCGGATGAATAACGCCGCTTTCCTCCAATAACAAAAAGATAATTGCGATGATTGCCACCGCCGGGGCTAACCATTTGGAAAGCTGTTTCATAACCGCATTTTTCACGAATCTAAAATTGATTTCGAAAGCTTCATGCAATTCATCAACGCATAAAGTAAGACCCTTGCAAACAATTGCCTACTTTCGGGCCATGCCTGCTGATTTCACAACTTCATTTAAGCCCATCTATCAGGCGCTGGTCAGTTTATTGATCGGCTGGATCGCCATTGGTGTGGCGCACGTGGCAGTACCTGCACAGGGCTATGAATTTGCAGGCGCTCTGGTGGCCTTGGTTTTGTTCGGTATTGCCAATGCTTTTGGCTCCGTGTTTCATCCAAAATTTCAAACCTATACCCTGCCGTCGTGGGGCTTGTTTTTGCTGCTGCTGATCGTCCTCCTGCTAAGTGCCCGCGCCGCATCTGGTTCCAGCATCAGGAAGTATCACGAGTACATTCTTTCGGTAGGCAGTATTTGCGCTTTTTATTTTGTGGTAAGTATTCTGGTTCGGGTAATCCGGGCGTTATGGGAGTTTGCTGAAGCTGATGAGAATACCTGATTCTGTAAAAAAAACTAAAGTTTAATGGTGAAGTTTACGGCTTGCCTAGCTTTATGGCTTTTCGCAATCACCCTTAACGTAAATTGATGTCGTCAGTTGTTACATATGTGGATGTTCTTTTGCCTCAGGCGCTCCCTCAGGCTTATACTTATGCTGTTCCATTTGATTTGGTAGAATTTATTCAAATCGGGCAGCGGATCATTGTGCAGTTCGGCAAGCAGAAATTTTATACGGCTATTGTTCAGCGCATTCATCATGATAAGCCGGTTGTAGAACCCAAACTGATCGAATCGATTGCCGATGAACTTCCGGTAGTTACTGAAAGGCAACTCCGCTTCTGGAAATGGATGGCGCATTATTATATCTGCACCGAAGGTGAAGTGATGAATGCCGCACTGCCGGCCGGTTTGAAGCTTTCCAGCGAAACCCGCATTCTGATTAACGACGCTTATGAAGGATCCTACGATGCGCTTACTGAAGAAGAGTTTCTCCTGGTTCAGGCGCTGCGTGCACAGCGTGAAATTACTATTCCTCAAATTCAGGATCTGCTGCAGAAAAAAAATGTTTATCCGCTTCTCAAAAATATCTTCCGGTATGGCATTGCCTATTCGGCCGAAGAATTGGTTGGACGTTATAAACCGCGAACCGAAACTTTCGTGAAACTGGATGAAACCTTTCGCAACGAAGAAAAACTACAGGAACTTTTTGAAATCCTAAGCCGCGCTAGAAAACAATTAAATCTGCTGCTCTCCTTCACCCAGTTAGGAAAAAAAACGCGCCATATTCGAAAAAGTGACCTGCTGGCTCAAAGTGGTTCCGATGC
This sequence comes from Chitinophagales bacterium, assembly GCA_046329575.1. Taxonomy (GTDB): domain Bacteria; phylum Bacteroidota; class Bacteroidia; order Chitinophagales; family LD1; genus UBA1941. The sequence goes on along the minus strand of JAXLUJ010000021.1, from coordinate 1,346 downwards.
TGCCACACTAAAACGATTGGTGGAAAAGAATGTGTTTCATGAATATAAAGTGGAAGTTTCCCGAATCGGTCTTTTGCAAGGTGAGCAATATGAAACGCCGGAATTGAGCACCGATCAGCAACGGGCGCTGAATGAAGTTCGCGAAGCTATGGACCAAAAAAAGGTGGTATTGCTTCATGGCGTTACCTCTAGCGGCAAAACACAAGTTTACATGGAATTGATGGCCGAGGCCATTGCTGCAGGGAAGCAAGTGTTGTACATGCTTCCCGAAATTGCCCTTACAGCGCAAATCATCAATCGCCTGCGCCAGCACTTTGGCGATAAAATTGGAATCTATCATTCACGTTTCAATCAACATGAACGGGTAGAAATATGGAACAAGGTGCTGCAGGGCGATTTCAAATTGATTGTGGCGGCCCGCAGTGGTGTTTTTCTACCTTTTCGCGATCTGGGACTGGTAATTATTGACGAAGAACATGATGCTTCGTTCAAACAATATGATCCCGCACCGCGCTATCACGCACGCGATTGCGCTATAGTTTTGGCCAATCAGTTTGGCGCCAGTGTAATTTTAGGATCTGCTACACCATCATTGGAATCGTTTCATAACGCAGAGAAAAAGAAGTTTGCTTTAGTATCTATGACCAGGCGTTTTGGCGATGTTTTGCTTCCTGAAATAGTGGTAGAAGATGTGAAACGCGAACAAAAAAAGAAAGCCATGCACGGCGTTTTCACCGAAACCCTAACTATTGGCATACAACAGGCAATTGCCAATAAAGAACAAGTTATTTTGTTCATCAACCGCCGCGGTTTTTCGCAATACCAACAATGCAAAACTTGTGGATATACTTACAAGTGTAAACGCTGCGATGTAAGCCTCACCTATCATAAATTTCAGAACAAATTGCTTTGTCATTACTGCGGTTATCAGGAAAAAACGGAACCTAAATGCAGAAGTTGTGGGGCCATTGATCTTGAAATTGTAGGAAGCGGAACTGAAAAAATTGAAGAAGAAATCAGCAGTTTATTTCCAGAAGCACGCGTTGGCCGATTAGATTTGGATACCACCCGAACGAAAGATGGCCACCAGAATGTAATCGCCGCTTTTGAAAATGGCGAAACAGACATTCTGGTAGGAACACAAATGGTAACTAAAGGACTCGACTTCGATAATGTTTCGCTTGTAGGAATCATTAATGCCGACCAATCGCTTTTCTTTCCCGGTTTCCGCGCCTATGAGCGCGCCTTTCAGCTAATGGTGCAGGTAGGTGGCCGCGCGGGTAGAAGAAACAAGCAGGGAAAAGTGATCATTCAAACCAGCAATCCGCAACATCACATCATTCAAC
>JAXLUJ010000020.1:0-39745 GCA_046329575.1 Chitinophagales bacterium | reverse complement strand
GGTTTCCGTTCCGGTACGACCGCACTCACGATTTAAGCATTGTGTTGATGTACGATATCACACCGCGCATCAATGTGTCAGCCACATGGGTGTACTACACCGGAAATGCGGCCACATTTGCAAGCGGTAAATATGCGCTTAACGGCGTTGTGGTTCCCTATTATGGGCCGCGTAATCTTGACCGTTTTCCTGCTTATCACCGGTTAGACATAGGCGCCACTTTTGTTTTGAAAAAACGAAAGAACTGGGAACATGATCTCAATATTTCATTCTACAACCTGTATGCCCGTAAGAATGCCTACCAAATAGAATTCACCAAAGTGAATGAATCGGACGAGTTCACTAAAGCCGAAAAGACCTATTTGTTCCGAATCGTTCCATCTATTACCTATAATTTCAAGTTCACCGCCATCAAAAAGCAAAAGAAATGAGCGCCATAATCAAAAATCTTCGTTTGTTCTGCCTCATGGTAAGTAGTGCCGTGGTGGTTTCCTCGTGTAAAGAAACCATCAAACTCGATCTTAAATCAGCCGAACCGCATATTGTTCTTGAAGCTGAAATTTCCGATCACTTCGCGCAGCATTATTTACGAATCTCCAAGTCAAAGGCTTATTACGATAACAATACTTTTACGGCAGTTTCAGGAGCTTTTGTAGTGCTTACTGATGATGCAGGATTGATCGACACCATGCACGAAGGCATACCGGCGGGCTATTATTATACTTCAGTGCCACAGGGCATTCCGGGCCATACCTATCGCCTTCATGTGGAAGCGGAAGGCCAGCAATATGATGCTGTTTCTTACATGCCGTTTCCGGTGCAGCTCGATACCTTTGGCGTGATCTCTTTTTCGGTTCCCGGCCGTGATCCGATAAAAAGTTGTGCGATGGCTTTCATCGATCCTGCCGCTTATACCAATTACTATCATTACCTCGCCTTCCAAAATGGAAAGCGCGGCACTCGTTTTACAGTTGGCAACGATCAATTCACCAACGGAAAGTTAAAGACGGCTACGGTTTCACCTGATGATGACATCAAATCAGGCGATACACTTACGATTTGGCTGGAAAGTATCAACCAGAATGTGTACAACTACTTTCGTGAATTGAACAGCATCACCAGCAGCAGGAACCAGACCGCAGCGCCTGCTAACCCGCAAAACAATTGGACCAACAACGCATTGGGTTATTTCAACGCGTTCTCTTATACCGAAAAAACAATTATAGCGCCTTAGTCAACCACATTGATGTTGGCCGCTTCAAACTTTCTGGAAATACAATTGAAACGATTGCCTTTTTCCATAAGGTGAACAATTAGCCCTTCAATCGAAATCGGCGAGCCTTCTTCAATATCGGCGATGTTATTATGGCGAATGCTTCGGCCATCAATTATAGTTACCGCGCCGGAACCAATGGTTTCCATTTCGCAGCCATTAGTGATTACCAGCCCGGTATCTTCGCCCAATCCAATTCCAAGTGCCGATGGATTGGCCGCAACAGCCTGAGCCAACCGTCCAAATCGGCCGCGCTTATCGAAGTGCGAATCAATGATCACATCCTTTATAAAGGCCAACCCGGTGGTGATTTTCACCTGACCTTTTAAATGCGCATTGGCCGCATTGCCTTCGTATATCATGGTGTTCGACATTGCCATGGCGCCTGCGCTGGTGCCGGCTATCACAAAATGCTCGTTTTCGTACCGCTCCTTTAGTAATTGCAGAAAATCAGTTCCGCCAAAAGTGGCCGTTAACCGCAATTGGTTTCCACCGGAAAACATCACGGCATCGCAGCTTTTCAACCGCTCCAGAACTTCTATAGCCATAGCATCACTGCGATTCCTTAAACGCAAATGACCCACATTCGAACAGCCTATTTTGCCAAAAGCCTGCAGGTAATTTTGCCCTACTTCATCGGGAATTGATGAAGCAGTAGTAATCACTTCAATTCGCGCATCTCTGCTGCCAACAGCCTCTACAATACGCCGTAAAATGCCAAGCTCAAAAAAATTAAGATTGTTCCGCTGAATAATGCCCTGTTCCAGATCGGTGCCCTTATCTTCTGCACCGCCTACTGGTATTAATATCCCTTTTGGATTTGCCATGATGGCAAAACAACTGAAATATCACAAAACCCGAAAGGTGGTTATTCACATCGGTTTGCGCAGTTTTTACTGGCAGAAATGCTTAATGGCGCGCTCTGCTTCCTTAAAGCCCAGTTCCAGTGCCGAAGAAAAATCGAGGCATCCCTGCAGTAAATTCTTAGAATAACATTTCGAAATTCCGCGCTGATAAAGAACATATCCATCGGGGTCTTCAATTTCAAGATAACTGTCGAAATCTTTCACCGCACTTTCAAATAAATGCGCTTCCATTTTCACCAAACCCCGCTGCTTCATAGCCGGTGTGTAAAATTTGTTGATCTTCAACACCTCATCATAATCGTTAATCGCACCCAAATAATCGCGTTGTTTAACCAACAACGAGGCGCGTCCCATATAGGCGAGTAAATACTTTTCGTTCAAGTCGATAGCTTTCGATAAATACTGAAATCCCTTCTCATCATCATTCGCCTTGATAAACAATAATGCCATGTTGTAGAAAACTTTAGGATTGGTAGAATCAATCTCACTGGCAATAACATATTCTTTCAACGCTTTATCTACTAAACCTGTAGTGAGGTACAAATCGGCATGCAGCATCCATGCCGCAGCATTGTTCGGATTCAACTCCAAACTCTTTCTTAAAAACTTCTCCCCTTCCTTAAAATCACCATGCTCCAGCGAGTTGCGCGCCCGAATCATGTAAAAATCGGCCTTAATTCGACTAACACTATCCACCGGCATCAAATATTTCGGACGATTTTTGTAAGCTATTACCGGAATCTCTTTGATTTCAACAGTACGCATCACAAAATTCGAATCGGTCTTGTACGCATTCAACGGATCCTCACTCACACGTGTTTCCCGGCGGAATGCCGACGAATCAATGTCGGTATTCAATTTTTTCTCATCGTTCAACGCTATTTTGCCCGATGAATACGATTGGTAAAGTGCCGCTGTGCTGTCGCGCCTGCGGTTCAAAAAGGCAGTATCGCTCCATGCTGAACCGGTTGCAATTTCTGTTTTGCGAATTGCAGTAGTATCATTAATTCGTGCTGCACCGTCTAATTGCGGCGGTTGACTTGATGTTGCATCCTTGTTGTTCTCCGCTTTGGTTGCCGTTGCAGCAGTTACCTCTTGTTTAGCATTTCCTTTTGCCGATTCATGAGTTGCTGCCGTACTCTTCACGCCATCGTTGTTCTTATTTTCGTTAGAACAATCCACCTTCGCTATTGTTGCAGCCGTGTCTTCTCGCTTCGATGTGCCCTTTGCCGTTTCATGAGTTGCTGCCGGGTTCTTCACGCCATCGTTGTTCTTATTTTCGTTAGAACGATTCACCTTCGCAATTGTTGCCGCCGTGTCTTCTTGCTTCGAAGTGCCCTTTGTCAATTCATTCGTTGCAACCGCACTTTTCACGCCTTCGCTGTTCTTATTTTCAGTAGAACAATCCACCTTCGCCATAGTTGCAGCCGTGTCTTCTTGCTTAGAAGTGCCCTTTGCCAATTCATTCGTTGCAACCGTACTCTTCACGCCTTCACTGTTCTTATTTTCGGTAGAACGATCCACCTTCGCCATAGTTGCAGCTGTGTCTTCTTGCTTAGATTTTCCTTTTACAACAACATTTTTTGAATCGGTGTTACTGGCGCCGGCGTTTGAAGATTTGTTGGTTGCTGTGGTGGAAGCCACAGTTTGCTGTCCTGAACTTTTATCCTCAAGATTAATTTTCACACTTTCCGTAACCTGCTTCGTTTTTAATGAAGTGTCGCTAGTCCGGCCAATCATAGCGGTATCCGCTTTTACTAAAACTTGATTGGCTTGATTGTTCGCTTTACCGTCATGTTCAATTCTACGAGCCGTGGAACGCTCTCGTGCTAACTCTTTCAGGCGTTTGTTACTGGGTGCGTTCATCACTTGCTTTTCCAATTGGGTGAGTTTCGCCAATCGATTTCCTTTTTCGCCTATGCGCTGCAAGTATTTCCAGCGCGAATACCAGCTTTCATAAGTCCACTGATCGCCCCATTCATTGGTTTTCGATTTATTGTAGGCCTTTTCGCCCTGGGCTTCCAGAAAAGGTGCATTCTCTACTAATTCTTCATAGCTTAACTGTTGCGAATGCAACAGGTTCATCCGCTGGTTCATCCAGGTTTGAAGTTTGTGCAGGCTGTCGATCTTTTGACCAATAGGTCCTTGTGTATAATACTGCTCCCTCGCCATCTTCATTCGTTCCAATAACGCATTCATATTGCTGGAATCATAATTGAAACTGAATTCCACCTTTTTTACAGAATCGAGTATCAATTCATACATTTTGATCTTATGGCTAACTACTTGCTGATAATTTCCGAGGCGTTTATATTGAATGGAATCAGCCCTAACATCGCTCATGATCAGAAAATCATCGGCTACCTCAGGGTCGTAAAAAGTTAAATCGGGATAAACTTCCGGATCGGGTCGCCAGGTTTCACGTGGATAGGCGGCCTTCCTTTCGGCTTCCATAGGGTCCCAGCCCTTCTCAATAACGCGCATGGGAATACGCAACAGCTTTCCGGCATAAATGTGTTGCGTAGAGGCCTTGATATGACTGGCCCTGGCAATCACCGCCCGGCTCACATGAAAGCGATCGGCTATGTTCGAGAACCAATCGGGCTTGCGCACCAAAACCTCAACTACCTGAATACTGTCGCCATATTGCGGTTTGCCCGATGCAAAGTGTTGCAGCGGTAAAAACAGAAGCATCCATAAAAAAAGCCCGATGCGGCGAGTAGCAGTAGCCATTGCATTACTTCATCTTATCGGTTTGATCGGGAAGAAAAACGATCTGAACTTTCATTCAAACTAAAACGTTTTACCTGAGTAGAAGAATGATGATGCGCCTCATACTCGGCATTTTCCATTAAGCTCTCATATTGATTAATCCTATCGGTAACCTTTACGCGTTCCGCCGAAAGTTTGGCTTTCTCTTTTCCTAAACTGTCAATTTCCGCATAAATAGTTTCCGCAGCAGCATGTTTGTTACGGGCTACCATCATCTTTTTGATTGCAGTGCGATTGTCGGTATCGGTAGTAGGATCATATGGCACACCGTCATTGGCATTTTCCAGCGAATCAAGGCGGGTATAGGCGTTACTCACCTGCTTGTCTAGTTGCTTAATTTGTTTGCCAATCTGAATCCGGCGGGCTGTATCGCGTTCAACATCGGCCATACTGATAAACTCATCTAATGCACCATCTTCAACCGAATCGCGATTGATTTCATAATCGCTCATGCTAAAACCATCATGCGATTTGCCCCCTTTTTCCACTGCGGCCTTCTTGCGCAACCAAACCGGAATGCGTAACTGCTTTCCGGCATAAACCATCTGCCGTTTACGAACATGATTAATCTTGGCCAGTTCTTTTGGCGCAACATGAAATTGAGCGGCTACATCTTTCACCCTCATGGCTCGAACCACTATGAAAGTGATTTCGCGACGCGTTTGCGTTCGGGCGCCGCTTACCGAAAAATTTCCAATTAAAAAAAGTGCTACAATTATGTGGGTCAGTTTCATTACTAAACAGTAGATACTAAAAAATCAGGACGTGCTTAATGGCCTCGTGACCTAATTCGCGGTTCAACAATTCTTTGATTTTATCGCGTGAATAAAACAATTCATTTTTTAATGGCGCAGAATCAATAGTGAGGTAGAGCTTCTCCTCGCGTAATTTCATATCGGCAGTATGGCGGGCAATGGGTTTTCCCATTAACTCTTCCCATAATATCTTTATACGCGCTTCATCCATTCCGGTTTGCAAACGCGCTTCTTTAATAAAACTGTCAATTGCTTGTGCTAAACTGATCTGATTGCCTTTCATGAGCGGCTCCTAAAGTAGCAGAAAAATTTCATACAGCTCTTCTTTGCCCGAAAGGGCTGATTGAATGTGCGTTTGCGATGTATCCGTAAGAAATATTTGCTCAAAGAATGGGTCAGAAAGCAGCGCCATTAAGGCTTTGCTGCGCATTTCATCCAATTTATCAAAAATATCATCGATCAACAACACCGGCGCTACTCCTTTACGTTGGGCTATCAGGCGGTGTTGTGCCAATTTCATGGCAATGATGAAAGACTTTTGCTGCCCCTGGCTACCAAACTTGCGAATCTTCTCTTTACCAATCGAAAATTCAAGATCATCACGGTGAATACCGGTACCGGTGCGTTCCAGTAACAGATCCTTTTTATGACTTCCCCTAAGCAATAAGCGCAAATCGCCTTGATGCATATCCGATTGGTAAGTAAAGTCAACTACTTCCCTACCGCCGCTAAGTTGCTGGTAATAAGTATGGAATAACTGGTTCAGCTCGGTTGTTGCCTTCCTTCTGGCCTCATACACCGGCTCGCCATGTACAGCCAGTTGCTCATCGTATTGTTCCAGTAATACGGCATCGAAAGCACCTCCGGCCGCAGCCTGTTTCAGCAGCGCATTCCGCTGGTCCAGCACCTTTACATATCGGATCAGATGATTGAGATAAACCGGATCGATTTGAGACAGCGTATTGTCGAGAAACCTTCGGCGCTCTTCGCTTGGGCCTTGTATCAGAGCGGCATCATCAGGACTAATTACCACCGCCGGAAAATGCCCAATGTGTTCACTTAATTTCTTGTAAGGCAAATTATTAACTGAAAACTCCTTTCGCCGCGGCATTTGCCACTTTACTGTGATCTGCTCCTCATTTTGGGCCATGCCGATAGCTGCGTCCAGCCTGAAGAACGAACTTCCCCATAACATAAGTTGTTGATCTACACTATTTAAGAAACTTTTAGTGAGGCAGATGTAATGAATGGCATCCAGAATGTTGGTTTTACCGGCTCCATTCCGGCCTATAAAACAATTGATCTTCTTTTTAAATGAAAATTCGGCCTGTGCATGATTTTTGAACTGAATAAGCCGCAGCCGGGATAGAAACATGAGGCGAAAATGAAAAATAGTTGTCAGTTCTCCGTTCTTTCAGTTTTCGGTTCTCAGCGCCCGGTTTTCAGTTCTCAGTTTTATTCCTATCTTCGCCGTCCAATTTTTTAACAAAAAAGCAGACAAACATGCAAGGACAGTACGAAACAACGTTCATCCTGACCCCGGTTTTGTCGGAAGACGAAGCCAAAAAAGCAATCAACGCTTACGTTGATATGCTGAAAAGCCAGGGGGCAGAGATCATCCACCAGGAACACTGGGGATTGAAAAACCTGAAGTACCCGATTCAGAAGAAAACAACGGGCATTTACCACCTCATCGAGTTTAAGGCTCCGGCAGCAGCGCTGGCTACCCTTGAAATCGCATATCGCCGCGATGAGAGCATTCTTCGTTTTCTTACCGTGCGGTTAGACAAATACGCGGTGAAGTATAACGACGACAAGCGCGCCGGCAAAGTAGGCCGCGGCAAAAAAGTTTCTACACCAAAAGTTACAGAGGAGGCATAAACCATGGCAACAAGAAACACTAAAGGAGGAAAGGCTTCAGCCAGCGATCAGATCCGTTTTCTGACCTCACCAAAAATTGGTTTGATTAAAAAGAAATACTGCCGCTTTAAAAAGAACGGTATTAAGTATATCGACTATAAAGATCCTGACTATTTGATGAACTTCATCAACGAACAAGGCAAGATCTATCCACGCCGCCTTACCGGTAACTCGCTGAAATATCAGCGTAAAGTGGCTCAGGCTATCAAACGTGCCCGTCATTTGTCGTTATTGCCTTACGTAGCTGATTTATTGAAATAATTTTTTCACGTAATAAAGAAGAATCATATGGAAATCATTTTGAAAAAAGACGTAGAAAAATTAGGCTATGCCGATGATCTGGTGAAAGTAAAACCAGGTTACGCTCTCAATTATCTTATTCCGCAAGGATTTGCTGTTCTGGCCAACGATACTAACCGTAAACTTCTGAGCGGCGTAATGCGCGGTAAAGAAAAACGGGAAGAAAAACTGGTGGCACAATTGAACGACATCAAAAAACGCCTTTCAGAAACCAAACTTACCATTGGCGCTAAAGTAGGCACTACCGATAAAATTTTCGGTAGCGTAACCGCTCACCACGTTGCCGAAGCCATTCGCAAAGTGGCCGACATCGAAGTGGATCGCCGTAAAATTCACATTGTGGAAGGCGAAGTAAAAACGGTAGGAAACTATACTGCTGAAATCGGTCTGGGCCGCGATCAGAAAATTACCGTTGGCTTTGAAGTGGTAGCTGAATAATGCACAAATAGCTTTAAAATTCCGGAAACCCCGAAGATTATCTTCGGGGTTTTCTATTTTCAGTTTATAGATTTAGCTGTGTTTTCCAAAAGTTCATTACATCAATTGTTCTTGCTGTTGATGCTGTTTTTCGCAGCATCTGCATCAGCACAACTGAACTTTGATTATACTGAAGGTAAATTTCTGATAAAGGGACAAATCACCGATATCAAAACCGATGGCGCCGTTCCGTATGCCAACATCTGGATTCCCAACCAGAAAAAGGGTATAACTACCGATGGCGAGGGGAAATTTACGATGTACGTGTATCCCGGCGATAGCCTTCAGTTCTCCTCTCTAGGTTACATCACCAAAACCTTTCCGGTTTCGGGTATTCCACCCGAACAAAAATATACGCTAAAGATTGCATTGGTGCCCGATATCTACAAGTTCAAAACAGTAACTGTTTATCCATTCCGGAACCGTGAAGAGTTCGCGCGGGCATTTGTGAAAGGGGAAGGCGTACCGCAGGTGGTGGTATTGCCGGGAATGGAAGCGCCAAAATATATTCACCGCGAAAAGGCGAAGTTCTATAACCCCATTTCGGGAATCTATAATGCCATCAAGGCGAAAAAACGCGCTGCCGACCCGAATTTCAAACCGTAATCAATGGCCCGAACGCTCGCGCAATAGCACCTTCAGTTTTTCGATATCCGGATTGGTTGGATCTGCCCATTCGTAAATTGTAAGAAATTTTCTTGCATCATCATATTGGCCATCATTGATGGCGTTATTACTGAAACTAAAACCTGCAAGGGAAAGAAATGCCAGTTCACGAATTGTTTTAGGATTATTAGCCCGTTGCAACTGCTCCATAGTTTGCCGCCACCACAATAAATCGCGCTGCAGAAACGCTGCCGCCAGTTGCTCATGGTCGCTCTGCTCACTCTGGAGTTCCTTGATTTGGGCGGTGGAAATAGAAGAAGCCATACTCGATTGATATGGAAAATGAAACACTGGTTCCATAGCCGCTGTATCTGGCCATTCATGCTTTCCATTCCAAATTCGAATAGCATGATTGGAACTTTGAAGATGCCGGTCGAACAACACCAGCTCGGGAAAGTTCATGTCTGATTGGCCGGCAATACCCAGCAAAAAAGTAGTCGCTTTAATAGGAACATCGATTACCGCACCGCTATAAACTACCGCCTCAATGTCCATTCGGGAAGCCGTAAGTAACGCCACTTTGGCGCCACCGCTGAAACCCGCCAACACCAGGTGTTTCACGCCGTATTTCTTCTTTACTTCAGCAATCAGCATCATGGCATGTTGTAGGTTATCATCAATTGCGCGATCATTTGAAGAATAGTTCGAGCCAATCAACAAATAGCCATAACGTTCAGCTAGCGCTGCATATTTATGTATCGGTTGCCATCCATCGCCATGTGGATCAAAAAACAGAATGGCTGTTTCATAACCCGCAGTTTCTTTCAACGAATTGAAACTGCTCACATACGTTTGGGAAGAATTGCTTAAGAGATGATGAAGATTTTGGGACGCGCTATCTGTTGCTAATGCTACTGTATTCGCTGATTTTTCGGGCATGGAAACAGATGGTTGGCAACCCAAAAAGCAAACCGTGAACACCAACAAAAACAGGGCTGCAACAGGAGATCTCATTTTCAATTTTCAAAAGGCAGTTCCTGAAGTACTGATTCGGGCTGATGTACGCTGTACCGCTCGGTTCTGCCAACAAAAACCCGGTGGCATCCATAGGCAAAAAAACCGGCGCAGAACACATCAATGCTATAATGAACTCGCTGAATTACTAACATCGAACCTACTGCAAAAGCTGCAAAAAACAGCCATCTGCGTAAATTTGTATGGGTAACCGCCAATGCGAAAATGATGAGGTCAGAAACATGGCCGGAAAAGAAAAGATCATTGAGAATCTTGCCTTCGTTTACGGCATAGTCGGTAATAGGATCGTACAGCGGAATAGTGCCCGCAGGAGGAGCCAGCGGCAATAAGAAAATACAAATGGCACGAACTACAAACACTGCCGCAAACGAGCGGAAAACACGATGCAGTAAAAGAGGGAACTGAACAATGTAAGCCAAAAACAATCCGGTTGAAGTATATGTAAACAGACCAATAACATAAGATAGGTCAATTGGCTTAAAGAATGCCTGAATAGGATCGTCGATCACGGCACCGGCGCGATTACTATTATCAAGCAACCAATGGGCAATGGAAAAATACAACACTAAACAAAACAGAAAATTGGCAAAAAACACGGCAACAAAACGCTTATCGTTCAGTGCGATGCTCCATTGCCTGCGTACCAGTTGGATGTAATTCATGCCGTTTCGTTGGTTTTATTTTGTTGACGAATGGAATGATGATAGTATATAGCTGCGTTTATTTCATATCCTACCAATAACACAAAGGCGTTGATTTGTAACCATATCATGATAATCATAATAGTACCTATAGGACCATACAATTTACCAAAACGACCCCAATGCGACAAATAATAGGAAAAGCCCAAAGAAGTGATAATGGATAGCACCGTGGTGATAGTGGCGCCGGCTGAAATGAAACGGTATTTTTTAGTGTGTGCCGGCCCATAATAATAAACAAGCGATATACTGAAGAAGAATAACAGTATGATGGATATATAGCGGATGAAAACAAAAAGTGCCCGGGTGTACATATTCTGGATATGCAACAATTTGAACACCCAGTTCAGGAAATCTTCGCCCATTACCACCAATACCATTGAAAGAATGAACATTACAGAAAGCAAAAGCGAAATTTTCAAAGCTACCATTCGGGTTTGTAAACCGGTCCGTTTTTTATAATTGTGATAAGCCTTATCAAATGACGACATCATGGCTACTACTCCGTTAGTCATTAAAAATAACGTAAGTAAAAATGTTCCTGTAAGTAAACTCGGGCGTTTTTTACTTACATCTGAAATAACCGGACCAATAAAATTCCATAAGAATTGAAATACATCGGCACTTGGCGAAATACTTTTCACCAAACCGCGGAGATAGCTATTGATATCCTGACTGCTGAACAAAGCCAGAAAGTAGGGAATTAAACCAATTATGAACAGCAGCGCCGGAAACAGAGAAAGAAAGAAGGAAAAGGCAATGGACTTAGAACGCACCGCCAACGAATTCTTTTTAATCTCTTCATTAAAAAATTTCAATACGTCGTAAACCGCTACGCCGTCCAGCCCCGGCAACGTAAAGGTACACAACCATTGGTCCCACTTTTCAAGATGGGGATTCTCCTTTACTATTTTTTGCCAAATATTCACGAGGTTGAAAATACGTTATTGAAAGAAAGGGCGAAGCAGGTTTATCAACTGTGGTGGCGCATGTGTAGGACGGCGCGTTTCCAGACTTATGAAGGCCAACTGCGTTTCTCCTTCATGGATGAGTTCATTCTTTTCATTCCTGATCTCATAAGTAAACAGAATCATTCGTCCGGGTAATTCCGGAATAAAAACACGCACCGTTAGCAAATCATCATAAAATGCCGGTTGGCGGAATCGCGACTGCATTCTGGTTATGGGCATCATTACACCCGATGCCTCCAATTGCTTATAGGGAAAACCGAGCGCACGAATCGCTTCGCTACGGGCTTGCTCGTAATAGTAGGCATAGTTACCGTAATACACATAGCCCATTTGGTCAGTATCCCCATATCGAACCCTTACCTGATGATCGAAAAAATACAAATTGTGATTTTTATTGGTTAATGAACACCCATTTCGGTTACCTTCTCGCGGTACATCCGCGCTACCTTATTTTGTTCGTCTAATGTTTTTGAAAAAATTGAATAACCGCTCATATCCGGATTGGCGCAAAAGTACAGGTAATCATGATCCTGAAAGTTCAACACCGCATCAATTGATTTTTTACGAGGCATGCAGATGGGCCCCGGGGGTAGCCCGGCATACATATACGTATTATAAGGTGAATCATATTCTTTATGATAGTTCCAAACGCGCCGGGCATCGAAATCGCGGAGTGCAAATACCAATGTAGGATCAGCCTGCAACGGCATGTTGCATTTTAAACGATTCAAATAAACACCGGCAACAGTAGGCAACTCCTTATCGAAAATGCATTCCTTTTCTACAATTGAGGCCAGCGTTACAATTTCAGATGGCTGATAACCCAATTTCACCGCCTTGGCCATACGTTCGTTGTTCCAAAAACGGTCATAGGCTTTCTTCATTACTGCAAGAAATTCTTCAAATGAAGCATTCCATTTGAACTCATAGTTATCGGTAACGAAGGCGCTAAGTATGGTGTTGGTGTTTCGTCCAAGTTCGCTGCAGAATGCTGCATCGTTCAATTTGCTTAATAAAAAAACTGAATCCAGTTCCATGGTTCGGCCCACTAACCCCGCAAATTCTTCCTTGGTTCTGATGTTGTAGATCACCAGTTTTACCGGTACCTGGTTACCGCTTTTTAGCATGTTCACCATTTCCCGATTGCTCATGGTCTTGTTGAATACATAATGACCGGGTTTTACATTCGCCGGATAGTTTTTCCATTGTGCTACCAAACGAAATGTATTTTCATTGCTTAGTAACCCCGCCTTTTGCATTAATTTCAACACATCATCAAAATCTGATCCTGTTGGAATGTTCAGCACAGCCCGTTTGTTCTGATCTTTGATATTATTCTGAAAAAATATCACCCAGCATCCGGCAAAGCTCACCAACCCAAGCGCTACCGCTATCAGAAAAAGCTTTTTCATGCTACTAATTTGCGAAAAACAATGTTTCCGCAAATTTCCTTCACAAAAATTTCGATTGCAAGTCAGGAGTGGGCATACGGCATTCCGCCCGTTTCCCAAACCATTTATATCGGTTGGCGGCAACCCAGTTGTAAAAACGATCGCGCAAGCGATAAGGTAAAAATTTGAAGATGCCGATAACTGAATACGGAAATCCTAGTGTAGCCGCAATTTTCAAAACAGCATCTGAACCTAGCAGCGCTTTTTCGCCTTCAATCAAAACCAAACTATCCAGGTATTGCGGATCAATATGATGCTGTATCAATAATTGTTTACCCTTTTCGGATTGCAGGGATGTGAATCGAAAATGATCGTTACGGTCGCGATCAATTATAAAGTTCACAGAACTATTGCACAAGTTGCAAACTCCGTCAAAAAGTAATATTCCGTTCCGCATTTCGAGTTGGTGCAAACCTGTTCCCATCAGTATTTCAACACTTTTGCCTGATATACCGAGCCATCACTTTTGCGTTCGATGCGCAATAGGTACAACCCCGCCTCCAATTCATTTAACGAAACCGGATTGTTCAGATCTTCCATTCGAACCACTTCTCCTCGGGCGTCGAATATTTGAAGTTGCCAGGCTTCATTTTCAGCCACATCAACCGTAATTAAACCGGCAGTAGGATTAGGAAAAACCTTTATCGCCGAAATAGAATGGTTTTCAATTCCTGAGGTAAAAATATTCGAACGGCGCATCAGCAAACGGATCATGGGCGAACCCTTAGCTACAAGAGTAGATGCTTTCCAGGTGCCGCTGGTAAAGAAATACATATGCGGCGATCCCAGCTTACTATTCATATCATAACCTACCTGCAAATTTCTGGTATCGGTTTGCGACCAACCGAAATAAAACTTCTTCCCAACTGGAACCGGATCGATGCGATAAGTTGTAAAACCATTCACAGAATCGATGTAGTATGGTTTTCTGTTCAGGGAAGTATAAATAGCCGAATCCACAAAACCGGGTTGATTGAGTTGAATCGAATCCCAAACATTAAATGTGAAAACCAAATCTTCCACCTTCGTATCAATGTTAGAATAGTGAATCTGAAAACCAACAATGGTATCGGGCTGATGTTGCACAAATTCCAAAGCTGCCTTTTTAGTGTACAGCCCTTCTACACCATAGGCCAATTCGGCGCTGCCATCGTCATAAGCCAAAACATTAGTAAGCACATCGCGATGCGAAATGGTATCGTTCTGCGGCTGCCCGTCGGTAGTTCCAAAATACACTTTTGACAATAGCACCACGGAATCGTTGTTCAATGCCGGATCGCCATAGGTAGCAGACGGATACAAACGAAAAGTTTGGTAGCGCGTTCCTAAAATGGTGTTTACCGCATTGAACATGGGTGCGGGTGTAGGATAAATTTCTTCAGATGTAGCGGTCCAGGTAATCGAAGGCGGGTTGGTGCCATCGGCTTGAGGATAATTGACATTTGCAATGGTAGCGCTTAAGGAATCTGCAATATCGGCCTTGCCGGTAAACTGCCATGCCGGCATTTGAGTGAAATTTTTCAAAACCGTTGGCAAATCATAGCTGAAAGCCAAATCCTGAATTACGGTATCAAAAGCATTGCGATTCATACCTAAGCGCACATAATCAATATGCCAATGATCGTTATTGCCTGCCAGCGAAGCGTAATTCTTGAACCGGAATTGAAAACCTTTAAAGAAATAATTATTGATCGGCACTATGGTACGCGGCACCTGAATCATCACTTGCTGAAATTCCGGAGTTCCGGTAGGTGAAACGGTATCGCCGCGAACCGACCAAATGTGATCCCATTTATTAGTGTAACCGTTAAAAAATTCCACCACCAGCGAATCGTTCTTGTTCGGCCAGTTGCCAAAACCTTGTGGCTCGTAAAAGAAACTCAGGTAAACCGAATCGCTTATCGACAGGCCGCCCATGTCAATAGGTTTCGAAGTCAAATAATCGGCAACGCCATAATTGATTGGACTACTATTGTTATAGGGAAGCCCGAATTGATTCAAACCGTCAAGGGTGGCCACTCCCAAAGTTGGCGGCAGTACCGGATAACTACGGTTGATCCAGGCAAAATTATCGATCCATTTCGAGGCTGCCGGTAATTTAGCGCGGTATAAAACCTTAGAATACATCAGTATGGTATCGGGATTGAAGGTATCGCTAACCAAAGTTTGGGACAGTATGGTTCCGTGAACCGTATCAAATGTGTAACGATAGTATTCAGGATATACGGTGAGTGTGGTATAGGAACCATCAAAGCAATCAGGAGCGGTACCGGAATAGTATTTAAAAAGAATAGGCGGATTTGGGGTAGAATCAATTTGCTTTAAAATAGTGTCGTAAAAAAAAGTATAACTCGGCTGAAGATGAAAACGATTCGTACTTAGCGGAACACCTAAAACGGAATCGCAAGGACCGTAACTGAGAACAATGGAATCGGTTATCGCATTCTTTTCAAAACGATACGGTCTTAGCGTATTGGTATTGAATTCATCCAAAAAAGGAAGCGGAAGGGTATCACTGCTGTAAAGCAATGTTCCTTCCACATAAAATGCCTTTTTATTTTTTCCGAACGCCGGATCGTAATGTCGCAGCGCGGTATTACTGTTAAGCGGATAGAGGGTTTCCTGAGCCACAGCCGGCATAGCCATAAGAACGAAAAACATTCCCAATGCAGCTATTCGCATTGTAAACAACCAAAACATGCTTTCTTTTTTCATTACATGGTGTCATTACCGGCATTATACCATTCGGGATGTACTTCAATACCTTCAGGAAGTTCCTTCGATAAAAAGAGGTCCATTTCCTCACCTACCCTGATCTTGCGCCCCGAACCATATGCCGGTTCTTGTTTAAAAATGAATGCCCTGAGCGTATCCCGCACATCGTCGTTCACAACCAACGCCCCTACAGCCAGTTTGTATTCCTCACGCAGTTTCAAAAGCGCCTCCTCATACCGTAACCCGATCAGGTAAGGAACATTAATCTTCTCGTTCGTTAAACCATCGCCCAATACCAAGGTTATAGACGTGCCTTTCGGGATTTTGGTTCCACGTTTTACTGACCTGTTATTCACCAGCACTTCCAGCACCGCATCCTGATGCGGATCGGGCTTATAGATTGGTTCTGTTAAATGAAATCCCATACTTTCCAACTGAATGCGCGCATATTTATACGAACTCTTCCCGATCAAATCAGGAAGCTCACTTAACGGAGCATGACTGGAATTTATTGTAACATAAACGGTTCGTCCGGCTTTTACCTGAGTTCCGGGCTTGGGATTCTGATCAATAACAGAAAGTGGCGCCTTTTCGGGCATAAAAACCGAATCCATGACTTCTACATCTAAATGGGCATCGTCGAGCAGATCCTCAGCTTTATCCATTTGTTTGCCGCGCACATCAGGAACGGTCAAGCTCTGGCCATGACGGGTATACAGCCGTAACGTCCAGTTAACCAGCAATAGCAGCACTACCGTTAAACCCAGCGCCAGCAGCAGATTGTACAATAAAGCCTTCGTGAAATACTTTTTCAAACCTCGGTTTCGGGCAAAAATAAAAAGTATTGGCAATCAGTTCCCGGTTGTGAGTTTTCAGTTTTCAGAAATTGGAACCTGCAATTACGGTTAACGCCCTACTTTTCATAATTTGTTGCCCCAAATTGCGTTTAGCAAAAGTGTCGGGGAAAATTGCCGGTTGGTTCTTTGTGTTTTTTGTGAGTTGCAGTGCTTTCGGTCAATCACTGTCGAACCTTCGTTCCCGAAACTTCACCATCACTACCGATACCCTTCGTCTCGATAGTTTCAGTCTGGTGCCGCATACGTTACAACTTAGCGCTAATGGAACTGCCATTGATTCTTCGCAATATGATTTTTACCCCTTTGCCGGTTATCTGGTTTGGAAAAAACGGCCGGAAGGCAACGTAACCGCCACCTATCGCGTGTATCCCTTTGCTTTGGCCAACCGGATGTTCAATAAAAGCTTTAAAAATTATCGGCTTTCACAAATCAATCGGCTCAACACGCCTTTTGAGTATGTTCCTGAAGAAACAACGGCTGATAAGTTTGTTGACTTTGGCGCATTAGATTACAGCGGCAACCTTTCACGCGGCCTTTCCTTCGGCAGCAACCAGGATGTGGTGCTGAACTCTTCGTTCAACCTGCAAATACAAGGCATGTTGAGCAAGGATATCGAAGTAACCGCTGCAATTACCGACAACAACATTCCCATTCAACCCGAAGGTAATACCCAACAGATTCAGGAATTCGATAAAATATTTATTCAACTCAGGAAAGACCGCCATACGGTAGTGGTTGGCGACTTTGATTTGTTTAACGGTAACGATTATTTTCTCCGTTATTCAAAAAAGACTCAGGGCGGCGGCTATACCGGAAGTTTCGATCTGAAAAGATATGGCGTTTTGAAAACGCATGTGGCCGGCGGCATTTCCAAAGGGAAGTTTGCGCGTAACACCCTGCCTGCCGCAGATGGCAATCAAGGACCTTATAAACTCACCGGTTCCAATGGCGAAACTTTTATCATCATTCTGGCCAATACAGAAGAAGTTTTTATTAATGGTCAGAAATTAAAACGCGGCGCCGATAATGATTATGTGATCGACTATAACTTAGGCACCATCACTTTTACGCCACGGCGCATTATTACTAAAGATCTTCGCGTGGTAGTAGAATTTGAATACAGCGAACGAAACTTTCAGCGAAGCATGGTAGATGGCGCTATCGAATGGCAAACGAAAAAAGCGTCGGTGCGCTTCAATGCATACAGCGAACAAGACAGCAAAAATCAGAATGTACAGCAATCGCTGAATGCCGATAAAAAGAATTTTTTAGCCAACATTGGCGACAGTGTGGCCACCGCTTTTTATCCAGGTGTAGATACCGCAACCTTTGATGCCGGACGCATAATGTACGAAAGGCGCGATACGGTGTGTGGCGGCAGGCACGACACCTTTTACGTTTACAGCACCGATGCCGCCAAAGCGCGCTACGTACTTACGTTTGCGCAGGTAACCACAGGCGGGCATTACAGTGCCGCTGAAAACACCGCTAATGGCCGAACTTATGTTTACTCCGTGATTCTGGATACCAATTCCTGCAAATTTATTCCTACAGGAAATTATGAACCGGTAATCAAGCTGGTAGCGCCACAACTACAACAAATGTTTACCCTGGCAGGCGATTATAATTTCAACGCCCGCAACAAACTTACGGCCGAAGTGGCCATGAGCAATACCGATTTGAATACTTTTTCTAAAAAGAACGATAATGATAACATCGGTTTGGCCGCCCGTGCCGGTTACAGCACCGAAATTATTACCAAACGCGATTCACAAGAGGTAAAACAAAAACTGAACGTTGATGTGAATTATGAGTTTGTTCAGAATCGGTTCCGAACTATAGAAAGATTCCGAAACGTGGAATTTGCGCGCGATTTCAATTTGAATACTAACGGCCAGACTTATAATGAACACAATGCTTCGGTGAATACCATCTATTCGTTCACCAAATACGGAAACATCCAATATCGTTTCCGCACTTTTATTCAAGATTCGGTTTACAAAGGTTTTGAGCATTTACTGGCTACACAATGGAAAACAAAAGCATTGCGGATAAGCGCCGGTTCGTCGGTATTGCATTCCGAATCGCAACTCAGCAAATCGCTGTTCATTCGTCCTTATGGAAATTTTACGTGGTTTCTGCCGCGCGCCAAAGGTTGGAATACCGGCGTTACCTTTGCCCATGAGATTAATCGTTATACCGATCGTGCCACCGATACGCTGAATGCCGCCAATAGCAGATTGTGGCAAAACTATACCTACTTCATTCAAAGTGCCGATTCGCAAAGCAATTCCTACAAACTGGAATATACCTTCCGAAGCGAGCAAGTTGCCGGTCGTAACGGCTTCGAGGCTGCGCATCGATTGGCGCATACCGTAGCGCTTTCGGGCAATGTTACTACACTCAAAAATCAGAATCTGATGTGGAACCTCACTTACCGGCGGGTAGATGAAAAAGATTCGCTGAAGGCCGCCAGCGAATTGAAGAACTATTATTTGGGCCGAATTGATTACCACATCAGCGCATGGAAAGGCCTCATTAAATCGCAAACGTATTACGAGGTAGGCGCCGGAAGGGAACAGCGTGTGCAATTGCAATATTTGTATACTCCTAACCGCGAAAGCGGCGAGTACCAATGGATTGATAAGAATGGGGATGGCGTAAAACAGTTAAATGAATTCTTTCCGGTTGATTATAAAAACACCAGCGATAGTGTGTACTTCCGCAGTTTTGTGCTTACTCCCGATTACATTCCGGTAAATTCGGCACAGTTCAACGAAGTGCTCAACATCAATCCCGCCGCTATGTTGCGCAACGCCAAAGGTTTTGGAAAAGTGATCGCGCGATTTTCGATTTTCAGCAGTTTGCAGCTCACGCGAAAAATTTACGCCCGCCCATCGGTAAACGCAGGTGAATTTTTCAATCCTTTTCCAACCAAAAGTATTGATACCAATATTGTGAACCTGGCGCTCAGCAGCCGCAATTCGCTTTTCTTCAATCGCATCAGTCCGAAGTTTAGCGCGCAGTTCGATTTCAATTATGCCCAAAGCCGCACCTTGCTCACCGCCGGTTTTGAGAACCGGCTTACACAACAACAAGGCGTTTCGTTCCGCTGGAATATCGTAAAGCAACTCAACCTGAATGCCGGCTATACTAACAGCACCAAAGCCAATCAAAGTGACTTCTTTCTAACGCAGCAATACAAACTGTTGCAGCACGAAACCACAGCCGAGTTGAGTTATCTTTTTCAGCAGCAGATTCGACTGGCCGCTAATTACAGTTATGCCTTTAAAACGAACCGACTGAAAGAAACCGGCGGACAATTTGCGGTAATCAATCAATTTGGAATTGACTTAAAATATTCGCGATTGCAGAAAACCACTTTGGGGGTAAAATTGAACTACACCGGCGTAGGCTATGGCGATAAAGCCTATCAAAACCAACAGGCCGAATACGCCATGCTGGAAGGCTTAAAAAACGGCAATAACTTTTCGTGGAATGTAAGTTTGGAACAAAAGCTACTTGGCGCTATTCAGTTAATTGCCTCTTATGACGGGCGCAAAAACGGCACCAACGCTATTGTTCATACAGCGCGAATGGAATTGCGGGCTATTTTTTAAATCAAGTCACACATGCATTATTCCTTTTTTATTGTTGGAGGATTAACCATTTGTTTATTACTTTTCGAAGGCACTTATTATGTGCAACTGCTATCGAATACCGGCGATGTGATTACTCAAAAAGTTCTAATTACCCATGCGAATTAGTCTGTTGTTTTTGTTATTGGTGTTGGGTGGAGCTGCTACGGCGCAGCCGGTTCGATTTTCTAATGCCACCGACATTCGCCATCACAATCAATGGGCTATTCAGGTGCTGGAAACAGATAGCGAATATGTGACACTTTTTGTTTCTGATACCATTTTATCGTTGGCTATGCAGGCCATGGTAGTGGGTCATTTTGATAAGACCGGGGTCGTCAAACACCTTAAGGTGTTTGACGACCATTTAACTGCTTATTCCTTAGGGACAGGAGGTTCTATATTTAAATCGCTATTGGAAAAAAATTATGTGATCGGTGGGCAGCTATTTTCGGACACCGCAAACGGACAATTTTTAATCTATGCTGCCTTAATAAAACTAGATGAACACTTCGACACCATCTGGATCAGAAAGTTTGGTTTAGGACAAAATGATTACAATAATTTCTATTATGCCCGTCAATTAAGCGATGGCAACTACATTGCTGTGGGCGAATCGAACCAATTAAACGGCGGCGCCGGAAATGCCCTTAAAGGTTACATGGTTAAAACCGATACTGCCGGCCAATTAATATGGGAAAAGTCAATTTCCTTATCCGACGGCGACCGTGCTCTTAATGTTTTGGTAGTTTACAACGGCTTCATGGTAAGTGGCGGCTCTTTTAGTACGAGCACAAAACTTTTTCCGTGGATCGTCAAATATGATAACGACGGTAATGAGCAATGGCGCAAGCGCTATGGCGACTCGACAATAGTTTCCGGCATTTTAATTACCCCGACTAACTATTCTCAGAATGCATTTTGGGCAATGGGTTTTATTGACTCTATTGGAAATCAAAATGACTTTCTGAACTACAACATCTATAAAATTGATACTAATGGATTCGTCATTAAATGGGTGCCGTATAATTCGCACTGGTTATCGCAAACCAGCGCCATAGTCAACACTGATGATGGTGGTTTTGTGGGCTGTGGTGGCATGCTAACTGATTCAAACATCCACGGCTGGGTATTTAAATTCGACAGTAACGCCCACTGCCAATGGAGCCGGTCTTATGCCATTTATAACAATGCCCTTTCTTACAATACCTTTCAAGACATCAAAATCACTTCAGATGGCGGCTTGCTACTCTGCGGTATGGCATCTGCCCGTGGCGATGAAAATGCCTGGCTCGTTAAACTTGACCGCGATGGTTGTCTGGATGAAAACAGTTGCCTAAACATTCAGCCCACCTTTATCAATGAGGTTCCACTATCTTCAAACGTGAATCTTTATCCCAACCCCGCTACCACTTCTATACAACTTGAATTCCCTCCCGAAACCCAGCTACAACAGGCCCAAATCTCCCTGTTTGATCTTACCGGAAGATTAGTTCTGGACCTGCCCGTTGAACAACAACAACAAACTATTGCGCTTGATCTGCCTCCGGGTTTATATTTTTATTCCATCAAAAACCATCTTGTTGTTTGTAAACAAGGTAAGTTGGTGGTAAAATAACAGGTTTAAGAATTAATCAGCATCCGTGCCTCGATATCACTTAATTCCCCTTTTGGTATAGCCGCAATCAGGCGTTGGGTGTATTCATGCTTAGGACTATTGTAAATTTCATCTGATGGGCCCATTTCTTCAATCTTTCCGCGATTCATCACTACCATACGGTCGCTCATGAATTTCACTACGGAAAGATCGTGCGAAATGAATATGTAAGTGAACTTAAATTCTTCACGCAACTGAATAAGCAAATTTAGCACCTGCGCCTGCACACTCACATCCAACGCACTTACCGATTCATCGCAAATGATAAACCGTGGATTGAGCGCCAAAGCGCGCGCAATACAAATCCGCTGGCGCTGCCCGCCCGAAAATTCGTGCGGATAACGGTTGTAATGATCGGCACGCATATTCACTTTTTCCAACAATTCAATCACTTTTTCGCGACGCACTTTTTCATTTTCATGAACGCCGTGAACCGTCATCGGTTCCTGAATCGCCGCGCCCACCGTCATTCGCGGGTTCAGCGATGAATACGGATCCTGAAAAATGATCTGCATGTGCCGGCGCAAATCTTTGAGATCGCCGGCGTTCAGATCCAGAATATTTCTTCCTTCAAACAATACTTCACCTTCATGCGCCGGAGCCAAACGTAAAATCGTACGGCCTAAAGTTGTTTTTCCGCAACCGCTCTCCCCTACCAAACCCAGCGTTTCACCTTCCTGCACATTGAACGTTACATCATCTACCGCTTTCACATAACTCAGCGCTTTCCCCATAAAATTCTTCTCCACCGGAAACCAGGTTTTTAAACCTTTCACTTCCAAAAGCGTTTTGCCTTTCAGCAATCGCTCACGGCGGGCATTGGTTTCGTCAATTGAAATCACTTGTTTCTGTATGGCTTCACGAACTGTTGTTGGTATTTCAATGATTTGCCCGTTTTCTTCCCGCATAAAATCAACTACCGTTGGCAGCTTGCGCAAACGGATATCGAGCGGCGGACGGCAGGCCAAAAGGCTTCTGGTATAAGGATGTTTCGGGTTTTTGAAAATATCGAGCACCGCGCCCTGCTCTACAATTTTGCCTTTATACATTACAATCACCTTATCGGCAACTTCCGCAATAACACCTAAATCGTGTGTAATGAAAATGATGCTCGATTCAATTTCGCGACGCAACTGATTCATCAGTTCCAATATGGTTGCCTGAACGGTAACGTCGAGCGCTGTGGTAGGTTCATCGGCTATCAATATGTTCGGATTGCAACTCATGGCCATAGCAATCATCACGCGCTGTTTTTGTCCGCCCGAAAGTTGATGCGGATACGCATTGAGGATGCGCTGCGGATTCGGCAACTTCACCTTTTCGAACATCTGAAGCGTGAGGCGCTCCGCTTCAATACGCGTTACTTTTTGATGCAATTGAATGGCTTCTACCACCTGATCGCCACAAGTAAAAACCGGATTTAACGAAGTCATCGGCTCCTGAAAAATCATGGAGATCTCGTTGCCCCGGTATTGCCGCATTTCTTCTTCCGACAGTTTCACCAGATCCACTTGTTTACCATCTTTGGTGTGGTAAATAATCTGCCCGCTTACGATCTTTCCCGGAGGGTTGGGTATCAGGCGCATGATAGAAAGAGAGGTTACCGACTTACCCGATCCGGATTCGCCAACAATACCCACGGTTTCACCACGATATAGATCAAAGCTTACATCATTCACGGCCTTTACCAGCCCATCTTCCGTTTTAAATTCAGTAACGAGGTTTTTTACCTCCAGCAAAAGTTTCTTTTCCATCAATTCAATTGTAGCGTGGCTAAGGTATATTTTTTAGTCAGAATCCTTCTTGCGTTTAGAAGGAAATAGTGGCCATATCTTTACTGAACCACGACTTGTCTTCGGCGTCTTCGATCAATTCACCGGCCGCAATAGCCTTTTCGTAGTAAGGTTTTCCTGCATCAGCATTTTTCAAAACCATGTAAGCCCGCGCCATAGCTTCGTAGGCATAACCCAAATCGAAATCTTTGAAGCCGTGCTTTTCGGTAAGCTCTAAACAACGCTTGGCGTGATACAAGGCCATTTCCCCGAATCCGAAATGCGCATACACCCGCGAAATGATCCATTCACCGCGTTGCTGATGCAATTCGTTTCCGGCAAACTTCCAGTGCCAGGTGCTGGAATGCGCCAATAGAATGGCTTCATTAATCTCATCGGCTGTGGCATTTTCTTTACCCAAAATTTGCCATACCGCATTAAAACAATCTACCGCCAGTTTGCGGTGAACAGTAGTGTCGATTGCAGTTTCCATGAATTGGTTATTTAGTTGTAATCGTAAAATCCTTTTCCCGTCTTTTTGCCCAAATTACCCGATGCCACTTTTTGTTGCTGGATTCGCGACGGGCGAAATTTCGGATCGCCGTGAAAGGCCTCATATAACGATGAAGTGACGGCATAATTAATATCGTTTCCTATAGTGTCCATCAGTCGGAAAGGCCCCATCTTAAAACCCGCGCTTTCCAGAAGGGCATCTGTATTTTCCATTACGGCAGCCTTTTCTTCAATAATCTTTAAACTTTCCACATAATAATGACGAGCCACCCGGTTCACAATAAAACCCGGCGAATCGAGGCAAACTACAGCCGTTTTCCCCAGCGTATCACATAATTGTTTCAAAGTATTCACGGTTTCTTCAGAAGTATCAGGGCCTTTTACAATTTCCACCAATTTCATGATGGTTGCGGGATTGAAAAAGTGCATTCCAGCAAATTTCGAAGCATCAGGAACCGATTTGGCCAATCGGGTAATACTTAGCGATGACGTATTAGAGCAGAAAATGGCATCCGCATTCTCGGCAATCAATGAGGTAAACAACCGTTGCTTGGCCGCTTCGTCTTCTACAATCGCCTCAATAATCACGTCGCCACGCACCAGCGAGGGTTCGCTGATGAACTGCAGCAAAGAAAGGGTATGCTGATGAGCCTGGGCGTTTAATTTGCCTTTAGCTTCCAGTTGTTTAAGGTTATTTTGAATGTTTTGACGGGCGCGATCTAACTGCCCTTGCGCCACATCGAACAAAGTGGTTTGAAAGCCGTTTTGCGCAAACACCTGAGCTATACCCGCGCCCATAGTGCCGGCGCCGGCTACCGCTATTTTTTGAATTGCCATGTGCAACTATACGGTGTTTACAGGCAAAAAAAAAGCCCATCCGAAGATGAGCTCGTATTAGTGTTTGGACTTTTTATTTTGAAGCAGCCACTTTTTTGGCCAGACTAGATTTCAGGTTAGCCGCCTTATTTTTGTGGATTTGACCGCGTTTAGCCACTTTATCAATTAACGATACTACTTTTACCAAAGCCTTGGCAGCCTCGCCTTTCTTCTTAGAAGCGCGAAGATCGCGGATCGCATTACGCATCGTTTTTGCATAATAACG
This sequence comes from Chitinophagales bacterium, assembly GCA_046329575.1. Taxonomy (GTDB): domain Bacteria; phylum Bacteroidota; class Bacteroidia; order Chitinophagales; family LD1; genus UBA1941. Next base: position 14,364 of record JAXLUJ010000020.1, on the reverse strand, counting down.
GTTTTCTAAACGACGCTTTGCGTTCTGACGGATGCGCTTGATTGCTGACTTATGATGTGCCATGTTTTTTTAATTCGGACGGCAAAAGTAAAGTTTTCTCTGAAAAATCCAAAAACCTAATTTTAAGCAGACCGAATCAGCAGGCTTTCCCCGATTTCGTATCTTCACACCAGTGAAAACTGCCAACCCCTTCTTTCGTTTATACCTCTCGCTGGGCGTCTTTTTTATCATTCTGCTTACCGGTACCATAGGTTATATGCTTCTGGAAGGCTATCAGCCATTAGAAGCCCTTTATATGTGTGTGATCACGGTGGCCAGCGTAGGCTTTAATGAGGTTCATCCGTTATCGGACGCGGGCCGTATTTTCACCATTTTCCTGATACTGGCCAACTTTGCCACATTGGGCTTTATAGTAAGTACGCTTACCCGTTATTTACTGGATGGCGAATTCATTGACTCATACAAACGTTTTACCATGGAAAATAAAATTGACAGCCTCAGCGGGCATGTAATCGTTTGCGGCTATGGCCGAAACGGCAGCGAGGCTGTTTCGCGTATGCTAAAGGCCGGCAGGCAGGTGGTGGTGGTAGAAAAACATATCCACGACCGCGACCTGCGCGATTTGCCGTTCTTCATGGAAGGCGATGCCACCAAGGATGAAGTACTGTTACAGGCCGGAATTCAAAGAGCTGCAGCACTGATATGTACGCTTCCCGACGATTCAGAAAATGTTTTCATTGTACTTACTGCACGCGAGTTGAATCGCGACCTTAAAATTATCAGCCGGGCATCAAAAGATTCCAGTTTATCGAAATTAAAAACTGCAGGCGCCAATAATGTGATCATGCCCGATAAAATCGGCGGTTCGCATATGGCGTCACTGCTTATCAGCCCCGATGTAAAGGAGTTCCTCGATATGATGGGCAGTGTGAATGATGAACATTTTATGATTAGTGAGTTAGAAGCCCAAAAAACAATACTGTTGCAAAATTTGCCCGTTACCGGCGCTACCATTTTGGGTCTCAAACGCGCGGAAGGATATAGATTGAATCCTTCTAACGATTCAGAAATAGTTCCCGGCAATAAATTGATTGCCATGGGCTCAAAGGCACAACTGGCGCATTTGCGTCAAAGTATCGAATAATGGCATTTCTGAAAAAGTATCCTGAGTTTGTTTTTTATCCGTGCTGGTTGCTGCTATTGCTCTGGCAGGCCATGGGAAGCAGTTTAATTCCCGATGAAGCTTATTACTGGTTATATGCCAGGCAACTCGATTGGGGTTATTTCGATCATCCTCCGGCAGTAGCCATACTCATCAAGGTTGGCATTTGGTTCTTCAGCAATGAAATTGGGGTGCGGTTGGGGTTTGTGATCCTGTCAGTAGCCGGAATCGCCCTCATGCAGGCCATTTCACGGCCAATTCATAAATGCGCCTTCTTCAGTTTGATGTGCTGCGCCTGGGCGTTGCAAATTGGTGGTGCATGGGCCGTGCCCGACATTCCGCTGTTGTTCTTTCTGGTACTTTACTTTTTTGCCCTGCAACAATACCTGGAAGCTCCTGGCGCTTATTCCCTTCCCTTGCTGTTACTATCCATTTCGGGAATGCTGTATAGCAAGTACCATGCGGTGTTGGTGCTTCTTTTTACTTTACTGGCAGTGCCCAAATTGCTGAAACGATCAGGGTTTTGGCTGCTGGCAGTGGGAAGTTTGTTATTATACCTGCCACATCTTTACTGGCAATACACCCACGGTTTTCCATCTTTCTATTTTCATTTGCGCGACCGGCAACAAGCTATTTATCAGTTCCAATTTACAATCGACTATCTCAGTGGTCAGGCCGTACTTTTAGGGCTTCCGCTATTTCTTTTCGTTCTATATAAAACCAAACAGAAATTTTCAGTTTTCGAACGCATACTGGCGGTGCAGGCGTTGGGCTTTTTTCTGTTTTTTTTATTGAGCAGCTTTAAGAACCGGCCGGAAGCCAATTGGTGTTTGCCGGCATTGGTTTCGATAGTGCTTCTGGCAGCCATTCAAATCGACAGGCAGCAGTCGTTTCCATTTTTGAAATTCTCAGGCTTGGTTTCTCTGGTTCTGATCGTTCTGGCCAAACTGTTTTTCACTACCGAAATTGCAATTGGCAAATATGGTTACCAAGGCGAGTTTCATCAATGGAAAAAGTGGTGCAGCGAAATACAGGCAGCAGCCGGTGAGCGCCCAGTAGTTTTCATGAATAGCTATGGTCATGCTTCGCTTTATCAGTTTTATACCGGCAAGCTTTCACACGATCATAAAATTCCGGGATTTCGAAGTTCTCAATTCGACATCTGGCATTACGATGATTCCATTGCAGGAAAAGAAGTGGTATTTTTCCCAAACACCTGGCTGGAACCCGGCATTCCCGATACCGTATTCACTTGTAAAGGCAAGAAGCCATTCAAAATTTGGGACTATTACTACCCGTTGGGCAAAATCCAAACTGAATTGTTTGCCGATTCGGCATTTGCGGTTACTGACAGTCTGTTCTATTTCCCGGGGAAAGTTCGCAACCATTCTGCAGTGGCCGGAAAGGTGCTTCGGTACCTGATCTTGGGGAAATTCAATTTTGAAATTTGTTGGACCGAAAAAAAAACCGGACGTTATTTCTACACTAAAACAGAAGTTCCGGCGTTACACTCGCTCATCGAACCCCGGGTGAACTTTGGCACCATTGCGCCCCACGAACCCGGTAATTACGATTGTTTTGTGATGTTGCGCGATGGCCACAATTCGCCCTATTGCAGTTCCGGCCGCATTCACGTTTGGGTTCGGAACAGATTTTGATATTGCACCACCAACAGAAATGCCTTATGTTCGGAGTAGTGAAAAAATGGAGTCTCTTTATTGCCACATTAAGCCTGCTGGCGTTTCGATTTCCGGTAAAGGTGGAAGATTGGCTGTTGCAGCGCGAAAAAAAAGGCATTAAAGTTTTTACCCGGCACAGCAAATGGGGCAAGCTCAAAGATTCGAAAGCCGTAATGCTGCTGCACGCTAAATTGGAAGATGTAGTGCAATTGATTACTGATTACAAAAGCTATCCGCTTTGGATGCCCCGTTGCAAAAAGGCACGCATTCTGGCACACATTTCCGACGATGAATTTATTGGGTATCTGTGCTATGATTCGCCATGGCCGGTTGCCGATCGCGACTGTGTTTCCAGAGTAAAAATAATACGAGAACCCCAAACCGGATCGGTAACGATTTTACAAACTTCTGAACCTCACTATATTAAGGAGGAAGATGGCGTGGTTAGGCTTCAGCAAATGACCGGCCGTTGGAAAGTAACCGCCAAGGGCGATGCCGTGGAAGTATTGAATGAATATTCCACAAATCCCGGCGGAAACCTGCCCGATTGGCTGGTGAACACCCAATCAGTAGAAAATCCTTTTGAAATGTTTACCGTAATTCAGGAAAGAATGGCAGCCCAAAAGCATTAGGCAAAGTTTTTGCCCGTGTTGTAGAAAATATTTCAGACGATTGATTCGTCATCAATAAAATCAATAAAAAATAAGAAAATGGCAGCAACGTACACAGACTCCAACTTCGAAACCGATGTGTTAAAATCTGACAAACTTACCGTAGTGGATTTTTGGGCAGAATGGTGTGGCCCTTGTAAGGCTATAGGTCCGGTTATTGAACAACTGGCTACCCAATACCAAGGCAAGGTAAACATCGGTAAAGTTGATGTTGACAACAACCAGAATGTTTCTATGAATTATCAGGTGCGCAGCATTCCTACCATTCTGTTCTTTAAAAACGGACAGGTAGTAGATAAAGTGGTAGGTGCCGTTCCCAAAAACCAATTGGAAGCCACCATCCAGAAACACATGTAATCAGATCATCTGATACCAAAAAAGGGAGCTCTTCAGCTCCCTTTTTTGTTTTAACGGGTGTCTGCCGGGCTGTAGAGATCGTTTTCTTCATCTTCTTTCCCGTTCAAGGGCGGCTCATCTTCATCACTTCCCGGTACGTCAAGATCGCTTCCGGTATGATCGTGCTCAAAGTCGGTTTCATTGGCCGCATCGGCCGGCACATTTGGCGATTTGAGCTGTGAAAGGTCGTCCACATCTATGTTTTGCACTTCTTCGGCCTGATTGTAAATATCCTCTGAAGGCGGGTAAACTAAATGTTCGCGGTTGTCTTTTTCCTCCCGTTCCTTTTCCTCTTTTTTACTCATCGGTTTCATATTTTTCTTTTACCGAAAACAGCAATAGTTATTCCTGCAAAATGTCATAAAGGCGTTGGCACAATACTTGACCTCTACCCGTCTCCTATCAAAATCGTAAAACTATCGTCTGAAGCATGACAAATTTTCAAGATACCCGATTTCAGCTTTCCGGTGCTGAAGATGAAGTAGAATTTCTTCCCATTCTTGCTGATGAGGAAGAAGAAGGCCAATCGTCTAAAAGGCCCGAAATTCCTAACGAATTGCCCTTATTGCCTTTGCGCAACACCATCCTTTTTCCGGGTGTGGTGCTGCCCATAACTATCAGCCGCGATAAATCGATAACTGCTGTTAAAGAAGCGCATAAGTCGAATAAACTGGTTGGTGTGGTCGGACAAATTGACGGAAATGTAGAAGAGCCTGAATATGACGACGTTTACAAGATTGGCACCGTAGCGCAAATTCTGCGCATGATAAAAATGCCTGACGGAAGTAGTACCGCTATCATTCAAGGCCGTAACCGTTTCGAAGTAAAACAACTGGTGGCCAGCGAACCTTACATTAAGGCACAAATCGAAGTATTGCACGATCATGCTCCGGCCGGCGATCAGCAATTTGAAGCACAAATCAGTACCATCAAGGATTTGGCCTCCAACATCATTAAACTGAACCCACAAATCCCTTCTGAGGCCGGGATTATGATTAAAAACATCAACAATCCCGTTACGCTGGTGCATTTTATTTCTTCTAACCTGAATATTGAAGTAAAACGCAAACAGGAGTTGCTGGAAATATCGGATATGCAACAGCGTATTCAGTTGGTATTGCAACACCTGAATGCCGAACTGCAGTTGCTGGAAATGAAAAACCAGATTCAGTCAAAAGCGAGGGCCGATATCGACAAGCAACAGCGCGAATACTTTCTGAATCAGCAACTGAAAGCCATTCAGGATGAATTGGGTCAAAATTCACCCGACCGCGATGTGCAACGCCTGCGCGATAAGGCCGCCAAACTCACCCTTCCCGAAAACACCAAAAATACGGTTGATAAAGAGCTGGAAAAATTAGGCCGCATGAATCCCGCCGCGGCGGAATACAGCGTGGTGATGAATTATATCGAACTGGTGCTGGATTTGCCGTGGGGCATCCTCACTACCGATACCTTCGACCTGAAAAAGTCGAAACAGGTTTTAGACCGCGATCATTACGGTATTGAAAAAGTTAAGGAACGCATACTCGAATATCTGGCGGTTCTGAAATTGAAAGGCGATATGAAGTCGCCCATTTTATGTTTGGTAGGCCCTCCGGGCGTTGGCAAAACCTCATTGGGGCAGTCTATCGCCAAAGCGCTGAACCGGAAGTATGTTCGCGTTTCGCTGGGCGGCTTGCACGACGAGGCGGAAATTCGTGGGCATCGCAAAACGTATATTGGCGCTATGCCCGGCCGTATCATTCAATCGCTCAAAAAAGCGCAAAGCTCCAATCCGGTAATGATACTGGATGAGATCGATAAGATTGGCGCCGATTACAAAGGCGATCCGTCTTCGGCATTGCTCGAAGTGCTGGATCCTGAACAGAATGCTACGTTCTACGATAATTATCTGGAACTGGAATACGATTTGTCAAAAGTGCTTTTTATTGCAACAGCCAACTCGTTGAATACCATTCAACCCGCATTGCGCGACCGCATGGAAATTATTCCGTTGGAAGGCTATAGCATTGAAGAAAAAACACAGATCGCCAGAAAACATTTGGTGCCAAAACAAATTGCCAATCACGGACTCAAAGCCAAAGACGTGGCCATTGCCGATAAAGTGCTGGAAACACTTATCGAAGACTACACCCGCGAATCGGGCGTACGCGAGTTAGATCGCACACTGGCCAGCGTGATGCGCAAGGTGGCCAAGAAAGTAGCAACCGATGAGGAGTATGAAAAAAACCTGAGCACCGAAAGCGTTCGCGAAATGCTGGGCCCTGAAAAGTTCGATAAGAGCTTGTACACCGAAGAGAACGTTCCCGGCGTGGCCATTGGTTTGGCCTGGACCTCAGTAGGCGGCGATATTTTGTTCATTGAATCCACCCTCAGCAAGGGCAACGGTCATCTTACACTTACCGGAAATCTGGGCGATGTGATGAAGGAATCGGCAACCACGGCCATGACCTTTTTGAAATCTAATGCCGATCAGTTCGGTATTGATCCTGAAATTTTTCAGAAGGTGAATGTGCACCTGCATTTTCCCGAAGGCGCGGTGCCAAAAGATGGGCCGAGTGCCGGTATTACTATTCTCACTTCACTGGCCTCGTTGTTCACGCAGCGCAAAGTGAAACCGTTCCTGGCCATGACGGGCGAAATCACGCTGCGCGGCAAAGTGATGCCTGTGGGTGGCATCAAGGAAAAGATTTTGGCAGCCAAGCGCGCCGGCATTAAGGAGATTGTGATGAGCGAAAAGAACCACAAGCATGTTGATGAAATTGAACGCAACTTCATCAAAGGCCTGAAGTTTCATTATGTGAATACGATGAACGAAGTGCTGGAAGCCGCGCTGCAGAACAATCGCGTAAAGAACGGCATGGATTTGGGTAAATTTCTGACGAGTGTAGAATCGTCAAAAAAGAATTGATTTTTTTATGGCAGTGCCTCCGCTAAAGCTCCGGCCCGGGCTGTACGCGGCTCCGCTGGCGCTCCGGTGCAGCCCCGCCTTCGCAATGCTGCGGCAGGGCTGCACTTCCCGCTCCCATCCCTACTGCAAGCCGCCCAGCGCTTAAGGTTAGCCGTTTAATAATAAGTGAACTCGCGGGTTACTTTCAGTATTCTGTCTCCATTCTGTTTTACATCAGAAAGGCGAATCCAATTCCCATTTTGGTCAAATACAAATTCATAATTGTGAACAACCAAATTTTTTGTTGAGGCAATAAATTGAACCTTCTCCTGGTTGGTATGGTTGTAATTTTCCAAAATTCGATGGTTGCCTTTCTTATTAAAGTATTCGTAGTACTTCACATTATGATTCTTGTCGAATTTTGCTGCGAAGTGCATGTGGCTGTTAGTTAGGGATACATACTGATCGAACTTGTTCAACACAAATGTAGTAGAAAGATCCACCCGATTCACAACACCTCTATCCTCTTCTTCAACTTCTTGTACAAATTTGTATTTACCCAACCATCTCAACTTAGAACGTAGTATTTTACCATTCATCTTCCTTTCCGTTTGAATCAGGCGGCCAAGCAAGTCATATGTATATCGGATTTCCTTTGTAGAAGTATCGCAGTTTCGAATACAAACAACGCTATCTGCTCTATTAAAAGCATTCGAATACACTTTCATGAAAGTGGTATCCCCTGATTCCAAAAGCGTATTCCAGGCGGTCCAACGGCTAAGACTATCGTATTCTCTTATGGAACTTTCTTCCAATTTCTGATTTTGACCTTGAAGAGCGTTGTAGGTGCTCACTTTTACCGTTTTTACTTTTCCATTCAAAGTCAACAAATTAATTTCTCGTCCTTCCATTGGCTGCCAGTGGTGCAACACCGGTTTGCCTTCGGTTCCGGCATGCAGTTGCATCAAACAAAAAAATAATAGCCAGATCATTGTTCGTTATATGATTATTCTAACCTGTACTCTTACCTTCTAACCCAATTTCTTCAACCCCAATTCCGCTCCCATCTTCAGCATCAGGGCATGCGCTTCTTCAAAATCGTTTCGGATCTCCCCTTCCAGAATGGCTTCTTTCAAACGGTCTTTAATTACGCCAACTTCGCGTGAGGGTCCAATGCCAAACGTTTGCATAATCATTTCGCCGCTTACCGGTGGTTGAAAGTTGCGGATACTGTCGCGTTCTTCCACATCTTTCAATTTCTGCCTTACGATCTCGAAATTTTTCAAAAAGCGCGATACCTTCACTTTATTTTTGGAAGTGATATCCGCCTCGCACAATTTCATCAGCGATTCTATATCATCGCCGGCTTCAAACAGCAATCGCCGCAGTGCCGAATCTGTAATTTCTTCTTTCGACAATGCGATAGGCCGCAAATGCAGATACACTAACTTCTGCACCAGTTTCATTTCATTTCCAAGAGGCAATTTAAAATGCCTGAAAATCCGTGGCACCCATTTCGAGCCAACCACCTCGTGGCCATGAAACGTCCAGCCCACGCCGTTTTCGTAGCGTTTGGTAACTGGTTTGGCAATATCGTGCAAAATTGCCGCCCACCGCAGCCAAAGGTCGTTGGTGGTGAAACAGATGTTGTCGAGTACCTGCAGCGTGTGATAGAAATTATCTTTATGACTTTTATCGTCAACCGTCTGCACGCCTTTCAGCTGCTGCATTTCAGGGAATATCAACTGTAGCAGTCCGGTTTCTTCCAGCAAACGAAAACCAACGCTTGGCTTTTTTGAAAGAATGATTTTATTCAATTCATCGGTAATGCGTTCCTGCGAAATAATTTTGATACGCTCTTTATTTCGTGCAATAGCCTCTAGCGTTTCGTCATCAATGTAGAAATTGAGTTGCGAAGCAAAACGGATGGCGCGCATCATACGCAGCGGATCGTCGCTGAAAGTAATATCAGGGTCAAGTGGCGTTCGTATTACTTCCGAGGCGATATCATCTAACCCGCCGAAAGGATCCACTAATTCACCAAAATCCGAATCGTTTAATGAAATGGCCATCGCATTGATGGTAAAATCGCGGCGGTTCTGATCATCGGTAAGCGTTCCCGATTCCACAATCGGATTTCTCGATTCCCGCTGATACGACTCTTTGCGGGCGCCAACAAACTCAAAATCCCAGCCATCAGTGGCAAAGTGTGCCGTTCCGAAATTGCGAAATACGCTCACTTTAATTTTGGGGTGAATAGCTGCAGCCGTTTTTTCGGCCAGTTCAATGCCACTTCCTACACAAACAAAATCAATGTCCTTACCGGTGCGTTTCAACATCAAGTCGCGTACAAAACCGCCCACCACATAGGTTTCAATATGCGATTGGGCCGCTACTTTACGTATGGTGGCGAAAATGGGATGTGTAAGATATGTTGCCAGATTCATGAAGAGGCAAAAGTGGGAAATTATGCCACAGGCGCAAGAAGATAGAAAAGTAAAGATTCGTGTGGAGAATTGGAAAATTCACTGCGCAGATACAATGCGCAGCTACATTATTCTTTTGCACACGCTGTTGATTTGAGCCATCCAACCTACCTGCAAAGTGTTGGCAACTGCGGGATAAAGTATCGTTTGCCTTGCTTTATTTCGTAGGAGCCAACCTTTCGCAGGCCTAAATACCATGCTACGCATTTATAAATCTTCTGCCGGGAGCGGAAAAACATACACACTCGTAAAGGAATTTCTGAGGCTGGCGCTTCAGGACAGCGATCCTACGGCTTACAGGCACATTTTGGCTATTACATTTACTAACAAAGCGGCCAATGAAATGAAGGCCCGCATCTTGAAGGAATTAACGCTAATTGGCGATGAAAGCAGCGAGGGTCCTATGCTGGAAGAATTGAAGAACCTCTTGGGAATTGAAACGGTAGAATTGAGGCGGCGGGCCGCGGCTACGCAATACCACATCCTTCATCACTACAGCGATTTAGCCGTTTCTACCATCGATAGCTTTGTGAATCGATTGGTGCGCAGTTTTGCCTACGATCTGCAACTGGCATCCGATTTTGAGGTAGAACTGGACGATGAAGTATTATTGGAAAAGGCGGTAGCCAATTTACTGCAGCGCATTTCGGGTGAGGATGAAAAAGAACTCACCCGCGCCTTGGTCGATTTTGCCGAACACCGCATCAGCGAAGGGAAAGGATGGAATATAGAAAGTAATTTAAAGCGCTTCTCAAAAGAGTTGTTTCGCGAAGCTGCAGCGCCCTTTGTGGCCCGCTTGTGGGCCATAGAACCACAGCATTTCCGTACAGCACAAAAACAATTATTAACCGTTCAGGCCAATTTTGAAAAAAAGGTGCGTGAAACAGCAGCAACGGCAATTCAACTGATAGAAGAAAACCAACTGGAAGCCTCGCATTTCTATTACGGCGCCAAGGGCATTTGGGGATTTTTTAATGAAGCGGCCAGTTTCAGTGGCGATATCGATTGCCTGAAACCTAATAGTTACGCCACTAAAGCGATTACCGAAAACAAATGGTACACTGCTAAAAAAGATGCGGCTGTGGCTTGCGCAGCAATCGACCGAATCGCTCCCCAACTAACAGCAATTTTTCAGCAACTCACTGCTTTACGCGAAGCGGAAGCAAGCACTTATTTGTTATCGCAAATGCTGCTGCAGCACTTTTACAGTTATATGTTGCTTACTGAGGTAAAACGTGAATTGCAATTGCATCAGAAAACCGAAGGTGTTTTGCATATCAGCGAATTTCAGCAGCGGGTAGGAAAGATTGTAAGTGAACAGGATGCTCCAATTATTTATGAACGAATTGGCGACCGCTACGATCAGATTCTGATTGATGAATTTCAGGATACCTCCTTATTGCAATGGCGAAATCTGGTTCCGCTGATCGAAAACAGCCAATTTCGTAGTAAAGACAGTTTGATAGTGGGCGATGGAAAGCAAGCCATTTATCGCTTTCGGGGAGGCGAGGTGGCACAGTTTGCTGCCCTTCCGCAAATTTATGGCAGCAATGAAAATGCTATGCTGAAGAGCCGCGAGGTGGCCATACTAAACTATGGTACTGAAGAATTAGTATTGAACAAAAATTTCAGAAGCCGCAAAAATATTATAGAGTTCAACAACGCGCTCTTTCGTTATTTAGAAGGCGCATCAGAATTTGCTCAAAAACACATCTACGAGAATAATGCGCAGCTTTCCGGAAAGAACATTGAAGGCGGTTATGTGCACCTCGAATTTTTACCGGAAGTAAAACCGAAATCGGCTATTTCAACCTTGCGCAACGAAAAACTGCTGGAACAGATCAATAACTTGCGCAGCAAGGGGTTCAACTTTCGCGATATCGCTATCCTTACCCGTGTGAACAGCGTGGGAAGCGATGCTGCTGCCTTTCTTTTGCATCATAAAATACCTGTGGTTTCCTCTGAAAGTTTATTGATTCACCAATCGTATGCCGTAAAAACAGTGCTTTCCGTACTGCAATATCTTACCGACAGAAACAATGCCATTAAAAGAGCGGAAATATTCTATTTTATTGATGAAAAGCTGGTTGAAAACGGAAAGAGCCACTTCAACAATAATTTATTTGGCCCTTTTTGGGATTTTGAAGCCCGGTTAACTGAACTTTTAGGCCAGTCGTTTCAAAGCAACACGCTTTTAGCACTGCGCATTACGGTTCTCGTAGATCAGTTATGCGACCTATTTGGTTTGAATAATGTTAATGATCCTTTCATCCAGTTTTTCCGCGATGCCATTATGGAATTTGCTGCCACCAAAGGCAATCGAATCAGCGAATTTCTGGATTGGTGGGAGGTTAAAAGAAAAAATCTATCAGTCATTTTTCCAGAACATCTGGATGCTGTTCGCATCATGAGCATACACAAGTCGAAAGGTCTGCAATTCCCGGCTGTTATTTTTGCCGATGCTGATTTTGACATCGGTAAGCTCGACAAATTGCATTGGCAGGATGTAAACGAATGGCTTCCCACAGAAGTTCCTTTCTATCCACTTCATTTTAAAGAATCGATGAACAACACGCCTTTGCGTTCGGTTTATGAATCGGAAAAAGCGGCAGCACAACTCGATATGATCAATATGGTGTATGTGGCTGTAACACGAGCTGAAGAAGCGCTGGTTATTCTGGGAGTAGCTGCAAAAAAAGAACCGGAACATCTGAACAGCGTTTCCGGACTATTCGTGCAATTCCTGAAGGCGCAGCAGTTATGGATGGGTTTCGAACACATTTATGAATGGGGCGAGCATACGATTCAGCCATTGGATAAGCACAAACCACCGATGAAATTATTTAAGGCCCAAACTGCTTCTGCTGCCGGAAAAATGCTGCGTTATCGTAAATCGCAGCGTTATAAACGCAGCGAGCCACTGCACTTTGGCAGTATGTTGCATCAATTACTGGCTTCTATTTCTTCAGAAAAAAATCTACAAACTGCCCTAAAAAAAATGACGCTTGAAAAAGCTCTGAGCAATGATCAAAAAAGTAAGTTGGAAAATGCAGCACAAGCAATTTTCTCGAATGAAATAGTACGCCCTTATTTTTCATCAACCTATCGTGCCATCAATGAACGCCCCATTTTAGATGAACAAAGTAATAGCTGGCAAATCCCTGATCGCGTGCTGGTTCATCGCGAAACCGGAAATTACGTATTGATCGATTTCAAGACGGGTGAAGAAAAACCGGCACATGAGAAACAACTACGTTCCTATGCGGAACTTTTAAGAAAAACCGGCGGTTTCATTACCAATGCCTTTTTGATTTATACCGCCACCAACCACATCAAGGAGATTTCATTATGAAAAGTTTTCTTGATGAAATTGCCTATGCGCTGGTTGAGAAACACCAAGGTAATTTACGAGATGTAGTGGTGATTGTGCCAAACAACCGGGTTTCTGTTTTCTTAAGAAAGGCGCTGCAAAAACATTTGGAAGGCCGTGGCTGGCTGCCGGAATTGATTCCCTTCGCTGATTTCATTGGTAATGACTCGCCTTTGGCGGTGCTTCCCAATGCATCGCTAATTGCGATGCTCTATGAAATTTATGCGGAACAAAAAGGTGGTGACCTGTTTGAACATTTCATTCCCACCGCACAAACCATGCTGGCCGATTTCAATGAACTGGACAGTCAACTGGCAAACCCGGAACAGTTCTTTCGCGATCTTCAGCATTTAAAGGCGCTGAACTTTTTTCTTGAAGATCAGGAAAGTCTTACGCCATTTCAGCTAAATTATCAGGCGTTTTGGAAGATCTTCGAGGGCTGTTATTTCGGTTTGAAAGAAAAACTACTTGCCAACGGAGCGGCCTACAGCGGTTTGATGTACCGTACCCAGGCTGAAGATCGCGCCTGGCTGGCAAATTACCGCGGTCTACATCTTTACTTTGTAGGTTTTTCGCTATTCTCTAAATCAGAAGAAACCATTGTTCGCCATTGCATGGATGCGTTCCATGCAGAGGTTTGGAGTGATACCGATCGCTGGTATACCGAAAATCAGATGCACGAAGCCGGTGCCTATTTTCGCGAACTTCGCAAAAAATGGAAACTGGAGCCTTCGCCCTTTCAAGGTAATTTTATTAGAGAAACACCGCGTAAGGTTGAGATAGTAGGCACGGCCAAGAATATTGGTCAGGCGGTAGCGGCAGGTGCCGTGCTGCAGCAATTTCAAAACTCAGGAAAAACCACGGCCGTAATTCTACCCGATGAAAAGTTATTGCAACCGCTTATGGCCGCATTGCCTGATAACGAATCGGTAAATATCACTATGGGCCTGCCACTCAAAGAAACGGCTATTGCCGATTTCGTAAGGTACTGGCTGGATATGCACTTGCAAGCCGGGAAAAATAAACGCAGGCGTTTCTATCATAAAGACGTACTGCAATTACTTCAGCACCCTTTTACCGAACAACTTCTGGCCCACAAAAACAGCGCTGCCGATTGTCAAACAGAGATCGTTCGAAAAAACAAGATATCGCTAACCGCTGCAGACTTGGAAAAACTGTTAGAAAATGAACCGCAGCTTTTTCAGTTGCTCTTCCAAATGCCCGAAGACCATTTACAGTTACTATCGGCCATTGAACAACTACTGCTGCAATTACTGAAAAATGAAGCGCAGCTAGAGGTTATTCACGACCGCGAACCGGTAGCCATCGAAAAATTATTGGATACCGTTCGGCATTTGCAATGGCATACGCGAAACTGGAAAGACCACATCGCCATTTCTTCCTTCATACCATTACTGCTTCATGAGTTAAAAACCGTGCGGATTCCCTTTGAATCAGACCAAACGGAAGGCATTCAATTGATGGGAATTTTTGAAACCCGGGCGTTGGATTTTGATCAGGTGGTGATTCTGGCCTGTAATGAAGGAATACTGCCACCTTCTAAAAAGAGCAACAGTTTCATTCCATATGAAATGCGGAAAGCTTATGAACTTTCTACTTCCGACGAAAGCGACAGTACGTATTCATACCTGTTTTACCGGCTGATGCAGCGCGCGGAACAAGTGGTGTTGCTTTACAATACCGAAA